>CALEDJ010000034.1 GCA_937951485.1 uncultured bacterium
GAAGGTGAAGGGGAAGGCGAGGGCGAGGGCGAAGGTGAAGGGGAAGGCGAGGGCGAGGGCGAAGGGGAAGGCGAGGGTGAAGGGGAAGGCGAGGGCGAGGGCGAAGGGGAAGGGGAAGGGGAAGGGGAACCGGAATGCCGCCTGAAAAGTGTCGCTTTTATCCAGCCTGTGGACAATATGGTGATTGTGCTACCGGACAATGCCGTATCAGTCCCTTTTATCCTTATGGCGGAACCGAATTGCCCCGACGATACTGCATGGATCGAATACTATCTTAACGATGTTTTCATCGTGCGTTTGTTCGAGGCGCCTTATGCGGCCCATCTCCCGGACATTTCCACGTTGGATAGGGGCATGTACCATCTCATGGTGAAGGCGGGGGGCTTGGGCGCGGGGGCGGTGGAATGCGCCGCAGAGGTTTTGTTTGAACTGCGCACCGCCCCGCCGGGCGCGGACGCGGACGGCAACGGCCTTCCGGATGATCCGTTGGCGGTGCTGCCGCCGGAGCGCGGGCTGTGGGTCAGTTCCGGCACGGATGCCAACACGGAACTGATTTTCCACACCCACGCGCTGACATGGCGAGATTCCAAGGGTGCCGATACTGCCTCTCCGATCATGGCGCTTGCCGGCGCGCATGCGCCGCTGGCGCATGTACTGGTCGCCGCAGACAAAGACTTGCTGCTGCCCGGTGAAACGGGTCTGCTCGCGGTCAGCCTCGCGCCGGACCCGGTCACCTTGGTCGGCGCCGACATCGCGGCGCAATTGGCGCCGCTTCCGGAAGGTGAGGTGGTCTTCCAGGGACAATATGCTGCCGTAGGCATCCTTGTTTCCGAACAACCGGGCGAATACAGAATGCCGGACCCGGCGCGCATCGCTTCGTGGCCTGTGCGGGTCACGTTCGAGGGAGCGCACCCGCCGGACAGCGTGCCGGTCTCGATTTATGGGCATCCGGCGCATCTCGTGCAGGATGCATCCGGCGCGGTGGTCTTGGAAACTCCCGGCGGCGCGTGGTCCTCCGAAATCGCGGTCAACCAGAAGATTACGGAAAACCGTATCGCGGGGGAACTCACCCGTCCGGCGCTGATCGCACCGCTGGCGACGCCGTTCGACGCGACGGTGATCCGGGTTACGCCGGGCAGCCTTGATTTTGGGATTGCAACGCGCGGTCGGCGTGCACGCGGATGCTTCACCGTCACCAATGTCGGCTATGGCGTGCTTACAGGGCGCGTCACCATGCCGCCGCCTTTCGGCATCGTGCGCGGCGGGCGCTACGCGCTCGGTCCCGGCGAAAGCCAGCGTGTCGTCATCCAGATTATGGACATGCCGCCCGGCCGCTACGAAGGCATCGCGGGCTTCACCGGCGGCGGCGGGGCCAACCGCGACATGCGCGTCGTTATCGTGGAAAAGACTGAAAACGCGCTGGGCTGCGGCGCAGCACCACGCTCGCGCGGCCGCAAAGGCGATGCGCTGACATTCATGGGAATGCTGGGTGCGCTTTCCCTGGCCGCGCGCAGGGCGGCGCGGGGCGCTTCTCCTCGAACCAAGGCCGGACGTCTGACAAACACATCGCGACATTGCTAAAATGCTTTTGATCTCCGGCAGAGGGTTGAGGATAACGGATAATGGATTACGCGATCGTGGTTTCATTCTACTATCTATGCATTTTGTTGTTACAGTTGCCGTGGTGGCTGACATTGGCGGCGGCGATGCGCCGGTTTCGAAGCAAGGGCGGTCGGATCCGGCGCATGCAGGTGGAAGGCGCGGCGCTTATCGTCGTGGGCTATTTCGCCAAGTGGGTGGTATATGACGTCAACTTCGGCCCGGACCGCCTGGAAGTCACGTCGTGGTCGCCCTGGTTCAGCCGGGGTGAAATCGGCGTGCTGCTCATCGGCCTGCTGCTGCTTGGGCTGGGCTTTTTCCTGGAGCGGCGTCCACGGCCCGGCGTGACGCCCTGGCCCGCCACGGTGAAAAACGTATGCATAGCCGCGATATTATCGGGGTTGGTGCTGGCGACGGTGGCGTGGATTCTGAGCACCTATGCGTGGCTTGGTCTCCCATACGGCCTGCCCCGCATCATCTTTACGCTGGGCTGTTATCCGTTCTGCATCGGCTATTACATGTGGAGCAAGGGCTGGTGGCGTTGACGGAGCCGGCCGCAACCACTGAAACGAAGGCGCTATGAACACGGAAAAACTCATTATCGGTATGCCCGCCGGCTCGCTGGCGGACCCCAAGCGCGGGGGCAACCTCGTGGACCTGCTCAAAGCGGCGGGATTTCCCGCGCAGGGCTATGATCAGGGCGGCCCGACCCGATTCCCGCTCAACACGGCCCTGGTCGGCTGGGATGGGCGTCCCCAGGAATTCGGCGCGCAACTTGCCCTGAACGAGATTGACGTCGCCATCGGCGGCGATGACTGGATTCGCGAGCGCATCCTGGAATTCCAGTACGAATACAAGCAGGAGGTCGTTCTTCAGCGGGTAATGCACCTTGGTCGCGGTTCAGTACGTTTGGTCATAGTCGCGCGGCCTGTCGCGGCAGGCCTTGTCTTCGACGAGTGGCTCGGGAACCTGCTCAATGAAAAGCCGCTGCTCTCGATGGTCTCCGAGATGCCCTATCTCGCCCTGGAATGGTTCCAGAAGAAAATTGCCGCGCTGGGGTTCGCCGCGTCGCATGGCGCGTGGGCGGTGCAGAAATACCGGATGCCGCCCAGAATCGAACGCGGGCTTGTCATCTACGAATCCTGGGGCAAGACCGAAGCCAAGGTGGTGCAGGGCGCGGTGGATTTCGGCCTCGAAATCACGCAATCTGGCAGCGCCATCCGCAATTACGGCCTGCAAATCGTGGACGAAGTCATGCAGTCGCAAAGCGGCATCTGGGTGAATCCGCGCATCAAGGACAATCCTGAAAAACGCGAACTCGCCCGCATGTTTCTGCTCAACTGCTATGGCGCGGTCTTCGCCGAGAACAAGACACTCCTGTTCTTTAACGCGCGCAACGAACAGGTGCCCGAAATCCTGCGCTATCTCCGGGAGAACCGCCTCTTTGGCGATGAGCCGACCATGAATGCGGGGCCAACCTATACCGAGTTCAGCATCCAAACCGAAATGGGCGACCCCGAACTGCCCATCGCCCGCGTGCGCTATGAACTCGCCCGCCTCGGCGCCACCCACATCGAAACCGTACCGCTCGACTCCTGCATCCCCGGATGGAATGCCGTCGAATTTTGAGTGCGGAATGCGCAGGGCGGAGGGCGGAGGCCGGAGGGAGAACGTTGAATATAAGTTGCTCCAGTACTGTCCAAAATATTCTCAGCGTCGAGAATAGCCTTCGATCAGATTGGCCTTCCCCCTCACCCCACCCCTCTCCCAAAGGGAGAGGGAGCAAGAGCATGCCGCAGGTGGCGCGGCAGACGCCTTCTCCCGCTGGGAGAGGGAATAACGGCATACCTCAGGTTGCGCGGCAGACGCCCTCGCCCGCTGGGAGAGGGAGCCACAGCATGCAATTCGACCATGCGCTGCTTCACCCGCCCCACCCCCTCTCCCAAAGGGAGAGGGAGCAACAGCATGCCGCAGGTTGCGCGGCAGACGCCTTCTCCCCCTGGGAGAGGGAATAACGGCATACCTCAGGTTGCGCGGCAGACGCCTTCTCCCGCTGGGAGAGGGAATAACGGCATACCTCAGGTTGCGCGGCAAACGCCCTCTCCCTCTGGGAGAGGGGTGGGGTGAGGGGGAACAAAACAGGACCCCTTGGTACACGGGTCAATGATGCCTCAGGAATCCCACGGGGAGATTTGTGTATGGGACAAGCCAGCCCCATCATCTTGATTCAACAGGATTTTCCAAGGGTTTTGGGCATGGTCTTTCATTTTCTTAATAATCTGTTTTGGACAACACTGAAGTTGCTCTGCTCTTGAAACTGTTTTCATTTATTGGCGCATATGCCAGCGGTTTCCCCTATTCTACCTTCCTTCCCCACTCGCCACTCCGCATTCCCCATTCCGCACTGTCCATTCCGCATTCCGCATTCCGCATTCAGATCACGCGTTGGCTGCAGGGCCGGCATGACCTGATGATGGTTGATTGTGCCGCGCCAGGCGTTGCATCGTATCCCGATATTCCGCGTCCAGGCGCTCCTGGTAGTCGTCCTCCACCTGTTCGGTGCGCGATACAAAGGGTTGGCGGGCGACAGTGTATGCGGCATGACAATAGCGCACCGCGCCGGCGGCGCCGCCGGTGATCATCATCAGCATCAATGCGACCGCAAAGCGCGGAATGGCCCCTTGCACCTTCAGGTGCGGGAGGAATGCTCTCACTTCATCGAGGGGCACTATTTCCGCCATGCGGGCGCGGAGCGCCGCAAAGGGGTAAGGTGTTTCAGGATACGCCAGGGCGTCCCGGCATTCCGCGTCAAAAGCGCGCAGGGATTCCAGTGCCTCCCGGCATTCCAGGCAGGACGCCAGGTGCTGTTCGGCGGCCGTTCGCGCTCCGGGGGACAGGTCGCCGTCCAGATACGCCACAAATTTTCTTTGCATGCGTCTGCAATCCATAATGACGCCTCCTATAGGCAGCGGTCCGCGCGCGTGGCGAAGACCGATGACAACAAATGTCTCACTTTCTTGATCGCCAGAATTTTCCTGGAACGAACCGTGTTTACGGGACAATCCAATGCAGCGGCGATGTCCTCCAGGGACAACCCATCCAAAGCGCGCATGACGAAAACCATACGCTGCTCTTCAGGCAGGTTCTCCAACGCCAGAAGAATGGCCTCGGCGGCTTCCCGGCGCGCCGCACAGGCGTCCGGCGCGCGCACGGGGTCGTCTGCAAATTCCCACGCGGTCTGCGCGGTATCCACGCATTGCGGGGAACGGCGCGCCGTGCGCCGCGATTCCAGCCAGATCATCCGCGCAATGCCGAAGAGATAGCCGACGAAGGACCCGGTGGCGCGGTAGCGCCGCCGCACCTTCCAGGCCCGCAAGAAGGTCTCCTGGCACAGGTCAGCCGCCGCCTGGGCATTGCCGCACATGCCATAGAAAAAACCCAGCACCCGGCGCTGATAGCGTCGGTGCAGTTCTTCAAACGCGCCCGCGTCGTCCGCGCGCACCTGCAGCATGAGCGCAATGTCCGGGGAACTGTCCCGCACTTCCATGGTCTCGTCGCCCTTCTGCATGGATTATGACCACTCTCGCACAAAACGATCAAAGTGCAGGCTCTTGCAAAACCTTTTGTTATCCACGGTAGCGCGGACATCCTGCCCGTGTTTCACAGGCGAGACGCCCATGCCAGGGGAGGCAGGAGCATCAATGTCGAGCATTTTTTCCAGCGGTCCCTTTGACCTGCTTCGCCGGAAGCCGATACAATACGGGACCGGCTGTTATTGGGGTCATTACGCGAAAGGAGGCACATGCTGGAGGTTCAGGGATTCCACGGACTGCGCTTCGACCCGGACAAAACGGGGACGCTGGACCATGTCATCACGCCCCCCTATGACGTGATCAGCCCGGAACAACGCGCCGCGCTGGCAGCGCAGAGCCAGTATAACATGGTGCACCTGATTCTGCCGGAAGAGCGGGAGGGCCTGTCCCGCTATGAGGTGGCGGCCCGGTTGCTGGAGGCGTGGCTGGCGGAAGGGGTAATTCGAAAAGATGCCGCCCCATCATTTTATCTTCTGCGCCAGCGCTATACGGACCTCTATGGTGCGACGCAGACACGATGCGGCTTTTTCGGCCTGCTCCGGCTCCCAGAGGAAGGGGAACGGTTCATTCTCGGTCATGAGCGCACCTTCGAGAAGCCGGTCGAAGACCGGCTGCGGCTCACCCAGGCGACCCGGGCGAATCTGGGGCCGGTCTTTTCGCTCTATGCCGACCCGACCCGCGAATTGGAATGGTTCTACCGCCCGATGAAAGAACGCGGGCCGGATGCGACAGCGCGCACCATGGACGGGGTGCGTCAGGAACTGTGGCGCGTCCCGCACGACCCGCGCGTCTCGGAGTTTCTTCAGGACCAGACGCTTTACATTGCCGACGGGCATCACCGGTTCCGCACCGCCTTGCTTTACCGCGACCAGATGCGCGCAGCCGCCAAACCACAGGGAACGCAACCCTGGGATTTCGTGCTCATGGGCTTCGTCTCGCTGCACGATCCCGGCCTGAAAATCTATCCGGCGCACCGGGTGATCGAACGCCTCGACGATTTCGACCCGGACACCCTGCTGCGCGATTTGAAACGCTATTTCGAAATTGCTCCCGTAGAGGGCAACCTTGCCATCCAGGTGCGACGGTCCCGCGCCCGCTGCGCCATCGGCGTCTGCATCGCCGGGCGCGGCGAGTTCCTGTTGCGCCTGCGCGACGGCGACCGCACGGAATTGCTCGGCGACGACCATGGCCCGGCCTGGCGCGACCTGGACGTGGCCGTGCTCCATCGCGGCATTCTGGAGCGCATCCTGAAGATTCCGGAGGGCGCGGAGTTTCTCTATGAGACCGATGCCGCCCGCGCCATGGCGATGCCCCGCGAAGGCCGCGCCGTCCTCGCATTCATCCTGCGCGCCACGCGCCCGGACCAAATCTGCGCCTGCGCCGAGGCCGGTGAGGCCATGCCGCAAAAATCCACCTACTTCTTCCCGAAACTCCCCAGCGGCGCCGTCATCTATCGGCTGGTGTAAGGGGCGCAAGGACAGCAAGGACAACACATATGACCTGGCATGATGTGAGTACTCCCCTGCATGCAGACATCACGGTATGGCCGGACGACCCGCCTTTTGAGATGACCCCCGCACAACGCATCGCTTCGGGCGCGGGGTGCAACACATCGCTGTTGCGCCTCTCCACGCACACGGGCACGCATTGCGATGCGCCGTGGCATTTCGAGGAGGACGGTCCCCGTCTGCATGAGGTGAACCCGGACATTTTCTTCGGCGAGGCGCTGCTGATTGACCTGCCGGATGTGGAGGTCATCAGGGCGGCAGACCTGACCGCGGATCGGTTGCCCGCGCGCGTGCTCTTCAAGACGCGCAATTCGGACCATCCCGCCGATGCGCCCTTCCGCAAGGATTACGTGGCGTTGGCCGCCGACGCGGCGGCGCGCCTGGCCGACGATGGCGTCCGGCTCGTGGGGATTGACGGCCCTTCCATCGCGCCCTATAGGCAGCCGGGGCAGGATACGCACCACATACTCCTACGGCGCGGGGTCTTTGTGGTGGAAGGGCTGCGACTGGCCGGGTTTGCGGGGGGCGTTTACGAATTTGTCGTGCTGCCGCTGCCCCTGTTCAATGCAGACGGCGCGCCGTGCCGCGCATTCTTGGGTCGCTGAGGCGTTCCGATCAGAACCGACCGAGTACAGCGCCCAATGGATTTGGCGGAACGACGTGAATTGTCCGTGGAGGCTCCGCCGGGGGATGTTATCCAATACGAACACACCTGACATTTTGCATTCATTTCCTGACATATGAATGGCGGGCGTGATTTCACGCGCAGGCGACATTCTATTACACGATGCGACGAAGAATCTATGCATAAGAAAAGGCCGCCGGGAATTTCCCCGGCGGCCGTTGTGTCACCGCTTATCAGTAACGGGATTACCGCTTCCGGCGCAGGATGGCTGCACCGCCCAGCGCCGCGACCAGCAGGCCCATGCCAATCATGCCTGCAGCGGGCAGGGCGGGGTTGCCCGGCCAGAAGTTGTTCGGATCGGTCGCCGCAAGCACGAAGAGTTCCATGTCGCCGCCGACCGCCATCACCTGTTGATATTCGTCCAGGTTGCTCAGTCCATCAACGTCCAGGTCACCATCGGCCGAGAACGGTTCACCCGTCGTCTTGCCCGCGCCGAAGGTGACATATGAGGCGTAGGAGGGCAGGCCAATCGCGCCGCCGGTCAGCGCCAGGATTAGTGCATGGACGGTGTTCCGCGCGCCCATGCTGGTGCCAATCATCGCCGGGAGCAGGTGCCCGACCAGGTCCAGGGCATAGAAAGCCGGGTTAATCCCTCCAAGGAAGGCCACATCGGCATCAAACACCGCCTTGTTGTGCAGGAAGCCCGCGAGGGTGTCGGCGTGTGCTGGATAACGCGGATGGCATAAGACATATTCGACCAGCGCCATCTGGAACGAATCCGGCAATCCGTCGCCGGGGCAGGTATACGGCGGTGCCAGGAATTGCCCCAGATTTTCAAGGTCCCAGTTGTCCCAGCCGGTCATGCCGCACAGTATCGCCAGATTCTGGACGACGGGCCCCGCGTTCGCCGACAGCAGCGTGAAGAACAACGCGCCCTCCTGTTGAAGGACACCCTCATAGGCGCATGGTTCTTCGCCCTCGCCTTCACCTTCGCCTTCGCCTTCGCCTTCGCCCTCGCCTTCACCCTCGCCTTCGCCTTCACCGACTCCCAAGCACTCCGGATGACCACACAGGAATGGTTCAAAAGCATCCGGAATGCCGTTGCTGTTGGCGTCGGCGAAGGTGCCGGCAACCTCGATGATACCGGGACGGGTTCTGACGCCCGCGTCATTCCACTGGCCGTCGCCGGATCGGATTTCCGCCCAATGCTCTGCGCCACCGGAATTGTTCGGCTCGCCGATTCTCCAGTTGGCGTAGCGGCCGCCCACGGTGCTGCCGCCTGCGTCGCCCTGCCAGAACTGCTCGCCGGTGGAAATCCAACGCCACACGCCTTCTTCCTCTTGGTCGGTGGCGCCAATCCATGCGGTGCCCACCCGGCTGGCGATGCTCCACGCAAGCGCGTTCTCGGCTGCGTTGCTGATTTTCATCAGGTTCGACGGATAGGGCGTGCCGCCGATGGTGAGCGCCTGGGCATAAGCCTGGGCGTCTGTCCATGTCATTTCCGTGGGCGTGACCAGATACACTTTCTGGCTTGCCGGCACATATTGAAAGTGAACGCCCGGAATCAGACAGGTGTCGTTATCCCCTGCGCAGGACCCCGGTCCTGTGGCGCTGCGCGCAACCGCTGAATTGGTTGCCGCCGCCAACCAGACAGCCCGGTCCATGCACTGGCCGTAGTATTCCCGCGCATTGTTCACCCCGTCGCCGTCAAAATCGCCGCACCAGGACAGGGTGGCAGGCTGCAGGTTATAGAGCGCAAGATTCGGCGCGCCGGTGTTCCATCCGGAACCATAGTCGCGCATCCCGTAAATCGTCTCGGCCACAATACCCACCGACCCCTCAAACGTGTTGGGAGCACGGGTGTATCCCCCATCGCCCAGGAGCATGTAGCCCGCCAGCACTAATTTCAGTGGCGGCACCAGTGAACCCGCCAAGCCGCCCAAATCCGTCTCCAGCCGCGTCACGTTGGCCTTCAAGGCCTCGTGCACGGTGTTATGCTGCGGGTGGCTCGTGTCCACGCAAATGGCCCTGATGAGCGAGAGCTCATCCGCATCCAGGATATAGTTGTCATTGTTGTCGGCAACCGCCGGGTCGAGGTAGGCATACGGATAGCCGCCCACCAACGCGATGTACTTGATGGACAATTCGTACATCCACCTGTCGAAGTCCACTGTCGAGGCGGTCACCGACCCGTTCTGACCCGCAGGCCACGTGAAATTTGCCGGCGGATCGGCATAGCCCGTTACGGGCAGCGCCAACAGCGCCGCCGCTACAATCAACCACACCTCATGTCGCTTCATGATACACTCCTTCCCTTTTCTCAGGTTAAGACCCTAAACCATTCTGACACCTCATTGCTTCGTTCTCAACTGCATTTGTATGAGGCACTACACTGCATCCTTCGCCGCTTCACGCTACACTTGCCGCAGCCCGGGGCAGCCCGTTGCCTCTTGTGGCGTTGTCCATCCGCATGACGGACATCTCGTCACTTTCACTCACACGAATAGATTAGCGCACTTCCGATCGCTTGTCAAGCCCTGATTCAAACTTTTTTCTGAATTATCCTGCCGCCAGGGGAATGGCAAAAGCCCCCGGAATGGGTTGGCGGGACGCCATAGACATCGCTGCGAAGCACTTTTCTAATAAATATGATATTTTGCATTAATTGTGTGCCCGAACACAAAAAAATCCATTGACTAAACGGCAGCCAAGTGCTAGGGTAAAGTAGAAATGATGAGGCATGGTGTGTCAGCGGGAGTCAATGGGCAGGCGCGGCGACTGCGCCTAATCATGGAGGATGTAACGCGGCGACAGAGGCCATGGGCGTTTAAGGAGATGCAACCGGTGCATGGTTTTGGGCAACGGGCATTGCGGCCAACGGTGGAAAACGTTGGCGTGAAGGAACTTATCAACACGCGGGAGAAATGATGTCATGAAAAAGACGGGTTTTACGCTGATCGAATTGCTGGTGGTGATCGCCATTATCGGGATTCTGGCGGCGATCTTGTTGCCTGCGCTGGCGCGTGCGCGCGAAGCGGCGCGGCGATCGAGTTGTCAGAATAACCTGAAACAAATCGGATTGTCATTCAAGATGTACGCGAATGAGTCGCAGGGACAGAAGTTCCCGCCGAACAAATATGGACGTGAACCGAATATCAACGGGCAATGCACCAGAACGGATATTGGCTTCATGTGGTATGGCCCCACGATGTATCCGGAGTATTTGTCGGATCTGTCGGTCAACATCTGCCCATCGGACAACGACGGCGTGAGCGGTTATAATGCGGGCACGTGGAGCATGGGGGGCACCGGAGACCCGGACATGACGCCCGACCCCTGTCGCGTAAGCGAACGTTCCTATGTTTATCTTGGTTGGGCGATCAATGATGAATATTACATGGTCGAAGGGATGGATAAGAACGACCCGAACATGCCCAAAGGCATGGCAGCCCTGGGGACCCATCTTGATGTCGGATTCTTTAATTTCCTGGCAGAGATGGTGGCGCAGATAAATGCGTTGGCGCAGAACGATGTTGCCGGCGCAGGAAGAATAGTTGATGCCGACAAGAACTTCGATAAACTCTCGCCGCCATTTCGAAACATGACGGCATATCGCATTCGAGAAGGCATTGAACGGTTCTTTATCACGGACATCAACAATCCGGCGGCGAGCGCAAAGGCGCAGAGCGAGATCGCGGTGCAGTTTGACATCCTGGATACCGATCCGTCGGATTTCAACCATATTCCAGGCGGCTGTAATGTGTTGTTCATGGACGGCCATGTGGAATGGCAGCGCTATCCATCGGATCATCCCACCACGAGGGCGTTTGCCACAATCGTTGAAATTTCCGGCAGCATGTAATGGGCGGGCTTTTCTGATTGCCTGAGACATTGTGCGCGCCGCATCCGGGGTTGACGTGGGTGCGGCGCGTGTTGTTTCGTGGGAATCGCGACGAGATGGAAATTCCAAATGTTGTGGCTCGGTCGGGAGACCGGCCAGAACAGTGCCTCCCGAAAAGAAAATGGAGGCGGCACCCGGATTCGAACCGGGGAATAAAGGCTTTGCAGGCCTCCGCCTTACCACTTGGCTATGCCGCCCTCGCAACCGGCATTCTATCCAAGAGCGGGGAATGATGTCAATGGCGCAAAGGACTCAGGCATTTGCGAAATGATCCTTCTTGACGGTCGTAACATCGCCCCCCCTGATATTTCCGATGCAAACTGTCTTCGCAGTAAGTGAAAAAGCACATTTCGCAAATACCCCGGACTGGAGAAATGCGTTCCGGCCATAAAGAATCATGGCCGGGACGCCCATGCTACGGTTGGAGGGCGCGCCGCTGGACGGCAATCTCGCGGCGGAATCGCGCGACGGCTTCCTGGTGTTCCTGGAAGGTGGCGCTGAAGGTATGGGTGCGGCCGTCGGCGTTAGAGACGAAATAGACGTAGGGAACGTTGGCCGGCAGGAGCGCGGCGCGCAGGCTGGCCGTGCCGGGACTGGATATCGGGCCGGGCGGCAGCCCGGGGTTTTTGTAGGTGTTATAGGGGGAATCCACTTCCTTGTCGCTGTCCAGCATGCGCTGCCCGTACTTGGCCAGCGCGAACTGGAGGGTGCTGTCCAGTTGGAGGGGCATGCCCTTCTTGATCCTGTTGTAAATGACGGCGGCCACGAGCGGACGTTCTTCATCCACGCGCGTCTCCTCCTCGATCAGCGAAGCGACAGTGACAATCATCATCTTATCGAACTGGTCCGCGCCGGGAACCTCGCGCAGCAGGCGGTTGTATTCCCGATCGAACTGCGCCACCATGCGCTCCACCATCGCGCGTTCGGTCGGCTGCGTGTCGAAAAAATAGGTGTTGGGCATGAGAAAGCCTTCGAGCGAGTCTGCTTTAATGCCGAGGCGCGCGATCAGTTCCGGGTCCCGCGCCGCTGCGCGAAACGCCTCCGGATTGGGAAAAAGCGACGCCGCCTGGTCAATGGTCATGCCTTCGGGGATGGTGATGCGGACCTGGTCGGCGGTGAGGCTGCGTGCCGGGCCTTTGTAAAGCAGGCGCAACAGTTCCAGCGCAGACAGGCCGCGCGGCAGTTCATAGACCCCGTGGCGGATGACCTGGTTCGTGCCGTCCAGTCGGAGCGCCAGCAGGAAAAACGCCTCCCGTTCCACCAGCCCCATGTCCACGAGAATCCTGCCAGCATCCCGCAAGGTGGCGCCCGGCGGAATCGCGACCTCGATTTTCGGTCCGGGCGTGCCCGGCTGAATCACATGGTCATAGACGATGAACGCGACCACGCCGGCGGCCACGATCAACAGCAACAGCACGGCGGCAACGTAGAGATACACGCCGACCACAATGCGCCAGAATGACCACCTGCGCGAGCGCGGGGAACTTTGGGGCGTTTCATTCATGCGCGGTCATTCCCGGCGCGCCGCCTGGCGATCCAGGTAGGTCTGGAGGATGTGCGCGGCGGCCACCTTGTCCACCACCTGCTTGCGTTTTTTGCGCGAGCAGTCCGCCGCAATCAGCGCCCGCTGCGATTGGGCGGTGGTGAAACGCTCGTCCTGGGTGACAATTTCGACGGGACATGCCGTACGCAGCCGATCGATGAATGCCTGCACCTTGCGGGCCTGGGGGCCGGGTTGCCCGTCGCGGTCCAGCGGCAGTCCCACCACCACGCGGACCGCCTCTGTTTCCCGGATCATCCGGGCGAGCGCGGCGATGGTTTTGTCCAGGGACGGCTCGCACACCACGGAATGCGGGGACGCGATCATCTGCAGCGGATCGCTGAGGGCCACGCCGGTGCGCACGTCGCCCACATCCAGGGCCATGATTCGCCCGGGGACCGTCATCATTCGGTATTCCTCTCCGCCGCGTCCGCGCCATCCGGCGCGGCATAGGCGACGCTGGCAAAAGACACAATGCCACCCACCGGGTCCGGCGCATAGCCATAGTGGAGCAGATCCCCCTCCAGCGCTTCGCCTTCCACGCTTTTCAGCGCGGCGTATATGCAATTAATGCCGCAGACCTTGCGCTGGTTGCCATCGCGCATGACAGACCGATAGAACGCAGCCGGACGGCGTGCGATGGCGTGACCGAGGTCTTCGCGGTCGCCCCTTTCCACGGCGGCAATCACGGCATCGCTGATGTCGAAGTCATCGCCGAATCGCCGCCCGACATGGGAGAGATCGGCCGCCGCGATGACCACCTTGCGCGACCCGGCGACGCATTCCCGGCAGGCTTCCAGGAATCGGTTCACCGATGCCACGGATTCCGGGTCTGCCGCCCCGTCTTCGGTCAGGGAGGAACACAGAATCGGCACTATCTTCACGGCATCCCCATAGAGCCGCGCCAACATCACCACCTGGAATTCGATGGAATGTTCGTTGCGATGGAGGAATTCCGAGGCAAACGGGTCCCACGCGCAGGCCCCTGCCAGCCGTTCCACCACGGCGGCATCGCTTTCCACCACGCCGAACGGCGTCGCAAAGGATTTCCGGGTCAATACGAAGGGGGTCGTGGCGGGCGTATGCGACACGCCGAAGATGAACGCTGTGTCCGGACGCGCGCCCTGCAGGAGGCGGCGGTATCCGTGCGCGTAGGCCTCCGCGCCGCGCGGGAAGTCAATGTGCGGCACAATGAGACATCGCAGCGGCGGGGCGGTTCCTGCGACTTCCTTGTCCAGCGATACCCCGGCATCCAGGAACAGATTATCGAGATAAACACGCAACGTATCCGGATGCTCCGGATACGATGCCCCGGCCAGACGCGCCGCGCGCACAGGCGCTTGAGCGAAACGCCGTTCCGTCTCCGCTTTGATCGTCTCGAAACGGCCGCTCAGGAGGAAGCCTCGCTCATCCAGGAACCCGACAATCCGCCGAACCTGCTCTTCGGTGATGACCGCGCCGCCGAACTGCCGCGCAAACGCGTATTGCACATCCCGCAGCGTGCGCTGACCGTCCAGGCATGCCGCTACGAAAAAAGCCGGCGGCGATAAGGCAATCTGGTCCTCCACATAGCCCGCCGGGTCATGCAGGCAGATCACAGATTGGCCATCATGCTCCATCGGCACGGCATCTATCATTCGCAATGCAGGGAATGCTTCCATGGCCGATACTATAGGCAGTGCCGCATCGCAAGCGCAAGCCACCTCCGTGAAACAAGTGCCGCACGGAAACGCATGAGAGGGGACAGGGTCAAATGGGACCTATAGCACGAATCCCTCGTTACACCGCTCCAGCGGTGTAACGAATCACTGCGGCACTCCCGCGTCGCGAGATGCGCCGGCGCGTTTCACGGGAATGCGTCGTTCCCCGGCGCAGAGTGTCTCAAGCATACGTTGGTCGCTGGATCGGTACACGAGGAAACCAAGGCCCGTCACCCCCGCGAAAAGGACTGTCGTTATAATGACCTCAGACCTGTTTTTCTGAGAAGATCACCCCAATAGCCCGCAAGAACAGGAACAATAACGAAGCAAAATGGCGACTGACACAAGCGAGCGAGTCACCGAGCGAGACGTGTCTGTCACCTTTTTGCGTTAAATCGCCAGACCCGAAAGCGGGGTCCAGCGAATTGCGAGGGCGTCCGTTATGCGATCGCCCCTCTGAGGATTCGCAGCCCGGATAGCACCTTTTGAGTCCAGAGAATTGCGAGGGCGCCCGTTACGCGATCGCTGGATTCGCGCTTGCGCGAGAATGACGGAAGTGGCGTCTCCGGGTCCGATGTCAAGCCCATGTGGTTGCGGTTATGCCGCCTTGGGAACAGAATTGCCGATGTTCTTGAATAGTTGCTATTCTTGGGATGTTTTATCGGCCCTGTTCGTTTTATTAGCCCTATTCGTACTTTCGCGCATCGGCAGCAGATTTTCCTGCTTGCGCCGGCGGCAGGGGATGTGGCAGCATGGAAGCGGGAAGGGATAAAGATGTGTCCATCGGTGACCAGATTCGATCCCCCGCTAAAGTTTCCGGCGTGTTCAGCCGATACACCGGATGGAATGCGGACCATGCCGGAAGTGTGATCCGTGGGTAGGAGGTATTCATATGGTTGAAATACAAGGGCTTGGCGGCGTACCGGATCCCAAGCCTGATCGCCCGGCCAAAGTGCGCGGCGATCGGGCAGGGGGTGGCCGGGATGCATCGGTCAATGCGTCGAACTCCTTCTCAAAGGACAACCTGACCATCAGCAGCGAAGCGAAAGCGGCAGCGGAGTTGACCCGGCTGATTCAGATTTCCAACACGCAGAGCGATATTCGCGCGGACAAGGTGGCGGCGGCGCGGGAGCGGATCGAACGGGGCGATTATCGGAATCCGGAAGTCGTGGCGAAGGTGGCGGAACGTATCCTGAAATTCCTCGAATAATGTTGCATTCATAGCGCATGTTTCATACATGACAGGGCGCACCCCCAGTGGATGCGCCTTTTTTCATGCGGTTTGCGGCCATGGTCCGCAATAACGACAAGACCACGGAAAAATGCCCACGCTGAGCGTTATCATGATTGTCAAGGACGAGGCGGACCGTTTGACGGACTGTCTTGCAAGCGTGCGGGGCATCGCGGATGAGATCGTGGTGTGCGACACAGGGTCCGTGGACGCGACGATTTCGGTGGCGAAGGGTTTCGGGGCGCAGGTCTCTTCGATTCCCTGGGAAGACGATTTCGCAGCCGCGCGCAATGAAAGCATCCGGCGGGCGCGGGGGGACTGGCTGCTGCATCTGGATGCGGATGAGGCGCTCGACCCGGAGGGCGCGCGGCGTATCCGCGAGGTGGTGGACGCCGACGGCCTGGGCGCGGATGCCGTGGAACTGGTGCTTGCCAATTACTGCAACGATCCCCGCGCCTGGCGGTGGACGCCCGCGGACCCCGGCAATCCCTGCGCGCGCGGTTATGCCGGGTATATCCGCGTAGGGCTGCTGCGGCTCTTCCGCAATGGACGCGGTTTCGAGTACCGCGAACCGGTCCATGAAAATATCACAGAGAGTGTCCTTGAGTGCGGTGGCCGCATCCGCCGGGAAGAGATTCTCATCCACCACTACGGCTATGACACCGAAGAAACCCGGCGCGGCGAAAAAGCGCAGCGTTACCTGACCATCGCGCGGCGGAAAGCGCAGAATCGGCCCCATGATGTGAAAGCGTTGCATGACTGCGCGGAACAGGCGCTGGCCTGCGGCATGGCCGACGAGGCGGAGACCTGTTGCCGCCGGGCGCTGGCCATCGCACCGGAGGATGTGGCCGCTGCAACGACACTGGCGAACGTCCTCTTGAATCGAGGCGATCTGGAAGAAGCGCGGAAAATTCTGGAGCGCCTCGCCCAAAAGACCCCTCCCCTCCCCCATGTGTTCACCGCGCTGGCGGCGATCGCCGTGCGGGAAGGATGGCTGGCATTGGCGCAACGCCATCTGGATATTGCCTTGGAAGTCGAACCGCGCCATGTCATGGCGCGGCTTTATCGCGCGCGGGTCTGCGACCTGTTGGGGGAGGCCGACGCGGCGTGCAGCATCCTGGAAGACCTGCACGCGGCATTTCCCCAATTGCGAGAAATCCGGGATCGGCTGGAGGCGCGCCGGCGCCGGCGCGACGCCGAAGCCCAATTCATCTCCGGACATACCGAAGCCGCGCTGGCGGCCCTCGTGTCGGCGCTGGATCAAGACCCCGAAGACCCGTTGATTCACAATGATCTGGGCGTAGTGCTGCACTCCCTTGGACAATATGAGAAGGCTCTGGATCGCCTCAACCGCGCATTGGCGCTGGTCCACAACCTTCCGGTCGCGGCGGCAAACCGCGCCGCGTTACTGCGGATGATGGCCGGAAATACGTGAATAAGAACGCATTCCTCTCGTCTGGATCGGCAAAAGCAGAAGGAAAGGCAGGTGCCGGATGGAAACAACCGCATGTTACAATAATCGGGCGGCGCGGGATTCCATCCTGAAATGGAGGATGAAAGCCATGAGATACGCAACATTGACGGGAATCGGCCTTGCGGCCGTGCTGCTTTTGTCGGGATGCCAGACCACGCCCACACAGCAGGGCGCATTGCTGGGCGGGGCGCTGGGCGCGGGACTGGGGACAATCATCGGTCACCAGTCCGGACAGCAACTGGAAGGCGCGTTGATTGGCGCGGGCGCCGGGGCGGTTGCCGGCGCATTGATAGGCGACCAGGTGGACGAGCGCCGGTCGCGCGCGCCGCAGACGGCCTACGTTGTCGATCAACGTCCCGTCGTGCGCGAATACCGCGTGGTGGAACGGCAGCCCGTGCGCGGGCACTATGAAACCCGCATCGTGAAGTCTCCGAACGGCGAAACCTACGAGGAAAGGGTTTGGGTGCCTCATCGCTAAACCATCCAAACCGATACTGACCCAGCGCCGGTGGCGCGTGGCGGGCGGGCTGAGCCTCGCCGGCAGCGCGCTGCTGGCGGTGTGTGGTCCGGAAACCCTGCGCAACCAGTGGCCACTCCCGGCGCTGCTGGTTTATTGGGGGATTTTTTTATTGCTGATGCTGGCCGCCCTTTTGGCCGCGCTTCTTGACCTCTACTACATCCGCCTGCAATACCGCATCGGCCAGCGCGAAATCTTCCGCGCCACCCTCGGCAGCGAGGAATTCCGCCGCGCGCTGCGCGCCCTCCGGCAAAAGGACGATGCGCCGAAGGATGAATCGTAGGCGGCGGACGGTCAGCGACGCCGTGCCAGGCCGATGTCGCCTTCGATGGAAACCGGTTCTGCGCCGGGAAAGGTGAAGTGCAAGGTGAAATCCCCGTCAAGCGCGTCCATCACGCCGTCGGCGTTGTAATCATATCCCCGTCCATCAATGCTGGCCAGAACCACGCCCCCGCCACTGCCGCCCAGTGATCCCAGATAGATTTGCCCGCCCGGCAGTATCAGGCCTGTAACCGGGAGTGTCGCGGATGCGGGCAGACTGTAGCGGGATAAGGCCCAAATCAGTGAGGGACAAGTGAAGTTCAGGAACAATTCTCCGTCCAACCTGTAGTTGCCGGGAAATGGGGCCGTCGTCCGCTGATTCAATTTCAAGGTGACGGCGCATCCATCAACAACATTCGCCGAGCCGGTCACCTGTCCTTCCCACGAGCCGATGTAGGCGCCGGCGGCATCGAACGGCGGCCCGGATAAATCCATTACCAGACAGCCCGACGCCGTCATGACAAACACCCCGGCCGCCATCCACGGAAACATGTTTCGCATGGCGTCCCCTCTCCTCTGTTGTGGCGATTCCGCCATCGCCTTTTTCCAACGCCGCCAAACCGGCTTATATCATACTCTAAAGGCCATCGTTTTCACAGCGTTACGCCCCTTGAATAACGGCGGGCCAAGAAATTCAATGTGCCGGAATCGGGTTATCGGGCGCGACAATCCGCCCGGTACTATGTCCTGTCGTTGACAACCCGCGCGCCCAGCGCGCGCAGGCGCGTTGCCCATGCGGCCACGGTGGCGGTATCTGGCGGTGCGGCGGCGGCACGGCCGTCAGATGTCATTCCGAATCGTTCCAGTTTGCTTTCTCCGTAGTCGTGATAGGGGATGATTTCAACGCCCTCGATGGTGGGCATTTCCCGACACAACGCCGCCAAGGCCTCGAAATGATCATGTCGGTCGTTATATCCGGGTATGATGGGACAACGCAGGCGGATGCGTGCGCCATGGGCATGGATGCGGCGCAGGTTGTCCAGGATCAGCGCGTTGTCCACGCCGGTCCATTGACGGTGCAAGCCGGGATTGGTTTCCTTGATGTCATAGAGAAACAAGTCGGTATGCGGCAGCAGACGGCGCAGACGTTCGGGATCGGCGTGGCCGCAGGTATCCACGCACCGGTGCAATCCTTTTTCTCCGGCGGCCTGTAACAGCGCTTCTGCGAACTCAATCTGCATCAGAGGTTCGCCGCCGGACAGCGTAATGCCGCCGCCGGAATTGTCGTAGAACGGCTTGTCGCGCAGCGCCTCCTTCAACGCCTCCTCGACGCTGGTCTCGTGGCCCGCCATGTGCAACGCGCCGGACGGACATTCCTCCGCACAGGCCCCACACACGATGCAGCGGTTGCGGTCGAAGGCATGGCCGCGCTCGTCAAGCGTGTGGGCGGCGCGCGGACATACCTTGGCGCACGAACCGCACCCGATGCACAACGCGGGCGCGCAGGAAAGCAACGGCTGCCAGGAAACCGATTCCGGGTTGTGGCACCAGATGCAGCGCATCGGACAGGCTTTCAGGAAAATCGTGGTGCGGATGCCCGGGCCGTCGTGGATGCAGAACCGCTGGATGTCGAAAACCAGTCCCTTCACATCACGCGCGTGTTGCACCGGCATGGACCGTTCCTTCTGCGGCGGTTATTCATGAAACAGCATATCATGTCGCGTCGGGGGATGCGCGATCATGCTCCGGCGCAGATCGTGACAATGCGCCAGACGCCGTCCACTTCGATCAATGCCGCTGCGATGCCGTATTCGCCGAAAGCGAACGCAAGCGAAGCAATGTTCCATCGGCCGACGACCAGCGCCAAGGGCCCGTTGACGATGACATGGTCGAGGGTCATGGCGGATGCTTGCGCGGGTCCCCACAGTACGGCTGTATTCATCATGGTGATGAGGTATTGCGGGTCGTCAAAGACGAAATATTCGCCGTTCAACGTGGCGGATGCCATGCTGCACGGGCCGTCATAGAGGTTTTCATGCAAACTGCGCGTATGCGCTTCGATGAGGGATTTTTCCCACAATTTCAACGCATTGACCACGCCATCCCGGCGTTCCGCGGGGGCTTCAGTCGCTCCCTCGTGCCTCCTGGGCGCCATCGCCAACCAAAGCAATCGCCACGAATTGCCTAGACCGTCCTGCGTCGCCGCATAGGCCGCGTCCCACGCTTCTGTTTCTGTCGCCACCGTGGCCGTACCCACGATGAAGGGCCCTGCAGGACGTTCCGAGAAGTCCACCAGATGCGCATCAGACGGCAGTCTAAACCGCGCAGCGGCGGCGTCGCGGCGAAGTTCCGGCCGCGTCGCCATATGCGCCTGCGTTTCGTCACCCCGGAGCAGCAGCGATGCCTGTGCGCTCAAGAAAGGCCACAAAGGCGCGTTCCGCGCATCCCTCGCCGCCATCGCGGCCACCATCGCTTCCAGCAAGGCGCGTGGGCTTTCGTGGACGATAAGCGTGTCCGGCGCGGCATCCTCAATGACTTCCAGCAACGTTGCGTCGTTCTGGTCGGCGACCAGATACGTCAGCCCACGCGTGGCATCACGGGGAGCGGATATGGGATTGCCCCATCGATCGAAGCATCTCACGGAGTCGGGAATGCGACGTGGCAGCGGTTCCGGGTGCTCGCCGTCGGCATACAACACAACCACGGTGCTGGGACCATTTGCATAGGGCCGGAGATTATCTTGTCGGAAAATCAGGGCGGAGACGTCGGGCGCGGGCGCCGTGCGCCGTTCAAACTGCGCCCCTTCGATGAAATGCGCCAGCGCGGCCAGCGTCGCGTGCATGGGACGCAGCAGATAACCCGGCTCGATCAGCATGTGGGTGGACTGGCCGTGGCGCGGTTGAGAATGCACGGAATAGGCGAAGAAACGCTGGTTACCCGCCGCGATGGCGCTGAGAAACATGCGGGGATAGAGGTCGGCCCCGCGCGACCAGTCGCCCACGACCTCCGGGTCGGCGAAGGAGAAGAAGGACCCGTGGTAAAGCGTTACGTCCGGGCCGCCTTCGGAAAAGACGAGGGGCTTGGGCGGTCCGTACTTGGCCTGCTCCGCGTTGAGGCGGGCTGATACCCGCGCAAAGGAATCGCCAGGCCGCCCAGGCAGGTTGGGGTCGTAACGGTGCCAGGAGAGGATGTCGTAGTAGGGGTAGGCGCCCAGTGCCAGCACGGCCACATCCCAAAGCGGAGGATAGGTGTCGATCCCGAGGATCGTGCAATCGGGGTTCGCCGCTTTCGCCTCTTCGTATGCCGCCTTGAGCAGTTCGGCATACAACTGCGGCGTGCCGCCCTGGAAGAATCGGAACATGTCCCACGGCTCGTTCCACACCTCCCAGTGATCAATTTTTCCCCGGTAATGCGTCACGACGCTGCGAACGTAGTTGCGCCAGTCCTCGGCGTTCTTCGGCGGGTGATAAACGCGGAAGTAGCCGTCCTGGTCCGTGCCGGAAGCCCACGGCGGCGCGCTGTCCAGCATGCCGAGAATGTGCAGGCCGTGCTTGTGCGCCAGCGCCACCTGGTCGTCATGCCATATCCACAGCCCTGGTTCCGGCTCGATATATCCCCACTTGGTGATGGTGCTCGCATCATGGATGCGGCACCATTTGTAGCCCAGCCGGGCCACCGCTTCGAGATCGGGTTCCCGCAACGATACGTGGATGCCGAAAGGGGAGTCCGGCACCGGCCCCGGAACCGGTTCCGGCACGCGGGCCAGCAGCGTTTCCGTCCGCGCATATTCGCCGCCTGTGTTGCTGCGGATGATTCCCTCAACACGCATCATGCCGTAAGGCTGCGCGGCGTCGCCGGTTATTTCAAGTTTTTTTTCCCAGTATCGGCCCGCTTCCAGTTCAATCTCCGGCAAGACCCCGGTCTTGCCCGCCGTATGAACGACACGCAGGGTCAGGGTTGTCTCCTCCGGGATTTTTCCGGCAACCTTTGCGCGTACCAGCAGAGGCGCATCGCCGGTTACCACGCCCCAGGGCGCCACCGGTTCAAGCACAAACCCCAGACTGTAAAAGCCTGTCGGCTCCCATTCCGCGGGCGCGTCGCCGGTGGTGTACAGCAACTTCAGGCAGTCCAGCCATAAGGTGGTGTTCTTTCCTTCGGCCGTCAGGGTAAAGTAGTAGCGGTCTTTGAATGCACGTTCGGGCGTGGCGGTCAAGACAATATGTTGTTCCTCCAAGGCCGCTGTCCGGGATACCTGAACCGCCGTGGCGCGGTCCGTTTCGTTGTCATTCAAGGTGATGCTGACACGCGCCCCGGGCGGGTCCGAAGCCAGGCGCAGTTCCGTCAAACATGACGCGCCCGCCGGTAAATAAATCACTGGGGATTGCAGTTCCACACGGCCGTGCTCTCCGAACACGATTTTCGCGCTGCCGGGTTGGAAGACGCGCGACTCTTTTCCAGTTCCATCAGCGGCATTCGCTTCCCAGGCATAGTCTTGACCATCCACGCGCCAACCGGCGGGCGCGCCCGCACCCATGCGATGGAAATTGAGCAGGTCGCCGAATACGGTCCCTTGCGTCGCATATATCAGGACAAGAAACGTTGCCATGATGTGGCGTTTCAGGTCGGTGGAAATGGGTGAGGAAAAGCGGAACATGGCGGCAGCACGCACGCGAATACGTTCAATGTGACGCACGACGGTTTTCCTTTACGGATAGAGAGGCATGGAGAAAACCGGAGAGCGCTGTTGCCTTTTGCGCTCTCCGGTCATGCAGAAATCTTTCGATCTTCACGGATTGCCCAGGAAGGCCGCCATCTGGTTCTTCATGTGCACCTTGGCCTTGCAGACGGGCCATTCGCTCGGATAGCGCAGGAAACTGACGTGACCGTCCATGTACAGGACATTGCCCCCACCAGGCACGTGGTTGAAATAACTCTCCGTCCTGTAACCGGGCGACCACACGGAGTCCCACATCACCACAAGTTCACTCTGCGCCTTTGTGCTCGCGGCGGGGTTGTTGATGTCGGTGATGAAAAAGCGTTCAATCCCCTCGCGCAGCCGATACACCGTCCTGTCTCCAGGAATTGAAATGTCATCTTCGAACGCCATGCCGGGATTCCCGGCGGCAAAAGCGTTCACGGCTGAGGTCATGAACACGTTGGCCACCGCCAACAGGAAGTTCCAGTTGAGGTTGTCGGGCGTGTCCGCGTTCAGATTGCCGTCCGTCACAATGAGTTTCGGGTCCAGCGCCCAGCCGTAATACGTATAGGAAACTTCCCAGAAATCACAGGGGTCAATGGTGCCGTCCGGCTTGCGCCAGTACTGGTTGGCCAGTTGCTCCCCGTCCGCATCGGACGGGCAGATGATAATCTTATCGTCCGTCATGTACTCGGGATACACCGACGGTCCGTTGAAGAACTGGTTGAAGGTGTTCGGGGTGGCGCATTTGTTACCCCAGGGGAAAGCCTTCAACATGCTGGGAAATTTCCCTCCTTGGGACTCGTTGGCATACATCTTGAAAACAAGCCCCATCTGCTTCAGATTGTTGGCGCAACTCGATCGGCGCGCCGCCTCTCGTGCGCGCGCCAGCGCCGGCAGCAGAATTGCCGCCAGAATGCCGATGATCGCGATCACGACCAGCAGTTCTATCAGCGTAAACCCTTTTCTTTTCATTGCTTGCTCCTTTGCGAACGCCTCACCGGTGGGAACGTTCGTTGTTGTATTGCAGCATAAAGACTTGTTGGTCTTGCGCACTGAATGTGCGGGTCATTGCGCCAGAAGCGCCACAGGCACGATATCTGACGTATCTATTCCACCTCCTTTCCATGTATTGCGTCACGACAATGGGAGCGACCATCAGTGTGCAAGCGCGACGATGATTGTGTCTTGCACACTGCTTCAACTCCCGCCTGCCGGCATGCATTGCACTGCGGATTCTCTCATTGCCTCCAATTTCTGTGATTCCTTCGGAAAAATCTCGCTGCGGACGCGGCGGCGCGTTTCGGCGTAATCCCAGTCCCTTGACAGCGGCTTCCACCCATAGCCGTCGCAAAGCATCTCGCAGCCGTTGTTCACCACGTCAAGGGGATTGGTGATCCCCAACTCGGCCGGAGGCGTCCAACTGGCCGCGCCGGAATGACCGAGTTCCGTGATCGCCCAGAGGTTGAATGTGATCATCTCCGGCGTCACATCATCATTCAGAGACAAGTCGCCCTTTGCGATGGCTTCTTCCACGATGCCGGTGGCGATGGCCACCGTGCGCCGCAGGCATTCCCGAAACGCCCTCAGCGAATCATTTGATGCGCGCTGCAGTATCGCCTCCGCGTTGCCGAGATGAAACAGACGCACATCATCGGGATACAGGCGTACAAACAAATCCACCGATTCCCCCACGGCCTGCATGCGCTCCCGCGTTCCCCCGTGAAATTTCGCCGCACGCCGAATCATGTCATAACGGCGTTCCATGCCCCGACACACCAGCGCAAGCACGATATCTTCTTTGCTCTTGAAATGAAGATAGATCGTGCCGCGCGAAAAGCCGGTCGCTTTCGCGATACGGTCAAAAGTGAGGCCATGGTAACCATGGCGAAGCAGCAGTCTCTTCGCCTCGTCAAGGAACATTTGTGTGCGCGCTTTCCTGGCGCGCGCTTTTCGGACAGTGCTTTCCATGCCGCGATTATATGACATAGTGTCAGAATTTGTCAATACGTCAATCTTCCAGATACGAAAATCCACTCTGGATGTTTTCAAAAATCATACTAATCATACGACAAAACCATTGACTATTGCTTGCCTTTCTGCTATGCTGACATCCGGGCAGTCAGTAGTGAGGCAGCAGTGATTGACGCTCACGGTTGGCAATGGCGGCATGAGTAAATGAACCATCATACTCACGTCCGCAGGCAGCAGAGGAGATGTGCAGGGCCATGATTATTGAAAAAAGCGGCGTGCGGATGACGATTTTTCTGGCATGTATTCTGGCGGGGGTCGCAGGAACGGCTGTGCCTGAAACCATTTACCGTTTCAGCCCGGCGACCGGGGCGATTCCCGTGACATCAGAAAAAGTGCTGCCGCCCGGCGCACCGGATGATGTGGTCACCCACAACGGATTGACAGTCAATATTTTCTATATGGATATCCGGAACGATACCAATATTGGTTTTGACAATGATGCGCCGACAGGACCGGCGGCCCAGGCGCGGTTGAGAGATGTGCTGATATACATCGCCAACACCTTCAATACGACCGGCACCCTGGATTTCCTGGTGCAGGCCTCGGAAAGCGATGGGACCGGTGCTTTGGCCAGTGCCGGAACCCTCTACAGCACAGCACCGGGTTGGCAAACCGGAGCCGCGTTGCATCGCCTGACTCATGGCGTCAAGCCTTTCGGACCGAATTATGAAGAAATGTATATGACGGTGGACTTCGGCTGGCCCTGGAACTTTACAACAAACCCTCCGGGGATAACGCAGGTGGATTTCATGACCGTGCTGCTGCATGAAGCCACCCACGGACTCGGGTTTGTTTCTTTGAGCAATTCCACCGGAGGCAGCCAGATCGCGGCCAACGTCTATTCAGTATTTGACCAGTTTATTGTGCGTCGTGCGACCATGACGCCTTTGTTCAGCGGCAACCCGCCCAGTTTCGTGGGAAATATCGCAGACCTCACCAGCAACGACCTGGCATGGTCCGGGCCGTCGGCATTCGCGCGCTACGGGCAGGGCGTGGCACCCGGAATCTATGCGCCCTCTCCCTGGGCGCCGGGCAGTAGTCTCAGTCATTGGGACACCGGAAACATTGTTGGCGGCGCGGTCATGGAACATGCCATCTCATTCGGCGCAATGCGGCGGCAATGGGCGCCGGTGGACCTGGGTGGAATGATAGATTTTGGTCATGCCTGGCTCGCCGGCGAGGGCGAGGGCGAAGGCGAGGGTGAAGGGGAAGGAGAAGGAGAAGGAGAAGGAGAAGGCGAGGGTGAACGTGAATGCGTTGAATACGTCAGCACGAATGTGCCGCGGGTCATTGACTACTTGCTTGACCCTGTTACCGAATCCACGTTGAATGTGCCGGACGCGTTTTCCGTGGCCGATCTCAACGTCAAAATCAACATCAGTTATCCCATCGTGAACGACCTGACGGTAAATCTGCGCTCCCCCGTCGGCACGGAAATCACCCTTTTCTCGAACATCCCGCGACCGGGCGGAAATTTCTCCGAGACGATTCTGGATGACCAGGCGGAACTTTCCATCACATCCGGCAATGCCCCATTTACAGGCTGCTTCCGTCCGCAGTCAAATCTTTCGGCGTTCAGCGGGATCAATGCCCAGGGCACCTGGCGCCTGCGCATCCAGACGAATGATTTCTTCACGACCGGAACCCTGACGGGCTGGAGTCTGTATTTTGATTGTGAATGCCCGCTCGCTGGTGAAGGGGAAGGCGAAGGCGAGGGGGAAGGCGAAGGCGAGGGGGAAGGCGAAGGCGAGGGGGAAGAATGGTGCAGCCTGGCCTTCTGCCCGAATTTCGATGCCGAAGGCGCGGCATTCTATGAACTGCTCTCCATCGTCTTCGGTTTGCCACTGAATTGGGCAACCAGCGATGTGGACGGCATCGGTATTCCGGACAGTTGGGAAGTGGCAGTGCTGGAGCAGGTCATATGTCGCGGCGGGCACGCGCTCCGCAACCATGCGACCTGTGTGTTTCTGGAGAATCTGGAGACACTGCGGATGGAACCGGTCTATACACTGCAAGGGCTATCCGTTTACGAAAACGTGATTGCCGGGCTGTTGTCCCTGGGTTCGGAAATGCAGAGCGCTATCACGACCCCGGCATTGGGGTTGACCAACACGTATAGAACCATCGAATGGCCCTGGAAAACGGCGAATGAACCCTTCTCGCCGTTTGGGGACCCGGACGCGGATGGTCTGACCAACCTCGAGGAGTTCAACAACGTTCTGGCAGCCGGTACTGGTCGCACGCTCTACGTTATCGCGGTGCTCAGCCCATTGCTGGATGGTACGGAACCGGCGGGGGCGCTTCCCGTGGGCGGCGTGGGCGGTTTGGCCGTGTTGCTTGGCGCGCTGGCCGGCGCGGGTGGCGCGTGGACCCTCCACCGTAAACGCCGCAGGCAGTAACCCGGGGCGTGATACGAGCATCCTGCCCGTGGGGCTTTTTCATGGGCGAGATGCCCATGCTACGGGGCGTGGCACGGGACGACTACTGTCATAATTGGACTTCATCACGGCCGAGAGTGAGGCCATGCGCTATCAGCGGGTCTTCCGTGAGGCCGTTCCGCGCCATTTTTTCCGCGATCCAGGACTCAAGTTTATGCTCCAAATGCTGCGCGGTTTCGGGGTCTTGCGAGATGATGTTTCGGAGTTCCTGGGGATCCGCGCGCAAATCATACAATTCCTTCAGCGGCGTGCCGTAGAAGTCCGGCTTGCGGGCGCTGATGAATTTGTGGCTCTCGGTGCGGATGGCCCACTTCATCTGCCAGGTGCATTCCTGACACACCACAAACTCGCGGACAGGGTCTGTTCTGGTTCCTTCCAGCCAGGGTGTCAGGCATATACCTTCCATCGTTTCGGGGATGGCGATGCCGCAAAGGTCCAGCAGCGTGGGGGCAATGTCCACATGCGCCGTCATGGAACGGATGCGCCGCGGGGCAAGTTCCGGATGCTGTAGAATAAACGGGACATGCAGATTCCCGTCATAGAGGCCGTGATGATCAAAAAAGATGCCGTGCCGATACATCAATTCACCGTGATCGCCGATGATTAGAATAATCGTTTTCTCTTTCAGTCCCAGTCTTTCCACCTGCTGGATCAGACGTCCGATGCCCTCATCACAATATCGGATTTCACCATCATAGAGCGCCACGATGTATTCCGGATCGGTGATGTTCGGGCCGAGTTGATTGAACCATGTCTCCCGCCAGGCGCGTCCCAGTTTGTGACGTTCCATGCCTTCGAGACCGTGGTGCGCGGGGTCATTCGGGTCGCCCTTGTAAAACAACGTGCGGTAGGCGCGCGGCGGCAGATAGGGCGTATGCGGGTCCCAGTAGTGGATAAACAGAAAAAAGCGTTCATTCCGATGATGTTCGAGCCACGGCAGCGCGCGGCGGTTGATCTCCCGGTTGTCCGCGTTCACATGCAGCGCGCGGCGCTTGGTCGGGTCAATGTAGAACTCATAGCCCCGGTGAAAATCCAGCCGCCACTGACTCAGGTTGTCCACCGCGCAGGTGGTATAACCATGGGCATGCAGAATGGACGGCAGCCACGGCGCGTCGCGCGGAATCTCCCGCGATCCGCCATGCGCCACAATGCCGTGCGTAATGCTGAACTGCCCCGTGTTGATGGTCGTGAACGCCGGATGTGTCGGTATCGCCGGCGACATATGCCAGTCGCCCACCACCGACGTCTCGGCCAGGGCGTCCATGTGGGGCGACGTGGGACGCGCATAGCCGTAGCACCCCAGATGGTCCGCCCGCAATGTGTCTACTGCGACCAGGATAATGTTCATGGCACCACCGATTTCTCCGGCATCCCCCCCGCTGCGCTGACCCTGTGAAAAACGCCACATGGTATAGCATTTTTCCGGCAAGATTCATGTTTCCTGCTCAAACGCGGGTCTGCCCCAGCGCGGACAAAGGGTGATGAACCGCAAAAATTGACCAAAAGATTCGAGACAAACTCACCGTCCAGCCCCTTATTCCCCAGCGGCGCCGCTTGGAAGGCGCGCCCCAATCGCCCCACCCCCCACTATCCGGACTACATGGATACGACCTTACATACGGGAAAAAGTCTGGTACTGCGCCGATGCCGCGACGATGCACAAATCCGGTCATATCCGCGACGCGACAGAAGATCACCGCTGACAGCCGACGAGGGGCCAGCCTTCGGCAACCCTGCACCCCGGTCTGCACTTTGACCGGCGGTCTGCACTTTGCCCGGCGCGAGAAGCGGGTGGGCCGGTGTATCAAAATGCCTATCAGGGCGCTGGCTTTGACCGGCGCCTGAAAGGGGGTGGGCAGCACCGGTTGTATCGTTGAGGATACGACGATCTACCTATCGTTAGATAAATTCTGATGCTCAAAAGCGAATTCTATTCGTAAACAGTGTTGTTAAAAAAATATCGCGAACTGCTTAAATCTGGATATATTGGCATATAAGCACGTGCTCACAATGCCGCTTTTTACAAGGATAAAACGTATTTATTGATTTATTGATAAAAAGATGTCAAAAAGAGACTTGACATATTCAATAAAAAATGGTATGGTCTTGTTACGAAATTAACAGCGTTTGTCAAGTAACAACAAGAAGGCGTTATGATGGTCTCCAGTAACCCAGCCGGAAAACGTTGCGTGAATCCACCTTCTGAGAGGACCGTGGAGCGGCTCAGCCGGTATCGGTATCTGCTTCATGAACTGAAGGTGGAGGGGGTGGGCTATGTCTTTTCCCATGCATTGGCGGAGATGGCGGCGGTCAGTGCGGCGCAGGTGCGCCAGGACATGATGGCGGTTGGGTATTCAGGCACGCCGGTGCAGGGCTATGAAGTGGAAAAACTGCTGGCGGCGTTGGAGGAGTTTCTGGAGGTGCCGGAGGGGAAGGATGTGGCGCTGGTGGGCGTGGGCAATCTGGGCTTGACGATTCTGAAAAGCCTTGTGGAATATCCAACACCGCTGCGTTTGTCGGTCGCTTTTGACGTGGACTGGCGTCTGGTGAATCGTCAGGTGCAGGGCTGTTGGTGCTATCCGGTGGAACAGTTGGTGGCGGTAGTGCGGGAGCGGCAGATTCCGATAGGGATCGTCGCGGTGCCGCCGAAGGCGGCGCAGGAGGTGGCGGACCTGCTTTGTGAAGGCGGCGTCAGCGGCATCTTGAACTGTGCGCCATTGCGGTTGCGGGTTCCTGAGCATGTGTATGTGAGCAACCTGAACATCATGGTTGCTTTGGAAAAGGTGTCCTATTTTGCGCATCGCAACCGGGCGCGGATGGAGTGTCCGGCCAGGGAGAGGATGAAGGCATGACGACAGAAACGTTGGAGAAGCCCGACATCAACGCGATTCTGGAGCGGCATCCGGACGCGGGGCGGGATGCGTTGATCCCGTTGTTGCAGGAGGTTCAGGAGGCATTCGGTTTCTTGTCGCGTGAGTCCGTGGTGGCCATTGGGCGTCACCTGGGATTGCCCGCCAGCAAGATCTACGGGGTGGCGACCTTCTACAACCAGTTTCGCTTTCAGCCATTGGGCAGGTATCACGTGCAGGTATGCCGTGGCACGGCGTGCCATGTGAAGGGGTCGTTCAATGTATTGACGGCGTTGAAACAGGCGCTGAAGGTGGAGGCGGGACAGACGACGCGGGATGGTCTATTCAGCCTGGAAGTGGTCGCGTGCCTGGGCGCATGCGGGCTGGCGCCGGTCATCACGGTGAATGGCGAGTTCTTTGCGGGGGTGACGCCAGCCAAGGTGGACAAGATCATCAGGGATTTCCGAAAAGAGGCAGAAGCATCATGAGCAATACAAACAAGATCGGACAGAAAGACGCGGGCGCGCACGGCGCGGATGCGGAATGCGCGGCGCTGGTGGCGGCGATCAAAGACGCAGCGGCGGGGAAACTGGACGCGGCGACAGCGGCGCGCCTTGCGGCGCTGCGCCGTGAAGACGTGTCGCGGCCTGTGATATTCGTCGGGGCGGGCACTTGCGGTCTCGGGGCGGGAGCACGCAAAACCCTCGATGCCATCAAGGCGTATCTGGCGGAGAAAAATATCGGTGCGGACGTGGTTGAGGTGGGTTGCATCGGCATCTGCTCGGCGGAGCCGCTTGTGGATGTGCAGTTGCCGGGGCGGACGCGGGTGTCTTTTGAGCATCTGAGCGCGGACAAGGTGGGCGCCTTGCTGGACGCCATGCTGGGGGGCGTGATGCCGACGGGGATGGCGCTGGGACAGTTCCGCTCCGAAAAACTGACGCCATGGCCCGATGTGACGTATCTGGACGAACACCCGTTCTTTGCGCCGCAGACCCGCTGGGTATTATCGCAGTGCGGGGAAATGGATCCGCTGAGCCTCAGCGAATACATCGCGCACGGCGGCTACCAGGCAATGGCGAAGGCGCTGACGCAAATGACGCCGGAGGACGTCTGCGATGCCATCGAGAAAAGCGGCCTTCGCGGGCGCGGCGGCGGCGGCTTCCCGACGGGGCGCAAGTGGAAGTTCGCCCGCGCCACAAAGGGCGACAAGAAATATCTGATATGCAACGCGGACGAGGGCGACCCCGGGGCGTTCATGGACCGCGCCGTGATCGAAAGCGCGCCGTACCGACTGCTGGAAGGCATGGCGATTGCCGCGTATGCCATCGGCGCGAAAAAAGCCTACATATACATTCGCGCGGAATATCCGCTGGCGATCAAACGCCTGGAAGCGACCATTGCCGAAGCCAAAAAACACGGGTTGCTCGGGGATTCCATCCTCGGCACCGATTTCGGCCTGGATCTTGTAATCAAGATGGGCGCCGGCGCGTTTGTCTGCGGTGAAGAAACCGCTTTGATCCACAGCGTAGAGGGAAAGCGGGGCATGCCGCGCCCGCGCCCGCCGTTCCCGGCGGTGCAGGGACTATTCGGCAAGCCGACCATCATCAACAACGTGGAAACGCTGGCGAACGTGCCGCCGATCCTGGCTGCGGGGGCGGAAGCCTATGCGGCGCTTGGCACTCAGGGGAGCAAAGGCACAAAAGTATTTGCTCTCTCCGGCAAGGTGGCGCGCACCGGCCTGGTCGAGGTGGCGATGGGCACATCGGTGCGCAAGATTATCTATGATATCGGCGGGGGCATCCCGGATGACAAAGAATTCAAAGCGGTGCAGATGGGCGGCCCTTCCGGCGGCTGCATCCCCAAGCAGCATCTTGACATCGAGGTGGATTACGAGTCCTTGAAGTCCGTCGGGGCGATCATGGGGTCCGGCGGGATGGTCGTCATGGACGAAGACAATTGCATGGTGGATGTGGCGAAATTTTTCATGGACTTCATCCAGCGTGAAAGTTGCGGGAAGTGTATCCCCTGCCGCGAAGGGACCCGCCGCATGCTGGAGATCCTGCAGCGGGCGACGCGCGGACAACGCAGTGAAAGCGGGGTGGATGCGCTGCGACGCTTTGAAGGCATGATTTACCTCGAACGGCTGGCCAACGTGATCAAGGACACCAGCCTGTGCGGTCTGGGCCAGACGGCCCCCAACCCGATCCTGAGCACGCTGCGGTGGTTCCGGGACGAATATGAGGCGCATATCTACGAACGGCGCTGTCCCGCCGGCGTGTGCCAGGAACTTCGTCTCTTTCGTATCGATCAGGAGTTCTGCAAGGGCTGCATGCTGTGCCTCAAACGCTGCCCCAGCGGCGCCGTAATCGGAGAAGCGAAAAAGGCGCATTACATCCTCGCCGACAAGTGCATCGGTTGTGGCGCCTGCGCCGACGTATGCCGTTCGGATGCCGTGCGGATCATGTCCTGGGAAGAACTGGATGAAATGGAAGCGGCCGGTGATTTGGCTGCCGAACCGTTGGCCTGAGTCCGCCCCGAGGCGGAGAAAGACCCAGCAAGGAGCAAGACGAACATGGTGCAGATGGAAATCAACAAGCGGCCCTTCGAAGCACAGGAAGGGGAAACCATTCTGGATGTGGTACGGCGGGCGGGCATCACCGTGCCCACCTTGTGCCACATCGAAGGACTGACCCCCACCGGGGCCTGCCGGGTCTGTGTGGTGGAAGTGGAGGGCATGCCCGGTCTTGTGCCGAGTTGTTCCTACCCCGTGGCGCAGGGCATGAAGATTTACACCCATTCGCCCCGTGCCATCCGCGCCCGCAAAACCATCATCGAATTGCTGCTGGCAGACCATCCCGATGACTGCCTCTACTGTGTCCGCAACAACCGCTGCGATTTGCAGGGGCTGGCTGCGGATCTCGGCGTGCGCACCCAGCACTACGGGGGCGAAAAGAGCGCCTACAGGGAAGATGTATCGAGTCCGGCCATTATCCGCGATCCCAACAAATGCATTCTCTGCGGGAAGTGCGTTCGGGTCTGCGAGGAAATCCAGGGAGTTTCGGCGATTGACTTTATCGGGCGCGGCAGCCGGGCGCACATCGGCACGGCTTTCGATGAAGGGCTTAACGTATCGAGTTGCGTCAACTGCGGCCAGTGCATTCTGGTCTGTCCGACAGGCGCGCTTTCCGAACGGAGTTATGTAAAGGAAGTCCTGGAAGCGTTGAACAATCCCGACCTGACCGTGGTCGTGAGCCATGCGCCAAGCGTATCCGTAACGCTGGGTGAGGAATTCGGCCTGCCTGCGGGCACCGATGTGGACGGGATCATGTGCGCCGCCTTGCGCCAGATTGGCTGCGACTATGTCTTTGATACGGCGTTCACGGCGGACCTTACCATCATGGAAGAAGGTTCGGAACTGGTGCACCGGATCAAGAACGGGGGAGCCTTGCCGATGTTGACCAGTTGTTCGCCGGGCTGGATCAAGTTTGTCGAGGAATTCTATCCGGATCTTCTCGACAATCTGTCCACCTGCAAAAGCCCGCAACAAATGATGGGCGCGGTGATCAAGAGTTTCTTCGCGGAACGCATGGGATTGGACCCAAAGAGGATTTTCAGCGTTTCCATCATGCCGTGCACCGCGAAGAAGTTTGAGGCGGCCCGCCCCGAAATGATGCACGAGGGGGAAACGCCGGATGTGGACGCTGTGCTGACCACGCGGGAACTGGCGCGGCTGTTTCGGATGCGCGGCATGGACCTCAAGACCATGGAACCGGAAACGGCGGACACCCCCTTCGGCGAGCGCACGACAGCCGGGAAGATATTCGGCGCGTCGGGCGGTGTCATGGAAGCGGCCATCCGCAGCGCGTACATGCTTATCACCGGCGAGGAACTGGGCGATCTGAATGTGAAGGCGGTGCGCGGCCTGGAGGGACGCAAGGAGGCGCGGCTGAACATCAATGGGCTTGACGTGGGCGTGGCGGTGGTGAGCGGCCTGGGCAATGCCGCAAAACTGCTGGATGAAATCCGGGCGGGCCGGAATGACCTGCATTTCGTTGAAGTGATGACGTGTCCGGGCGGCTGCATCGCGGGCGGCGGACAGCCCTTGGATACGGACCTGACATCGGTGCAGGCGCGGCTGCGCGCGCTGTATCAACTGGACGAAACCGAAACGAAGCGCACTTCGCACAGCAATGAATGGGTGCAGCGACTGTACAGGGAGTATCTGGGAGCGCCGCTGGGCGAGAAGAGCCACCACCTGTTGCACACCCATTATGCGAAGCGCGAAGTGCTGCTCTGACGGAGCGGGGCACCGCGCCACCCGGGGAATCGCTCCATGAGAAGTTCCAGCAACATACCGCTCGTCACCACGGTGAAGGAACGCTGCCGCGTATGCTTCACCTGTGTGCGCGAGTGCCCGGCGAAGGCCATCCGTATTCTGGACGGCCAGGCCGAGGTGATGCCGGAGCGTTGCATCGGGTGCGGGAACTGCGTGCGCGTCTGCAGCCAACACGCCAAGCAGGTGCGCGACTGCACCGTCAACGCCAAAACCCTGCTTGCGGGGCATCTTCCGGTGGTGGCGTGCGTCGCCCCGAGTTTTCCCGCCGAATTCAGCGAATGCGATTACACGCAGTTTGTGGGCATGCTGCGTGCGTTGGGTTTCCACCACGTGCATGAAGTGGCGTTTGGGGCGGACCTGGTGGCCGCGCGTTACCGACGGCTGCTGGAGGAACACCCCCACGATCGCTTCATCGCCACCACCTGCCCCGCGGTGATCGCGTTTGTGGAACGTTACCACCCTGACCTGGTCTCCAAACTCGCGCCGATTGTGTCGCCGATGGTAGCCACGGCCCGGGTGGTGAAGCGCATTCACGGCCCCAACGCCAAAGTGGTGTTCATCGGTCCGTGTATTGCCAAGAAAGGCGAGATGCTCAGCGCCATCCTGCCGAGGGAAGTCCACGCAACGCTTGCTTTCACCGAACTGCGCCGCATGCTCGACGCATACGGCATACGCCCGGAAAAGGTGGAAGGCAGCGATTTCGATCCGCCACACGGCGGTTCAGGATCGCTGTTTCCCATCCGGGGGGGCCTCCTTCAGGCGGCGGACATGCGCGAGGACCTGATGGCGGGCACCGTGGTGACTGCGGATGGGAGATCGTCGTTTGTCGAGGCAATCCGCGAGTTTGAATCCCACGATCTCGACGTGGCGCTCCTGGAAGTGCTTGCCTGCCAGGGGTGCATTTCCGGGCCGGGGATTGACAACGACGCGCCGCTTTTTCGCCGTCGCAGTTGGGTGAGCCGACACGCCCGCCGCCGCGCTTCGGAGATTGACCACGCGCAATGGCTTCGCGACATGGAGCGCTTTTCAGACCTGGATTTGTCTCGTGAATTCGAAGCGGATGACCAGCGTGTCAGCGCGCCATCGGACGAGGAAGTGGTGCAAATCCTCGCCCGGATGGGCAAATTTTCGCAGGAGGACGAACTGAATTGCGGGGCGTGCGGCTATGAAAGTTGCCGAGAGCATGCCGTCGCCATTTACAAGGGGCTGGCGGAATCCGAGATGTGTCTGCCATACATGATCGAACAACTCAAGCGGACAGTCCGGGATTTGGCGGTCAGTAACAAGGAATTGGCGCGGACGCAGCAGGCGCTGATGCAATCGGAGAAACTGGCGAGCATGGGCCAACTCGCGGCGGGCATTGCGCACGAGATTAATAATCCGCTGGGCGCGGTTCTCATGTACGCCCACATGCTCAAGCGCGACTACAAGGACGACTCGCGTCTCAGCGCCGATATTTCGACCATTGCGGAGCAGGCCGACCGCTGCAAGAAAATCGTCGCAGGATTGTTGCATTTCGCGCGTCAGAACAAGGTGCAACTGCAACCGACTGATCTGAATGCACTTGTCCGAGAAAGCCTGAAAACAGTAAAAGTTGACGATACCATCGCTATAGAACTTCAATTGGATATGCGGAATCCCGTCGCCGAACTGGATCGGGATCAAATCGCGCAGGTCCTCGGCAATCTGATCTCCAACGCCTGCGCCGCCATGCCCGGGGGCGGCACGCTGACCATCGCGACTTGCGAGACCGACACACTGGTGGAGTTCCGGGTGAGTGATACCGGCACCGGTATTCCCAAGGAGAACCTCGCCAAAATATTCGAGCCGTTCTTTACCACCAAGCAAATCGGGAAAGGCACCGGCCTGGGCCTTTCCATTACATATGGCATTGTGAAAATGCATGGGGGAAACATCCGCGTGACGTCCAATGCGGACCCGCGAGAAGGCGCCACGGGAACCACGTTTTCCGTGACGCTGCCCCGGCATGGCAACCAATACGCGGCGCGCGAAAGCGCCGTATAACGACAAGGAAATGGTGATCGTTATGGACAAAGGCGAGGGAAAGCGCAATATACTGCTGGTGGACGACGACGAGGATTTTGTATTTCAACTCAAGACCCAGTTGGAGGCCGCCGGCTACGAAGTTGCGGTCGCCCACACCGCCAGGACCGCGATGGAACGCCTGGCCGAGCGCCGGCCGGACCTCTGCATTCTGGACCTTATGATGGAAAAGCCGGATGTCGGATTTACGCTGTGTTACCGTATCAAGAAGAAAGACGCCGCCATACCCGTCATCATGGTCACGTCCGTCACCAGTGAAACCAGCATTGACTTTGACGCCACGACCAAAGAAGAACGATCGTGGATCAAGGCGGACGCCTTGCTGGACAAGCCGGTGCGGTTTGAACAGTTGCAACGTGAAATTGCACGATTGTTGAGAGGGTAGCGTCATGGACGCTCTGCGTGTGCTGGTAGTGGACGATGAACTGTGGATACGGAGCGCGGTGGCACGCGACCTTTCCGAGTACATCGTCAACATTCCCGACATCAACGAGAGCGTCAGGTTTGTGGTTGATGAGGCGGAGACCGGCGAGGAGGCGCTGGAAAAAATCGCCGCCGCCCCGCCGGACATCGTATTGCTGGACCTCAAATTGCCGGGAATCAGCGGCCTGGACGTGCTTGAGAGGGCGGCCGGAAAACACCCCGACACGGTGTTCGTCATGGTTACCGCCTACGCCAGCATCGAGACGGCGGTACGCGCCACCAAGAGCGGCGCGTATGATTTTCTCGCAAAGCCGTTTACCCCGGACGAACTGGAACACGTGGTTCAGAAAGTGGCGCGCCATATCGTGATTGCCTCCCGCGCCAAATCGCTTGCGGAGGAGCAGCGTAAGGTCCGTTTTCAATTCATCTCCGTGCTGGCCCACGAACTCAAGGCCCCCCTCAACGCCATCGAAGGCTACGTTTCAGCGATCATCGAGCGGTCCGCCGGTGCGGATCAGCGCATTTATGATGAGATGCTGTTGAGATGCCGCACCCGCACGCGCTTCATGCGTAAACTGATCATTGACCTGCTCGACCTGACGCGCCTGGAATCCGGAGAGAAGAAACGCGAACTCGTGGAAGTGGATTTGCGCGCAGTTGCGCAGGCCGCGCTCGAAACGGCCGCCCCGGACGCCGCCGCCCGCAGCATTGCTCTGCATGTGGAGGGGGATGCCCCGGTGCTGCTGAGAGCGGACCGCAGCGAGATGGAAATCATTTTCAACAACCTTGTCTCGAATGCCGTCAAATACAACAAAGATGGCGGCGTCGTGAAGGTCCGCATTGCGCGCCAGGACGACAAGGTTCATGTCAGCGTCTCCGATACGGGAATCGGCATGACTCCTGATGAAGTGCAACGACTTTTTCAGCCGTTCGTGCGCATCAAAAATGACAAGACGGTCGGCATTCTGGGGAGTGGACTCGGGTTGACCATTATTCGCAAGATCGCAGCGATGTATGAGGGCGATGTCTCCGTGGACAGCGAAGAGGGTAAGGGCAGCGTATTCAACGTGTTTCTCCGTGACGCGGCCCCTGTGGCGGCGCCCTGATCACCAGGCAACGAGCAAAAGCAACGTGTCTTGGGCTATACTACCCGAGGAGCCAACAGGGAAGGACGTTTACTATGGGCGATGCGAAGACGATTCTGGTGATTGATGACGACCCCGACGTCCACTTTTTCTGCAAAAGCGTCCTCGAAGCCGAGGGATTCCGCGTCATCACGGCCGCCGGCGGCGCATCGGGACTCGCGGCGTTCCGGGCGGAAAAGCCCGATCTCATTATTCTGGACATCATGATGGAACGCATTGACACCGGTTATGGCGTTGCGGAAGAAATCGGCAAATCCGTTCCGATCCTGCTGTTTTCCTCCATGCTCAATCCTTCCGATGAAACCTTTGATCCCGCTGTCGTCCCCTTCAGTGATGTGGTGCGAAAACCAATTGAACCCGAAACCCTTCTCAACAAGGTGCGCAAACTCCTGGCTTGCGGCAAAGAACAACCCGGGCGCCTGCCCTGATAGGTCTTATCTCCATTGTCTCTGTGCACCGCCGGAATACCTCGACCAATAGAACACAACCGGCATGTCATTGATTTGTTTGCAGCACCGGCAAACAGGGAGAAAACAGGCAATGAATCGCTTTCTACTTGGTGTGTTGATGGGTTCCCTGGGAACTCTTTCGGCATGGACGGAGGAATCCTGGCTGGAGGCGCGGGAATACGGTGAAGTGCAAGTGGTGGTTGCGGCGGATGCGCACGAAAACGACCGGCTGGCCGCCCAGGAGTTTGCGTCATATTGGGAAAAGGCCACCGGGCATTCGGTGGCCGTCGGGCATACTCCCGGCATGGGCGTCAATGCATGGATTGGGGTCAAAGGACTTCCGGAGTCGCTCCTCGAAGGGATTGACCTGGCGGCGCTCGCGCCGGACGGCCTGCATATTCGCAGCCATGCATCTCCGCCCGTAGGCCGCAAGGCGCTTGTGATTGTGGGGGCGGGCGACCGGGGCACGCTGAATGGCGTGTACGAATTCTTTGAACGCTTCATCGGGGTGCGCTGGCTGGCCCCGGGAGTTACGTTTGTCCCCGCGCCGCCGCAGGCGCCCTTGCCGGCACAGGCGGCCCCCTGGGAACGGAACACTCCCAGCGTCCTGCCCGCAATGGATTTTTCCTATGTGTCGCCGTTTCACTACCGATGGACCGTTCATGAGTCGTCGGAGGATGCCTTTGCCCGGCCGCATCGCCTGACGCAATATCCCGGTTTCGGCCTCTGGGTACACACGCTTTTCACCCTGTTGCCGCCGGAACAGTATTTTGCCGAACATCCGGAATATTATTCGGAAATTGAGGGGGAACGGGTGGCTCCGGCCGGGTTGGCCTGGTACAGTTTCCCCATCAGCGCGGAAATGTGGCGCGACCACGGACACCGCTTTGCGCAATTGTGTTTCACGAATCCTGACGCAGCCGATGTGGTGGCGCAGAATCTTCTGGAACGTATCCGGGCGAATCCCGAACCGCGCATCTGGAGCGTGTCGCAGATGGATTGGGGCGGGTACTGCCAATGCGCGGCGTGCGCCGCCGTCAATGAGGCCGAAGGCAGTCCAATGGGGTCATTGCTTCTGTTTGTGAACCGCGTGGCGGAGAGGGTCGAGAAAGAATTCCCGCATCACTTCATAGAAACGCTGGCCTATACATGGTCGCGCCGGTTGCCCAAGACGGTGCGTCCACGGGACAATGTCATCATCCGGCTGTGTTCAATCGAATGCGATTTTGCCCGGCCGCTGAACGATCCTGCGTCGTTGGAAAACCAATGGTTTGCCCGTGACATTCGCGACTGGTCGCAGGCGGCGAAGCAGTTGTACATCTGGGACTATACCGTCAATTTTCACCACTATCACCTGCCACATCCCAACCTCAATGTATTGCAGGAAAACATGCAGTTCTTCGCGGAACACAAGGTGCGCGGGGTGTTCGAGCAGGGTTTGGGCGCGCCCCGTGTTGATCTGGGCTATATCCGGCCTTATCTGCTGGCGCGGCTGCTCTGGAATCCCCATCTCGATTATGCGGCCGCCAAAGAAGAATTCATTGACCTGTTCTACCGTGAAACCGCCCCGCATTATCGCCGCTATCTGGACCTAATCCACGACGCCGTGCGCGAAAAGAACTGGCGAATGGACACCTTCGATCGCGGCGGCTGGATTACGAAAACACTGGTTGAGGAAGCGCGTGACGTTTTGAACGAAGCGATGGAAACGGCCACATCCGAAGAGATTCGGGAGCGTATTCGCTATGAATTGCTTTCGGTGGAATATGCGGCGCTCGTGGCGCCGCCCGATGTGCGCATTGACGGTAAAACCTTTGTGCTGGAATGGCCGGAGAGCATGTCCGTCGAGGCATATGTTGCAATGGCGAAATCCTTCGGCGCGCCGGAATTTGCTGAAGGCCGTCCCATTGACGCCTTGCCGCAGCGCGTGACAACCCGCGCGCATCACCGCGAGTCATACCCCATCGCAAGCATTGAAAACAGTCGGTATGAACTCTGGGTGACACCGGGGTTGGAAGGTTCGATTATCCGCTGGCGCGACAAACAGCACGGGCTGGAACTGATTGACGGGTTCCGAAGTTATGGCGTCCGCCCGAGCACGTGGCAGGATTGGCAGAATACGCCGTTCGTTGCGGAAAAGCCTGCTGCGCGGCGTTACGATGTGGTTGAAGCGACGCCCCATCGCCTGTGCCTCCGCGCAACACTGGACAGCGGACTGATCGTCCAGCGCACCATGACGCTGGAAGCGGAAGCCGACCGGCTGCATGTGGCGCTTGAACTGCACAACCCCACGGTGGCGCCCCTGGACGCATCCATCAAATCCCATCCGGAATTTTATGACCAAGGCGGCCATGTGCCGGAACTATGGGGCCAAAAAGACGGGGAATGGCGGCGCCTGGACGCAGCCCCGGGACTCCCGCCCCGCATGGCGCATGGCGAATACCTCCCCGCCGCAGGTGTTTCGGCATTGGCTTTCCACATAGAACCCGAAAAGGTGACGGTGGTTTGCGAATTCCAGCCTGAAAACGTCGAAGGACTGCTCTGGTTCTTCAACGCATCACGGGATGCGCAACAGGTCAACCTCGAACTATTGCCGCCGACCACTCCGTTGGCGCCCGGCGCATCCATTGTGCTGCAGGCCGATTACTACGTCACCAGAGAGAGGCCGGGCGGCTGACTTCGTGCGGCAGAAGACGGCGATTGTCATTCTTCCTGAAGTCGCTTGACAGGGTCGCCGGAAAGCATGGTATGGGCTTCCTCGAGCAGGGCGGGTATCTTGTCGGCGTGGGGGGAATTTCGCAGGCATAGGCTCAGGTCGTGTTTATGCACTTCTTTTGCCTGGTTTCCGGGGAACCAGTGCCCGCCGTTGCCCAGAAGGTTGTAGCGCATCTTGCCGAACTCGATCATGTCGTAGGCCAGCGCCAGATTGCGCAAGCGCAGAATCCAGGGGATGTTGATGTCCCCCGGCGTCTCATGCCACTGCGGCAATCCGACATGCCAGGTCCGCAACCACTCCGCGCCCACGGCCTCCCGCATCGCCGCTTCCAGACGCGCAATGATCGGCATGATCAGCGCTTGCGCCTGACCCAGTTTTTCCACGGTTTCCAGGTGAATATCGAAGTCTTCGGGGCGCGCCGCGCCGATGCTGAGGGTGTGGACTTCCGGTCTGGCCAGACAAAACAAACCATTGAATACCATCGGATGCAGCGGTTTGCACAGGTTCTGGAGTTTTTCGCTTGGTTGATACAGCATTCCCGCCTTGTCATTGGGGCTGATGATAAAAACCCCCATATCCCGTTTCGTCGCTTCCAGTATTGCGGGCCAGTTGTCCTGGAAAATGTAGTACCAGTGGAGATTGACGTACTCAAATGCGTCTGTTTGAATCGCTTTTGTGATGATTTCTGTCGGTCCATGTGTGGAAAAACCGATATGTCGGATGCGGCCCTCTTTTTTCCATTGCATGGCCTGATCCAGGCAAATCATCGTGGCTTCGAGGCATTCCTCGGTGTTGATGCCATGAAAGGAAAAAAGGTCCAGATAGTCCACCTGAAGCAGTTTCATGGACTTTTCGAAGGTATCCACAAACTGCTTGACATCCTTGTTCGGTCCTACCTTGGTTTGCAGCAGGTAGGCATCGCGTTTCAGGGACGGCAGCACGCGGCCGATTTGGTATTCGCTGGTGCCGTAGCCGCGCGCTGTTTCAAAATGGTTTATGCCCAGTTCCAGCGCGCGCCGCAGGCAGGCCTCGACATTGCGATGGCTGGTCTCCGGAATCTCGCCGTCTTCCTGCCAGCCATGCTGAAAGCGCATGCCCCCGCAGGTGAGCACGGGCATTTTCAACTCCGTCTTGCCGAATCGCCGGTACTGCATCATGATTACTCCTTTATCGCGGCTTATTTGTCGGCGGTCCCCAGTTCCACGGGAAGTTACGAACAGGAACCCCACTCCGCCATGGAACCTTCATACGACGCAACATTATTCCGACCGCCAAGCAACGCGCCGAAACAGCCGACGCTTGCATCGCGCCCGGAATTGCAGTACGTCACGATACGCCTGGCGGTGTCCGGAACCGCGCCGCGCAGAGCGGCTTCCAATTCCTGCGCCGCGCGAAAGATATAATACGCGCCATTTTCGCGCGCTTCCAGCAGGGAGGATGCCGGCACATTGGCCGCGCCCGGGATATGGCCGGCGCGCGCGGCGAAATCGCTCTTGGCCGCGCCGTCTTGATCCTGCAACACGATGAGTTCTTCCTGCATCACCAACCGTTCCGAGCGTGGCGCCAGAGACAACGCTGAGGGATCCAGTCCGGCGGCGAAGACCGGCTCATGTTCTATCGGACGGCACTCATATTTCCATTCGGCGCGCCCGCCGTCAAGGATGGCCACACGGGGATAGGACAGGTAATCCAAGACCCAGAAGGCGCGCGTTGCGTTCTGTGCATCCGAGGAATCCGCCATTCCTGAATGGAGCACGACATGCTTCGCCGGGTCAATGCCCGCTTCGGCAAGCACGCGCGCGAGCGCATCGGTCGCCTTCAGGAGACCCCGAACGCCATTGCGCTCTTCCGAGAGTTGCTCATGGTGAGGCATTTGCGAAATGGGCGTTTCAAACCTCAATTCCATCAAAAATCCCAGATATTTCCTGCTCTTAAACGCAAAAATCGTCCATTTCGCAAATGCCTCATAGTCGAAATGGACAGCCCCGGGAATGTGGCCCTGCAAATAGTCATCTTTCGGGCGGCGGTCCAACACCAGTAAATCACCGCTGTTTTCCTCCTGCAGGTTTGCGAGATTCGCTGTTTCGACCAGCAGTTTCGGGCTGTCCGCGCCTGCCGACACTGCACCCGTGACAAACAGCGCCACAAGCCCGCCCAGGAGGAAGAGACTCATTCGGCACGTCATGTTATGTTCCTTGCAGTATCGCCACCCCCGGATTCTCGCAATCTTGAAAAAAAAGGACAAATCCAGGGAATGTGCACTATTCGGGGGTGGCCGCATCTTGACCTGCGGCATCCCTGTATTGCAACTCGTACAACGTGCGGTATATTCCGCCTTTGGCGAGCAGTTCCTGGTGGGTTCCCGATTCCCGCACCTCGCCGTGGTGCATGACGATGATGAGGTCCGCATGCTGGACGGTGGACAGGCGGTGCGCGATGACGATGCTGGTGCGTCCGGCCATGAGTTTGGCGATGGCGTCTTGAATGAGCGCCTCGGTCTCAGTATCAATGCTTGAGGTGGCCTCGTCCAGCACGAGGATGCTGGGATCGTGGGCGAGGGTGCGCGCAAAGGCGAGCAGTTGGCGCTGGCCCGTGGAGAGGTTGCAGCCGCGCTCTCCGACGTGATAGCCGTAGCCGCCGGGCAGTTTCTCGATGAATGCGGCGGCGTTCACATGGCGCGCACAGGCGCGCACATGATCCATCGGCATGGCATCGTCGCCAAGCCGGATGTTCTCCTCAATTGTACCGGAGAACAGGAACACGTCCTGCAGGACCATGCCGATTTTTCGGCGCAGGGCCACCTGCGGGTAGTCCCGGATATCCACGCCGTCCAGGAGAATGGCGCCCTGCTGCACATCATAGAAACGGTTGAGTAAATTGATGAGCGTGGTTTTTCCCGCGCCGGTGTGGCCGACAATGGCGATGCGTTCCCCCGGTGCGATGCGCATACTGATGTTTTTCAACACCCATTGGCCGGGTTCATAGGCAAACCACACCTCGCGGAATTCCACGTCGCCGCGCAGGGCCTCGCAGGGTTTCGGGTTGGGCTTGTCCTCGATGTCCGGCGGGGTGTCCAGGAGACGAAAGACCCGCTCGGATGAAGCCATCGCCTCCAGCAACAGGTTGTAGCGGTCGGCCAGCGCGCGGATGGGAGAGAAGAACTTTTCGGCCAGAAAAACGAAAGCGAAGATGGTGCCGACCGAGGCGGTTCCGCTGACTTCCCGGCCTGTGGCCAGAATCACCCAGCCGCAATAAGCAAGAATCAGCGCCGTGGCCAGCATGCCGAGAAACTCCACCACGGGGAAGTAAATGGCGAAATTGCGGATTTGCCGCAGCCATTCATTGCGGTGGTCGGCGTTTCTGCGGCGGTACTCCGCATAATTGGCGTCTTCCCGGCGGAACATCTGCACCACGCGCATTCCGCTGATGTTCTCCTGGAGACAGGCGTTCAGGTGGGCGATTTTTCTGCGCACCTCCAGGAAAGATCGCTGCGCATACTTGCGAAAGATCAGACTGGTCGCAAAAACGATGGGCACCGGCGCCACCACGATGACGGCCAGCCGCCAGTTGATGGCGATCATGAACCCCAACACGACCACGATGGTCAGCAAATCGTTGACCACTTGCACCATCCCGGAAACGACGGTTTCCTGAATCTTCTCGACATCGTTTGTCACCCGTGTCATGAGCCGTCCGACGGGATTGCGGTCCAGAAAACGGAGGGAAAGCCGTTGCAGATGATCGAAGATGTCCAGGCGCATGGTCATAAGCGTCCTCTGACCGACCAGCGCGACGATGATCATCTGCACATAACGCAGCGCCGCTTCGAGGATCATGAATCCGGCCAGCAGCGCGACAATGCGCAACAGGCCCGCCATGTCCGCGGCAACCTGCCCTGCCAGCGCGTCGCTCACCGCCGCGTCGTCCGCGGCACGCAGTCCGGTCCGATCGGGATTGTTGATGTAGTGGTCCACGGACCACATGATGAGCAGTGGCGCGATGTTGCTGATGACCGATACGACGATCAGCAGGAGGGTGGCCGCAACCAGCCAGCGGCGGTATGGGCGCACATAGCCGAGGAGCCGTCGCATCAGCCGCGCGTCATACGCCCGGCGCGGGGATTCATCGTCCATGTGATAATCGGCGCTCATGCTTCCGACTCCAGGGCGCGCTCCAGCAATTGCCGCCGGTGCATGTGCGCATATAAGCCGTCCAGTGCGAGCAATTCGTCATGCGTCCCCTGCTCCACGATGCGGCCGTCGTCCAGCACCAGGATGCGGTCGGCATGGCGCACCGTGGACACCCGGTGCGATACGATGATGCTGGTGCGCGTTGCCATGACTTCCCGCAGCCCCTCAAGAATGCGCTCCTCCGTGTGCGTATCAACGCTGGAGAGCGCATCGTCAAGCATCAGGATGACGGGATCACACAAGATGGCGCGGGCCAGGGTCAGCCGCTGCTTCTGGCCGCCGGAGAGGTTGACGCCGCGCTCGCCAAGCAGCGTATCCAATCCTGCGGGCATTTCTTCAAGATCTGCGCTGAATTGCGCCGTCTCGCACGCGGCGCGAATCGCCGCATCTGAAGCGTCAGGTTTGCCCAGGCGAATGTTCTCGCGCACGCTGTCGGAGAAGACGAACGGGTCCTGCGGCACATACCCCATCGCGCGCCGCAGGGTTCTGAGCGGAATCGAGCGAATATCGAAGCCGTCTATGAGCACCCTGCCGCCGGAGACATCGTATTCCCGCGCGATAAGCGCGATAACCGTGCTTTTCCCGGATCCCGTCGGGCCGACAATCGCCACGGTCTCCCCCGCGCGGATGGTGAAACACAGGTCGTGCAGCACTGCCACGCCGTTGTAGGCAAAGTGAGCATGATCGAATTGAATTTCCCCCCTGGTGATTGCGGCTTCCTGCAAGGCGTCGGGTTCATCGCGGATATCAGGAACCGCGCACAGGATTTCGGCGATGCGATTCATCCCCACCGCCCCCCGTTGATAGAGCGTAATCACCCAGCCAAATTGCGCCATCGGAAAGGCCAGCATGACCATGCAGATCAGGAAGGCCGTCAGGTCGGCCAGGGTCAGGTCGCCGTGGATCACCATGCCGCCGCCATACCACACCACGGTCAGGACCGCCGCGCCGATCACCATGCCGATCAGCGGCCACGCGAAAGACATCACCGCCACCAGTTTGATGTTTTCGCGCATGTACGCCTCACAGGCCTTGCGAAACGCGCGCATTTCCCGGTCCGCGATGCCATAGGCCTTGACCACCCTGGCCCCCGCCAGATTCTCCTGCACGCGCGCAGTCAACGCGGAAAACAAGTCTTGTACCACCTTGGATTGGCGGTTCATGTAGCGCACAAAGAAATAGACGGCAATGGAAATGAACGGCAACGGGACCAACGCAACCAGGGTGAGTCGCCCGCTCAGGTAAATCATCATGCCCAAGGTTGCGGGCAGGCGGATCATGTCCACCGTTCCCATGATGCCCGGACCGATAAAATCGCGCGCATAGTTGAGGTCATTGACCGCGCGGGCCATGATGTCGCCGGTCTGGTTGCAATGGAAAAAGCGCTGCGACAATCGCTGCACGTGGCGGAAGTAGTCGTTGCGCAGGTCGAATTCAAAGTGGCGCGACGCGCCGATCATCAGCGTCCGCTGGAAGTAGCGCGCTACGCCTTCCGCCGCGGCGATGAGCAACAGCCCCAAAAAGTAGAGCGCCAGCAACTGCCGTGTCATCGTCCCGGTTTCAAAGGCGCGGACAATGCCGCGAATCACCAGGGGGACGACCAGCCCAACCCCCACAAACATCATCGCCAGCATCGCCCCGCCAAGATAGCGCGGCCAATATGGCAGATTATAACGGAGCAGCGATAGAAAAGGACGGCCGTGAAGCGCTTTGCCGGAGTCCCGGGAATGTTCGGCGGCATCGGCGCGTTCTGCGCGCCCCGTCATTGCGAAGCGTCTCCATTGTCTTCTTGCGATTCCGCGGGGACGTCGTTCTGGGGTTTCGCTCGCGGGCGCCGCTCCTCAAAGCCCTGCACCAGCCCGACCAGTTCTTCGGCCTTGAACGGTTTCAGCAAGTAGCCGTCGGCGCCGTTCTCATTCAGGTTGGGAATGGTCTTGTCAACGGGTTTCGCGGTGACCATGTACACCTTCAGGCCGGCGAGCGCGGCGTTGGACTTCAGGCGACGACACGTCTCCCAGCCATCCATGCCCGGCATGGCGATATCCAGCAATACGAGCCAATAGTCCCCCGTCTGCGCCATCTCCAAGGCCTCTTCACCGGTCGCACAGCCGTCCACCACGTACCCTTCCGTCTCCAGGCACCGCGAGATAAAGGTCACGATTTCCGGGTCATCATCCACGCACAGCACCTTGTCGCCCAACTGTCCGCCCACCAGCACTCCTTTGCTCAAGGCGGAATGGATGCCGCTCAGCAGCGTGCTTTTCCGGAAGCCGCGCTTGATGCGGCCTGCAATATGCGGCCGGTAATGTTCATAGAGGGCGTCATCGTTGGTCAACAGCAAAATGGGAATATTCCCGGCCGAAGGGTCCGAAAGGATGTCTTCAATAACCACGCTGCCCAGGGGGCCGGCCTCCGTGTCCACCAGAATACAGTCGGGGTTGTACCGGTTGGCGAGCGACACCGCCACCGCAGGATAGGCTGCGTGGATAATGTCCATGTTTTCTGTAATCAGCAGGTTGCGGACTTGGGCGCTGAGTGCGCGGTCCTGCGTCACCAGTTCCACCAGCAGGTGGGTCTCCGTGGGCATGGGCAACCGGGCGTCTTCCTGCGGCGCCCTGCGATGCGGCGCGCCGCTCAGCGGCAGCGAAAAACGAAATGTCGCACCCTGGCCCTCGGTGCTGTTCACCGTGATGCGGCTTCCATGCAACCGCATGATGTCCTGCGCGATGGCCAGGCCGATCCCCGTGCCGCCGTACTTGCGCGTGGAAGAACTGTCCACCTGGTAGAAGCGGGTGAAAATCTTGTCCATCGCTTCTTTCGGAATACCGATACCAGTGTCACTGACCGCCACCTCGACATCGGTTTCCGAGGCGCGCATCGTCACCGTCACGTTGCCACCGGGGCGGTTGAATTTCACGGCATTTGAAAGCAGATTGTTGAAGACCTGCCCCAGTTTGCCCTTGTCGCCATCCACCAGGATCGTCTCCTGCGAAGGCTCGAAGATGAGGCAGATGTTGCGGCTGTCAGCCACCGGCTGAATGATTTGGAGGCTCGTTCTCGCGCAGTCAACCAAATCGAGCGTGTCATAGACCATCTCCTCCGCGCCGCGGTGCAGGCGCGAGAAATCCAGCAGGTTTTCGATCAGCGTCACCAATTTCTCCACGTTCCGCAGCGTAATGCCGAGATACTCCCGCTGCACCTCGTTCACCGGCCCCACCTTGCCGTTCAGGATCATGTCCGTGTAACCCATCACGGCAACCAGCGGCGTGCGCAGTTCGTGCGACACGTTTGACAGCAGGTTGGTTTTCATCTCATCGAGCGTTTTCAGTTCTTCATTGGCCTCGTGCAATTTTTCGCGGGCCTGGGTAACCTCTTCCAGGGATTTCTGAAGATTATCCAGCAGTTCTGCGTTGCGAATGGCCACGGCGACATGCGGCGCGAGTTGCTCCAGAATTTCCACTTCGTGGCGCGAAAAGGCGTCTTCCCGCTCAGAACCCACGATAAGCGCCCCGATAATCCTGCCGGAGGCGTACAACGGCGCGCTGACGCAACTCTTGATCGCCTCGGGGAACTGGCCGGCAAACGGCGAGTCGCCCGAACATAGATTGCCGACAATCAGCGAGCGACCTTCCCGGGCCACCCACGCCGCACAGTTTTCCGCCGCGACGTCACGCGCTTTGACACTGTGGCGCTCGGGGAAAAGTTGGTGGATGTCAAATCCGCCCGCTTCATCGTTGTGCAGGGCGACGGAAGCGTAGTCGAAACGCACCAGTTTGCGCAGTTCAATCACAATGCTCTCAAACACCAACCCGGCTTCCAGGCTGGAATTGATGACATTGGCGATCTGGTTGATGGCGCTGATGCGTTCCGAACGTTCCCGGGCCTGCGTTTCAAGATGTACGTTCTGGGTCACATCCCGGAAACTGCCCTCCACACCAACAAACACCCCCGCTTCGTCCTGGATGCCGTTGGCCGAAATCTCCACGCAGATGTGGCGCCCAGATGCATGACGCACCCACACCCGACGGTGCTCCACAAAACGCCCATCGGCCAACTCCGCGCTCATTCGGTCGTAGTCGGTGCGGTCCACGAACATTTCGCGAAAACTTGTTCCAATGGCTTCCTCGGGATCCGCAAATCCCAGAAAAACCGCGCCGGCAGGATTGAGAAAGGTAATCGCCCACGCGGCATCGGTCTGGTAGATACCGTCTCGCATCGAGGTGATCAATCGGCGGTATTTCTCTTCGGATTGCTCCAACTGCTTGATGTTTTGCCGGAGCGCCGAGGCCATTTTGTTGAAGGAAGTCGCCAGTTCTTCGATCTCGTCCCCTGTAGCAATCTTGAGTTTGAGGTCAAAATCGCCCTGTCGGATGATCTGCGCGCCCTCATTCAACAACGAGACCGGCCGAATGATATTGTTATTGACAATCCGGTACCCGACAACGCAGAACACGGCGATGACCAGGCCGCTGACCACCAGGGTAATCACCGCGCCGAGATTGATGTTGGCGAAGACAGAGGAAACCGGTCGGTACACGACAAGAAACAGCGGCGCCTCCCGTGGAATCCGGTGATAGGCCATCATCACGGGGCGTGTCTCTTTATTGGCGGTGTAGCGGAGCAGGAAAAACGAATCGAACTGTCGGTCTCCCGCGCGCAGGAGCCGGTCATGCAGGCGCGGGTCCACCTCATCATATCGCAACACGGGGGTCCGTCCCTCTCCCCCATCCTCCAAGTACACCGCAAATGCGCGATCTTCACTTGCAAAAACGATCTGGTATTCGTTCTGATCACGCACCCCCTCGTCGCGGTCCTGGCGTTGCCCCAGGACAAAAAGCAAGAGTTCCTGCACGCCCTGGTCTTCGGCAAGGAATCCCAGCAATTCCCCTGTTTCCGGATCGCGAACAGGGGATAAAATACGCGTCATGTAGCGTTGGTTCTTCTGAAAGAGATAAGGCTCGACAAAATTGGTGCCGGTGATGCTTTCCAGCCATTCCGGGAGAAATGCGTCGGCCTCGTCCAGCGGTTCGGTGCTGACCAACGGCGTCCCCTTGCGGTCGTAAAGGATGAATGAGGAATCCACCCCCCCGATGGCGGCCGCCTCCGCCTGCATGCGCCCCAGCAACGCCACCACCCGCGAGTGATCGTCTCCATAATCGCCGCGCAGCGCCGCGACAATCTCGCCATCCATGGCCGCGCGGCTGGCCATCATTTGGCGCGCCTGCAGGGCAAGCCACATGCCTTCCGCCGTTTTGCGGGCGGAGGTGGCCTGGTTCTGCTGCGTCGCGATCCACTGGCCTTCGCGGGCGAAGACATAGCCGATCGTCAACGCCAATGTCATCGGGACCACGCCCACCCACAGGATGGCCCTGAGGAACTTGCGTTCAATCCCGCCACGAACTTGCTTGTTTCGCATGCGGATCAGCCCGCCGGGGCATGGCTATTCACTCGCCCGACCCCGGCCAATCAGTTCGCGGACCTTCTCCAGCAGTTGATCCACTTTGAACGGTTTCGCGAGGTATTCGTCCGCGCCGCACGCAAAAATGCGCTCGATATCGCGCTCTTTGCTCAGGCAGGTCACCGCCATGATCGGAATGCTGCGCGTCATTTCGTTCTCTCGCAAGGCCTTGCACACCTCAAAACCATTGATCTCCGGCATGAGAAAATCCAGCAGGATGAGGTCGGGAGACAACTGGGCGGCCTTCAGGCCGACTTCTGTGGCGTTGCTCACTTTGATCAGTTCAAAGCCGTCATCGCTGAGAATCTTCTCCATCAACGCCAACGCGTCCGGATCATCGTCCACTATCATGACGCGCCGCTTGCCGGGGCCTTTCTCCCGCGGAAACATATCGTATTTCTCGCGAAAACGGTCCAAGTCCTGCTCAAGAATGCGATAATGTCCCCCAGGCGTCCGCGAGGCTTTGATCAAACCCTGCTTGATCCAGTTCTTGATGCTGTGGTGCGTCACATGGCATATCTTTGCCGCTTCAAAGGTTGTGTAGGCTTTCTGCTCACGCTCTCCCACCGTTATGGCTCCTTCTTTGGTTGACCCATTTCAACGTTGGACATCTGATATTTGTGTTCGCTTGTGCCGCGATATGTTGCTTCGTGGCAAATTTCATAGTTTAATCGGGATTCTTAATGATTATACCCATTGATAGCCAGTATTGTCAACCACTTCCTGTCACATATCGCTGTTTTCGCGATTCGGAGGTGACGCACATGCGCCCGACGCCTTCACGACAGCATCTCCAGAACGCGCAGAACCATTTTCAGCGCATCGTTTTCAAGACCGGTGACAAGGAGTTCCATTTGTGTAGGATAAACGGCGGCAGCCAACCGATAGCCTGTCATCCAGCAACATGCCACGCAGATCAGGCCGCCGGCCATGAGGCCATAGGTGCGCCGCATCAGGGAAATATAGGCCATGAGACGACGCCGGCGAACCACTGAACGGATACTGTCCGGGTCTTCCGGAGCAACCGCCTCGCAGATGCGCCGGGCGCTGGGCAGGGCAAAAGCGGGATAAATCAGAACCAGTACAACGGCGGTCAGTAACACTGCGTGCCACAGCAGGTCAATACTCTGCAACAAGGAAGGAGCGGCGTTTTCGGCGCGTTGCATCAGCGAGACTATCAGCAACAGCACGAGAAAGACAGCCTGAATCCCGACGAGGGGATAGAGCGCCCATGAGGGATGGGGAACCGCCCAGAACCGTTTTCCCGCATCGGTCAGGCGGGCGAGAAGCGCGACAAGAAGATAGACCAGCGTCAGTACGCCGAGGGTTTGCGCCAGCAGGCGCAACGGCATGGCAACGATGGCGCGGTGCTCGGCCATCCTGGTGTTGCGCAGGTTTTCGAAGGATTTCAGTTCGTTCAAGGCATGGTCCAGTTTGATGCCGCGTTCGATAAGAAAGGCATCGGGCGCGCCCCGACCCATTTCGGCGATGCGCTGCCGCAAAGCGATGGCGTCAAGTTGTATCTGCGCGCCCGCTATGGCTTGGGGGACGCCGAGATTGGCGGGATCGGATGCGGCTGTTCCGACAAAGCGTTCTCCCATTACCTGAATTTTCTCAAGCCAGGAATCCCAATCGCCGATCTGGCCCGCCTCAATCTGGCGGCGCGCCTGCGCGATGACCTGACTGCGCAGCCGGTATATCGGGGCGCAGCAGAGATCAACAATTTCCCGGCGCTGTTGCGCGTAACGGGCGCCCCGGCGCGGCAGGCTCGGATGCCACAGCGGCTGGGGGAAAATGACCGGGTCGCCCGTGCTGTTGGTGCGCGCAATCAAGGCTATCACCTCGGTCAAGTCATCTTCCGGCGTGCCGGCGGCCAACGCCGCCGCCTCCAAGTAGCGCGGCAGGGCATTCTTCGGGGGTTGCACGCCCGCTTCCCGGAAACGCTCGCGCGCTTCCCGGTACTGCCCGTTGAGAAACAAATGGCACCCATAGTTGATAATGAGAAACGGGTTGTTCGGGTTCAGCCGGTAGGCCTCCTCATAACGCGGCAGGATCAAATCGGCTTCTTCCACCGCGGCAAGCGCCTCCACATAGCGCGCGGCAGGGGTTTCATTGCGCTCGTGGTCGCGCTTCACAACGTTGCGCAGAATGGCGCGCGCAGAATCCGGGGGAAGCGTCAAGGCCATGCGATATTGGCTTTCCGTGCGATCGAAACGCAGATGATTTTCGGAAAACCAGAGGGAAAAGGTGAAAAACACGAAGGCCGTCACCAGAAAGCGGAAACCGCGCCGGCTCCTGCGCGCGCCGGCATGGTCACCGGCAAGTCCGTATTCCGCCAGACGCAGCGCCTGTTCCTCGCCGAGGAGGCCTTGGGCCTTTTCGTTCAACCTTCACCTCCCATCAACCGGCGCGCAATGCGTTTGCCTTCTTCCACACCGGGCTGGTCGAACGCATTCACCCGATAGAGCCGGCCCGCCATTGCCGTTTCGACTTCAAGCATGTACAGCAACTGCGCCACGGTGTGCGCGTTGACGCGCGGCAGGGTGATGCGCATGACCGGCCGGGCGCTCATTTTCAGGGCATCCATGGTGCCGCGCAGTTCCGCGGCCAGCAGTTTGTTCAACGACTTGTTGCGAAGGTAGTTCAAGCCTTCCACCTGTTGCAACGCGTCAGGGATTCTCACGGTTTTGTCAAAACGTCCGACCTCCAACATGGTGAAGACCTTGTTGTTGGGGCCTTCCCGGTACAGTTGCACCTGCGAATGCTGGTCGGTGACCCCCAACGCCTTGATCGGCGTCTGGCCGGCATAGACTTCCTCGCCCTCGTAATTGAGACGTTTGCCCAGGCTCTCCGCCCAGAGTTGGCGGAACCAGTCCGCCACGTCGCGCAGGCTGTCCGCATAGGGCATCATGACGGTCATGGTCTTGCCCTTCCGGGTGTCCAGAAGATACTGCACGGCGGCGCGCAAGTACGCAGGATTATCCGCCAGCGACGGTTGCGAACAACGGGCGTCCATCGCGGCGCAGCCCGCGGCCATGGCGTCGAGGTCCATGCCGAGGATTGCGGCTGGAAACATGCCGACGGGCGAAAAGACCGAAAAGCGCCCCCCCACATTCAAGGGGATGGCAAAACTGGTCAGGCCGTAGGCGTCTGCCACGGGATGCAACAGACTCCTGGGCGCGCCTTCCGCCCTGGGGCTGGTGGTCACCACGAGGTGATCTTTCAGGGCGTCTTTCCCCAGTTTCTTCTCCAGCATCTCCACCACAATCATCAACTGGGCCATCGTCTCGGCGGTTTCACCGGATTTCGAAATGGCATTGAACAGGGTCTTCTGCGGCGGACACAGCCGCAGCATCGCACGAAAGGTCATGGGATCGATGTTGTCCATGACAAACAGGCGCGGGCGGCGCTTCCGTCCTGCCCCGCTGAGCAGGTTGTAATACGGGGGATTCAAAGCGGTATGCAACGCCGTAATCCCGAGCGCCGAGCCGCCGATCCCCAGAATCACCAGATTTTCGCAACCGTTCGGGGAAAAACGCGCCGCCTCTTCCTTGACCGCCTGCCACATCGCGGCATCTCTATACAGATCGAAGAAACCGTATTGGCGTTCCGCCCGCTGCTGTTGCAGCACGGCGTGCGCCTCCAACACGCGGCCCTCAATCTCCCCCAACTCTTCCGGCGTCACGCCGTGGTCCCGGCCCACGGCGGATGCCTTGGCGCGACTGATATCCACAAGAATGTTTTGTTCCATGGCCAATTCCTGTTTTCAGTAACATTTCAGCCGATTGAAGCAATCACCATGCATAATCCCGTCATTGCGAGTCCCCCACCGCCTTCGGCGGCGATTCATGGAAGAAAGGAAACGCACTTTCGTGGCAATACAACAATTTGAATCCATCCGCCAACCCCGAATCCTCGTCATTGCGAGCGAAGCGAAGAAAACTGCTGCTGTGACGACTTTCGCTGCGCAAATACGCCGCAATAGGAACATACAAGCAATCTCGGACATTATATGAGGCCACCATTATTTCAGATTTCTTCGATCAGCGGCGCACTGCGCCGCACCGCCCGCGATGACGAAAAGAAAGTTCTATGTGTGCTGATTCCAAAGGTTAGGCCAGTCGGCCAAAAATGTTGCCTATTTGTCGAAAAAGTCCTTGAGCGCGGCCAACACTTCGGCGCGCGGCCCCCGGACGAGGCGCAAGTCCGGAAGTGAATCCAGAAATGCTCGGCCATAGTACTTCGTGATGATGCGCCGGTCCAGCACCAGAATCGCCCCTCGATCGCTGCGGCGGCGGATGAGGCGGCCAAAACCCTGCCGGAACTTGATCACCGCCTGCGGCACGGAATATTCCATAAAAGGATTGCCGCCGTCCGCCGCAATGGCCTCGGCGCGCGCTTCCTGAATGGGTTCGGTCGGCACACGGAACGGCAGTTTCGGGAGTATAACACACTGCAACGCTTCCCCGGCAACGTCCACGCCCTCCCAGAAACTGTCCGTGGCGAAGAGCACGCTGGTGACGTCGGCGCGGAAACGGTCGAGCAATTGGGTGCGGGTCGCTTCGCCCTGGCGCAGGGGCGTGATGCCCGCCGCGCGCAGGTCATTCTCCAGGCGGCGATACGCGAAATCCACGGCGAAAAAGGAGGTAAACAGGACAAAGGCGTGCCCGCCGGTGATGCGCAGGGCTTCGTGGATGCACGCTGTGCTCTCCTCCAGAAAGGCCTTGTCGTCAGGGGCGGGCAGGTCCGTCACCACGCCCAGAATAGCCTGTTTCTGAAAATTGAACGGCGAATCCAGGGTAGCGGCAATAATGCGCCCGGGGTCCGCCTCGCCAAGTCCAATCCGGTCAAACAGATAGTCGAATCTTCGCTGCACCGCCAGGGTGGCAGAGGTGATCGCCACCGTGCTGATCTTGTTATACACCCACTCGGCCAGCGGCTTGCCTACATGCAGCGGGCAACGCACCAGTCGGACTATCTGGTCGTTTCTGGCGTCAATCTCGATCCACCTGACGGTGTTTTCCTGGATGGTTTCGCTCGTGGCTTCTGCAAGAACATTCGCGACGCCGTCCATGCGGTTCGCATAGGCGTTCAGTTGCAGAACCTCCGCCGTCAGCGGGGATTCCCCCTGACCCTCCATCGGCGCAATCGCGTTAATTCGTCTGATCAGCGCGCCGCAATGGTCCGTCAATGCGCGGATGTGATTCACCGCCGGCGTCACCAGTTCCCGGTGGATCTCGCGCAGTTCCGGGTCCGCGAGCACCGTTTCGGTCAGCCGCCACTGGATGTCGCGTCCGATCTGGCCGCATTTGGCCGCAGTCAGTTCGCGCAATGCGCCGAAAGCCGATGTCAGCGCCTCGCGACACACGGCGACCGCAGGAAGCAGGTGTTCATCTATCAGGGCCAGCATTGCTTCGTAATCCGGAATTGACAGGCGCGGACAATCGTGAAGGAGTCGGATTTTGATTGTCGGGATAAGGCCGCGTTCCTTGCCGCGTTCCAGCCGGTAGAAGCGCGAGAGGGTGTTCAACGCCCCCAGGCGCGAGGCCTTCACTCCGAAGTATTCCGTGGCCGAATCCTCGATGCTGTGTCCTTCATCGAATATCAGCCGCCGGTATGCCGGCAACACCGCCAGCGCCGTGAAATCCCCCGTCTCCTTCTTGATGGCGACATCGGAAAACAGCATGTGGTGATTGACCACCAGCAGGTCCGCTTTGGCGATTTGACGCCGCGCGCGCGTCACGAAACAGCGCTTCTGCTCCGGACAACGCGCCATGCCGCAGGTATCCGCTTCGGAGCATATCTGTTCCCAAAGTTCCCGCCGGGGCACGAACGACAGGTCGGAGAGGCTGCCGTCCTCGGTCTTGTCGGCCCATGCCGCAATCTGTTCGAGTTGCTCCCGGCTCTGCGCGTCTTCAAAGAGCGTCGCTTCCGACAGCGCCCGCTCCAGTTTGCGGAGGCACAGATAATTGCCCCGGCCCTTGACCAGGCATGCCGTGAACGGCTTGTCGAGGCAGCGTTGCAGCAACGGAATGTCCTTGAAAATGATCTGTTCCTGAAGGTTGATCGTGCGCGTGGAGATGACCACCCGTTCCTTGTTCTGCACCGACCACACCGCCGCCGGCAGCAGATATGCCAGCGTCTTGCCGACCCCGGTCGGCGCTTCCACTACCGCGATGCCGTCGCGGTTGAACGCGTGTGAGACCACCTCCAGCATTTCCACCTGTTGCGGCCGGACCTCGAAATGGGGCAACGCCCGCGCCATCCGGCTCTTGGGCGAGAGCATCTCAGCCAGCGCGCCCGCATCGAGGAACTGCAACTGCTTCGGCAGAAACGGCTCCACGACGACATAAACTCGCTGCACTTCATTGTCAACGATATAGACCCCATGGCCGTGGCTGGAGTAGACCGCCGCGAGGTCCAGGTCCGCCTCACTGGGCGCCAATTCACCGGACGGGTGGTTGTGAAGCACCACTTCGCGCACGTCCAGCCCTTCCAGCAGCGCCGGCGTCGCGTGTTCATTCCCCCGCGCACACACCCGCACCGACGCCACACGCCCCGACCCGTCCAGCGTCCCCGCAAAGAACACCTCGCGCCCCCCGGTTTCCTCGATGGCCTCCTGCATCCGGCGCGCCGCCGGCGGCGCGATTCTTTTTTCAATGGATTCGCCCAAAACCTCAGGCATCGGATTTCCTCAACGCGGCCCGTCCGCCTGCCTGATGCGCAAACATCGGTGCGGCCGGGCACCCTGTTCCGTGGAAAACGCACCGGCGAATGCGGCTCGTGCCGCGCATTATAGCCCAAGTGCATCGGACCAGCGTAACCCGTCCGCGGCTTTGAGGGACCTTCCTGTCATGGGGACCCAATACGATTCATGGGGACCCGATACGATGTAACGCTTTGATTGGCCCTAAAGAGCACTCAGCGATGCTTCTCCCATCGTCGGGCGTTTCTGACCGCGATCTTGGGCAGCGCCGGCCCCTAATTAATGTATTCCCGCTGCACACGGGGACCGATGCCGGTCAGAATGTCGTAGGGAATGGTGTTTGCGCGCCGCGCCAGTTCCTCGACGGTGATACACTCCGATCCGTCCGAACCAATGAGCGTGGCGACGTCGCCAGGCTCCACAGGGGGCGCTTGTGTGACATCCGCGACGATCACGTCCATACAGACACTGCCGCGCACCGGGCGCCTCACGCCTTTGATCAGCACATCTGCACGGTTGGAAAGCGCATGTTTATAGCCGTCGGCGTAGCCGACAGGGAGGATGGCCACCCTGGTCGGGGCCTGGGTGGTGTACGTGCGCCCATAGCCGACGCTGGCCCCCGGGGGCAGGTCGCGCACCTGGGTGACGCGTGTTTCCCAGCGCAAGACGCGCCGCAGGGGACTGGCTTCCGGCGGCGTTTTCCCCGGCCATACGCCATAGGTGATGAGTCCCGGCCTGACCGTGTCAAAGATGCTGTCGTGATAGTTGAGGATGGCGGCGCTGTTGGCGGCGTGCGCCATCTCGTAGGGGATGCCGAACCTGTCCAGTTGCTTGAGCAGGGACTTGAAAGCCTTGATTTGGTTATAGGTGTAGGGGTCTTCGGGCTGGTCCGCCACGGGAAAATGCGTGGCGATGCCTTCGATGTCTATATGCGAGATGCGTGTGAGATACTGTAAATCCGTCGGGGCTGATCCCAAGGGAAATCCCTGACGCCCCATGCCTGTGTCCACTTTGCAGTGAATCGGCGCCACGCGGTTTGCCCGCTGCGCCGCTTCGCCAAGCCGTTCGGCAAAGCGCGCCGTTGAGACCATCATGGTGAGACGGTATTCGATAATGGGGGCTATCGCGCCCTCATCGGGCTGCATCATCACCAGAATCGGGGTGTCAATGCCGGCCTCGCGCAGCGCGACGCCTTCGTCCACGGTCGCCACGCCCAGCATGCGCACCTGCGCTGCCGCCGCGCGGCGCGCGATCGGTATCAGGCCGTGACCATAGGCATTGGCCTTCACCACTGCGATGATGTTCGCCGCGCCGCCCGTGTACCGGCGCACCACAGCCAGGTTTTCTGCGTAGGCCGCCAGGTCAACAATCGCTCGCGAAGGAGATGTGGCGTTCATGTCACCCCGTCCAGATGCAGTGCTTTCCAATTCAAGCGGGCAAATTGCAGGCCGGAATAGACGGTATACAGCGCAACCATCACCATTGTGTAGCGCGATGCCAGGCCGATCACGGTCTGATAAATTCCCGGTCCGCCCGGCAACCACAGCGCCAGCCCCTGCCATGTCTCCAGCAGTTCGAGCACTATCGCAAAGAAAAGGAAGACCAACACGTAAATCATCTGCACAATGGTCTTGGCCTTGCCGTATTCGTTGGCCGCGATCACCGTGCCTTCCGCCGCCGCAAGCGACCGCGCGCCCATCACCAGAAACTCCCGGGAAAAGATGGCCACGATCGTCCACCCCGGGATGCGCAATTCCGGAATCGTCATCAGCATGATCAACGCCGCCGCCATCAGCACCTTGTCGGCCACCGGATCAAAAAGTTTCCCGAAATTGGTCACCAGATTGCGCGCCCGCGCAATCTTGCCATCGTAGTAATCCGTCAGCATCGCCGCAATGAAAAGAAAATAGGCCAGCGCGTAAGCGAGCACGTGCTTGTAGGACATGATGCCTACAAAGACAACCGCCATGATACAGCGGGCCACTGTCAGTTTATTCGGTAGATTCATCGCCCCGCCATTGTAACAAAAGACGCCGAAGAACAAAAAAGAAAGCTTTTTCCCGGCAATTCCAATCGCCGGGAAAGGGATGGACTTGACTTTTGCCGTCAATTTATGATAATGATAACTGATCCTGATAGGAAAGCGCCATGCAACGCATGACCCAACAACGCCGCGTCATCCTGGAGACCTTGAGAATTCTCAGGACGCATCCGACGGCCGATGAAGTATATGCCGTGGTGCGGCGGCGTCTGCCGAGGATCAGCCTGGGCACCGTATATCGTAACCTGGACGAGTTGACGCGCTGCGGGTTGATCCGTAAATTGGATATGGGGGGCGCTCCCGCGCGGTTTGACGGTGATACGGCGGCACACTGCCATATCCGGTGTCTGCGCTGCGTCCGCCTGGATGATGTGTCTGTAAAATCGGCGAAAGTCCATCTTCAAGCCGTTTCCCATGCAACCGGGTATCAGGTGTTTGGGTATCGTTTGGAATTTGAGGGCCTGTGCCCTGAATGTCGGACAAAAGAAGCCAGCAACGGCACGCCTGGCGGAAAACATGGAAAATCCGGTCAGACGAAGCCATAAAGGAGGGAAAAACGTATGATGAAGAAGAAACTGCAGGAAGCGTTCAGCAACCAGATCAATGAGGAACTCTATTCGGCCTATCTGTACGCGGCGATGCGCGCGTACTTCGAGGGCCTGAATCTGCAGGGCTTTGCAAACTGGATGCGGATTCAGGTCGAAGAGGAACTCTTCCATGCGCGCAAATTCGTGAACTTCCTGTTTGAGCGCAGTGCGGAGGTGACATTCAAAGCGATCAAGGCGCCGGAAATGCAATGGGATTCTCCGCTGGCGGCCTTCGAGGCGGCGCATAAGCATGAGTGCCATATCTCCGAGTGCATCAACAAACTCTCCACGCTGGCCGTGAACGAAGACGACCATGCGTCGCGGATCTTTCTGGAATGGTTCGTGACGGAGCAGGTGGAAGAAGAGGCAAACGCGGACGCAATGGTCCAGAATCTGCGCCTCGTAAAAGATGCGCCGGGCGGCCTCTTCCTCTTGGACCGCGAAGCGGGCCAGCGCGTGATCAGCCCCACTATTGTGGCGGACATCACGGGCGCTGCGGCCGCGGGCTGATCCCCAGGAATACGCACCCGTTGCAATGCGTTTCATTGCACGGCAAGGACTGCATTCACAGGTTCGGCGCAGGGTGGGAGCGCCGGCCCCGGTAAAAAAACGCCCACACAACCAAAAAGGAGAAACAGTCATGTCTTGTTGCTGCATCAAAGTGACCCAGCCTGCGCCGGATTTCACCGCAACGGCGGTCATGCCCGACAATTCGTTCAATGAGAAATTCAGCCTCTCGCAGTTCAAAGGCAAATACGTGGTGTTGTTCTTCTACCCGCTCGACTTCACCTTCGTATGCCCGTCGGAAATCATCGCTTTCGACAAGCAACTGAAGGAGTTCAAGGACCGCAATTGCGAAGTGGTCGGGGTATCCGTGGACTCCCATTTCTCCCATTGGGCATGGAAGAACACCCCGGTGGACAAGGGCGGCATCGGCAATATCCAGTACCCACTGGTCTCGGACCTGACCAAGAATATCGCGCGCGAATACGGGGTGCTGATCAACGATGCCGTCGCCCTGCGCGGCCTGTTTCTGATTGACCGCGATGGCATCGTGCGCCACGCGCTTGTGAACGACCTGCCGCTGGGCCGCAGTGTGGACGAGGCGCTGCGCGTGCTCGATGCGCTTCAGTACACCGAGAAGCACGGCGAGGTCTGCCCGGCGAACTGGAAGAAGGGCGACGAAGCCATGAAACCGTCCGCCGAAGGCGTTTCCAAGTATCTCGCCAGGCACGCGAAATAGCATCACGCACCGCAACGCGGCGTCCGGAAGTTGACAGAACCCCCGACGCCGCGTTTTTATATGGGCGAGGCATTCGGTGTGGCGGGTCTTTCGCGTTATCGCCACGGCCTTTGGCGAAGACAGGACCATGCCACTTCTTCGGTCAAGGGTCGCCGAAAACCGTTGCCAAGCCGGCTTGTGCGAAAGGAGACGGCGTGCGCATTCACTATTTGCAGCATGTGGCGTTCGAAGATCTCGCCAACATGGAGCGCTGGGTGCGGTCTGAGGGGCATGTGCTCACCCGTACACGTTTTCACCATCGCGAACGCCTGCCGGCGGTCAAGGAGATAGACTGGCTCATCATTCTGGGCGGCCCCATGAATGTGTACGATGTGGAGCGGTATGCGTGGCTTCCCCGCGAGAAAGCGTTTATCGAAGAAGCCATTCACCAGAATAAGCGCGTACTCGGGGTATGTCTGGGCGCGCAGTTGATCGCGGACGTGCTCGGCGCGCCCGTCGAGCGCAATCCGGAACGGGAAATCGGCTGGTTCCCGGTGCGGCGCACGGCGGAAGCGGCCGTCTGCCCGTTCTTTTCCGTTCTGCCACAGGAATTCCATGCCTTTCATTGGCACGGCGACACTTTCGGCATTCCGGAAGGCGCACTGCGGTTGGCGGCAAGCGATGCTTGCGCCAACCAGGCTTTCCGTTACGGCGACCGCGTTTTGGCGCTCCAGTTTCATCTGGAAACGACGCGGGAAAGTGTGGGGCGCCTTGTGCGCCACTGCGCGGATGAACTCGTCGCCGGCCCCTACGTGCAGTCGGAAGAGGCTTTGCGCGCGGGCTGTGTGGAACATATCCCGAAAATGCAGGAGTTCATGACCGCGCTCCTGCATGCGATGTCTCTGTAAACGCTTCTCTTGCTTCTCCGGTCCGACCCGGGGCGCGTTTCTTCCCTGCCGCAACCGTGGTGTACAATGGCCTGCAGCGATGGAGGCGGAAGGAGCGCGAATCATATGGGCCATACAGTAAATCCTGACAGGGAGCATCGGCTCTTGCAGCAGCGGCTCGAACGCATGGTAACGGGCGCACCCGATTCGCCCGTGCTCATGCAAATCCTGAAACTGTTGTTTACGCCGGAGGATGCCGATTTCGCGCGCCGGATTCCCGCCAGCCCAACGCCACTGCCCGCGCTGGCGCGCAAACTCGGCATGCCGCTGGATGAACTCGACGCCAAGGTGACCGATCTCTCCCGACGCGGTCTGCTGCTCGATTTCGTTCACAAGGAACGCCGGTACTGCATGTTGCCGCCGGTGGTCATCGGCTTCTTCGAATTCACCTTCATGCGCGCGCGTGACGACATGCCGATGGCGGAACTGGCCCGGCTCTTCGACCAGTACATGTATAACGACAGAACCTTTGGCCATGCCGTATTCCAGGGCGAAACGCAAATCGGCCGGTCGCTCGTGCGCGAAGAGGCCCTGCCCGATGACGACCACTCGGAAATCCTGGACTGGGAACGCGCCGGCAGCATCATCGAAAACGCCACCGCCATCGGCATTTCCCTGTGCGCCTGCCGCCACAAGGCCGAACATCTCGGCCACGCCTGCGGGCGCCCCATGGAAACCTGCTTCACCCTGAACGAAGCCGCCGAGTCCATGATCCGCAACGGCATCTCCCGGCGGGTCACTCCCGCCGAGGGCATGAAGATTCTGGAGCAATGCAAGGAGGCCGGGCTGGCCCAGGTCGGCGACAATGTCCAGCGCAACCTCACCTATATGTGCAATTGCTGCGGCTGCTGCTGCGGCATGATGAATGCCGTCAAACGCTTCGAGATTAAAAACGCCATCGTTTCTTCCAATTGGATCATGGCCGTGAACGCCGACCTCTGCCGCGGCTGCGGTAAATGCGCGCAAGCATGCCCCGTGAGCGCCATAAACATGGCCATGCCTGAGGATAACGGCGCTAACGGCGGCCGACGGACCAAACTCGCCGTGGTGGAGGAAGACCTTTGCCTCGGTTGCGGCGTCTGCTACGCCGCGTGTGGGTCGGGGGCTGTACGCATGAATCCCAGACCCAGGCGCGTGTTTACCCCCGAGGGCACGCTCGACCGCGTCCTGCATATGGCCATTGAACGCGGCAAACTCGCCGACCTCATCTTCGACAACCCCGAGCGCATCCATCACCGCGTTTTCGCGCGCCTGGCCCGCGCTCTCGAAAACACTCCGCCCGTCAAGGCGCTGCTCGCCGTCAAACCCCTTCGGTCGGCGTTTCTGAACACACTGGTCAACGCCAAGAAAAAGGGCGGGGCCAAAGAAAGCGCGCAGGTCGAAAAGTCATAATCCGCGCGGCTGTCGGCGTAACGATCGCGCACACTTAAGAATAATGAGAAATGACCGAGTCGTCGTAGGTGGAATGAGTCGCAACCGTCAGCGTCCTTGGGAACTTTTGCGTTCTCAGGGTAATAGTATGCGTTGGGATGGTATTGTATGCGGAGGGTGTTTTTCAGTAATGCTGTGACAAATCAAGGGGGGTGGGGGTACTTATTTACGAAAGATGCCAGAGATGTGCGCAGGCGCACATGAGCATGCGTAATATGCGCCCTCGTGATAATGCCGATTGAATGGATGCGAAAGACTTGGTATACTGTTCATACAGGATGGGTTGGAGGATGTATCCAACACCGCCGGAAGGAATCCCGGGAGTGCCGGTTTTTCAAGCGGCGGCGTTGAAACAATGGTCGGTCCCATAGAAGTAAGGAGAATAAAAAATGAAGCACGTTCGTACTATCAGCAGAAAACCCGCAAAGGCCGCTGACGTCACGATTGGCCAGGTGATAGCAGTGATTGCGGCGATTCTGGAAGTAATCGGCAGCGCATTGGTTTCCAAAAACGTCTAATTTCTGGACAGGCTTCTTTGCAAAAGGAAGAGAAGTCCCTTTTTTGTCGTTAAAGGAAGATGCGTTCGCTTATACGACACCAGAATGCATTGTCGGTTTCGCAACGCCAGCGGGTGCGATCTTCGGCAAGACATGGGAGGAAAAACGGCGATGGCACATATGAAATCCATCACCCGACCGGTGATGGCCGCGAGCATGTGCGACGACATTCGCAGCGATTTCCAGGCGCGATTGTGTTTCGTGCTCGAGTTTCTCACCGGTTTCATTTTCCCGATAATTGAGGCATCACTCCAGGGCAAATATCCGTCCAATTCCAACTGAAGCGGATGCCGTAAACCGGCCGGCCCCGGGAAGAAAAAGGAATGCACCCGTGAAGCGTCTGCGCCCTATTTCCAGGACGCCCAAGATTGCCGCGTCCGTCGCTCCCGAAGTGAAATTGACAATCATCGTGCAATTCATCGACATTTATCAGCAGAAAATGGGGTATTAGTCCCTGACGCGCGGCGTCCACGTCCGCTGGAGACCAGGTAGCGTGAAACATCTGCAATGTCTGACCAGACCGCCGGCGATCGCCAACCAGCCGACACCGGAGCAGAAACTGGCGTTTATTGAAGCGGTGCTTCGCATGTTCATCCCGATTGTGCGGAACAAGAATCCGCGCAATCCCGTGGAAACGACCTCTTCATAGGAAGAGGCGTGGAACGCGCCCCCTGCGTTGTCGGTTGTAGTCGGCGCGGTAATCTGGTTTAATATGCGCCGGAAACAATTTTTCAGTGACGGAGTAGGACCATGAAGCATATCAAGAAAATTTCGACGGTGCGGGCGGATGCGTTCACGGATTTCATGAATGCCATCTGGCGGGCTTGGCAGGATTTCCGCTACGCCAAGAAGAACGAAATCTACGGCTGACCGAGAATCCTTCGGGGCAGGGGGCGTCTGATCGCCCCGATAGACCGCAGCCATCCCGGCCGGCGGTGGCGGGGCGTCATTCATGATTCAAGGCATATACACCTGCATACGCACAACGGACCCGGACGATGCTCCGGCCCTGCACGGTCTGTACGACCTGCAACGGCCGCGCGCAGCATTGCTGGACATGCGCCGCGAGCCGATCATGCCCACGGTGGATGAATTGCGGGAGATGCTGGGCCGTAAAGAGGCAGTACGCGGCGCATTTTTCACCATTGAAAACAGAATGGGGGAAATAGTCGGGTTTTGCGGGCTGCGCAGCGTGAGCGCCGAGGCCCGCTTTGCGGAAGCCACCCTGATGATGTGTAAAGAATCGGATTGCGCCGGACCGGAGGCAAGCGAAGCCCTCGCATTTCTCCGCAGCCGGGGCTTCAACTGGTTGCGAATGCGCAAACTGGTCGCGCATTGCCTGGACCGTGAAACCGCCTTACGCGATGCTCTGCTGCGTCATGGGTTCCAGAGCGAAGGCGTACAGCGGGAGGTCTTTTACGCCGCAGGGCGGTGGCATAATCTCGAAGTGCTCAGCCTCTTTGCGGAAACCGCGGGCGAATAGAAAGGGAAAGCGGTGCCGTTTTCGACGGAGACATGGATACGCCGGGCGGACCGGGAAGATCTGGACACGGTGATCGGCTGGATGGACGATCCGGATTTCCAACGTTTTCTCTATGGTGATCCGGCGCGGTCACCCAAACAGATTCGCGAGCAGATCGTCTCCATGCTCGGCCGCACGGCGGGGCACACGATGCCCGGCGGCGTCTATCTCATCCTGGACTCGAAGCGGCATGGCCCGATTGGCCTGATTTCTCTCCAGAATATCAGTTGGCGCAACCGTTCCTGCAACATCGAGTTGTATATCGGCAATGCCGCCGCCCGCAGCCGGATAACCGCCGCCATTGCGATTTACCGCACACTGGAATACTGCTTCGATGAACTCAACCTGCACCGCGTCGGCGCGATCATCTACGCTTTCAATACAGCGTCCTGGCGAATCTTCGAGAAGGCCGGCGCGGTGCGGGAACTGACGCTACGCGACCACATCGTCCGCGACGGCCAGACCCACGACATGTACGGCTACGGCCTGCTCCGCCCGGAATTCGAGGCGCTTCGCGCGCGCTATCAACGCCAGTCCGAAGATGTTTCCCTCCGCGCAATGATTGAATATCTGGCGCGCGAGGAAACGGGTGCGCCGTCGTGAGGATTCTTTTTTTCCTCTGCTTCGCCGCGTATGTCGTCCATACCATGCTGGCGAACCGGCGGGACGATCCCGCGCACCGGCGCGTCACGGGGGCGATGCTGCTGATCCAGACGCCGCTCTTGTTGTTGGCCTGCCACTTCGCCTGGCAGCGCGGCGTGTTCTCGCGCGATTTGGTTTCCCCGCTGCATATCGGGGCGGGGCTGCTGATCGGCCATGTCATCTTTGCCTGCTCGCTGTTAATCACCCACGGTGTCTGGCGGGATGCGGCGGCGCATTTCGTGCAGGTCGGCCCCTTCCTTCGCTTTCTCGTGGAGGCGCCGATGATCATGCTGCGCTTTATCACTGTCAGCATCACGGAAGAAATCATCTATCGCGCGGCGGCGCAGCCGTTGCTGACGGCGTGGACGGGGCGGCCCCTGCTTTCCATTGTGATTGTGGCGCTCGCCTTCGCCGTTGTACACAAGCATTTTCTCAGGAACCCGGTGGTGCAGTCCGGGGAATTCCTGGCTTTTTCGCTGCTGCTGGGCGGGCTATACTACTGGACAAACAGCCTCAGTCTCGTGGTGGCGGTTCATGTCCTGCGCAATCTGGAGAGTCTGTACCTGGAGTATCTGATGAAGACGGAAGAACTGGGCGACGCCCAGCGCGCGCTGAATGCGCTGGAGCAGACCTATCAACGCCTGCCCGGAGAACGCGTATGAACCGGGAATATCTGGTGGAATTGGACCGCGTGGACAAAGCCTTCGTCACCCGCCATTTTTTTCACATTGATGAGGATACGCGCACCCGCCGCATCTACAACCGCCGCCTGGTGCGCGCCGCCGACGCCATCACCTTCGGCATCCGTCCCGGCGAAATCTTCGGCCTGCTCGGACCGAACGGCGCGGGCAAGACCACCACGGTGAAGATGGTGTCGGGACTCGTGCGGCCGGACGCCGGCGCGGTCTACGTGGACGGCATGCATGTGGAGAAAAAGCGTAAGAAGGTGCTGCGCAAGGTGGGTGTGGTGCTGGAGGGCACGCGCACAAGCATGTGGCCGCTGACGCCGCTGGAAAACCTCATGTACTACGGCAACCTCAAGGACGTGCGCGGCAAGGTGTTGCGGGACCGCGCCCACGAATTGCTGGATTTCATCGGCCTCAAAGAGAAGAAGAACGTGCAGGTGCGGCGGCTTTCGCGCGGCCAGAAACAGAAACTGGCCATCTGCATTGCCCTGATTGCCGATCCCCTTGTGCTCCTGCTCGACGAACCCACCACCGGCCTCGACGTGCAAAGCAGCCGCGCCATCAAGGACAAGATTCTCGAACTCACCCGTCAGCAGGGGCGTTCCGTGCTGGTGACGACGCACGACATGCACGTCGCCCAGGAGTTGTGCGACCGCATCGGCATCATCAACAAAGGCAAACTCATCGCGTGCAAACCCACTGCGGAACTGCTGGACCTCTTTTCGGGGCATGTCTTTGTGTTCAAACTGGACCGGGCACCGGACCCGGCCCGTGTGCGTACCGTCCCCGGCGTGCTGGATTGCACCGTGGAACAAAGCAACGACGGGCCGGCGCTGGTCTTGCGCGTGACGGATGAACCGGCACAGCGATCCGAGGGTTTTTATCGCGTCATAGAACTGCTGCGCGAGGGCGGCTTTCAACTCCGCAGCCTGACCCAGCGCCAGCAGAACCTGGAAAGCGTTTTTCTGCAATTGACGGGCGAAATCGTGGAAGAGCGACCGGAATACACTGGAGAGGAGTAGCATGGGTTTCTTTCTTGTGATGAAGGCCGAGATTGTGCGGTCGTTCATCATCATGCGGCGTTACTGGTTCCGTACCATCACCGGCATGATCCTCGGCTACGGGATGCTCATGGTACTGATCGCGGGCTTCATCTACAGCCGCCCCGTCGTGGAAGAAAGCATGAGCCGTTTTGACGATCCCACAGCGGCGACGAACTTCGTGCTGGGCTTCATCATCGGCATGTTCGCTTTCGGCGTGGTAGGCATGTTCACGCAGGGCATCCAGGAAATGGCGCAGACCGGCGTGCTTGAGCAACTCTGCATGAGTCCGCACGGCCTGATCTTCAATTTCCTGGCGCGCACGGCGGTAGGTTCGGTGTACACCATCCTCTCCTCCGGCGTCATGGTGTGGCTGGTGACGTTGACCGTGGGAGGGCGTCTGTATTTCGACGCTGCAGCCGTGTTGATCTTATTGACCCTGACTTTCGTCAATCTTCTTGGATTCGGATTCATGGTCGGCGGGCTGGTGCTGGTGTTCAAGCAGGTGGGCCAGATCGCGATTCTCCTGCGCATGGGGCTGTTCGCGTTGGCCGTCTTTGCGCGCGAAGAGATGCTGCACCAGGGCTGGGCGCTGGCCGCCGTCACCCACGCCCTGCCGGTCACCGACGCGGCCATCTGCCTCAAGTATGTGCTCATCCAGGATCAGGGCCGGCTCACAGGCGATTTCATGCCCGTCTATGCGCATCCTTCGTTCTTCTGGTTGATTGTGAGTTGCATGGCCTGGACGGCCATCGGCATCGTCGTCTTTGAATTCATGGAACGCTGGAGCCGCTCCAGAGGCACCCTGGGAGCATACTGATGGCCGGGCCGGCGCTCCACCGCTATGAACGCGACGGCAGACGCTACGCCGTGGATCCGGAAACCTGTTTCTGTTTCGAGTGCGACGCGGTGTCCTGGGACGTCCTGGAGCATTACCCGCATGCGACGCTGAACCGCATCCTGCATCTGCTGCAGGACCGCCACCCCGAAAAGGAAATCCTGGAGGTGGCGGGGGAACTCGAATGGCTGCGCGCCGCAAAGTCCATTTTCACCGTGCCGAAGCAGGAAGACTACGCCAAACGCTTCGAGATTGAGCGCGGCCTGAAAAGAATGACTGTGCTGTGCGCGGGCAGTGCGCAAACGCAGGCATCCCGACGATGGTTCGCGCGGCGTGGTGACAATAGCGCGAATCGCGGCGGCGAAGACGCCGTTTCCGATCGCCTGCTGGCGGCGGCGCAACTGCTGCTGGCGAGGTCCGGCAAGCAGCGGGAACTGCGCCTCGAATGCGTCTGGCCCCGGCCGCCCGCGGACCCGGCAGTCATCACCGCCTGCTGTCGCAAGGTCCGCGCCCTGGCGCGGCTGGCGGACAAAGAGGTCCGGATTTCAATCATGATAGACCCCCTGCCCGCCTCGGCGGATGTGTTTCGCGGCCATGATCTCGCGGCTTCCCTTGAAATCAGCGGCGACATCGGCGATGACGCCGCCGATGCCCTGCGTCAATTCCTGCGCGCCGCGGCGCGCGGGCCGGAGGCGGCGGCGAAAGCCGCGCCGGACGCGCCCGGAATGGGCATCCGCATCGTGATTCGCCCCGGTCATCCCGACTTCGCGGGCGTGGTACAGGCATGCCGCGCCGCCGGCGTGGGGCACATCGAACTGGATTTGGAGGGGGCCTACGTCGCGCATCCGGCGCTGGACCCGGCGGCGATGGCGAAGACGCTGGAGGCGGTCGCGCTGGATTACGCGGAGGAACTCGTCCAGGGACGCTATTGGCGGCTGGAGCCAGTCGCGGGCCTGTTCGCGCGCATTTATCATGGGACGCCGCAGGCCCGCACCGACGACGCGGGGACTTATGCGCTGGCCGTGGCGGAAGACGGCGGCATTTATCCCGGGCGGCACTTCATTCCGTGGGACGCCTTCCGCGCCGGGGCGCTCGACGAGGCAACCATCGTCGAAGCGGCGCTCCGGCGTTTTGACGATGCAGGCGCGCTCACCACGCGGCCATGCCTGCGCTGTTGGGCGCGGAACCTGTGCGGCGGCGGCGCGGCGGCGGTGCACCAGGCGCTCAGCGGTTCCTTCCGCGCGCCGCATCCGCCCTGGTGCGACGCGCAACGAGGCTGGATGGAGGCGGCCATCGCCGCATTCAACCGGCTTGCCTCGGAGGGCGTCAATTTCGCCCGCATCCACGAGGCGATGCGCCCCGCGAAACGTCCGGGCCTGCTTGCCATGGTGCGCGCCGCCTTCCGCATGCACATCGGCCTGCGCCCCATCGAGGAGGCCGACGCGCCGCTGCTGGCCAAATGGGAAAACTGGAACGACGCCGCCTATTTCACCTTCAATGAACACGGCCTGCTCATGGCCTCGCAGTACGACCGGGAAATGGATGCGCTGCATCCACTCGGCATCGAACAGGAATTCCTGTTGCTGCGCCGCAAAGGCGACCCGTTCGGGCTGCTGAAAATCCGGCCCGAAGCGATGCCCGGCGTGGCCATGGCTTGGATTTACTTCCGCAACCCCCGCGACTACGCCGAGGAAAAAGTCCGTACCTCGTTCCGGTACATGCTGCGCGAAGCCCTCGCCCGGCAGGGTATCCAGCGCATTCTCATCCCCGCCGGCCCCGGTGAACACGCTTTGGCCGATTTCCTCGCCGCCGTCGGCTTTGCGCCCTGCGCCACGCTCCGCGAGGCCCTCTACCTCCACGGCGCATACCATGATATGTGCCTCTTTTCATTCATGTTTGACGAGGAGAAGATGGCCCCGCGTTGATGGGGACTACGAGGACACCAAAGACAGCAGGGACAAGAAGGACAAGAAGGACTGCAAGGACAGTGGAATCCCAAAGCATCGGCTGTCGCATCAGATTTTATGGCTCAATTTCAGTTTGAGGCCGTCCGTGTTCGCCCGTGTGTCCGTGTCCCGGTGTTCCGGGACGGCGGGTGGCGTTATAATGTGCGGCCATGACGGAAAACTGGATGAAATTGAGCGATGTGTCGCCGCATCGCACAACCCCCATGCTGCGCCAGTACATTCAGGCCAAGGCCGAGGCGGGGGACTCGCTGCTGTTCTTCCGCATGGGCGATTTCTACGAGTTGTTTTTCGACGATGCGATCGAGGCGGCGGAACTTTTGGGCCTGGCGCTCACCTCGCGCGACGGCAACGACAAGGACCGGCGGGTGCCGATGTGCGGGGTGCCCTTCCGCGCGGTGGACGCCTATGTCGCCAAGGTCATCAAAGCGGGGCGCACGGTCACGCTCTGCGACCAGATCGAGGACCCGCGCGAGGCGAAGGGCATTGTCAAGCGCGCGGTGGTGCGTACCATCACGCCGGGCACGGTGCTGGAGGCGGACCTGCTCGAAGAGCGCGCGAACAATTACCTCGCGGCGGTCTTCCCCGGCGCGGGCGCGGCGGGCCTGTGCTTCGTGGATGTGAGCACAGGCGAATTCCTCGCGGCGCGCGTCGAGGGCGACATCGAGCGGACCCTGACAGACGAGTTGACCCGCATGGCCCCGGTGGAATTGTTGACGCCGGAAAGCGACCGCGACGGCCTTTTACAGCGGCTGCGCGCGCGCTTTGGCGGCATGACCTTCACCGCACGCCCCGACGATGAGTTTGATCCCGCCACGGCCCGCGACCTGCTCCTGGACACCTTCGGCCTGAGCACGCTCAAGGGCGTCGGGCTGGAGGACCTGCCGGAAGCGACTGGCTGCGCCGGCGCGGCGATCGCCTATGTGAAGGCGACCCAACGCGATGCCGCGCCGAGACTGCAACTGCCGAGATACTACAACCCGTCGGGCTATGTCGTGCTCGACGGCAACACGCAGCGCAACCTCGAACTCGTGGCTTCCATTGCGGAGAAGTCGCGCCGGGGCACGCTGATCGGCGTGCTCGACCGGACGCTGACGAGCATGGGCGCGCGCAAGATGCGGCAATGGATGCTGCATCCCCTGCTCGGCGTGGCGGCCATCCGCGAACGGCTGGACGCCGTCGAGGAATGCTTCGAGAATGTCGAACTGCGGATGCGCGTGCGCGAGTTGCTGCGCGGCGTCGGCGACCTCGAACGGCTCCTGGGCCGCATCACGGCAAAAACCGGCAATGCGCGCGACCTCAAGGCGCTGGGCCGGTCGCTGGGATGCGCGCCGCATCTGCGCGCCGCCATTGCCGCGTGCCGCGCGCCGCTCCTTCGCCGCATCCATGAAGAAATGGATGAACTCGCCGATGTGTCGGGGTGGATAGACGCCGCCATTGTGGACGACCCGCCCGCCGCGCTGAATGAGGGCAACCTCTTCAAAGACGGCTGCGACCCGAAACTGGATCGCCTGCGCGAACTGGTGCGCGGCGGGCGCGACTGGATTGCGACATTGCAACGCGAAGAACGCGATCGCAGCAAAATCCCCAACCTGAAGGTCGGTTACAACAAAGTCTTCGGTTATTACATTGAAGTCAGCAAGAGTTATCTGCATCTTGTGCCGTCCGATTACGAACGCAAGCAGACCCTTGTCAACGGCGAGCGTTTCGTCACCCCCGCGCTGAAGGCGCGCGAGGAGGAAATCCTCACCGCGCAGGAGCGCATGCAGTCGCTGGAATACGAACTGTTCGCCGAACTGCGCGACCGCGTCTCCGCCGAGGCGCGGCGCATCCAGGCGACCGCCGATTACATCGCCGTTCTGGACACCCTCTTTGCGCTGGCGGAGACCGCCGCGACCAAGGGCTATTGCAAGCCGGAAGTGGACGACACCGGAGAAATCCGCATCCGTGACGGACGCCACCCCGTGGTCGAGGACCTCATGCCGCGCGGCGAATTCGTACCCAACGACGTCATGATGGACATGCACGGCGCGCGCCTCCAGATTGTCACGGGGCCGAACATGGCCGGCAAGTCCACCTATCTGCGGCAGGCCGCGCTCATCACGCTCATGGCGCAGATGGGGAGTTATGTGCCTGCGACGGAGGCGCGTATCGGCGTGGTGGATCGCATCTTCACCCGCGTCGGCGCGACCGACAACCTCGTGCGCGGTGAAAGCACCTTCATGGTCGAGATGATCGAAACGGCCAACATCCTCAATGCCGCCACGGAAAGAAGCCTGCTCGTGCTCGACGAGATCGGACGGGGCACCAGCACCTTCGACGGTATCAGCATTGCGTGGTCCGTCGCCGAGCACATCCACGATCACATCCGCGCCAAAACGCTTTTCGCCACCCATTATCACGAACTCACCGAACTGGGGGAGAAACTCGAGCACGCGAAAAACCTCAGCGTCGCCGTGCGTGAATGGGGCGACAAAGTGGTTTTCCTCTACCGCATCGTCGAAGGCGGCGCGGACCACTCCTACGGCATCCAGGTGGCCCGGCTCGCCGGACTGCCGCGCGGCGTGCTTGCGCGCGCCCGCGAAATCCTCGAATCCCTCGAGGCCGGAAACCCCATCGCAGCGGGCCTGCCCCAGCAGATGTACCTCTTCGGTCCCCAGGTCATGGGCGAACCCAGCGCCGTCGAAAAGGAACTCGAGGCCGTGGACCCCGACGCCCTCTCCCCCCGCGAAGCACACGCGTTCCTCTACCACCTCAAGCACCTGCTGAACAAGCCCAGAAGCGGGCAGTGAGCGGGTGCGTGACCACAAATCCCAAAGGCCGTCATGCGTTGCACTGCTCCTTCGGTGCAGCGTGCATTCGGGGCGCTCTGCGTCGGAAAAGCATCTCCGTTTCCACCGGTTCTCCCATCGCCCCAATGCCTCCAAAAGATCAGGATATCGCATCACGCGGAAAGCATGTTATTCTAATCAGGGAGAATTCCAATGACATGGATACGTTGTTTCCCGTGATTCAGGCAATTGCGCAAGAAATTGAAAGGTATGCCCGTCATCGCGCGGTTATAGGGTATCGTAATCAGAATGTACTTGAGTCAGAGGGAACATGGCATTCCGCATTTTCACGCCATCTACAGTGAATACAACGCGGTGTACGCGATCGAGACAATACAGATGCTCGAAGGCGATCTTCCCCCCCCAGAGCGCGAAGGCTTGTGGAGGAATGGGGAAAACTATGCCAGCCTGTTTCACAGGAGATGTGGGAACGCCGGGAATTCAGGCAGTTGCCCGGTCTGGAGTAATGAGAAATGATGGAAACCATTCCCAGAATTGAGTCGGTGCATCCCGTTGAGCCGATGTGTCTGTTGGTGCGTTTCCGCAATGGCGAAGAGCGAATCTATGACTGCGCACACCTTGTTTCGCGCCCCGACTTCGAATTGTTGAGTATCCCCGCTCTCTTCCGTGCCGTGCGCGTTGATCCCGGCGGCTATGGGATTTCCTGGAATGATGACATGGACCTCAGTGAATACGAATTATGGACAAACGGTCTCCCTGTCGCCAAGATAAATCCGACATAGAGCGATACAGCAACCATATCCGCGCCGCGCACGCGGGGTTGGAATCATTTCCGTATTTGATAATGCCACCCAGACGATGTGGAGTAATGCCTATGCAGCGACATGAAAGGGGACAGGGCTGGCTGGTGACGAGGCGGGAATTCTTGCGGGCGACCGGGGCCGGGGCGTTCGGGCTGGCGTTGGGTGGCGCGCGGGGGGCGCGCGGCGACGATGATGTTCTTATTCGTTTCGGTATCGTCACGGATTGTCATTATGCCGCGCGGGAGGCGCAGGGGTCGCGATATTACGCGGAATCGCTGGACAAATTGGCGGAATGCGTGCAGTGCATGAACGACATGCAGGCCGATTTTCTCGTCGAATTGGGGGATTTCAAGGACCAGGACAGTCCGCCGGTCGAGGAGAAAACGCTGGATTATCTCCGGCGGGTTGAGGATGTTTTCGCCGGATTCAAAGGCTCCCGCTTTCACGTGCTCGGCAATCACGACGTGGACAGTATGTCCAAGGCGCAGTTTCTGGCGGCCATAGAGAACACCGGGGTCGCAGCGGATCAGGCCCATTACGCCTTTGACATCAAGGGCATTCATGGGGTGGTGCTCGACGCCAATTACCGGAGCGACGGCACGGATTATGATCGCGGCCATTTCGACTGGACGGACGCGAACATTCCGCCGGAACAACTCGCGTGGTTGCGGGGGGACCTGGCGATGGCCAGGCGGCCGGTCGTCGTGTTTGTGCATCAGCGGCTCGACGGCGCGGGCGATGTGTTCGTGAAAAATGCAGCAGAAGTACGCCGCGTCCTGGAGGAATCCGGAAAGGTCATCGCCGTGTTTCAGGGGCACCACCACGACGGCGGATACGCCTGCATACAGGGCATCCACTATTCCACGCTCAAGGCCATGGTCGAAGGTTCGGGCCTGGAAAACAGCGCCTACGCATTGGTGGAACTGCGCAGCGCGGGCGACCTGGCAATCACCGGCTACCGGCGCGCCGTGGAGATGGAACTCCGCGCAACGGTCAGTTGACCGAAAGCGTGTCTATGTTGCCCCTGTGACTGCAACGCCCGGTTATGGCGCCGGCTCCAGGCGGATGTAATCCAGGCCGAACATGTGGCGTGCGGGAGCAGCCTTGGGGTTGCTGCCCGTGATACGCGCCTGCAAACGGTTTTCGCCTGCCTTCAGGTCGAATACGCCCAGGGTCATTTCCGGGGTGGCCTGAACGCTTTCATTGTAAAGGTCTATCGGCGCGCCCGCCGGGCGGTCGTTGACGGACACCTGCACAATGCCGTAATCCTTCGCTTTGGTGAATACGGCATAGATGCGATGTCGGCCGCTTTTCCCGGAGTGGAACGCCAGTTCCAGGGTATCGCCGGGTTTGCCGTCCTGCCACCATGCCTGTGCCCAGCCGCTCCAGTTCCACGCCGCGCTGGACTGCACCGTGAAGGTTCCGCCGGACACCGCCGCCGCGCGCATGTCCTCCCCCTCGATGGCGCCCGCAACCCGCCTGGGTTCGGGGATCGGCGGAACGATCAGGTCCGCCGCCTCCGGCGTTTGGAAATTGTCCTGGTCGGGCGTGGCCGCATACCAATAGACCGTCACGGCCTGGCTGATGCGGCAGTCTTCCCAATGCCAGATTTCCATGTCGAACTTGAAGGCGCGGGTGAAGGGGATGTTGTCGAGGATGTGGAAGCGGTTCACGCAGGTGTGGCCGAAATTCGCCGGGCCGTCGCACCTGGGCTGCGCATGGTAAGCGTGGGAGAAAATCTCCGTGTCGCACCACGCATAGCCGAAATAATCCTCCGTGCCCGTGCCGAAATGGCTTGGAAACGCCTCGTCGTCCACGTATATCTTCTCATCGCCTTCGCCCCACCATGCCCCGACAGGGTTCGTGACCTGCATCATCGCGCCGACGAAGCGCCCGCGCCCCCGCGCCTCGATGAAATTCCAGTCCTGGCGCGGCCGCGTCGGGATGTCCTGTTCCCCGCGCCACTTGGCGCGGAAATAGAGGCTGTCCTTCGTCCAGCGCCGGTTCGAGGCGACCACCTCGCCGTGCGCGGACACCGGCGCATCGGTCTTGTTGATCAGGCGAAGCATGGCGCCGTGCTTGAACGGCATCACCCAATGGGAATAGAAGGTGCCGTCTTCCAGCAGGCCGCAGGGCAGCCCCTGATAGGGCTTGTCGCCGGGGGCTGTGCCGAAGAAATCGCCGACCGGCGCGAGCACCGAGGGGAGCATGTCGTCGTCAAAATTGATTTGCAGCAGCACGCCGCGCAATGCCGCTTCCCTGTCCGCAGCATTCACGCGCATGGTCAGCCGGTGCAGCGCCCCCGGTCCATCCAGACGCGCAAACAGCACTTTTTCACCGGGTTCGACATACGCGCCATAGGGTTTTTCCTGAACATGTCCCCGGGGCCTGGAAAATGCCTGCGCCGGCGCGGCCAAGGTGTCGGCCACACGCCGCAGCCGCGCCATGTTGCGGTCGAGGCCCGCCTGGGTCAGGGTGGCGACTTTCGTCCCCCTGGCGTAGGTGCGGTAATTGATGTGGTAATAGAAGTCGGGTGTGCTCGAAGTCACCTTGCAGTGTTTGGCATAGGGAATGGGCAGATAGGAATTCCAGCCCTTGGCGCGCGTGCCCGCTATCGGTTGGAGAAACGGCGCGGCCTTCCCGCCCAGCATCGCCTGGAAGGACATCTCGAAAAGGGGATCCGGCGCGTGGTCGAGATAAACCCGGAGGATGCCGGCGTCGTTGGGATTGGCCGACCAGATGCGGACAATCGCGCCCGGACCCTGCGCGTCCATCAATACGTATTCCGTCCGTCCGTCGCGCTGTTCCTCATACAGATATTGACCCCGGTCGTGGTTGGCAAACCAGTTCTCATCGGTCAGCACGGCGGGGTCCGTGGAACGGCGGTCATAACTGGAGAACTGCCGGCAGGTGAATGCGGGGTCGGGCAGGCGGGTCAGCGCCTCCAGGTCTGTCATCTCGTTGAGCAGGGATTCAAAGGTCACCTGCGCCAGTGCGGACGCCGATGCCAGGGCAAGTATCGGCAATCCCAGGACGGCCATCCAGGTACGGCTCCATTTTGCGTGCGACATGGGCTTCGTGCTCCTTCTGTGGATTCCGCTGCACTCCCCTGAAACAATTTTCTTGGCATGATAGTAATCCCGCCATGGCGGCGGCGTCAATCCCGCAGCCCCGTGGATACGCATGGAAAAAGAAAAAGTCCAAATACGGTTTGGATGATTCGGCATGGACGGAGCGCGGGCATCGCATTGACCGCTTCTGTCGCCTGTGCTACAATTCAACCCTCTTCTGGAGAAACGTCATGACGTACCGGCTGTGCTTGATAATGATGGGATTGGCCGTTTCGGCGGCGGCGATGGGCGGTTGTGCCCGCACGGCGCGCGACACGACGGGCTTCGCGCTGGAACATACGACGACCGTGGACATGCCGTTCAAGGACGCATGGCAACTGGTCAAGACCGTCCTGCGCGAGCAGGACTTTGAAATCTACACCCGCGACAAGCGCGGCACTTTTGTCGCGCACACGAAGGTCAGCCGGGTATGGCGCGTGCTGCAGCCGCGACGGATGCAATACACCATTGAACTGGCCCCTGTCTCCGATACGCGGACCCGCGTCTACATTGAATCCGTGCGACAGGTCTATGGCGTGACGTTGCTGACCTATCCCGGCTGGCACGACCGGAAAACGACCAAGGACGAGGGCGCGCTCGCCATTCTCAGCGCGATTCAGGACAAAGCGGCGGCGCGCCGCGCGTAAGGCCTTATTCGTCCGGAGCGGCGTCGGAGGTCAGCGATGAAACCTTTCCGGCCGGTTCCCCGCTTACTGTCAACGCGGCGGCCTCCCATAAGGCGCGGATGCGCTGTTTTACGGCGTCGTCGCTACCGGCGTATCCCTCCATCCCCTGCGTCAATCCCGCCACAAGTTTCGATAACGTGTCTTCATAGGAGCGGTCCGCCGCCGCCTGGGACACCGGGTCCGGCAGCGGCGCAAGCGCTCCGGCGGTAAACATCGCACGCCGTGCATGAATCGTGGCGGCATACTCCACGATGATCCGCGCGTGCCGCGCTTCGTAGGTTTCTCCCAACCCTGCCGCCTGCATGGCGGCATAAAACGCGCCGACGCGCGCCAGGTCAAGCGGGGGCAGCGCCGGTTCCGCCGCAGCAAGAACATTCCAGAACGAATCTTCCGGCGGGGGCGGGTCCGGCGCACTGTCCCGGGTGTGGAATGGAGCCGTCTGGTCCAGGTCCGCCCCGCCAAGCGCGATGAAGACCCGTGCGCTATCCGGCGTTTCCGCGAAAGGCAGCCTCACCGACGCCGCATCGAAATGCGACCAGTTCCGCCCGTTCACACGCACCGCCGTCACCGGCCCGGCGCCCAGAGTGGCGACATATAAGCGCTTGTTCCCAAAAATCACGGGAAAATGCTGTTCCAGGCGCGTGATTGCCGGGGGAACGCGGGGAAAGAGGGTCAAATCCTGCGAATGGTAGTGGTACTCGAAAAGGCCGCGCAGGAGCGCGGCGGGCGGCCCGAAAGAATCGTAGCAGAGGTTGACAGGCTCCTTGGGCTGATAGACCTTGCTCCCGAATTCCACCAGCGGATTGTCCATGCGGAACTGCCGCGCAAAGCCCAGCATGTGCTCCATGGATTTGCGCGCGTCCTCGTATTTGCCCAGCCGATAGTACGCCATCACCATCCGCGCCTCGCACGTGGACCAGTGGCCGCCGTTCACCCAGGTGCCATGCTGCCAGAGCCAGTCGTCGCCCGGCACATACATGTCGTCCAATCCCGGCTCGTTGGCGATGATAACGTGATGCCGCCGCAACAGCGGAATCGAGACGATCTTGTCGTAGATGCGGCGCGCCTGGGCGTCGTCCACCACATTGAACGCGATGGCGTCGTGGTTCGGCGATGACTCAAAATACCCGTGCTTCGCCGCGCCGTAAACCCCGTGCTTCGTGCCGTCGGGGTCAAGCGACTTGATGAAATACCCCTCGTCGGTGGTGATATGCGCAAGACCGCTGCGGACCTTGTCGCGGCGTTCGGCAAACATCGCAGCCTTGTCCGGATGTCCAGCCATTTTCTCCACCTCGATCAGGCGGTCCAGCGCGGCAATACAGGTGATGGACAACCCCGCGAGATAGGCCATGTCATAGGTGCCGTCGGGACGCTGCCAGCCGGCGTAACTCGGCGCGAGCAGATTCGCCGCCGGCCCCGCCAGGAAAAGGTTGTTCTTCGGGTCGCGGCGGGTCCAGATGAATTCCGCGGCGCGTTCCAGCATCGGCAGATAACGCCCAACGGCCTCCGGGTCGCGGCGGATCAGCAACAATTCGGCCTGCATCACGATGCCCGCAGCGGTGAATTCCAGCCCCCAGTCGTGGAGGTCAATGCGGCCGTCGCCCTGCTTGTACATGACCCACCCCGGCGACGCGCAATCACACAGGCACCCATCCGGGGCCACCCAGCCGTGCGCGCCCGCGCGCGTGCCGTCGCCCATCTGGTCGAACCACAAGTCCTGTGCGTTCTGCAGGAAGGTCATCAGCGGTTCTTCATAGAACGGCAACGCGCAGTAGGTGGGGCCGTAACTGTTTTGAATCCACCACGCGCCCCAGGTCGGCCCTTCAACCAGCCCGTTCCAGGCGGGTGTATAAAGCATCGGCACGTGCTGGAATTCCGGGTCCGGACCGAGCATCCGCCGCGCGATGTCCAGCAACTGTAGATAGGCGGTATCGCCTTCGCCCTGGAAGTACTTGCCCGAAAACGCCTGTCCGGCCGCCGCGCCATGTACAAGCCCCCCCAGGATCAGCAGTGTGATGACACCGCCGTGAATACCCTGTTCCCGCATTGCGATACCCTCCCATCACTGACGGTTCTCTTGCCATGAATAAGGCATTCTAGCGGCTTCAAGCGCGGGAAGCCAGCCGACCGCCACCGGCCGCTGCGCGGCGTTGCACCCTGATGCCGGAGTATCTCCATTCTGTTGCTGCAATCAATGCGCATATTTTGCCCAGTTCTTTTTTCGCATGTTTACGTAATACAATATTATGAATACAGTATATTTGGCATTGTTCATGGAAGGTGTAGCGATTTTTATATTTTTCGCAATTTTTTTTGCTGGACATTCGTGGGGAAATCTGATAATTTAGAAAAAGGGTGACGTGCCTGCGAGCAGGGCACAGCACGTTTCCTGGGAATGTCATGTGCCGCCGTTTGGTTTCGTGGTATGGTCATTGAAGGCAGGATGTGAGAACTAAAGTAAAGGAGACAGGAAATCATGCAAGGAAAAGGAAAAGGATTTACCCTGATTGAGTTGCTGGTCGTGATTGCGATTATCGGAATTCTTGCGGCGATTCTTTTGCCTGCGTTAGCGCGCGCGCGCGAAGCGGCGCGTCGATCGAGTTGCCAGAACAACCTCAAGCAGATGGGGCTCGTGTTCAAGATGTACTCCAATGAGTCTCCAGGCCAGAAGTTTCCCAGCCTGAAAAAGTATTACGGTGACGCATGCAACCGGGTGACGGGCTTTAATGCGTTTTTCGATGGCACACAGGTGTATCCGGAGTACCTGACGGACCCCAAGGTGATTGTGTGTCCCTCAGATGCCGACGGCAATTATACGGACTACCTGGAAGGGGGCATAGAAGGCAATCCCGTGAACCCGTGCAGGATTCGCGACCTCTCGTATGCGTATTACGCATGGACATTCATGGAACGGGAAGTCTTCACAGATACATCGGTAATCAATGCAATTACAGATGCAGGCCAGGTATGGGGTATTGTCAATATAGATTTTCTGAATGGATTGGGAACGCTCCTGGCCCGCATCCCACAGGAATGGGGGGTGAATGCGAATCCCGCCCTCTTTGAAGAAGACATTAAGGAAAACAACCTGGTCATCTATCGTCTGCGGGAGGGCATCGAGCGGTTCTTCATCACCGACATCAATAATCCAGCGGCCAGCAGCAGGGCGCAGAGCGAGATTTTCGTGATGCAGGACGACTTCCGGGGTGGTATTTCAACCATTACATGGTCCAACCACATTCCCGGTGGCGCCAACATCCTCTACATGGACGGGCATGTGGAATTCATCCGCTATCCGGGCGCGTTCCCCATTTGCAAGGCGTGGACCATTCTCCTGGAAAACCTCTAGCAGCGCGCTGATGCAATGAGTGGAAAAGGATGCAAGAAGGCGCCGGAAACCGCTGTCAGGAGGCGTGTTTCTGACAGTGGGACGGCGCATGGTTAAAAGGTATAACAACAGATGGAGAATGAGAAAATGACAAAAACGAGAGGATTCACACTGATTGAACTGCTGGTGGTGATCGCGATCATCGGTATCCTGGCGGCGATATTGCTGCCGGCGCTGGCGCGGGCGCGCGAAGCGGCGCGGCGCTCCAGTTGCCAGAACAACCTCAAGCAGTACGGGATTATCTTCAAAATGTACGCCAACGAATCGAAAGGCGAGAAATATCCGACCAACAAGTTGTGGTCGTGCCAGGGCACGACGGGCTGGAACGGGTCGGACTGGACTGCCGCGCACATCCAGTTCTACCCGGAGTACATGACAGACCCGAAGATTGCCCTATGTCCTTCGGCCACGACCGGTACGAATGTAGGAGAGGTTTTTAATTTTGTCGAAACCAGAAATCCTCCATTGACGCAATGGTGGGATGGCACATCGTTTCAGCCGACCGATTTGACGGACCTCACGAAGTTCTATCCCTGCGAAGTGGACAGTTCCAGCACCAGTTACCTCTATCTCGGTTGGGTGACCAATATCCCCATTCTGACCAGTTACACCGGCCCGGTGGACCCGCCGACCATGGGCGGCATCGCTTCCATTCCCGTGTATGGCGGTGACATTCTTTCGGCGTTTGGAACAATGAATGCGATGTTGGAGAGTGTCACCGGAATTGATCAAGACGTGGTCGCGGCGACCAGTTACGGCACGGAAACGATCTATCGTGTGCGTGAAGGCATCGAGCGCTTTATGATCACGGACATCAACAATCCGGCGGCGAGCGCCCAGGCCCAGAGCGAAATCCCGATTATGGGCGACTGGGTCAGCATTGACCTTGGCCAGGAATACAACCACGCCCCCGGCGGATGCAATTTCCTGTACATGGACGGGCATGTTGAGTTTATCCGCTATCCGGGCAAGTGGCCCGTCTCGCAACTGATGGCGGTGTTGCAGGGGCTGTAATCCGGAGAAACCGCTTGCACATTGCAGGTGTGAAGAGCTAAGCGTCATATGGCGGGGGCGCGGCGATGCGCCCCCGCCATTGCTTTGCGAAAAGGACGCAAAGGACCCAAGTGACGCAAGGGACGTCGAAAACAAGGACACGTTGTGCAACGCGCGAATCCGGGCGGAAATCCCCCGAGGCGGCATGGCCGCAACCACATGCTTTGGATAGATACCCCAGCCCCGCCATTCCCCCTGTTCCCACGCAGGCGGGAATCCCGCGATCGCGCAACGGGCGCAGTCGTTTTTCTCTGAACCCCGGTTTTCGTGGGGGCAACCGGCCTTTATTCCCCGTATTCCCCGTTCCCGGATGCAACTGGTGAACCACGGCAAAGTTGTTACGCTGTTGTGTATTATGCGACCATTTCTTCCCTCCAAGGAAAGGCCGCACAAACCCATGACCATGGAAGTCACACTACAGAAATTCAAGGAGTTGCTGGGCGAGGTGATGGACGCACAGGCCACGGTCGCCCTGTTGCAGTGGGATGAGGAGGTGAACATGCCGCCGAAGGGCGCGCCGGCGCGCGGGCGGCAGTTGGCGACCCTCTCGAAATGGGTGCATCGGACATTTACATCGGAGGAGATGGGACGATACATCGAAGAATTGCTGGACGCCCGCGACCGTTTGGAACCGGATGACGCGGTTCTTGTTGCGGAAACGCATCACGACTACCAGCGGCAGCGGAAATTGCCGCCAGATTTCATCGAACGCTTTGCCGAAGCGCGCAGTCACGCCTACCAGGCATGGGTGGAAGCGCGGGAGACCTCGGACTTCAGCGTCTTCTTGCCCCACTTGGAAACACTGGTGGCATTGCTGCGCCAGAAGGCCGACTATATCGGCTACGAAGACGCGGCTTACGATGCGCTGCTGGCCGGGTATGAGCGCGGCATGACCACACGCCGGCTGAAATCCCTTTTCGCCGATCTAGGCCCCCGGCAATCGGCGCTGTTGCACCGGATTCTCAACGCATCTCATCCGCAGGATTTCGCCTGGCTGCGGCAGGAGTGGAACGAAGAGGCGCAATGGGCGGTCACCCTGCACATGCTTCGGGATATGGGCTATGACTTCGACGCGGGCCGTCAGGACCGTTCGGTGCATCCTTTCACCACCAATTTCGATGTCCACGACGTGCGCATCACCACGCGCACCCACCCCCGCGAATTGTTCTCAGCCATCACGGGGTCGCTGCACGAAGGCGGCCATGCCCTCTACGAGCAGGGCTTTCTGGAGAAAGACCGCCGCACGCTCCTGGCGCAAGCGCCCTCACTCGGCATCCACGAATCGCAGTCGCGTCTGTGGGAGAACACCATCGGCCGCAGCCTGCCGTTCTGGAAACACTACGCGCCGCTGCTGCGGGCGCATTTCCCCGGCCAACTCGATGATGTTTCGCCGGAAGCCATCTTTCGCGCCGTGAACCGCGTGCGGCCTTCGCTCATCCGCGTGGAAGCGGATGAGTGCACCTACAACCTGCACATCATCCTGCGCTTCGAGATCGAGACGGCGCTGATTGAAGGCGTCATGCAGCCCGCAGAAGTCCCGGACGCCTGGAATGCCCGGATGAAGGCGCTGCTGGACATTGACGTGCCCAATGACGCGCATGGTTGCCTGCAGGACATCCACTGGTCCCACGGCGAGATGGGCTATTTCGCCTCCTATGCGCTGGGCAACCTTTACGCCGCACAATTGTTTGAGAAAATGCTTGAGGACATTCCGGGGTTATGGAACCATGTCGAGCATGCCCAATTCCAGCCTGTCCTGACCTGGCTCCGGGAAAAGGTGCATCATGTCGGGCGGCGCAAACGCGCCGCAGAGATTATCCGCGAAGTCACCGGACGAGAACCGGGCGCCGAGGCCTTCTTGCGCTATCTTGAACAGAAGTTCTTCCCTCTGTATGGAATCCCCACGACCGAAGCGGGAATCGGCGCGTAAACAGCATTTTTCCTTGTCCATTCAGTCCATGCCTTTGTACCCTCGTTACACCGCTCCCGCGGTGTAACGCACCACCGCGACGATCCCGCGTCGCGTGAATCTACTGTTGCGGCCGGTATCCAGACCGTGCCATGCCGCCGGCGGAAGGTCTCCAAAAGTATGTTGTTCCGGCTTCAGCGTGTTCTTGTCCTGCACCCCTCCGGGGTGCGTTCGGGTGGCTCGGTAACCGGCGGTATCGCTTCGCTCAACCGGCGGCTGATATCCTGCACCCCTCCGGGATGCCTGGGGTTTTCCAATCATGCAATGACAACCGCGCAATAACCATTATGATTCGTTACCAGTCACTTCATTCGGTTAGAATGTTGCGGGTTTTGGGGAACTTTCCGGAGAAAACGGTGTTTAACGACAACGAAAGCGAGGCGAGCCGGCGCATGCAGGAAGCGGATGACTGGGAACTCGTGGCGCAGGCGCAGGCGGGCGACATGGAGGCGTTCACGGCGCTGGTCCGGCGTTATCAGGCCCCGGTGATGCATTTCTGCCGGCGCATGGTGGGGTCGCCGCAGGATGCGGAGGAAGTCGCCCAGGAATGTTTCGTGCGTCTGCACCGCCATCTGCGACGATTGCAGCCGAGGGCGCGCTTCTCCACGATGCTCTTCGGCATCGCGCGGAATCTGGCACTGAATGCCGTGCGCGACGCGGCGCGCCGCCCCGCTCCGGCACCCGCGGAGGCGATGGATCGTCCGGTGGCCGACCCGGCATTCAGTCCGGCGCGCCGGGCGCAGGTGCGGGAAATTGAATCGGCGTTGGAGCGGGGGCTGGCCATGCTTTCCCCCGAACACCGCGAGGTGCTCCTGTTACGCGAGTTTCAGGGCATGGACTATGAAACCATGGCGAAGGTGCTGCGTTGCCGTAAAGGGACGGTGCGCAGCCGGCTGGCGCGCGCGCGCGAGCAGTTGCGCGAGTATTTGTTCGTCCTGGGAGGCGATTTGCTGTGAAGAACGACGACCGACATGTACTCGACGAATTGTCCGCCTACATTGACGGCGAAGCGCTGGAACCCGCGCGCATCGCGCGTCATTTGCAGGGCTGCGCGGAATGCGCCCGGCGGCATCTCCAACTCCTGAAACTCGGCGTGCATCTGCGGTCCATGCCCTTACCGGACGTGCGCCCCGAATTTGCCACCCGCGTCATGGCGCGCATTGCCGAGCAGGAAGGCGCGCCCGCGCCCTTCTGGCGGCGCCGGCTCGTAGATGCGATGGCCGTGGCGGCGCTCGTTGCACTCTGCGCGGGTCTATTCCCCCTGTGGCTGCGACAGAACCGTGAAGCGGCCCCGGCGCAGTTGGTGGCGACGAGCATTGAACTGCGCGACCCGGCGGCGGTCGTCGGGGCTTTCGTGGAACTTTTTGACGAAGGCGTGGACGAGAAACTGGTTGAGGCGGCCCTGGAAGCGCCTGAATGGGGTCACATGCACTATTCCTCCGAATCCATTTGGGAACTGCTGGCCGAGGTCCGTCCGGAGGATGTCTCCCTGGGCTTCAGCGATGCCGACAATAATCTGTTCAGCATGATTGACCGCCTGGGTCCGGAAGAACATGATGTGTTGCGGGAATTGATCTTGCAGCGGTTTCAGGCCGTGGATCAAAACGAGACGAAAGGATAACGCCGTGAAATACACTATGATCATGCTCCTGGCTGGGAGCGCATGCGTTTTCCTGGGCGGCGCAGGCGCCGCCCAGGAACCCTTACCGCCCGGTGGACCGACGCCGGAAATCGGCCCGCCCCATGTTGGCGAACCAAGACCCTTTCACCAGCCGCCGGGCGAACTCCGCCAACCCAGGCGGCCCCGACGCCCTGAATTCGGGCCGGACGCTGAGGTGCGCGAACTGCTCCAACAGGTCATGATTGCGCGCGTCTCGCAAGAACTCGCTCTGAACGACGAACAGACCGTGATGATGGTGCGTCGTTTCAGCGAATTCCGCGAACAGATGCGCGAGTTGATGCAGCGTCGAGGGGAACTGGTGCAGGGACTGGAACACATGCTGCGTGACGGCGCGGAAGGCCCTGCATTGGAAGAGCGCCTTGGGGCCATCACCGCACTGGACATGGAAATCGCCCAGGCGCGGCTGCGCGTGTTTGAGCAGGTCGGCGAGGGATTGACTCCGTGGCAACGCGCGAAATTGTATCTCTTCGTCTCGGACTTCGAATCGGAGATGCGCGCCCTCGTGCAGCAGGCCCGCGAATACAAACGCATGCGTGATGAAGGCGCAGGCCCCCGACCGCCCATGCCGCCGCGCCCGGACGGACCCCGACCGCCGGATGACCGCGATCCCCACCAGCCGCAAGATGGCCCCCGACCGCCCATGCCGCCGCCGCAACCATAAGGCGGTTTGACGGATGAGGACTGGAACGACGGGAAGGTCGGAAAGGACAACAAGGGCGACAAAAACGAAAAAAACGGAAAAGATGGAAGAAACCTACTTTACGGGAACATCCAAAACAGTCCCAAGACGTTCTTGATCGCTCCGAATTTCCGCTGTCCCTGTTGTCCTTGCTGTCCTTGTTCGCTTTGCTGTCCTTTCACGCCCAATTACACCGCTTGCGCGTGGTGATTTCTCAGACTCGGGCCGCATAATCGGCGATCATGTCACCTATTTTTGTAGTGGACAGACCGCATTCCTGGATTTCCTTGGCTGAGAGACCGGGCAGCACACCGGATTGCAGAAAGGCCACGCATGCGCGCTCGACACACTTGGCCGCGTCGGTCTCGCCCAGATGGTCGAGCATCATCTGCCCTGCGAAAATGCAGGCCAGCGGATTGATGATGTTCATCCCGGTGTATTTCGGCGCGCTGCCGCCGATCGGCTCGAACATGGACACGCCCTCGGGGTTGATGTTGCCGCCTGCCGCAATGCCCATCCCGCCTTGGATCATCGCGCCGAGGTCGGTGATGATATCGCCGAACATGTTGCCGGTGACGATCACATCGAACCATTCCGGGTTCTTCACCATCCACATCGTGGTGGCGTCCACGTGGGCATAGTCCCGCTTGATGTCGGGATAGTCTTTCTCGCCCATTTCATGAAAGGCGCGTTCCCACAGGTCGAACACATAGGTCAGCACGTTGGTTTTGCCGCAGAGGGTGAGCGTCTTTTTTTTGTTCCGCTTGCGCGTGTACTCAAACGCGTAGCGCAGGCACCTGTCCACCTCATTGCGGGAATAGACCATTTCCTGGATGGCCACCTCATAGGGCGTGCCCTTGCGCTGGATGCCGCCGAGGCCGGTGTACATGTCGGCGGAGTTCTCGCGTACCACGGCGAAATCAATGTCTTCCGGCCCCTTGTTCTTGATGGGCGTCTCAACGCCGGGATACAGTTTCACGGGGCGCAGGTTGATGTATTGGTCCAGTTCGAAACGGACCCGCAGCAGAATGCCCTTTTCCAGAATCCCCGGCTTCACGTCCGGATGGCCGATGGCGCCCAGAAAAATCGCGTCATAGCCGCGAAATTCCTCAATCGCCGAATCCGGAAGCACCTCTCCCGTCTTCAGATAACGGTCGCCGCCGAAATCATATTCCGTCGTGTCAAGCGTGAAGCCAAAGCGTTGCGCTGCCGCGCCAACGACCTTTACACCTTCCCGCAGCACTTCAGGACCTGTGCCGTCCCCAGGCAACAACGCGATCTTATACGTCGCCATACAGAAAATCTCCTCAAGGTAAAAGAATGGGATGCGGCCCAAGTTGCCGCGAAAACAGACCCCTGATATTAGCATTCTTGGACAGGCATTGTCCAAAAAAACGCTGCATGACGTATCTGGAGGCCCGGCACAGGTGTCTGGGCATTAAAGGAGAGAATGCGTAGTTGATTTATGGCAAAAAGTATGTTAAGATATCTGAACATCCGGAAGGTAAGGCAAATATCCACGCCCGCCATCCGCCCCAGAAGACAACCAGCCGCCCAGCGGCTATAAATACAAAGGAGACGACATCATGAACCGTTCGCAACGCTTCTCACATGGATTTACTCTGATCGAATTGCTGGTCGTCATCGCCATTATCGGCGTGCTCGCCGCGATCCTGTTGCCGGCACTGGCGCGAGCGCGTGAAGCGGCGCGACGCGCCGGCTGCCAGAACAATCTCAAGCAGATGGGCGTGGTCTTTGCGATGTACGCCGGGGAATCGCGCGGGGAGAGACTGCCGTCGCGCGCCATCTTTACCTGTCCCAATCCGCAGACCGGGACCGTACAGTTGGGCCAGGCGATGATCTTCAACGGCCCGGCGGTGATCCCTGAATACCTGAGCGACGTGAACGTGGTGTGGTGCCCGTCATGGACCGTCGAGCGCAGCGCCCTGGAGCGCTATGACGTCAGAGGAAACAACAACGGCGTTGTGGAACCGTGCGAACTGACCAAGGAACCCTTCAATTACACGGGCTGGGTGGTGCTGGACGATCACAACATTCTGGGCTTCGCCCGGATTGGCCTGTCCGGGTCAGGACCGGGGGGGCGCTGGGAAAGGGAGGAATATCAGGGCACGCCGTGGGGTGAACTTGCTCAGGCGAACGTGAACACGTTCGGCGCGCAGAGCGACGCCGATTTTCGCGTTTCCGCAGCGCATAGCGGCACCCAAGCCGGCGGCGGCGACACCCTCTATCGCCTGCGTCACGGGATCGAGCGCTTCCTTATCACAGACATCAATAACCCCGCCGCATCCGCCCGCGCCGCAAGCGTTGTCCCGGTCATGTGGGATCACATCAGCACCTTTGCCAAAGATTTTTCCCACGTCCCGGGCGGCGTGAACGTCCTCTACCTGGATGGTCATGTCGCGTTCCTGCGCTATCCCGCCGGGCGCTTTCCGGGCACCCCGGACAGCGCCCGCATCTTCGGTCGCTACAACCGCCCCTTCTCATCGGGGTTTTAAAGAGCCAAATAACCTTTGGCAGTTCCAGTGTCTTCGGTAACGCACTTGCGTGCCGGAATCCAAGGTCCATGTCTTCCCTTTGTTTCACAGGGAGCACGAGTCCGCAGCACGGCGTACAGAGACCCCTGCACTCTTTGTGATACCCCGGAAGAGACAGCGGGAGCGGCGATGCGCCTGATTTGGGGTGAAAGCAGGTTCTGTCTGTTTTCTTAACCCACAGAAAAATAATGGGTTACAACATTTCATCCTTGGGCACGGAAAGTGCAACCCCAAAAGCATGCGCTATTCTTGTGCCCAAATTTGCCGGGTCTTTGGCGTTGCGCTGTTGGCTGTGGCTGGCGTGGCGGATGCCGAGGGTGAGCCGGCAATTCGACTGCTGCCGCAGCATCCGGTCGCCCGGACGGGCCAGTCATTTCTCGTGGATTGCGTGATTTCCTGGGAGGGCGATGCGGCGAAGTATGCCGTATTCCCGGCCGAACCGGTGGAAGACGATTTCCCGGGATGGCGGGGGGCGCGGGTGGTGTCGGTGGTGTCGCGGCAGACAGCGGAACATTTTGAGGTGGTGCAGACGCTTGCGGCGGAACCAGTGGAACCGGGTGCGTTCGCATTTCCGGAATTTTCCGTGAAGGTGGCGATAGCGGGCGATACGGCATTGCCCCCGGGGCTTGCCAACACAGAGGACACATTCGCATTGCGTCCGGAGCCGTTGACGGTGACGGTGCTCCCGGAACCGCCGGTATGGCCGTATGTGGCAGGTGCGGCGGCGGGATTGGCCCTGATCTGCGGCGCAGCAGGATGGTGGTGGTTGCGTGAGCGGCGCGCAGCGAAGGTCACACCGCAGCCGTCGGCGTTGGAGTCGGCGCAGGGAATGTTCCATGAAGCGCGGCGGCACCGGCTCGACGGCCGCTACTACGAATGTTATCAAGTCTTGACACGGCTGGCCGAACGGCTGTCGGATGCGCCGGGCGCGGCTGAACTGGCGGCACGGATGCGGGTACGGACGCAGGACGCCGGTTATCGCGGCGTACGGCCGGACGAGGATCAACTGGAGGGCGATTTCCGCGATGTGGAGCGCCTGATACGGCATCGGGAGGAAGAGGAAGCATCATGAATTACGTGGATGTGGAAGCGGTGCGGCGGCAGGTGGAGCGGCAGGCGCAGTTCGTGACGCGGCTGCGCGAGGAAATCGCCCAGGTCATTGTGGGGCAGCAGTACATGGTGGACCGGCTGCTCGTGGGGTTACTGGCCAATGGCCATGTGCTGATTGAGGGCGTGCCGGGACTCGCAAAAACGAGTGCGGTGAATACCCTGGCGCAAGCCATGGCTTGCGTGTTCAAGCGGATACAGTTCACCCCCGATCTGTTGCCCGCGGACCTGATCGGCACGTTGGTCTATAACCCGAAAACCGGAGATTTCACCACGAAAAAGGGTCCGATCTTCGGCAATATTATCCTGGCCGACGAGATCAACCGTGCGCCGGCAAAGGTGCAGAGCGCGTTGCTGGAGGCGATGCAGGAGCGCCAGGTGACCATCGGCGAGCAGAGTTTTCCGTTGGAAGAGCCGTTCATGGTGCTGGCCACGCAAAACCCCATCGAGCAGGAAGGCACCTATCCGTTGCCCGAAGCCCAGGTGGACCGCTTTATGCTGAAATTGAAGGTGACTTATCCCAGCCGCGTCGAGGAACGCGAGATCATGGACCGGGTGGACCTGCTGCACAAGCCGCGCGTGTCCGCCGTGGTCACCCGACCGGAAATCCTGGAGGCGCGGGAAACGGTGAATCAGATTTACGTGGACGACAAGGCGAAGAACTACATCGTGGACATCATCCGCGCCACGCGCGACCCGGAAGCCTTCGGGCTGAAGATGAAGCATTTGATCGAATATGGCGCGTCGCCGCGCGCCACCATCTATCTGCAACAGGCGGCGCGCGCCATGGCCTTCCTGCAGGGCGAAGGCAACGTCTTCCCCAACGACGTGAAACAGGTGGCGATGGACGTGCTCCGGCACCGTGTCAAGGAAACCTACGAAGCGGAGGCGGAAAACATCACCAGCGAAGACATTATCCGCAAGATTCTGGAAACCGTGCCCGTGCCGTGAGGCCGGCCAAGGAAAACCGCCGCCCCATCGGGGCGGGAGTGATGCGATGATGATACCGTCCGAAGTCATGCAGCAAATCCGCCGGATACAAATCCGGACCAGCCGGATGGTGGACGAAATCCTTTCCGGGCAGTATGAAAGTGTCTTCAAAGGCCAGGGCATGGAATTCAAGGAGGTCCGGGAGTACGTGCCCGGCGATGACGTGCGGGCCATTGACTGGAACGTCACCGCGCGCACCGGCCACCCCTACGTCAAATTGCTGGTGGAAGAGCGCGAACTCACGGTCATGCTGCTGGTGGACGCGAGCGGATCGGGGCGCTTCGGCAGCCGCACGCGCTTCAAGAACCAGTTGGCCGCTGAGTTGTGCGCCGTCCTCGCCTTTTCCGCGATCAAAAACAACGACAAGGTCGGCCTGATTATTTTCACCGACCACGTGGAATTGTATGTGCCGCCCGGCAAGGGCCGCAAGCATGTGCTCCGCGTCATCCGCGAAGTGCTCTATTTCCGCCCACGCGGCACGGGCACCGACATCCCCGCCGCACTGCACTACATGAACTCCGTCATCCGCCGCCGCGCCGTGGCCTTTCTGGTTTCCGATTTCATGGCCGAGGGCTATGAAACCGCGTTGCGCATCGCGAACCGCCGCCACGACATGATTGCGGTGGTGGTGCGCGACCCGCGCGAGGAGGAACTGCCCGACGTCGGGCTGGCGCATGTGCGCGACGCGGAGACCGGGCGCGAAGTGCTGGTGAACACCAGCGACCCGGCCGTGCGCGAGGCCTATGCCAAGGCGGCGCGCCGCCGGGATCGCGAACGCGAAGAACTTTTCCGCAGGACCGGCGTGGACGCAATGCAAACCTGGACCGACCGGCCCTATGTGGACGAAATATACCGCTTCTTCCGCATGCGGGAACGCCGCAGGCGCTGAGGAGAAAGGCGCATGGCCCCGTTGGGCATAGTCATAACGTTACTGCTGGCCGTCGCCGGGGAATCCGGCGTGACGGCGCGGGCGGTGCTGGAACCGCCTGTGATCCCGTTCCACCGCAACGTCCGCTACATCATCGAAGTTGAAGCGCCGGAGGATACCGCTGTCACTCTGCCCGACGGATTGGCATCCGTGAAAGGCTTGGAAATCAAGGCAGACACGACGGCGGAGGAAACCGTCGGGCGGGAGCGTCGTCGCCTTGTCAAGACATTTGTGCTTGACCCCATTCACCCGGGCGATTACCTGCTTCCCGCCATGATTATCCGTTACGGCGACGCGCAGGAACTGACCTTGCCGCCCCTCGCCTTCCGGGCGCGGGAACTGACCCCGGAGGAACTGGAGGCGGTCGCGCATTTCGAGGCCATCACCGGTCCGGAGACCCTGTTGCGCCGCCGTATCTCGCCGATGTGGCTTGCACTGGGCGCGGGCTGCATTGCGGCGCTGCTCGCCGCGGCGTGGGCGTATTACCGGATGCGGCGCGGCGCGGCGGAAATGGCGGCGCCCCCGCCGCCACCTTGGGAAACCGCTTTGCGGCGATTGGACGAACTGGAATTGCGACGATTGCCGGAATCGGGTCGTTTCGAACCTTACTACGTGGATTTGTCGGCCATCCTGCGTTATTACATCGAAGACCGATTCGGCCTGCACGCGCCGGAACAGACCACGCCCGAGTTTCTCGACGCGGCGTCGCGCAGCGGCTTGCTGCGTGCGGACCAGCAGGAGTTCCTCGCGGACTTTCTGCGCCACTGCGATCGGGTGAAATTTGCGCGCTATGTGCCTAAGACGCAGGAAATGGAGGAGGGCATGGCGCTGGTCCGGCAGTTCGTATGGGATACGATTCCAAAACCGGAGGAGGGAGCAGGGCAAGGGCCGGAGATGGTGTTGGAGGTGGAGGGAGAGAAAGACGGTGTGGCGGGAGAAGAACAGGCGAAAGATTGGACTCCAGAACGTGGGCAGGCTGAAGCCTGGAGGCCGGAACCGGAGGAGGAGCCGCGATGACCCTGCTGCAACTTTTCCAATTCAGTGTTTTGGCGCGGCCGTGGTTTCTGGCGCTGTGGATTGCCGTGGCGTTGTTGCTGATCGCTGAGTTGGCGGCGCGCCCGGCGGGTGCGATGCCGATTTCGACCGGCGAGACCCTGGCGCGACTGCGCCGGATGCGCGGCATCCGCCTGATGTGGACGCCGGCGGCGCTGCGCGCGGCAGGTCTGGCGCTGCTGGTGGTGGCGCTGGCGGGACCATTGCAGGGGTTCCAGCCGCGCCGCGACCGCGCGAACGTCCGCGACATCATGCTGTGCGTGGATGTATCCGGCAGCATGCAGCAGCAGGACTTCATCGTGGGCGGTTACTACCGCGACCGGCTTTTTGTCACCAAACACGCATTGCGCGATTTCATAGCGAGCCGCAAGGAACGTCGAAGCGACCGCTATGGTCTCGATCGTCTTGGTCTCATTCTTTACGCGCGCTATGCGTGGACGCAGTGTCCGCTGACGCTTGACTATGATGTGCTGCTGCGCGAGTTGGACCGGGCGGAAATCGTTACGGATCGGCGCCGTGACGGCACCGCCATCGGTTCGGCCATCGGGCTGGCGGTGCGGCGGCTGAGCCAGAGCGAGGCGCAATCCAAGGTGATCGTTTTGCTCACCGATGGACTGAACAATCGGGGCGAACTGGACCCCATCACGGCAGCGAGAATGTCGCAGGAATACGGCATTCGCATTTACACCATCGGCGTGGGCGCCACCGACGATGGGGTGCTGCCGGGCATCGGGCATCTGCCGCCGCGCGGCCAGACGATTGACGAGGAAGGACTCAAGCGCATTGCAGAAATCACCGGCGGCCAGTATTACCACGTCGCCAACACCGAGGCGCTGCAGATGGCCTATGCCGACATTGCCGCGCTGGAAACAACGGAAATTGACATCGGCGACTACTACGAATTCAAAGAGGCGCACATGCCCTGGCTGATCCTGGGCGCGTTGGCGCTGCTCTTGTCCGCCGTCATTCGCGGATTATGGTTCGAGACGATTCCATGAACGGAAAAGTAACATGCAAATTCGTTGTGGCCGGTCTCCAGACCGCGCCACAACAGGCGAGAACATTCTGAAGGACGGCTGAAGATGCCGGTGCAATTTACATTTTCCTGGAATCAGGCGCCGTGGTGGATCATGAGCGCTGCGGCGGCGTTGCTGCTGCTTGCGGCGGGACTGCGGCATTTGGAGCATCGCCGCGCGGCGCGCCTGCACCGCTTTGTCGAGGCGGATCTCGCGCCACGACTTCTGGTCGGCCATGATCCGCGCCTGAGACGCCCTGTCTTCTGGTTGATTCTGCTGGGCATGGCCATGTTGACGCTGGCGTTTGCGGAGCCGCGCTGGGGCCGGTCCTGGGTTACCGTGAGCCGGGGCAGCCGCGACATTCTCGTGCTTCTGGACGTGTCGCTGAGCATGACGGCAAAGGACCTTGCGCCAAGCCGTCTGGAACGCGCGCGGCACAAAATCGAGGCACTGCTGGCGGCCTGCCCGGGGGATCGGTTTGGACTGATCGTGTTTGCAGGCGAGGCAAAACTGGTCTGTCCGCTGACGCTTGACCACGGATATTTCCGCACCATCCTTGGCGCGGCGGGTCCGGATACGGTGAGCGTGCTGGGGACCGACATCGCCCTGGCGCTGGACGAGGCGGCGAAAACCTTTGAGGAAGACATCCGCCACTCCGGACGTGACAGCCGCCATGCCCGTGCAGTGGTGCTGATCAGCGACGGCGAGCAGGTTTCCGGCGACGCCGTCGCCAAAGCGCGACAACTGGGTCCATTTGCCATGATCGGCGTGATCGGCATTGGCGATCCGGAAGGGGCGGAGATTCGGATGCCGGATTGGATGGCCTCCTACACGCGCGGGCGCGTGTCAAACGAGCCGCGCATCAGTCGCCTGGACGAGACGACATTGACCGGCGTCGCGCTGGAATCCGGGGGCGTTTATGTTCGTTTCACGCCGGACAATGCCGACATCAAGCGGATTCACCAGGAGATGGAGTATTTGACCACGCGGGCGACCAGCGATGAAGTGCGCTTCACGCTGGTGAATCGCTATCGTTGGCCGCTGGCCTTTGCCATGTTGTGCTTCGCAGGCGAAGGGCTTTGGCGCGTCATCATGCCGTGGCTGTTGCGGCGGCGTTTGCGCCGCGCAGCGGCGGAAATCGAGGAGACGGGATATGCGTAAGACGCACCGCAACCTGAATATCCGGCGCGCGCGGATGTTTTTCCTGGCCGCGCTGTGCGCGACGTTGTTTCCTGTTTCCGCGACAGCGGAATCCTTCCGCGCGCGTCTGGAAGCGGCGGCGGCGCAGTTGCAGGGCGGCGACGCGGCGGGCGCATTGCAAGCCTACCAGGATTTGCTGGTGGATTATCCAGATGCGGTGGAAGTTGCATTCGGCGCAGCCTGCGCGCGGTATCGCTTCGCGGAGCAGGCGCTCGCGGCGGCGCAGGCGGAAAATGCGGTAAAGGGTTTTGGCGAAGCCCGCGCGGCCTTTGACTCGCTGCGCCAGTCGCGCGATGCGCGAATTCGCCGCGAAGCGGCGTTCAATGCGGCCAACAGCCTCGCGCAGACGGCGCTGATCATTGAACGGGCGGCTCCGCCGCAGGAAGCGGTCGCGGCCTTGCGTGATGCGGCGGCGGCCTATGAAGCGGTGCTCCGGGAGCATCCGGGGCATGCGGGCGCGCAGCAGAACCTGGACCATGTGCGCTACCGGCTCAAACTGCTCCTCCAGCAGCCGAAGCAGGAACAGGAGCAACAGCAGCAGGAACAGCCGCCACAAGAACAGCCGAAACTGTTCAGCGTGTTCCTTGACGCACGAACGGAACTGGACAGCGCGCGCGCGGAGATTCATCCGGATGAGGCCATGGTGGAACTGGTGCCGGAGAAAGGACCTCAGCCATGACGGCGTTGCTGCATATTGTGATCGCGGCGTTGCTGGCGCAGGCGCCCGCCGGACCGCCGCCGTCCATCGCGCGACCTCCCGATCAAGGCGTGGAACAAATGCAGGTGACCGCGGTGCGCGCTGCGATGAAAGGCCGCGCCGAAAGGGTCGTGGACGCCGAACTCAAAAATCTTGGAAAACTATTCGAGAAGTTCCCATTCGATACATTTTCCCTGGAGGCGCAGCGGGATTTTGAAGCGCCGCACGGCGGGCCGACAACGGTTTCTCTGAATGATGTCTATGCGCTGGAAGTCACGCCGCTCCGTCGGTTGGAGACCGGTGAAGTGGAACTGGATGCACGGATTGTGTCATTGGCGGGGGATGCGCCGGTGGGTGCGCTGATCACGAAAGCGAAGGCGGCTCCGGGCCAGGCGCTGATCTTCCGTGGGCTGCCGCTGGACGACGGAGAGTTGATTGTTATAATGAATTTCGGGCGGCAGGATGGCGATCAGGGCGGGCAATCCTCCCCCGATGCCGACCAGGATGAAAGCGAAGAACAGAAACATCCCCCGCAACCCCAGGAGCAGGAACCGGACGCACCCGACGAAGCCCAGGAAGATTCGTCGGAAAATGACGCAGATATGCAGCCGCCTGAAACCGAGACCAAATCCATGGCGGATGAGGATGTGTCTTCGGACAAGGAATTGCAGAATCTGGAAGCCCTCTTGCAGTCTCTGGAAGAGCAGGATCAGCGCGAACGGCGTGAATTGTTGAACCGGCAGGACTGGATGGAAATGCGCAAGGATTGGTGGTGATGCGAGGCATGAGACAGCGAATAACGGCATATATGACCGCAGTCGCGGCGTCCGTAATTGTTTGCCTGGCCTGTGATCCGGCCGCCGCGCAGCCATCCGTCAGCGCATCCGTGGACCAAAAGGAAGTGGGTGTGGAAGAACTGTTTATAATCACGGTGACGGCGGAGGGCGGCGGGCGCATCGCGGAGCCGGTTATCCCCCACTCTGATGAAATCCGGTTCAACCGATCCCCCCTGCACCAGAGTTCTTCCACTTCCATTCAAATCATCAACGGCCGTCCGTCGCGATTCACTCAACGGCAATGGACATTCCGGGCATGGGCCACCCGCGAAGGCGAATTGACCATTCCACCGATTGCCGTGCGGATTGACGACAGGAATTATCTGACCGAAGCCATCCGCATCCGCGCAGTGAAGCGCGCTTCGTCGCCGATTCCCGTGCCGGAGGCGCAACGTCCGCAACCGCGCGCGGAGGATCGCGCGGGACAAGACCGCATGCCGACGCTTGACGACGCGGTGCGTATCGAAAGCACAGTGAACAAGCAACGGGTCTATCAGGGCGAGGCCGTGCAGTTGGAGTTGCGCATCCTGACACTGAACATGGCCGGCGTACGCGCGCAATACAACGGGCGCTCCATCCCGCCGCCGACCACGGAAGGTTTCTATGCGCTTCCGCCGGTGCAGGAGGAGCGCATAGAGACACGCGATGGCTGGGAGTATCGGACCACCCTGGTGCGTCAACTGCTTTTCCCCACCGGCGCCGGCACATTTGAGATAGGCGCATGGCATTGGGAAGGCTATATCTGGGGCTACACCCGGGAAGGACCACACCAGACCTACAAGGCGCTTTCCACCCCCCCGATTGAAATTACCGTGCGACCATTGCCGCCGCGTCCCGACAATTTCAGCGGGGCGGTCGGCCAATTCAAGGTCACAGCCAATCTCCTGCAGACCGATGTCATGCAGGGCGCGCCCACGCAACTGACCGTGCGGGTGCGCGGCGAGGGCAATCCAGACGCCATCGGCCCGCCGCAACTGCCGCCAATCCCCTGGGCGCAGGTGTCCGGCCCGATAACCGAAACCAGGCCCTTCTCGCCCGACGAATGGGGCCTGGTGGAGAAGGTGTTCAACTACACCATCCTGCCGCTGGAGGCGGGCGAACGCGTCATTCCCGAGATCACTTTCTGCTATTTCGCGCCCGCTATCGGCCAATACCGAACAGAGCGGGTGCCGCCGTTTTCAGTGCATGTGAATCCGGCACGGGAGGCGGACCGGCTGCTGGTGGTCGGGGGCGCACAGGAACCGGCAGAAACGCGGGTGACCCTGCTCAGCGAGGATATCTACGGCATTGTCACCCATGTGTCCGGATTGCGCCCGCAGCGCAGCGGCGCGGCGACGAACGCCGTCGCGGGGCTTGCACCGCCCCTGGCCTACGGAGCGCTGTTCTTGTTCACCCGGCGGCAACGGCGTTTTGCCACCGATAGCCGATATGCCCGCAATCGGCGGGCGCGTGCACGTGCGCGCAAGCGCCTCAGAGATATGGGCCGATCGGAAACGCCCGCAGATGCCTTGTACAAGGCGCTGACGGGCTTTCTCGCGGACAAGTTTGACGTCAACGAGGCCGGCATGACTTCCGAAGACGCCCGGATGCTCTTGGAAGCACACCACGCGCCCGCTGACGTGATGGAGAATTACCTCAAGGTGCTGCGCGTCTGCGAGCGGGAACGCTATGCGGCGGCGCGCCTCAACGCCGATGAACTGGGCGCACTGGTGTGCGGCGCGGAAACGGTGATGGACCGATTGGAGGAGTTTCTGAAGAAAGGGGCGAAATCATGACCATGATCGCCCTGTTTCTCTTTGCCGATCTCGCGGCGGGCGATGTGTATCATGAGATTTTCGAGCACGCCAATGCCGCCTACGCCGCCGGGAATTTCCAGGCGGCGGCCAACGGTTACGAGCAACTCGCGGCATCCGGTGTTGTGCTGCCGGAAGTCTTTTTCAACCTCGCCAACGCCTACTACAGGCAGGGCAGAATCGGTCTTGCCATTTTGAATTATGAGCGCGCGCTCCGCCTTGCGCCGGGATTCGATTCGGCGCGCGACAACCTCGACAAGGCCCTGCGTGAAACCGCGCACAACCTGGGCCGTCCCCTCCCACCCGCATGGGAACAAAGCCTCTTCTTCTGGCATGATGCGTTGTCCTATACCGAAACGCGCACGGCGGCAATCGCCTTCTGGCTGCTGTTCTGGGGATTGTTGGCGCTGCGCCAATGGCGGCCACTGCCGTATGTACGCGGAGCGGCGATGGCGGCGGGACTGCTGACACTGGCTTTCACCGGATCCGCGTGGATAAAGGCGCATCCGCATCCCCTGGCGGTCGTGGTGAGCGACAAGGCCGCTGTCCGCCACGGAAAAAGTGATCAGGAAAGCGTTCGCTTTGAACTATTTGAAGGCGATCGCGTGTTGATCGATCGGCGGGAAGACGGCTGGGCGCGCGTGGAAAAAGCGGGTGGCGAGCGCGGCTGGGTCCGCGATAGCGACGTGGCCTTGGTCGGCCCGCCCTATGAATTTCAGACGACGCGATATGATATCAAGCCCAACATGGAGCAAGTTCCTTGAGTGACAGGTTTGCAGAACTGGCGGCGCGGGCGCGGGCGGGGGACCCGGCGTTTGGGCGGGTGTCCCGCGAGGAATGCGTGGAGGCGGCGCGCGGGTTTGTGGCGCAGCAATGGGAGGCGGTGCGCCGAAAGCATGCGGCCGGAGAGTCCGGCAGCAATGTGTTGCGGCGGCTGACGGAGGCCGCCGACACGGTGGTGCGGGGGGTGGTGGAATTCGGGATGCACCACACGGGCGACCGGGAGAAGTTGCTGAGCAGCATTGCGATGTGCGCCCTGGGCGGGTATGGGAGGTGCGAGATGAGTCCCCGCTCGGATTTGGATGTGTGCCTGCTGTACGATCGGCGGCTCAGCCGGGAGATCAGGGCGCTCAACGGCTATCTGCTGCCGTTCTTATGGGACATGGGTTTCAAGACCGGGTACACGGTGCAGAGCGTGTCGGAGGCGGTGAAACTGGCCCGGAGCGATCCGGAGGCGTACACCACCTATGCGCAGGCGCGGCTGCTGCTGGGGTCGAGCAAACTGTTCGCGCGGCTGCGGATGCAGTTGCAGGGACTGAAAGCGCGCGACCTGGAGCCCATTCTCCGGCACATCCGCAAGCGGGAAATACCGGAGGAATTGCCGCCGGAACACCGCGATCTCTACAACATTGAGCCGGATATCAAGGAAAACATCGGCGGCCTGCGCGATTTTCACGCGGCGCAGTGGATGATCATGATCACGCATGGCCCGCTTTCACTGGATGATTTGCAGCGTTTGGGACATTTGAGCGCGGATGAATACCTGGGTCTGGTGGAGGCGCTGGATTTTGTCTGGCGGGTGCGCAATGAAATGCATTTTTACACCGGCAAACCCGAGAACCATCTCGATTTCGCCATGCAGGGGCACGTGGCGGCGGCATTGGGCTATGGCGGCGAAATGCACGAGGCCATTGACCGGCTGATGCAGGATTATTACACCGCCGCGCAACGCATCCGACATTTCCTCATGCTCGCGGCACGCCTGTGCGATCAGCGGATCTCCGCGCGTTTTTCTGAAAATCCAGGACTGGGTCCCAGCCGTTCCCGCTTTACGGTGTATCAGGGCCAACTCTGCGCAGGCATGCTGGACCGCAAATGGTTCGCGGAGAATCCCGCCCGCCTGATGCAGGTCTTTTGGGAAAGCGCGCGCCGCGTTGCGCCGCTGAGTTACGCGATGCAGTCCTGGGTGAGGGACAATCTGCCGCTCGCGGGCAACGCTTTTCGGGCCAGCGATGTGGTTCGCCGCTATTTTGTGGCGATATGCAACCGCCCGATACATGCGGGCAGGGTGTTGCGGCAGGCCGCCACAGTCGGCCTGCTCCAAGCCTATCTGCCGGAATTCAGTGCCATCCGCGGCATCGTGCGCTATGAGGATTTTCACAGTTACCCCGTGGATGAACACACCCTGCGCGCCGTCGAGGCCCTGGCGGAAATCCCCCGGCTCAACGGTTCCGTAGGCGGCGTGCTGCGCAAGACGCTGGAGCACGTCCGGGACCCGCACATCCTGGTGATGGCGATTCTGTTTCACGACATGGGAAAGGCCTCCGGGGAAACGCACGTGGCGGAAAGCGCGCGCACGGCGCGCGCCATCTGCGAACGCATCGGCATGCCGGAAGATGAAACGGAGCGCATCGTTTTTCTTGTGGAGCATCACCTGCTCATGAGCAACATCGGCTTCTATCGCGACACGGACAACGTGGAAACGCTGAATCAATTCGCGGAATTGATGAAAACCGATGAACGGCTCCGAGAACTCCTGCTCCTGACCTATGCCGACCTCGCCGCCGTTGGTCCGAATGTGTGGAACGACTGGAAAGGTGCGCTGCTGATCAAACTGTTTCTCAAAACGGAGCGCATCCTGCTGGGGCGGTCGCATGTGGCGGAAGAGGAATACTGGACCCTGCCAAAGGCCGACGAGGTGCGGGCGCGCCTGACCGATCCGCTGCGCGGCGAGACCGACGCCTATTTGCGCGCACTGGGTGAGCGGTATTTCATTGCGTTTTCCCCGGATGCCATCGCCCGGCACATGGAATGCCTCGCAGAGGCGCGTGCGACCGGATTGGCGCTGCGCTGCGACACCCATGAGGACACCGGCATGAGCGAGGTGGTCGTGTGTACGCGCGACCGGCTTGGATTGTTTTCGGAAATTGCCGGCGGCTTCGCGTCGCAACTGGTCAATGTCGAAGGGGCCGCGCTATTTACGTTGGATGACGGCTGGGTGGTGGATTGCTTTACCGTGAAAGATGCGGCCAATGACCGTCCGATGACGCCGGCGCAGTTTCAGGGGGTGGCGCGGGTGCTGCGCGAGGTCATTCTGGAAGGTCGTGATATCCGGGGATATGTGGAGCATTCGCGGCGGCGGCTTTTCGCCTTGTTGCAGCCGCGCGTGCCCATTCGCACGCGCATCGAATTCGACAACACCGCCTCCGCCACCGACACCGTGATTGACATCGAGACCGGCGACCGCACCGGTTTGTTGTATGATATAGCCAGGGCTTTGTCCGGAATGGGTGTGGATATTTTGTCCGCGCGCATCATGACCGACGCCCGGCGCGTGCGAGATGCATTCTATGTGCGCCTCAACAACAAGAAGATTGAAGACTATGCCACCCAAAACGCCATCCGGAACGGATTACAGGAAGCCGTCCTTCCCGCAATGACCGCCGACGCCAAAGGAGTTTCCACATGAACCGATCTCGAATAACCGCCGCGTTGATTGTTCTGACTGTCGCCATGGCCAGCGGCGTCACCGCGGCGCAAAGCCCGCTGCTCAAGGAAATCGAGGACAGTTTCGTTCGCCTGCACGAGCAGATCGGCCCCAGCGTTGTCAGCATTGAAGTGAAAGGGGCTGCCGGGGAAGAAATGTCCGAAATGGACCTGTTCCATCGCTTTTTCGGGATTCCCGGCCCCGAGGGTGGCCCGCGCACGCCCCGACCGCGCCCCCAGGCGCAAGGTTCCGGCTTCATCTACGATCAGAAGGGGCACATCGTCACGAACAACCATGTCATCGAAGGCGCGGACCAAATCCTGGTCAGATTGTGGAACGGCAGCGAATACGCAGCGAGTGTTGTCGGCGCGGACCCGGAGAGCGATCTTGCGGTGGTGAAGATCGAAAACGTTGAGAATCTGCCGCCGGCGCGTCTGGGGGACTCTGACGCCATAAAGGTGGGTCAGTTCGCGGTGGCCATCGGCAGTGCGCGTGGCTTCGAGGGATCCGTTTCCTTCGGGCACATCAGCGCCATTGGCCGCGAAGGGCTGCGGGGACTTGCGGTGCAGGGGCTGACCTTCCAGAATCTTGTCCAGACCGATGCCGCCATCAACCTTGGCAACAGCGGCGGGCCGCTCTGCAATATTGCGGGCGAAGTCATCGGCATCAACACAGCCATTGTGTGGGGCGCGAACTCCATCGGCTTTGCCGTGCCGGTGAACACCGCCAGGACCGTCATCCCGCAATTGATAGAGCAGGGGCAAGTCACGCGGGGCTACCTCGGCGTGGCCATCGAGGACGCAAAACTCTACGCCGACGCCGCCGGGCTTCCGGACAGTAAAGGCGCGTTTGTGAAACGGGTGCAACCGGGCACCCCCGCCGAGTCCGCGGACGTGCGCGTCTATGACGTGATCCGCAAGGTGAACGGCGAGACAGTGAACGACGCCGCCGACCTCGTCCGTAAAATATCGGCATTCCCGCCGGGGTCCCATGTGACGGTGCAGGTCTGGCGCAACGGCACGGAGGTGGACATTCCCGTGGAACTCCACCAGCGGGATTTGGCCGTCGTGCAGCCCGACCGCGAACAGGACATCCTGGGCATCCGCGTGCGCGGCACAACGCCGGAAATCGTCGAGCGCCTGGGCCTGGACCCAACCGTCAAAGGGGTTGTCGTCACAGACGTGAAATCGGGCAGCCCCGGGCACGACGCCCGTCTGGCCGCCGGGGACCTGATCATCGAAGTGGCCCAAACGCCTGTCTCCACGCCCGGCGAATTCATCGCAGCGATGAAAGAACATGCCCAGCCCGGGAAGTCGGTCTTCATCCGCTTCATCCGGGCCGGCAGTACGGAACCCGACATCACTGTGATCCGCGTGCCGACAACACCGTAACAAATACGCACCGGCGGGAAATCGGAAAGAACGCATCCTGTGCGTTTCGCCTGGATGGATGGGCGACATATTCCGGGCTGATTGCCGGTATGCCCAAACAACTCGTGCCGGTCTGCTAAAATGGCATACGCTGGAAAAACAGGGGACAATTGCGCGGAGAAATGGATGCAATTTGCCGATTCTGATACCTGCCGTGAAGGCAGCGACAGCGGGGACAGCGCTGAAACGCGCCAGGGGGAGACGCGCACGCAGGCGACCGAGGAGGCGCTTGCGGCTGCGCGTCGCGAGCGCGACGCGGCCCAGGCCGCTGCGGAACGCATGGCCGCAGAGGCAACCGCCATTCTTGAACGGCTCCAGGGCAACCAGGCGGCGTTCGATCAGATGCTGGAAAGGTTGTCGGCTGCGGCGCGGCGGCGCATGGCGTCCGAGGACATGACAGCGGACGCGGGACTGGCGGAGGAATTGGAAGACGCGCGCGCCGAGGCGGAAGCGTACCGCGCCCAGTTGGAAGAAGAGCGTGCGCGCATGGCGAGGGAATTGGCCCAGGCGCATGCGGAACGCGAACTCGCCGAGACGGAACTGGAATCGCTGCGCGCGGAACGTGGCAACCTGACTGTGGCCCTGGAAGCGGCGCGCGGCCGCATCGGCGCGATGGAAAAGGAACTCGACAAGACGCGCAAGCAGATGTCTCTCCGGACGGCGGAACTGGACGCACTGCGCCGCGCGGCGGCGCAGCAGGTGGCGGCGGCGCAGGTTCAAGCGGGCGAACTGGAACAGCGCCTCGCCCATGCGGAAACCGTCTTGGAGGCGCTCAGGCAAACCTGCCGCGCCACGGACAGCAGCCTGCAGCGTCAGGCTGCGGGGCTATTGGAAGCGGCAGATGTGCTGAAGGCGCTCGCCGACCGCCACGCCCTCATGAAAAATGCCGGCTTGGAACAGACGCCATCCGCCGTACGTGCGGACCGGCAGGAATTCCTCTTTGCGGCGAACGAAGACAGCAACCAATCCCCGGAAGATGAAGCGGATATTCTGCCCTCCGATGATACGCCGACTCCCCCATCCTCCCAACAGGAACAACTCCGCGCCATCGCGCAGCAGGTCCTGCGTGACACCCCCCCGGAGACGCCTCACGAGCACTGACCTTCCCTGCAGAACGGGCTATTCCCGGCGCAGCACGCGCCCGATCAGGCCGTTGACGCCGTTGACCATCTCGTCTTCAACCGAGGGGGCCCAACCGACCGGCGAGGCGTACTGCGTCTGGATGACAGTCGCCTGATAAACGCCCTGCCGGACGATTTCGCGCGTCGGGATATAAAGGTTATGTTCGCCCATGTAAGCGAAAACCATGATGGGACGTTCCTGCCGCCAGGCGTCCTTGACACGCATGCCGATGGGCGCGCAGACCTCGCCCTGCATTGCCACGAAGATGAGCGGGCCAATGGTGGCGGCGATGCATTCCTCGTAGCGGCAGGGGAACTCGCGCGGCGCGTCGTATTCCTGCACCAGAAATCCGTCGTCGGTGCAGACCCGGTCTGTGGTGCGCGTGGGGAACGGAATGTTCTCCTCATAATGGCGAATCAGGGCACGAATCCAATTGGTGCCGCGGTCCTTGTGCGGGTACGGCACGAAGCCGATGTCCTTGGGATGGAAATTGGCGAGACGTTTGGCTTCTTCATACGGCATCGGCTTGGCCAGCGGCAGGGAGATGACCTCCCGTCGCGCGTGGATCGGGCCGGTCACATCCTGCATGGGCCGTGCGGCGATGGTCATGACCTCGTCGGCCAGTTTGAATCCGATTTGCTCCACAACATCGCGCGGCGCGTTCATGCCGTGTTTAGTGAACTGGTTGCCGCCGCAGGCGTCGGCATACATCGCCAGGCAGCCCGGCACGCGCTCCTCGATCGCGTTCACCGCGACGCCGGGATGCCCCGCCCCGATGGCATTGTCGGAAAAGTCATCGAGAGGATGCACGGGATGATTGAAGAGCATCGCGATCACGGCGTCGTCCCGCCGCACGCGGAGCAGTTGCACCTCGTAATCAATCGGGGCGCGCCCCATATTCTTCAGAAAATACGCATGTCCCCACCCGAATTCCAGCAGCACAGGCCCGGATTCGTTGTCCATCGCCTCGCGGATCAAATCAAATATCCGCGCGGCGAGCCAGCGCCCGTATTCAAAATTTTCCGGGACGATCTGGATGGGCGCGGCGTGATTGTGTGTGGCGAGCAGGACCAGGCAGGCCGGGTCCAGACCCAGTTCATCGCGGCAGCGCTGCCGCAAAATCGGCGTGGCGACATCGAGACAGTTGAGATCATAGGTGACAATCACCATGCGTCGCGTGCCGTCAAACAACGTCAATGCCCGCGCATAGATGTCGTCGTGCACGCTTTCCAGGCGGTCGCCCATAACGCCCACGGGCCGCGTGGCGATGTCCGGTGTAATGACCGCCTTTGCAGTGCCTGCCTGCAGCACCATGACATCGGCACGGGCAAAGGCAGCGGGAATGAACGATGCCACGATGAGAAGAAACGCATATTTGCACATGGCCATATCCTTTGCACAATTTAAGGTTCCAAAGACGACTACCGGTTTTCCGCGAAAGACTCATACAGGGCGCACAGGTTTTCGGTCGAAATCCCCGCCTGCACGTTGTGGATTGTGTTGAAGACGAATCCTCCGCCGGGACTGAAAATGCGGATTCGTTCTTTCACTTCGCGCCGCACATCATCGGGCGTACCGAAGGGCAGGGTGTTCTGCGTGTCAACGCCGCCGCCCCAGAATACCAATCGGTCGCCATAGATGTCCTTGAGTTCCTGGGGCGCCATTCCCGCCGCCGAACACTGCACGGGATTGAGGATATCGAATCCGGCTTCAATGAAATCCTCAATAAACATGCGCACCGAACCGCACGAATGAATGAAGGATTTCCACAAGGTATTTTCGTGAATCCAGTCGTTGATGCGCCGGTGGAACGGTCGGTAGAGATCGCGGTATGCCTGCGGGGAGATGAACGGGCCGTGTTGGGTGCCGAAGTCGGTGCCCGTAACAAAAACGGCGGACGGCGCCTCGCCGACCACTTCGTGTATTTTTGTCCAGTTCTTTATGGCGATATCGCACTGCCGGTCGAACACCTCATACACATAATCCCGGCGGGACGTGGTGCTCATGTACCACTCGGCAATATCGCGAATGCCCTTCGGATGCTTGATCCAAGGCACGGGCACCAAGGCGATATCGCCGAAAGCGGCCCCCCCGAAATTGGCCAGAATGGCCCGGTCGGTGGCGCGCAGGCGCTCGGCTTCGCTCCGAAAATACTCCAAATCGGCTTCCGAAATCGGCCCGAATTCCTGCAGATTGTCCTCGACATTGAGGGATGCGTCATCCACCGGGTCCTGCCGGACAATCGTATCGAAATAAAAGCCCCCTTTCGGCATGCGTCCGCTGGGCGGGGCGGTCTTGTCGCCCTCCGGATACATCAGAATGTCGCCATTGGGTTCCGGGTCGGTGTTGAAGCCTTCCGGCACAAGCACGGGGGTCCCGTCGAACAGCGTCCACTCGCGCCAGTTTTCGTTTCGGAACCCGAACAACGTTCGCGGTCCACCCAGTCCAACGACGTCCACGCCAAGCACATCCATCAGATCCGGAGCGATTTCCCCGAGCATCTGATAGGGTTCCACCACTTTGACCGGCACGCCCGGCGGGTCAAGATGGAGCGCCTGGCGCAGTTTGTATACCGAACTGACATGCATTCCGGTCACCGCACTTGCGCCGAGATCGAGCGGCACACGGTCCGGTTGTTGATGATTGAGTGCGCATTCCACACGTTCTCTGGAAGTCATATCATTTTCCTTCCATTTGGACGCCCCATGTTCGTTCGATTTGTTCGAGGGTTTTCCCCTTGGTCTCAGGCACGAACAGCGCCACAAAAATCAGAGAAATCAAACACATTGCCGCATACACGAAAAAGGATTTCCCCGCAAGATGCGCCAGCATGCGCGGAAAGGTCTGTGATACGACAAAACACGCGATCCACAGACATATCGTGGCCGCGGACATGGCCGTGCCGCGCACCCGGGTGGGGAAAATTTCCGACAGAACCACCCACACCACCGGTCCCATCGCCACCGCGAACGATGCGACATATGCCAGCGTGAACAGGAGCACCCAGGGTCCTTCAAAACTCCCTGTGATGAAAGCCCCGCCCAGAAGGATCAACGACACCCCCATGCCCGCCGAGGCGATCAGCAACAGCGGTTTGCGCCCCAATCGGTCAACGACCGCAATGGCCACGATAGTGAACGCGAGATTCACCGCGCCCACGATAACCGTCTGAGCGATGGCAGCAGTGGCGCCCAGCCCGGCGGACTTGAATATCTCGGGCGCATAGTAGAGCACGACATTGATGCCCGTGACCTGTTGCAGGACCGCGAGAACAACCCCTATCAGCAGGGCCATCCGGAGACCGGGGCGCAGCAATTGCCCCACGCCCCGTTCTTCACTCATGATCGCCTCGGTGATCTCCGCCAGTTGCTTGCCGGCCAGTTCGGGACCGCTGACGCGCGCAAGGACATGGCCGGCTTCTTCGATGCGACCGCGCTTGACCAGCCATCGGGGGCTTTCAGGCACGAACAAAAGGAATCCGAAGAACAACGCCGCAGGCAGCGTTTCGCTGCCGAACATCCAACGCCAACCATAAGCGACATTCCAGGTCTGCGTATCCATCCTGTCGCCGATATAGGCAATCATGGCATTTACAAAATAGACGACCAGCATCCCCGAAATGATGGCGAACTGGTTGATGGATACCAGCCGCCCGCGCACGCCTGCGGGCGCAATCTCGGCGATATACAATGGCGACAGCATGCTGGCCGCGCCAATGCCGAAACCGCCCAGCATGCGGGCGACCACGAATTCCGTCAGGTTTCGCGGAATGGCCGACCCGATGGCCGACACAGTGAACAAAACGCTGGTGGCGATGAGCACTTTCTTGCGCCCGAACAGGTCGCTGAGCGCTCCGGCAAACGCAGCCCCGAAAATACACCCTACGAGGGCGCTGGAGACCGCCCAGCCCTGGAGGTCTTCATTCAGTTGAAAACGTTCTGTTAGAAAACCGATGGCGCCGGATATGACCGCCGTATCGTATCCGAAGAGCAGCCCGCCCAGTGCGGCCACGCACGCCAGCCTCCATACGTAACGCGCGCTGTCCATCTGTACATTTTCTCCGTTCCTTTCCCCTGACATGGCAACCAAGTCTTCTCCCCCGCTGTCCGTTGTCCCATTTCGTGCATGAACGCGGCCGTTGCGGCCCATTATAACCGCATTTGCGTTCCGATTGGTGTCATTTCGCTCTGTCGGATATGATTGCACGATAATGATGAGAATAGGAGTCCGGGAGATTATGTGTGGAGCCGGTGTGCTGGTTTTGATTACGGCGCTTTTCTTCGGGAGTAACGCCGCGCCAGGCCCTTCTCCCGGCGATGATCGCGCCAATGTGCCCATCACCACGCGGGAGGATGCGTGGTTGTTGCATCTCCCGCCGGACCATGAAGGGCCGGTGACTGTTCGCCATGTGGACGCGCCGCTTGCCGTGACACTGTTGGGAAGCGGCGCGGCGCTGCCGGTGCAGTATGAAAACGAAACCGCAACCATCAATACAGATGGAATCCCCCGGTCGGACGCACAAGCGGTGATTGTCCTGCAATGGAAGCCCAGCCTTTGGGAAAAGCATATCGCCCGATTTGAAGAAGACGACCGCACGCATCCGCCCGCCGCCGGCGGCATCGTCTTTTACGGCAGTTCCAGCATTGTGTTGTGGGACCTCGCGGCGGCGTTCCCGGATTTGCCGGTGGTCAACCGGGGATTCGGCGGGTGCGACTATTGGGACCTCCATCGGCACGCGCGCCGTGTCATCGCGCCGCATCGCCCGGCCAAGGTGGTGCTCTATGCCGGGGACAACGACATCGCCCGCGGAAAAAGCCCGGCCCGCGTGATGGCGGATTTCATGGCACTGGTACGCTGCATCCGCGATGATGCACCCGACGCCGAGATTATCGTCATCGGCATCAAACCAAGCATCGCACGGTGGGACCGCTATCCCGTCATGCGTGAAGTGAACGACCGCATGGCCGCCTTCGCCGCGCAGGAAAAGGACATCCACTTTGTCGATCTGTCGGACTGTATTCTGGGTGAGGACGGCAAGCCCCGCCCCGAAGCATTCGTCAAGGATGGCCTGCACCTCAGTGAGAGTGCCTACCAATGCTGGTCGGACCGCATCCGATCGCTGCTGCTGGAAAGAGATAAGAAAGAATAAGGCATGAACGCCCTTTCCAAGGCGTTCATGCCGCTTGCACGGGAAACACTCCTGCGTTGCCTGCACCCTGCGTGTGTGCGGAACTCTCTTGACTTTCTTGTGCCCGATGGTGTCGGGCGCTACGCATCGGTGGCGCAACGGATCATGTCATGAAGCCTGCCAGAATGCCGAAGATGTTCGCGATTAGACCGTTGACGAATTGGTCGCCTTGTTCGGAATAGCGCTGGAACTCGACATGACCATCCATGAACAGCACATTCGATCCACCCGGCACATGGTTGAAGGCCGATGTCGCCGTTGCAACCTGATCCAGCATAATCGGCAACGTGCTCTGCGCCTGTGCGCTGGCCGCAGGATTGTTGATGTCGGTGATCAGAAAACGTTCGATGCCTTCACGAAGACGATACACCGTGTTGCTCCCGCCATTGCCTGCGCCCTGATTGGCATAGGAGGTCTGCGAAAGATCGACGTCACTGTCCATCACCCGGGCAAGCGCCGGTGGATTCGGGGTCAGGACATACGGGACCGCTGTCGCCATCATCCGCTCGACCAGCGCCACCGCCTGCATCGGGCCGTTCGCCGGAATCGGCGGCGGCGGCGGATAACCGACCATCGTCATCATCTGAACGATTACCGTGGTCGGCGCCGTCAAGGAAGCATCCCACCGGTCCAGGACCCAACCCACATACAGGTAACTGATGTCAACAAGGCTCGCACACGCCGCCTGGGGATGCAGTTTTGTATATCCATAGCAAATATTGCCGTTGGGATCCCGAATCAGTTGCTGATATGTACCCGCCTCCGCATCAGAGGGACAAACGACAATATTCGGGTCCGTCAAATACTCCGGATACAACGCGAAGGTATTCGGGCCGATATCGAATACGATGACCGAGGGGTCGACGGTCCAGTCTTGCCTGTAATATGGGAAACCGCCCACCTGTATCGTGGGAAACTTCTCCCCCTTGGACTCGTTCGCATACATTTTGAATACGAGGCCCCATTGCTTCAGATTGTTCTGACAACTGGAGCGGCGCGCCGCTTCGCGGGCGCGAGCCAGCGCCGGCAAAAGGATGGCCGCCAGGATGCCGATGATGGCGATCACCACCAGCAACTCGATCAGGGTGAAACCATACTGCTTTTTTTTCATTGCATCATTCCCTCTCTCTTGTTCTACATGAACATTCAGACCCTTACCCTAATGAAGGAGGGCACTCCCCCCCCTTCCCGAGGATACACTACACCGAATCCATGTTATTGTCAAGATGGACTGGCGCGTCCTTTCCGTAAATCCTTTTGCACCAACCGATCTTGACACCAGTCCGATCCTTTCGCTATCATTCCCTTTGCCGATGCCGGATAGCCTAATTGGTAGGGCACCTGACTCTGGATCAGGCTTGTCTAGGTTCGAGTCCTAGTCCGGCAGCCATTGGACATGCGATTGAACGCCGTAATGGCGCTATCATTCTTCCGGCGGCCCCTTCATCTAGTGGTCAGGATGCGGGATTCTCAGTCCCGTCACAGGGGTTCGACTCCCCTAGGGGCTGCCATTGGCATTTTCGCCTGATTCGCGGTTGCCGCGGATTCCTTCCAGGAACTCAGCCGCGGATTCGCAGGAACGCTCTTCGGCGGAATCTGATACCTTGCGTTCGGCTTTGCCGTTCGGGTCTTTGCCGCAGCATTTCTCGAATGCCGTGACACCCTGGCTGCAGGGGCTGAACGTGCCGCGTGGCAACCGCTTCTTTGAAGCCTTTGCCCGTTTGATCGGCAAGCCTTTCTTTGGAGTGCGCCGATTCATCGGCGTTTTGACTCACTGCACGTCAGCGCATCCGAATATCCAGCCAAAGCGCCGATGAATCGGCGCACTCCATATCATGCGGCTGTCATGTGGGTTGCGCATCACAGGCCGGGGCAGAAACCGTTCTCCGTTCCGTCCACGGGGCAATAGTGACAGCCGCCGGAATTGTAGAACTGGATAAGGCGAAGCAGTTCGGTCAATTCATTCTGGTTATACGGGGGATGTGGAAAAACAAAGCATTCCCCGAGGCACGCCACTTCGCCAAAAATGTTGCAGGACTTGTAAGGTTTTTCAATGCCTCACAGGTATTTTCTTGTTAAACTCGTTGCCTGTTTTGGCCGATTCGTTCTTGTTGTGGCCGGTCTCCTGACCGAGCCACAAGAGTCCGGCTTGTCGTGCTTGTGGCTCGATCTGGAAACCGGCCACAGCGGGAGAGGGTGCGCAGTGCTGGAGTACAGGCTTTGGCCTGAGAAATTTTTATAGACCTTCGGTCGGGGTAACCGTTCACGGGGTTGCCCCCAAAAAACTTGGGGGTTTTCGGAATTGCAACGGGAGAACGGCGCGAAAATGCGGCAAAATGCGACGACTTGTGAGCCGAAAAGTGCGGTTTTCCGAATGTTTTCGCATTCCGGACCCCGTGAACGGTTACAGTTGGATTGCCTGGCTGACTGTTTTCGGCACAGAACGCCTCAACGCCATGGTATCACGGAAACGATCCCTTCGGAACACTGGGCGTTACTCGGTGCGCAGCGCAGCGGCCGGTGCGCGGGGAAGCGCGCCGGTGACTGCGGCGGCGACGAGCGTGACCTGTGCGGCGAAAAGCGCAATCAGCAACAAGGCGAGGGTGGAAAAATCAACGATGGTTCTGGATGCGATTACCAGCGGGAAAATGGCGGCGGCGGCCGCCGCGGCGCCAAGCAGGATTCCGATGCCAACCAGCAGGCTGTTCTCGACGAAGTGGAGGCGGCGCAACAGATTCCGTTCATAGCCGACGGCGTGCAGCAGCGCCGTTTCCGCGCGGCGCTCGAAAAGGTTTCTCAAGACAACCACGGCCGCGCCGCCCGCCCCCAGGGCAAGTCCCATGCCGCCCAGGACGAGGAAAAGCGCAAGATAGGCGCGTTCGACGGCGTAGAAGGATTCGAGGCGTTCGAGGGTCGGCGCGGCGTCCATCCCCAGGCGTTCATGATCGCGGTTGAGACGGTCGGCGAGCGCCCGCGCCTGGACCATGGGCGCATCAACAAGAAAGGCGCGGTATCCGGATTCGCTGGGAAACATGCGTGTGAACGCCTGTTCTGAAACGAGAATGGCGCCCTGAAAAACAGACAGCCGCAGGGGAAGGCGTCCGACCAGTTTCAGCACGAACTCCCGGCCCGATTCGCCGGCATATGCCAGTTCATCGCCGGTAATGGGGCCCGTCTTCATGCCCAGGCCCCAAAGCGCCGTATCTATATCGCCGACCACCGCAGGCACGCGGTCGGCGGAGGGATTCGCTTCCAGAAGCGCCCAGAACGCATCCGCCTCTTCCGGAGGACAAAAGGCCCGCAAGGCCGCCATCGCCACAGGGTCCACGCCGATGATGCGCGGGGCTTGCGCGCGATTGAGGTTCAGGCAACCTGCGTCGTCGCCATCGCGCACGCGAAGGGGGACGACGCTGAAATCCGGCGATTGAAACAGGCGATCATTGTCGCGGGTCACGGGGAGTGCGGTTTCCGCGTAAACGGCGAAACCGCCTGTGCCGGAATCGCGCCGGTCCGCATGCAGCGCCAGATTCTCGCGCATGGCGGACACGGACAGCACGAGGAAGCAACCCGCCGCGCTTGTGGCCGCAATGCCGAGGCTTCTGCCGCGCCGCCGCGCGAGATTGGTCAGGATCAGTTTCCATCGCCGGGGCCGCTTGAAGGATTTGCGGCGCGCCAGATACCCCAGGAACGCCGCGTAGTACCCCAGCCCCGACAGCAGAAAAAACGCGCCCACGACAAAGAAAAGCCCCAGTACATTGTCCCCTTGGACAAACCCGGCGGCGGCGACCAGCAATGCCAGCGCCAACGCCGTCGTGGCGGCAATCAGCAGGCCGGCGCGTCTTCGCGGCGATACCCCGGCATCAAGCGCCGAGAAATCCATGCTGATCAGTGTGCGCGCCGTATGGCGCGTGCCGCGCCACGCAGCGGCCAGGACAACGGCGAACACGCAGATGAAGGCGGCCGTGCCGCCGAGCAGGAGGGTCGCGGGCCGCACATGTAACGTAACCGGCGTGCCCGCCAGCGCGGCGGGCCAACGCCATGCCAGCCCCAGCAACAGGAGATGAGCATAGGTCACGCCGGCCAGGACACCCGGGATCAGGCCGAGCAGGGCGGTGGGCAACGCTTCGAGCAAAAAGAGCGCGCGAATCCGGGCGAGCGGATAGCCCAGCGCCTTCAGCAGTCCCATTTCGGCGGCGCGCTGTTGCAGCCCATAGACAAAGAGCAGTCCCAGAAGGATTAGCGACGACGCGATGAGAAAGAAACTCAGTCCCAGGAACAGGCCGCCGAAATTCATGGCCTTGTCAACGCCGGCGAGCGCCTGCGCGCGCACGGGACTGAACACCAGCCCCAGCGCTTCCGATTTTACTTCGGCGCGCAACCGTGCGCGCAGTGTCGCCGCGTCCCCGGCTTCGGACGGAAAACGCAATCCCGTGACGGAGCCGAAGCGGGTGCCCCAGAGCGCGCGTCCGGTTTCATAAGTGGTCATCAGTTTCGGGGTCTGGCCGTACGCGTTCCAATAGGCTTCATTGGCGACATCGGTCAGGCGTTCCTCATCGAGCGGCATGCCGATGTCCCAATCCCGGCAGGTGTCAACGTCGCTGAGGCCGGGAAAAAGCGGCGCGAGGTCGCGTTCAATCGCCATATCTTCCATGGACAGCACGCGATGGACAGTAAATGCATGTGTTTTTTCCACAAAAACGTTGGACGGCAACAGATGCCAGTAGTCAACGGTCAGTTGGTCGCCCGGCCCGGCCTCCAACGTCTCGGCCAGCCATTGATTGATCACCGCCGTGCCTTCGGGGGTGTCCAGCGGAACGGGGCCGGCCGTTACGAAAGAATAGGGGGTGGAACGATCCCCTTTCTTGATGCCATTGACCAGATAGGTCAGGGTAGGGATTGCGGCCGGCAGTTGTCGCGCAGCGCGCACGATTTCTTCGTCGAGGTAGATGCGCGACGACGCGATTTGTACGAGTCCCGACTCATACGTCTTGAAATGGATGCCGATATCTTCGAGATTCCACACACGCTTTAGCGCCTGGGAGAATAGATGGGGATTCCGCACCGTTTCCGGGGCATCCGAAGCGGCTGAACCCGCAATCAGCAGGTTCGCCAGGGCGTCCAGTTCCATCGCCTCCTGAAGCCAGGTGCGGTCAACAAAGACATTGCAGGGGGGGGCCTGATTGGCGGCGAGGCTGAAGCGCCCGAGTTGTGCGTCGGAAAGCACAGAGATCACGGTCACCCGCAACACCACCGTGTATTGATCCGTTCTTTGGCTCATGGGGGCGTCCAGCGGCATCCAGTGGTACTTTTCGAGGCGCAAGATGAGATCATCACCGGGGGCGATGCCCAGCACCTCGGCGGTGGTGTGGTTTATGGCGGCTTCCTGAATGCCCGGCACCCGCGGCGGAACGTCGGGGGCGAATCTCCAGAATCCGGGATCAACGCCCAAGACTTGCGCGCGGTTGCGTTGACGGCGCGCGCCGGCCGCCTCCGGCGGCAGGGCCGCCACCCCGCGCAGCGCCAGCACGGCGCTTGCCGTGATGTGCGGTTCTTCGCGCTGCAACCGTTCGGCAAGCGTTTGCGAAAAATAGCGGTTGCGCCATTCCATGGCGTGTTCGACGCGCCCCAACCGCGCCAAAGCGATGTCGCGGAGGGTCCGGTCCACCGAATCCCCCACCACAAGCGCCCCCGCCAGAATAGCGCAGGCCAGGGCCGCGCCACAGACAAGGCCAAGGTGCATACGCCGGTAGTGGACGATGCTGCGCGTTATCATGCGAAGCATGGTCATGGTTCAATCCTGCGGAACAAGACGGCCTCCGTGCAGTTCGAATATTTTCCCGAAGCGCGCGGCGATGGCGGGGGCATGGGTCACAATCACCACGGCCATCCCTTCCTCCCGCTGGAGTTCGCACAGGAGATCGGCGAGTTGTTGGGCCGCTGCTTCGTTGAGCGAACCGGTGGGTTCGTCGGCCAGCAGCAGGCGCGGCCGGTTGATGAGCGCGCGCGCCACCGCCACGCGCTGGCGTTCGCCGCCGGACAGTTGGCCGGGGCGGGCGTCCGCTTTGTCCGCCAATCCCATGCGCGCCAGCAGTGCGACCGCGCGGCCATGGGCGTCTGCGGCGGCGTGGGATGCCAGCACGGGTATCAACACGTTTTCAAGTGCAGTGTATTGCGGGAGCAAGTGATGCAACTGAAAAACAAAACCGATATCGCGGTTGCGAATCCGGGCCAGTTCATTTTCCGACAATACGGCCATGTTTCGCCCCGCAAAGAAAATGTCGCCTGAGGTCGGCCGGTCCAAAGCGCCCATGAGGTTGAGCAACGTGCTCTTGCCACACCCCGACGGGCCAACGACGGCAATGCATGTGCCCGCTTCCAGGTGAAAGTCAAGGTCTTTCAATACGCAAAGGGGCGCGGGCGCGCCGGGATACTCCTTGGCGACCTTGCGCAGTTCGATGAGAGGGGGCGTTTCGCTCATGTTCTCACGATTCCTTCCCGTGCCCCGCTGTCAGCGCCACAACGGCGCCGTCTTCGCTGCCCACGAGGATGTGTCCCTGGACGACGGCGGGGGATGTGATTTCATCGGCGATGGTCAACCTCCAGAGCAATTCGCCATCGTCCAGGGCCAGCATGAAGAGTGTTCCGTCCGCACTGACGATGACCGTGTCCCCCGCAATCACGGGCGAAAGCGGCATGCCCTCCGTATCAAATTTCCAGCGGACTTCGCCCGTCTCTCGGTTCAGGCCATAAACAATGCCGTCGTAATCGGCGGCAACCACCCATTCGTCGGTGACCGCGGGCGTCGCGAAAATTTCCGCCTCACCTGCCTCGGTCACCCAGATGGTCTCGCCGGAGGCGATGTCCGCTTCGAGAATCTTTCCGCTGCGGCTGCCGGAAACAACGCGTCCGCCCACAAGCGCAACGCCGCCCGCCACCTGGGAATCGGGATCAATTGCAATATCGCGCAGGTGATCGCCGGTTTTGGGATCAAAAACGTGCAGCGCGGCGGCGCAACTGCCGAATACAGCCGCCTCATTGGAAACCGACGGCGAGGCGTCGCTGCGGTCCACCGCTTCGCCGCGCCAGCGTTCGCGGCCCGTCGCCGCATCGAGGCAGACCAGCACCCCGTTGGATTGCTGGAGCACATAGACGCTGCCGGAGGCGTCGGTCTCCGCCGGGTCCGCGGCGCGATAATTCGGCGTCCCCAGAATGGTTCCCGCTAAGGTGTAATGCCATCTTTCCTCGCCCGTGTCCGCATCAAGGGCGAAAAGCGTCCCGTCTGCGGTTCCCACGAGCAGCATATCATCAAAACACGCGATGGGCGCCTCTATTCGATGCCGCAGCGGCTGGCCGTCGGGCGTAACGCCCTTATGCAGTTCTCGCGACCATACCAGATTGCCTTCCAAGTCCGCGCTCAACACCTCCCCCCGCGCCGTGGCGACGAAGACGTGGTCATTGCACACCACCGGCGTTTGCCGTACCGGCCCGCCGGTCTTCAGCCGCCAATGCACACTGAGCGGCGGCGTCCACTCAGAAGTCGCCACGCCCCGCAGGGCATTGTCACCGTGAAACGTGTTCCACGCGCCTGAATCCAAGAAGTCGCTTTCCGGGCTTGAAAGTGGCGTTTTTTGTTCGCTGACCGGCGGCGTTTCCACAACGGCATCCAAATCGGGGGGTGGCTTTCTCGCGGAATATTGTTTGGCTACGGTAGATATGACAAAGGCGCCAAAGACCATTGCCGCGACAATCTTGATGATTAGCCAGGTACGCTGTTTCATATATAGCCATTTTCCCGACGAGACGCCCCGGAATCCACGGGGTTCCGTAGTGTCTTGACAAAACCTTTTCTTCCCTCACCCCACCCCTCTCCCAGAGGGAGAGGGCGTTTGCCGCCTGACCTGAGGTATGCTGTTATTCCCCCTCCCAGAGGGAGCAGGCGTTTGCCGCGCCACCTGCGGAATGCTGTCGCTCCCTCTCCCTCCGGGAGAGGGGTGGGGTGAGGGGGAAATCCAACATGATCGAAGGCTATTCTCAACGCTTAGCATATTTTGCACAACACCAGGTGGAGATGACCTTTCTCACCAGCAATGCTGTGGGACAGCACATGACCGTTCTTGACAAAGCCTACACGCCAATTGGAGAAAATCATGAACACCGTATGTGCTCAAAAAAGCCATTCCGGCAACGAAAACAAAGGACTTTCAACGCAACATCAGAACCTATGGGTGACTGTGAATCAGTTATTTTTTTGATCAACACGTTCAAGGAAGTCCGTCGCGCGGGCCAGGCGAAGCAATCTTGAATAATGAACATGTCCATATGTATTCGAGATTTATTCGCGTTTGATTAACATGTGGTTCATTATTGCTGCATTCCCGCTTGCGGGGATGATGCCCTGAAATAAAACGCTCTGCAGAAATCGTCATTCTCGCAGTGTGTTGCCAAAGGGTTTATTTCAAATCCCAAAGACAAGGCCCGTTCCGTTGTGATGATGCAGGAGGGTTTACAACGCGCCAGGGAACTTTTTATCAGGTACTTTGGGAAATAGCGACAGGCTGAAGCCTGCGCTCAAGAACTCATCCGGCTTTGGGCTTTCCGCTCAGAATCCAGTACAATCGCACTGATTGTCTGTAATCCAGACCGTGGAGCATGGAACATGGAGCGTTCAGATCGAGCGTATGTGCATATCAGCGCGGGAATGACGCGCATCGGAAATGCGTGGATTGAGCGATCTTGGTCAGCATTTCTGGGCCATACCGTCGGCTTGACCGATCGCGTGCACCCGCGCGAGTGGCTTGATGCATCCGGCGATGACTTTCTGTTGGTTTGCGGCGAACGCCGCATCACGCCGATGGACTTGGGCGAAAAGGAATGGAGCGAGGCGATGTTCTCTCTGGGCGCGGCGTTGACCGTGCGCCATGCAGGGCCGGGTGTCGTCTTTGACGTCTGCACCCGCGTTTTCCACCGCGCCTCGTTCATGATACGGTCATGTCGCATCATGAATGCAAGCAATCAGAACATGTCATTGGACGAAATCGTGATTGACCGAATGCAATTGTCGGCGCGCGATCCCGAATACGACGTGTTTCCCATGGAGAATGGCGGCTGCACCGGTTTTTTCCTGGATGGCACTCGCGGTTTGGCCTTCGCCGTCTTGTCAGGGGCCGAGGCCGCTTTCGATCGCTCAGAATCGGGAACGACGTTCCGGTGTACAGTCTCCGGGTTGCAGATTGTCCCGGGCGCACATTGCGAACTGCCGGACATGGGCGTGGCCTTCTTCTCGGGCGAGCGCGCCGACGCGATGGCCGCCGCGGAAACGATCGCCGATCAAATCCGGAAATGGCGGGTACGTGAAGCCGAACAACGCGCCGCCGCGCGCGCAGAGGAGACCGCGCAAAATGGCGGGTGACAACGAAACAATCGAGGTGACAATCACCACTCTGGCGCACGGCGGCGACGGCATCGGACGTGTAGAGGGACAGGTCTGCTTCGTGCCCTATGGATTGCCGGGCGACCGTCTCAGCGTACGCGTCGCACGGCGCGCGAAGCGCGCGATGTGGGGCGAAATCGTGGACATCATCGAAGCGTCGCCCGATCGCTGCGCGGCGGAATGCCCCGTATTTGGGCGTTGTGGCGGATGTTCGTGGCTGCACTTTGCCTATCCCGCGCAGGCGGAATGGAAACGCCAGATAGTCCGTGAACTGCTGCAACGCCTTGGCGGCGTCGAGGCCGATCCCGAATGGATTGAAGACGCCTCGTTGCGCCTGGGCTATCGCACCCGCGCGGAATTCCACGGCGACGGCGCGGTGCTGGGTTTCTATGCGCAGGGTAGCAACACCATTGTGGACATCGCGCGCTGCCCGCTCTGCCATGATCGCCTGAATGCCGCGCTGACCCTCCTGCGGGAAACAGCGATCAAGGGCGCGGTCGCCGTCACCGTGAATCCGGAAGGCGAGGAAACGCTGGTCTGGACCCGCTTCCTCCGGCGCAGCCTGCGTGACCGCTTTCCCTTGGCCAATACGCCACAAGAGGATCGCCCGCGTTCTCGCTTCGTATTCGACGGCGTCCCCATCATCAACGGAACCTTCAGCCAGTCCAGTCTGTTGCTCAACCGGCTGCTCGTCAAGACCGTCCACGCATTTGTGGGCATGCCCACATCGCTGCTTGATCTTTATTGCGGCAACGGCAACCTGTCAGCGACGCTGCCGCTGCGCACGCAGGTGGTCGGCGTGGATCAGAACCGCGCGGCGGTCCAGGCAGCGCGCGAAACGCGCAACGCAGAATACCGCGCGGGCGATGAAGCAATGATGCGCAAGGTCATCCAGGAAGGGGACTGGGAGTGCATCCTGCTGGACCCGCCGCGCACGGGCGCGAAAGCCGTCGCCCCGACGATTGCCGCGAGCAAGGCGCGCGCCGTCATCTATGTTTCATGCGACCCCGCCACGCTCGCCCGCGATTTGAAGACCATCTGCGGCGGCGGCTGGCGCCTGGTGCGCAGCGCTGTGATTGACATGTTCCCCAACACGCCGCATGTGGAGAGTGTGTGCCGGTTGGAGCGGTAGCATCGCTGCAGGGAGTGACAAAAGGAAAATGATTCGAACCGTTTGCGTGTATGCGGCGTCGAGTGAGGCAGTAGCCCCGGAATATGCGGACGCCGCACGACGGCTGGGCCGTTTGATTGCCGAACGCGGCTGCCATCTCGTTTATGGCGGGGGAAACATTGGCCTGATGGGCGCGCTTGCCCGCGCGGCGCATGAGGCCGGAGGCCATGTCATCGGGGTGATTCCGGATCGGCTGCGCGGTTTGGAACTGGCCTATGAGGCCGCCGATGAACTGATCGTCACGCGGGACCTTCGAGACCGCAAGGCGATTATGGAAGACCGCGCCGATGCGTTCATTGCCCTGCCCGGCGGATTCGGCACGTTGGAGGAAATCATCGAGGTGATGGTGCTGAAACAACTGTGGTATCACAAGAAGCCGCTCGTTTTCCTCAATGTGCGCGGCATTTACGACAAACTCATGGCCTTTTTCGGCCATCTCGTCACGGAACAGTTCATCCCCGCGTCGCACCAGTCGTTGTATCATGTCTGCAACACGCCGGAACAGGCCATCGCCTATCTCGATATCTGCGAAACGACCACTCCTGAACGGAAATGGATGCCATGACACAAATACACGAACATAACTCATTATCCAACAGAAAACATTTCTGGTATGTGTCGGACTGGCGCATGCTGGGAGTTTTCGTTGCGGTTCTGGGTTTGTTCTTCGCTTCCGGTTCCTGCGGGCTGATCTATCAGGTGGTCTGGACCCGGAAACTGGTGCTGCTCTTTGGGGCCACTGCGCACGCGGTGGGCACGGTGCTCTTCATCTTCTTCCTCGGTCTGGGCGTCGGGAGTCTGTGGGGAGGGCGGATCGCCGATCGGTCGCATCGTCCGCTTTTCCTGTACGGACTCTTCGAGATCATCATCGGCGTGTGGGCGCTGGGATTCATTCTTGCTGTGGGCTGGGGGGAAGGTCTGGTGGCGGCGGTGTTGCGGATTTCCGGGTTGTCGCGCGGGGCGGGGGTCGCGCTGCGCGTGCTGATGGCGACCGTTCTGCTCTTTGTACCGGTGGCGTTGATGGGCACGACGCTGCCGCTGCTGGCGCGATTCGTCAGCCGGGATGCCGGTGTGCGCGGACGACGCATCGGCGCGCTGTACGCCATGAACACCTTTGGCGCAGTCGCGGGCTGTTTTGCGGCGGGTTTTCTGCTTCTGCCGCGTTTCGGCTATACCCGGACCACGTTGCTGGGCGCGGCGATCAACGTCAGCGCAGGGGTCATTGCCGTGCTCATGTCTCGGCTGTTGGAAAAGCGAAGCAGCGGGATGAACGGCAAGGCGGCTTGCGCAGAGGGGTCAGGGACGTCGCCGGACGGAGAGGACCATATGGACGCAATGCACACCGCGCATGCGGGGAAGCCGTCCGACGCTGGATCGCTGTCCAGGAAAACCCTTTTTGTGGTTATCGGCGCGTATGCGATGCTTGGATGCTGCGGGCTGGCGCTGGAAGTCATCTGGACCCGCCTGCTGATTATGGTCTTTCTCGGCACCACCTACGCCTACACCACCATGTTGACCACGCTGCTTTGCGGCATCGCGTTGGGCAGCGCCATCGCCTCCCTGCGGACGGACCGCATGCGCGCACATGCCTTGGCCTTTGGCATTGTGCTCATGCTTGCTGCGGGCGCCTGCATGCTGACACTCACGCTCATCGCAGGGTTGCCGCCCAGAATCATCGCGCTGCACCAGCAATACGCCGCCGATTGGCCCGGGATTGTCAGGGGCATATTCTTTTATTCATTCTTTGTGCTGTTTCTTCCCACATTCCTGTTTGGCATGAGTTTTCCGGTGGCGGTCAAGGCGGTGGCGGGCACCGGGGCGCGCCTGGGACGCCATGTTGGAATTTTATACGGCGCCAATACTTTCGGCGGCGTGGCGGGCGCGCTGGCGGGCGGATTCCTCATTCTGCCGGTCTTCGGAGCGCATGACGGCGTATTGCTGTTGTCGGTCTTGTTGGGGCTGTCAGGCGCGGCGGCGGCGCTGTCCGCGCCTCGAACGCATTGGAGAAAAAAATCCGTATTCCTGCTGTTGGGCGTCGGTCTGTTTACTATCGCTGCCATGTTTGCGCCGGAAGATGTCAGCCGCGCCCTGAATGTTGGATACATTCCCGAAGACCACCATGTGATTTTCTATCGCGAAGGCGTTGAAGGCACAGTCGCGGTATCCGAGCCTGTGGATGAAATGGAGGGCCGCAACCGCGTGTTGTGGATCAACCGCGTGCAGGCGACGGCCTCCATCGAGCGCGGGGTGCGGATGAACCGGTTTCAAGCCGCGCTGCCGCTGCTTTTCGACCGCGACCCGCGCGAGGTGTTGTTCATGTGTGTGGGGTCGGGCATCACCTGCGGGGCACTGGCGCAGGCGGGATTCGACCGCATTGACGCCGTGGAAATCGCCCCGGAAGTGCTGGCGGCCGCGCGCTGTTTCGCGGTGGACAACCTCGGTGTGCTGGACCACCCCGGTGTGCGGTTCATCGTGGATGACGGCCGGAATTTCCTGCTTACGACCCGGAACGCCTATGATCTCATCTCCTTCGAGCCGATGCCGCTGGCATTGGCCGGCGTCTCGACGTTCTATTCAAAGGAGTACTATCAACTCTGTCTGCGGCGGCTGCGTCCCGGCGGGCTGGTGTCGCAGTGGGTACCGCTGCACAGCATGGCCCCGGACGTGGTGCGTTCGCTCGTGCGCACCTTCACCGCCGTGTTCCCGGAATACTGCGCCTGGTTCGTCAATGCCGACCTTTTCCTCATCGGATCGGACCAGCCGCTCCGGATTGACTTCGCGCGCGCCGCCCGAAGGCTGAGCCAACCCGGCCTGAGCGAGGCCCTCGCCGAAGTGGGCTATCACGACCCGCACAGCGTCATCGCGTCGTTCCTGATGGACAAGCGCGGCATGGACGCTTTCGTGGGCGACGGCGAGGTCATGGCCGACGACCGCCCCTGGGCGGAATTCATCGCGCCGAAACTTGTTTATGCACGGACGGTCCACCAGAGCATCGCCCAAATCCTGCCGCACCTCTCTTCACCATCAGGTCACCTTGTGCCGGACAGCATCACCCCGGAAGAACGCGCCGCCCTGGAGCGCCGGGTGCAAAGCCGCGCGCAGGACATACAGGGCGTCATGGCGTTCTACAGCGGTCTTACGCTGGACACCACGGCGGCGGAGGCGTTCATGCGCGCGCTGGACATTGACCCCCTCAATCACAATGCGCGGCATTATCTCCAGATTATTTTTGAAACCCAGATTCCGCAATGGTTGCGCTGGCAGGACTACGACCGCGCCGAAGCCATGATCATGGATGCCCAACGCTACCTGCCTGATGACCCAATGCCTTATGCCTTTCTCGGCGACCTCCACTGGGCGCGCGGCGAAACCCAGGAGGCCGCGGAAGCCTACCAGCGGCACCTGGACCTTGGCGGCAATGCCGCCCGCGCGCGCGAGCATACAAAGATGCATCATCAACACGGGGAATCAGCGACTGCGGCGCATTGAACGAAAGCCGTGATTGAGTTGCATCGAATAATACCCCTTTGGTATCATTTCATCCTGTGATTTTCACAGCAGAGGGCCAATCCATTCTTCTGGGTTCCGGTGTTGTGGAATGGCGTCTATTCCTCTGTGGGCTGGAATAGCTCAGCCGGTAGAGCGCGTCACTCGTAATGACGAGGTCCGGGGTTCGATTCCCCGTTCCAGCTCCATCTTCCTGAAGTACGTGCCAAACGCACTAAGCACACTTCCATACGCTGAATATTAGGACTGGAAAAAACTTGCAAATGCCGAAAAAATGGTTTATGATTTCGCGCAGTTGATGGCAATTCAAGAAAATCTCCCAAAACATGTAAGGTTTTGCAACAGTGGAAACAAAGCAATCCTTCAGCACTTCAGAAGTCGCCACGTACTGTCACGTGACCGCGGACACGATCCGCAAATGGGCGGAAGCAGGGCGTATTCATGTATTCAAGACGCCGGGCGGACATCGCCGCATTCGCCGGGAGGACTTGATCCGCTTTCTACGGGAGAACAACATTCCCATTCATGAAGACCTTGACAATGCCGGGGTTCGGATTCTGGTCGTGGATGACGAAAAAGCGGTAATTTCGGTTATTCGACGTTTTCTGGAACGCGCCCAGACCCCGTTTCAGATTCAGGTGGCGATGGACGGCTATGACGCGGGACATGAGGTGGCCACATTCCGTCCCGATGTGATTTTCCTGGATTTGCGACTGCCCGGCATTGACGGCTTCGAGGTCTGTCGCCGCATCAAATCCAATCCTGAATCCGCCAGAACGCATGTCATCGCCATGACCGGCTACTACGAAGGCGACGTGGCCCAGCGGGTGATCGAACTTGGCGCCGACATGCTGCTGCAAAAGCCTTTTACCCCGGATGACCTGCGGCGCGCGCTGGCCAAGGTCGGCGTGGAAGTGAGTTAACGCATCGCGTCTCGATGCGTCGTCAATCCTGATCAACGCCGGGTGGCACGGGGGGGCAATGCCAACCCATGGAATGCAGCGCACATGGCATGCAGGGGCAGGAGAATCAGGGAAAAGACACTGCAGTGGCCGATACATGTCGTTGCGCGGTGTGCCCGTATGGCAACATCGGTGTGCCTCATATTCGCTGCTGCCAGATCGTTCGCCACCCTGCAAAACGTGGAAGCGGGCGGTTCCCTCCAAATTCACGCCCACTATTACACCGCGTTCTTTGAACCTGAACCCGTGATTCGCATTCCAGAAGCGTTTACGCAGGGGCGCCCACTGGGACCGTTCGGCACGGAATCCGAAGTGCGCGGACTGCGGCGTGGTGGTGATGGCGTGGCCTATATCGAGCAGCGCACCACCCTGCATTTGCGCGCGAATTTTACAGGGGACCTTGCCGCATTCGTGGAATTTGACAGTATTCATGACTGGGGCGAAGATTTTCGGTCGAATTATTTGACTGGTCGCGATGGGAGCGCCGACAGCAGCGACGACGTGGAAATCTATCAGGCATATCTCGAAGCGACACAATTGTTCGGCGTGCCGTTGCGCTTGCGCGTGGGCCGCCAGGAACTTTATTTCGGTTCCGGCTGGCTTGTCAGCAATAGCCCTGTTTTCGATCCGATGACCTATCTCTCCTTCGATGCGGTGCGGCTGACCTGGGAACAAGGCATCTTCAGCGTGGATGCGTTCTGGAGCAAACTTGCGGAACGATGGCGAGGTCTGGCCAAGGGCGATGTGGATTTTTCCGGGATATATGCGACCTGCTCGCCATTGGAAGCGTTTTCGCTGGACGCCTACTGGCTCTTTCTGCTCGACGGAGAACGTCCGCGCGACACGAATGCTTCGCTGTTGCAGGAGTGGGGGGAACGGCTGCGGGGCCTGGACAATTACCCGAAAACAAAAATCCACACCATCGGCCTGCGCCTGGGCGGGGAATGGCAGGGGTTGGACTACGAGGCGGAGGCGGCTTATCAATGGGGGGATGCGGCGACGGCGGGGTCCGGTTTCGCACCCTATGGTTACGGCGATCTCCGCGCGCGCTACGACAACTGGGCGGCACAGGCGACGTTGGGTTATACATTCGATATCCGCCAGGAACCGCGCATCTACGTCAGCGCTATCTATTATGGCGGCGAGGACCGGCGAAGCATCACGTTTTGGGACTGGATAAACCCCTTCCACCGACCTCGCGCCAGCATTTCCTTCAACCGCCTTTTTTCGGAATGGAAAGATGATATCTTCTTTGATTCCTCCGCGTTGTCCAATGTCTGGAAATTCAAAACCGGGGCATCGCTGAACATTACCGAATCACTTGAGGCCGCGCTGGACTTGACCTATACGGGCGTTGTGATCGCGTTCGACACCCCGGTCCTCCGGCGCGTCGGCCGATACCGCGCGCCAATCGCCTTCTTCCCCTTTGTCACCAGAAAAGGGGCAAAAGACTTGGGATTTGAGACGTGCCTGTCGCTGGCCTACGATTATTCCGAATCCCTGCGATTTGAAGGGGGTTGGGCGCATCTCTTCGCGGGGCGCGCCGTGCGTGACGGCGCTTTTGTTGACGCCAATGGCCTCGCGTTCGTCGGCGGACTGGACCGCCAGGATGCGGATTACTTCTGGGCGTCCACGATTGTTTCGTTCTGATGGCTTATCGCTTGATCAGTTTGCGGTATCGGGCGCGGCGATTCTCAAAGAGTCGTGAACCCAATTCCCTGACGCGCCATTCCTCATACTCACGGTAGTTCCCCTGAAACCAGCGCACCACGCCGTCGCCCTCGAAAACCAGCAGGTGGGTGCAGATGCGGTCAAGGAAAAACCGGTCGTGGCTGATCACGAGGGCGCAGCCGCGAAAATCAAGGATCGCCTCTTCCAAAAGGCGCAGCGTGTTGACATCCAAGTCGTTGGTCGGTTCGTCGAACAACAACACATTCCCGCCGTCCTTGAGCAGTTTGGCGAGATTGCAGCGGTTGCGTTCGCCGCCGCTGAGTTGCATTGCGGACTTCTGCTGATCGGCGCCCCGAAATCCAAACCACGACAGGTATTGGCGGATGGGAATTTTACGCTTCCCAAGTTCCACCTCATCCAGTCCTCCGCCGACTTCTTCGATCAATGGACGGTCCCCTTCGAGCGCACGGCGTTCTTGTTCGACATAGGAGAACCTTACCGTTGGGCCGACGACAATTTCCCCCATGTCGGGCCGCTCCTGCCCTGCAAGCATCCGCATCAGCGTCGTCTTGCCCGTGCCGTTCGGCCCGATAATGCCGACAATGGCAGCCTTGGGCACAATGAAACTGAGGCCGGAGAAGAGCACGGTATCGCCGAATTGCTTGGAGACATTCCTGAACTCGATGACCTGGTCGCCGAGTTCCGGGCCGGGCGCGATCTGAATGACGGCGACATCCTGTTTTGCCGCGGCCATTTCACGCGCAACCAGTTGCTCATAATGAGCAATGCGGGACCGGGTCAATTCCTGCCGTTCTTTGTTGTTCATGCGAATCCATGCCAGTTCCCGCTCCAGTGCTCGCGCCCGGGGAGAACTCCTTTTTTCCTCTGCCGCCAGTTTTGAAAGTTTCTGCTCAATCCATGACGAATAATTGCCTTCCCACGGAATGCCGTGGCCGCCTTCGAGTTCCAGAATCCATTTGGTCACGTTGTCGAGAAAATAGCGGTCATGCGTCACGATGATCACCGTGCCGGGATAGTCGCGCAATTGCGCTTCGAGCCAGTCCACGGTTTCGGCGTCCAGATGGTTTGTCGGCTCGTCGAGCAGCAGCAGATCAGGACGTTCGAGCAGCACTTTGCACAGCGCAACCCGGCGCTTCTCACCCCCGCTGAGCGTGCCGACGAGGCGGTCATCGTCAGGCAGGCAGAGCGCCTCGGTGGCTCGGTTGAGGTGCTGGTCCAGGTTCCAGGCGTCGGCGGCGTCGAGTTTGTCCTGCAATGCGCCCATGCGATCCATGGCGGTCTGCATCGCCTCGTCCGTCATCGGCTCGGCGAGGCTCGCGGCCAGGTCTTCATATTCCTTGAGCAGCGCCAGCGTGTCCGCGAAGGCGAGTTCCAGCGTCTGGCGCACGGTCAGGTCGGGATTCAGGACCGGTTCCTGTGGCACAAAGCCCGCACGATACCCCTTGGACAGGGCCGCATGCCCGCGAAATTCCTGGTCCAACCCGGCCATGATGCGGAGCACCGTAGACTTGCCGGCGCCGTTTTCGCCCACAATCCCGATCTTTGCGCCGGGATAAAAACTCAACCCGATATCCTTGAGCACATGTTTCTGACCGTAGTATTTGTTAAGGCCGATCATCGTAAAAATGAACTGTTCCGCCATAACGCTTCACTCCCTGACCGAATTATGAATGTGGTTGCCTAGTGTAACAGATGGCATGTTGTTCACGCTTCAGCGTGCCATGGTCCTGCGCCCCACTGGGGTGCGCTGGAATTCCGGTTTCTCCAGGATATCCAGCACGCCGGCGATATTGGGATACGGCGATACATAATCCGCGTGCGCCTTCAGGGCGGATTTTGCGTTGGCCGGGCACGCAAAAAACCCCACCGCATCGCGCAGGGGCAGGTCGCCTTCCGTATCGCCGATGCCCGCCGTCTCATCGCGCGATACGCCGAGTTCCTGCATTAACTGCCGCAGCGCGCCCCCCTTGTTCACGCCGGTCATCGAGATGTTCAGATAATAGTGCGACGGACTGATTTCCACCGCAGGCAGGCTGTTTTCCCGCACAAATCCCTCGATGGCGCACTGAATCGCGGGGAAAATGGCCGGGTTCTCCGAGTACACAGACATCTGCGCTTCTTTGCCGAATTGATATACCGCTTCCTGATGTTTCGGCAGAATCGCAGACTCAACAAACATTCGCACCGCACGCATGCCCTGTATCTTTTCCGGCGTCACGCCGGGGCCGTAAACGGAGCGGTTATCGCGCAATGAATAGAAGACCGCCCCGTTTTCACAAATCATCGGGGCGCGAATATCCAGGATTTTCGCAAGCACTTCGACATAGGGCTGCGGGCGCCCGGTACACAGCGTCATCGGCGCAACCGCGCCCCGGCCTTCGGCGGCGTCGCGGCAGATACGCGCGAAGCGTCCGAACAGGTCCAAGTCCCAAGGGATAGACTCCTCCGGACTCAGGCATCCGTCAATATCCGTAATGATCCACTTTACCGCCATGCCAGGCCTTTCCTTTCCAGAGGCATTTGCGAAATGGGCGTTTCAAACCTCAGTTCCATCGAAAATCCCGGATATTTCGTATTCTTAAACGCAAAAACAATCCATTTCGCAAATGCCTCTTCCAGACAAACGAGGGGAAACATGTCATTGGGATTGGGCGTCACTGTAATACATGCCGGTCGTGCTGTTCAACGCATAGCCGTCATGCGCGACGGTCACGGTTTGACCTGCGCCGTCGTATATCGCTACCATTGCGGCAATTTTCGCGCGGAATCCTTTACTCCCCAAAAGAACAATATCAAAACAGGTAAACGAGGCATTTGCGAAATAGGCTTTTTCAAGGAACATCAGAAAAATTTCTGTCGGAAACAGCAAGCGTTTTCGATCGCAGGGTCGCCAAAAATGCTCATTTCGCAAATGCCTGAAGGTAACATTTTGACCCACTGAAACAATCACTGCATACCACTGAGGCATTTGCGAAATGGGCGTTTCAAACCGCAATTCCACCAAAAATCCCAGATATTTTCTGATCTTAAACGCAAAAATCGTCCATTTCGCAAATGCCTCACCACTCCGTCATTGCGAATGAAACGAAGCGCAGAGGGGCAATCTGGATACACGCTCCCCCCCAGATTGCTTCGCTCGGCGGCGCAGTGCGCCGCATCGCCGGCAATGACGAAAAGAAAGTGTCATGGATGTTGATTTCAAGGGTAATCCCGGTCGGTCAAAATTTTTGCCAAGACAGGAGCAGCAAAATGGATTTCTCATTTCATTCTCTGGCCATACGATTGCGCCCGTGGGGTATTGTCTTAGGTGGGTTTTTGTTGATTTTCGGTTTTGTGCTGCTGATGGCACGGTTGATTCATGACCCCCTGGACCGGGTCATTTTGCTGGCGTGCAATCCGGACCATTATGTTCCGGTGATTGATGAACTGATGATTCTAATCACGGACTTTTCCGTTTTCGTCTTCTCTGTGCTGTTTATCAGTTGGGAGGTGGCATACCTGATTTGTCGTGGGCGCCCCCATCGCCGCTGGTGGGTGAGCCGGGCGCTCCTGGTTCTGGGCGTGCTTTCCGGCCTGTATTACGCGACCGGAGTTTTTCGGGCGCAATATGAATACACCATCATTTTTCTTCCGCTGGGCATGATCTTTCTTGCAGGGTACTGCTATCTGGGCTGGACATTCGCACACTGGGATGAAAAGGCGTTGCGACGCGGCAGTCTGGTCTTTCGGCTGACGCTGCTGAGCGTCTTCCTGACCAATGCGATCGGCGAAGACAGCATCAAGAAGATTGTCGGACGCCCCCGTCCGCTCGCCGGCCTGAATGAGGACTGGAATGCACCGATCCGCCGAATCCCGGATGAGATAGTTCGCGGCGGCTATTCTTACGTTTCCGGGCATGCCTCGTCATTGTTCGCCTTGACCACACCGATGGCACTGGCGACAAGCAACCCGTGGATTCGCGGGGCGATTTTCACCTGGGCGGCCGTCCACGCCTATACGCGGGTCTATACGGCCGCGCATTATCCCTATTGCGCGTTGATGGGGTCGGTGCTGGGCTTCGCTATCGGCGCGTTGGTTTTCGCCGCATTCCGGGACCGGCGTGCTGCGCCGGACAACGGCGCTCAGAACAGAAGCGGAGGCGCACCGTAAGCGTCCATGAGAATTTTTCGGGCTTCGCCCGCCGTGTAAATGGACCCCGCAATCAACAACGGTGAGGTGGCGGAGGCCATTGCCATGCCGCGCGCGATGGCCGTCTTCAAATCCGGGGCGCATTCATGGGGACAGTCCGCCGCGAGTTCATGCAGGGCGTCAAGAGGCAGGGCGCGTTTGTCGGAGAAAGCGGTCAGAATCAAGCCCGTCGTGTTCGGCGCGAGTTGGGCCAGCATACCGCGCGCGTCTTTGTCGGACGCGACGGCGAGGATGATGACGCAACGGCCGACGCTTTCCGCGAGTTTGCGCGCTCCGGCCACATTGTGCGCCGCGTCAATGATGACCGGTGGGTTCTCCAGCACGCGCTCCATGCGGCATGGCCATCGCGCGGCGGCCAGTCCTTCCCGAACAGCATATTCGTCCAACATGGGGAACTGCGCCTGAAGCGCCTCCGCAAGCGCCACGGCGATGGCCGCATTCTCGCCCTGATAGACCCCGGCCAAGCCCAAAGGCGCATCGTGAAACCGCAGGCGCGTGCCGCAATAATCAAGCCGTTGCCGCCACGGGTCTCCGTGAAGCCGGTATGTGAAATCCCGGCCCAACAATGACACCGGCGCTGCGCATTCGGCGGCCCTGTTCAGAATGACGGCAAGCGGACCGGGGCGCGTCTCCCCCACTACCAACGGCACACCCGGTTTGACGACGCCCGCCTTCTCGGCGGCGATCAGTTCCAGCGTGTCGCCCAAGTACTGCGTGTGTTCGAGGTCTATATTGGTAATGGCGGCGGCAGCGGGCGTGATGACATTGGTGGAGTCGAGGCGGCCGCCCATGCCGACCTCGATCACCGCTACATCCACCCGGGCCGCTTCAAAATGGCGAAACGCAATGGCGGTATTCATCTCGAAGAAGGTAGGAGGCGGATTCACCCGTTCTGCAAGGACGCGGAAGTAGGCGATGTGTTCGATCAGATGTTCCTCGCTGATCGGAACGGCGCCCACCTGAAAACGTTCGCGCAGGTCCATGATATGCGGGCTGGTAAAACGCCCCACCCGGAGACCCGCCGCGCGCAACATCGCCTGGACCATTGCGGTGACGCTGCCCTTGCCGTTTGTCCCGGCAACATGCACCGTGGGGTAGCGGTCCTGCGGATTGCCGGCGGCGTCGAGGAGGATGCGGATGTTTTGCAGACCAAGTTTCACCCCGTGCAGGGTCAGGCTGAAAAGGTATTCGCGGAGTTCCGAGGCGGCGTATGTGGCGGGAAGACTCATTCGGTATCCGCGCCCGGCGGCGCGTCGGATGCGGCATCGGCCTCTTTGGACGACAAAGCCGCGCGCGCTGACTGCGGAGAAAGGCATCGCAGCAGCCTCGCAAGGAACGGTCGCATCTCGGTGCGTTTGACGATTTGATCAATGAAACCGTTTTCGAACTGATATTCCGCGCGCTGAAACCCTTCCGGCAATTTCACCTTCAGCGCGCCTTCGATAAGCCGTGTGCCCGCGAATCCTATGTAGGCGCCCGGCTCCGCCAGGATGATGTCGCCCAGTCCTGCAAAACTGGCCAGCACGCCGCCGGAGGTGGGGTCCGTCAACACGGATATGTAGGGCAACCCTGCATCGTTGATTTCGCGTACCGCGTCGGCCGTCTTGGCCATCTGCATCAGGGCCAGAATCCCTTCCTGCATTCGCGCTCCCCCCGACGCAGCAAATACCACCAGCGGGACTTTTTCACGGATGGCGTCGCGAACCAGCCGGCAGAATTTTTCGCCCAGAACGGACCCCATGCTCGCCATGATGAACGCGGATTCCATAACGCCGACTGCGATCCGGAAGCCCTCGATCGCAGCGAAGCCGGTGAGCAATGCGTCCCGCAGTCCCGACTCTTCACGGGCGCGTTCAAGTCGGTCCATATAGGTTTCCTCACCGACGCGAAACCCCAACGGATCCACTGTTTTGAGATTGGTGCCCGTTTCTTGAAAAGAACCGGGGTCCATCAGCAATTCGAGACGCTGACGCGAGCCGATGCGGTAGTGATGGCCGCAGGCCGGGCAGACGTGCATGTTCTCCTCGACCTCGGGCCGGTACACGGTCTGCTGGCACGCCGCGCACTTCATCCACAGTCCGTCCGGAATGCCGGGAGCGTCAAGGCCGTTGCGTTTTCGTTTCAGGAAGCCCATTGACTTTTCCGCATATACCTCCGTTATTCGGAAGCGGCGCGCACAAAATTTTCAGAGAAGTACAGAAGACGGCCACAATGGTGACAGGAATGGATTTTGTCGCCAGCCATGATTTCATTGATGATTTGCGGTGTGACCTGCATATTGCATCCGGAGCATGCTTCGCCGCGCAGCGGCACCACGGCGGGGCCCTGCTTTTTCGCCTTGCGAATGCGCTGATAACGAGCGAGCAAATCGGGCGGAACAGCGCTCAACAAGGGCTCGCGCCGCGCTTCCAGTTCCTTTCTTCTTGCGACCGCCTCCGCCAGTTCCTCATCCACCTTCTTGCATTCCGCCGCGATATCCTGCAGTTCCGCCTCGATGCGCGTCTTGTCCGCCTCCAGATGCGCCTTCGCTTCGTCCATTTCCAGCATCAGCGCGATGACGCGCTCCTCCTTCAGCGCGATTTGTTTGCGCAGGGCGTCCATTTCATGCAGCAGCGCCTGATACTCCTCGTTTTTCTTCACCGCAAACAACTGGGTATCGTATTTCTTGATCTGCGCATCTTTCTGCTGAATGTCCACCTCGCATTCGCGCTGTTCCAGCAGAAGATTCTTGCAGCGCTGTTCACTCTTCTGCAATTCATCGGCGAGGCGTTTGCGATGGATTTCGAATTTTTCCTTTTGCCTGGGAATCTCGGCCTCACGCGCCTTGATCGCCTCGATCTTCAGGTCTATCGCCTGCAATTGCAGCAAGGTCTTCAATTGAATCCGCCTTTCTGTCGTCATGCACCCCGGCCACTGGCCCGATGCGAACAAAACTGTCTCCTATTGTACCGACTTTTCCATCAACAAAAAAGCCGCAGCCCGAACGCTGCGGCAGTATGCCTCCAGGCCGCCTCGCGGCCCCCTGAGGCACGGCAAGAATCCTGCCGTCCATCTGCGTAACGCCGTTCCCCTATCCGCATCGCTGTGCGTCCTCATTTGGCGCATCGTCCGATGGCAATCTCGCCGGTGCGAACCAGTTCTTCAACGCCGAAAGGACGCATCATATCAATAAACGCCGCGATCTTTCCCGCAGCGCCGGTCACCTGCACAATCATCGCGGCCGCCCCGACATCCACCACCTTGGCCCGGAAAATGTTGGCAATCTCAACCACCTCGCTGCGCTGCTGGCCCACCGCAGCGACCTTGACCATGACCAGTTCCCGCTCCACGAACGATTCCTTGGTCAGGTCCGTCACCTCAATCACTTCCACCAACTTGTTGAGTTGCTGGATAATCTGCGCGAGCACATTGTCATCCCCATTCACCACCACGGTCATCCGCGACACGGTTGGGTCAAGGGTTTCGCCCACGCACAGGCTGTTGATGTTGTAGCCCCGGGCGCTGAACATCCCCGAAACCCTGGCCAGAACCCCGAACTGGTTCTGCACCAGAACACTGATGGTGTGTTTCATGCTCTTCTTCACTGTTATGTCCTTTATGTTGCTCTCTCTGGCATTTCAGCAAGTCCACGCCAATGCGAAAGATGAAAGTTGATGACAAGACTGTCAACACATGTCTTTGGCGACCCGGCAACCCGTTGTCTCTCCAACCTGACTTCCAGCAGTTTAGGGTTCGGTGCGGCTGTTTCGTGGTCCCAGTTCTGCGCCGGCTCTTCATAGCGCGGGTTGATGATGAGGCAGCCAACTGTGGTGTGCGGCATCAGGGCTTCTCCGCAGAACGCAACCAAGTTTCCAGAACGGAGATAAGACCGGGCAAGTCCATTCGCACCGTCTTCCATGTTTGCTCAAGATCAATTCCGAGATAGTCATTAACCAGACCGCGCCGCATGCCGACAGTCTCGTGCCACGGCATTTCCGGATGATCAGGCGGTTGGTTATTTGTTGCAGTGTGTCTTCGTCAATCATAATTGCAGGTTTGTCACCATTGGTTCAAGCGCTCAACTGGTTTATGGCCTGGGCGATGCCGGCTTCGACCCAGCATAGCGCGGCCCGCGCCGCCCGTTCAATCATTTCGGCGACAATGGGCTGCTCTTCGGGGGTGAATCGCGAGAGGACGTGGTCCACGAGGGAATCGCCGGGTTTTTCCCTTCCCACACCCATGCGCATTCGCGGAAACTCATTGGCGCCAAGCCGCTCGATGATGGATTTCAGGCCCTTGTGGCCGCCGTCGCTGCCGGCGGGGCGCAATCGGATTTTGCCGAGCGGCAGGTTTACGTCATCCGAAAGAACTAGAAGGTCGCCCAGGTCGTGAATGCGCCTGCGGACGACATCGGCGACACAGTCGCCGCTGGCGTTCATGTAAGTCTGCGGCTTGACCAGCAGAAGGCGCTGACCGGCGTGGGCCGCCTCGGCGATCAGCCCCTGGTGCTTTTCCTGGTCGAAACGCGCGCCCACGGTGGCGGCAATGAGGTCCGCCGTCCGAAAGCCCAAGTTATGGCGGGTGTTTTGATACCGCCTTCCCGGATTGCCCAATCCGACAATAATCTTCACTCCGCGCGTTCTCTTTCAGATGGCTGGGAACCGCCGGCTCCGCCCGAATCAGTCTCCCTTTTTTTCTTCGCCCTCGGCTGCGGCTTCTTCGCCTTCGGCGACAGTCACCGCTTCGGCGGCCAAAGCGCGCGGCACCTGGATGGATGCGACAACCCGGCCCGGATCCGTAACAATAGTCACGCCCTCCGGCGCCCGGATGTCGCTGACGTGCAGGCTGGAACCAATATCGAGGTTGGTGACGTCAACAACCAGTTCCGCAGGCACTTCCAGTGCAAGGCATTCGACCTCGACTTCGCGCAGGGTATGTTCAAGCACGCCGCCCTTCACGACACCCTCCGCGTGACCGGTCAGCACAATCGACACGACCGTCTGAATGCGTTCATCCAGCCGGATGCGCAGGAAATCGGCATGCAGAATGGAGCCTTTTATCGGATCGTGCTGGACGGATTTCAGCAGCGCCGGACTGTTCAATTCGGGCCGTTCCGGCACTTCCAGTTGCACCACGGCATGTTCGCCCATTCGACTATGCAGAATGTGCTCGAAGTCCTTGAGGTTGATTAGCACCGGCACCGGGTCTCTGCCCCCGCCGTAAACCACACCGGGCACACTGCCCTTGACGCGCAGTTGGCGCGCAGGACCTTTTCCCCGCCCGTCACGCATACTTACCTTCAGATTTTGCAGTTCCATAACTTGATTCGCCTCCGAGTCGGCCTCATTCCTTTGCAAAAAGGCTGCTTACCGATTCATCTTTGTGAATTCTGCAAATCGCTTCGCCAATCAACGGTGCGAGCGACAAGACCTTGAATTTTGGGTTTGCCGCCGCCTCCGGTTTCAGGGGAATCGAATCGCACACCATGATCGTTTCCAACACCGAATTGTTCAGGTTTTCCAGGGCTGGACCGCTGCAAACGGGGTGCGTGGCGCACGCGCGCACGCTGGCTGCCCCATGTTCTTTCAGCGCCTTGGCCGCCTTCACAAGTGTTCCGGCCGTATCAATCATATCATCCAACAGCAACGTGTTTTTCCCTTCCACGTCGCCAATAACATTCATCACTTCCGATACGTTTTCCTTGGGGCGGCGCTTGTCCACAATCGCCAAGGGCGCGCCGAGGCGGCTGGCAAATTCCCGCGCCCGACCGACGCTGCCCATGTCCGGGGCAATCACCGCAAGATTCTCTTTCAATCCGTTTTCCTTGAGCGCATTCACAAACACCACATCCGCCGCCAGGTGGTCCAGGGGGATGTCGAAGAAACCCTGAATCTGCCCACAATGCAGGTCCACCGTCAGCACACGGTTGACCCCGGCAGCCGTCAGCAGGTTTGCCACCAGTTTCGCCGTAATTGGAACCCGCGCCTTGTCCTTGCGGTCCTGCCGCGCATAGCCGAAATAGGGCAACACCGCCGTCACCCGCTCCGCCGACGCCCGACGCGCCGCGTCCACCAGAATCAGCAGTTCCATCAAATGATCATTTACCGGCGGCGAGGTGCTGTTCACCAGAAACACATCGCGACCCCGGATATGCTCGCCGATTTGCACCCGAATCTCGCCGTCGCTGAATTTGCCCACTGTCGCCCGGCCCGGTTCCACGCCCAGGTGCGCGCAAATCCGCTCGGCCAGCGCCCGGGACGCATTGCCGCTGAAAATCTTCAGATCGCTGAAGTAGCCCAATGCCATCCACCCTTTCTGTCGCAGGCAAACGACCTACGCCGCCGCATCTGACACAATGGCTGGGGCGGCTGGATTCGAACCAACGCGTGCCGGGACCAAAACCCGGTGCCTTACCACTTGGCGACGCCCCAACAGCACATCCATTCACCCTGACTGTCTCCCTATCATCTGAAACGAAAGGATACTATCGGATTGCGAGAAATGGGGAAAAAACAGTCATTGTGACGGTTTTCGAAGTATAGCAACCGCAACGACAACAAGTCAACTGAACAGCAACCCAACCCGGTTCCTGATCAACGAACGGGCCACGTTATCAAGGGATGAACACGTTGTGAGAGGGGGAGTGAAACGCGACTGTCCAGAGCATGCGAGGAAAAAATGGCCTGGACCATTTCCAGCGCATTGCGACCGTGTTTGAGATTGATTTCAGGCGCACGGTCTTCTTCGATGGCAAGGATCAGGTCATCCACGATTGGTTTGCAGGTCTCGCGCGCCGGGTCGGCGAGCGCGAAATGCGGCGCATCGGGCAGGGGCTTCCATCTTCCCTCGTTCCACAGGGGCGTATCCAGCCAAACCACGTCCGGCACCGAACCCAGGCGGATGGCGACAACACCGCGCGTGCCACATAGATCGATGCCGAATCGGCTCATTCTTCCGCCCGCATTTTTTACCGAAGCGAAAGACGCGACGACCCCATTTATAAAGCCGAAGACGGCATAGAGCGTGTCGCCGACGACCGGGCCGAGTTGCTCGGTGGCCTCGCGGACATCGGCCGGGGAAGCCGGCCGTCCCTCATGGAGGATATCCGCAAAACACCAGCGGGGCAGGCCGTTCATGAACCACGTCATCAGGTCGAAGACATGCGGGCCGAGGACGACCAGGTCTTCGCCGCCGGACCGATGGTCTTCCTTGCCGCGTCCGCGCATTTCAAGGATATCGCCAATCAGCCCTTCCTCGAAAACGAGTTTTCGCACGTGTTCGATCGTGGGCGTGGCGCGCATGTTGAAGGCGATGGACCACTTCAGGTTTTTCGCTGTGACCGTCCCAAGCATGGCATCAGCCTCTTGCAGGTCAACGCACAACGGTTTTTCAATGAGGCCATGCGCGCCGATTTCCGCGCAGGCCTCCACATATTCCCGGTGATTCACCGTCCAGCGCGGGCCGATGGCCACCAGGTCGGGGCGCTCCTTTTCGAGCATCTCCCGGTAATCGGCGTAGGTGCGTTGCGCGCCACATTCAGCGGCGCGCCTGGCGCGGCCGGCTTCCTCCGGGTCGGCAAGCCCGACCACGGCCACATCGGGACGCAGGGCGAAGACCATATGCAGGCTATGGCCATAGCCGCCGCGCGGCGTGTCGCCGATGATGCAGGCCTTGTAGCGATGCACTTCGGATGCCGCCGGCGCGCTTCGCGCCGCTGTGATTCCAATTGCCGCCGCCGCCATGAATTTCCGACGCGAGATGTTCATTGCCAACTCCCCATATCATGAGTTTTGAGGCCATGTGACCTACCCAAAGGACACGCATTCATTATGCGGGGGTTGCGTCACACTGTCAATGTATGAGGCATTTGCGAAGCCGTGCACCGCCAGGTTCTTCGAGGGGAATCCTTTGGCGACTGCGGTGGTGGGGCGCAGGAGGAATCTTCCATCCACACAGTCTGTGTCGGGCCAATGTCCTTGGGCGGCGACGGGAACCGTGGTATCGCCGCAGGTGAGCCGTGCATTTACCCCGTCAAAGGACAAATGGGCCTTTTTCATGTATCTGTTGCGGATTTTGCGCAAGAAAACGAGCCGCTTCAGCATGTCTTCCAGGCGCAGTCCAAGGCGGGGATGCAATATGTGTTACGCTGCGTCCATGATCTTACACACTCTTTGCGTCGGCGGTTTATGCTGCTTTGGCGGCGGCATCCTGGAGTAACCGCTGAGCGCGTTGCTTCAAGTGCATGCCCGCGCCGATGACGCCGTGTGCGAAGCCGCCGCGATCTAACGCATCGAAATGGTCCACATATTCCGTAATGGCGCAGAGCAACCCCCAATATGTTTCTCTGGCGCTGGGCAGGTCAGTGCCTCGCCCCGCATGACGCAATTTCAGGATTGTCTTACGCGCCAGTTCAATCTTCTGGATGCGGCTATCAAGCGCTTTGCTTTGCTGCGAACCGGCACCGAAGACCTCGTTCTTCGTCTTCGGCATTGGGAGCAGTTGTTCAACCAGGGCCTGGGCGTCTCTATCGGAAAGTTTCACCCCCGCCATGAGATCATAACACGTCCGGGCATAGATGAGGCCATGGTGGACGCGCTGCCAGAATTCTTCGGATGCGTCTGCCAGGGCATACTTATCGTACCTGTGCGCCAGGCGCAGCATGGTGTGCCGCGTACCCTGTTCGAGCGCCAGCGCAAGGGTATTCTGACAGACAACACGCACGAGGGTCAGCCCTATCGTGAATGCGCGCGTACCATCATGGCTGTTGACCCATAGCGCATACGGCTCAATCAGGTCATCTTTTCCGATCGCAAAAGGGCGGTTCAGATGCGCTTGCAGCCAGACAACTTCCCCGCAGCCCAGATAGCCGCCGGTGCTGTAAACGGACGCGCCTGAACCCAGCAAACGATCGAAAATCCTTGCGCCGTCGCGGTTCTGAATGGGAATGAAGTCACGATGCACCACCCCGACGACCCTGCGATAATCTCCTTTCGGACGATCCGTCCTGACCAGCGCCTTGCGATGAATAGCCGGCGCCGGAATGTCTTCGGAAGTCATCAGATCGCATTCTTCAACCTCCCAGTTCAGTCCACCCGCTTTCAAGGCTTCTTTGAGCGTCAACAGACTTTTCATTTGCCGGCCCAAACCGTGCCAGGGCGTTTCACCCACATAGAACATTTCTCCGATATTGGCCGCCATGACTTGATCCTCCTTTATTGAGGTTTCATGAAACGTTTTTCCTTTCTCACCATCAGATATTGTTTCACAGGTCCATTCCGAAAAACGGAATGATTGAGGGAAAAATTGGGCATTGTCGTGAAGAGAAGGCAATAATATATCGGGGTTGAGGAGAAGGCGCCGGTGGGAGATGTTATTGCATCGGGATATTGAAGATGCTGAGATTGCCCTGTCGCAGGATGCGTTCCGCGATTTGATGGATTAAATCTTCAGAGGCGTAATTCAACAGGTCTTCGAATTGGCCCAGGAAGTCAATGACCTGGCTCAAAGAGTTGACAAGACCTGTGTAGGTGGCCTCGAGTGCGCGCATATTGAGGGGGTCCTGCAGAATGGCATAAATCTGCTGGATGGCCTCCACCGCCTGAATCTGAATTTCAAGCCCGGCCTGGCGTTCATAACCGAGGGCGGCGCCATTCACAAGTTGCCCGCCCATCTGGCGGATGCTTTCGTAAATCTGCTGCGCCGTGTCGTAGTCGCCCATGGATTCGTAATACTGGCCGTATTGCAGAAGTTGCTGGGCCATGGCGACGGCGTCGCGGGATTCGCCGAGGCCGGCGCTGAGGGCGGCGATCAGCCGGGCGGCTTCCGGATTCATGCCGCTGGCGATGAAGGCTTCCTGACGGTTTCTGGCGGACTGGAGCGAATAGGGGTCCCCGATAGTGCGCGCCGATGCGAGGGTCAGCGCATTCAGTCCGCTCTCATAGTCGTTCATTTCGAAATACAGCCGCGCTTCCATGTAATGGGGCATGCCATTGTTGGGATCAAGATTACTCCATGCCTGCAATTCGGCGAGGCTTTCGGCGGTTCCATCGTCGGTTTCGGCATATTTTTTCGCCAGGGCGGCCCGCAAGTAAGGATCATTCGGATTGTTCTCCACGGCCCGGCGCAAGATTTCCGCAGCCTCCTCCGGCGGCAGAAACTGCGCCACCCCGGCCAGGGCCTCACTGGACAGCCCGCCTTCCTCGATAAGGCCCCGGGCCTCTTCTGCGGTCAGAGTGCCCCATTGAAGCATACGTGTAATGGCTTTCGGGTCCCGCAGCATGGCTTCACGGCGGGCGTTGATGATGTCCTGGACCGAAATCCCCTTGCCCTTCAAGTCCGAGGAATCGTCTTCAGGCAGAGGCGTTGCAATATCCTCTTGCGTCAATCGGCCGATGGGAGGAAGAACTGACTCGATGATGGCGTCTCCCTGAGAAACGTCGTCCAGAACCTGGGGCTGGTCAGCGGCGGCAGTCGTCCGGGAAACGTCATCCAGCCGCGCGATCCGATCTGGAAAGCGCGTTCCCTCGAGCCGCGCAGCGTTCCACAGTGTCAGCGCCCCGATGCCCAAAACCAGACAGGCGGCGGCGGCGAGACCCGCCCATTGCCAGGCCGTAAAGAGTGCGGGGCGCGCCCGGTTTCCGGCCCGGGTCTTGGCGGCATTGGGTGCGCGGCGCGTCAGCGCTGCCGACCGAACGTCACGCATGACATCATCTATCAGATCCACCTTCGGCGCATTCCCGGCAATGGATTCGCCTATGGCTTCGAGGTCGCCTTTAAGCCTTGCCGCTGCGCGCAGCGCAGCGCGGACGGCGACGTTGTCTTCGGCGGCGCGCCGCAAACGAACCAATTCCTCCGGCGGCAGGGCATCCTCCATAAAGGCGTCCAGTGCATGTTGAATTTCCATGGGAATGGCCGATGTGTCCGGCGCTTCGCTGTGTTGGGTGTGGATGCTCGCCATAATGGCATCGGTGAGTTCGATGGCGGGTAAACCGCGCTGCAAGGCGTCTGCGTCACGGCGCATACGTGCGTGCATGGCGGCCAGAGCATGAATCTCCGTGCGCAGCGCCGGGTCCCCTGCCATGCGCTGTTCCAGGCGGTGACTGCTGAAGGGGTCCAAATCCCCTTCAATATAGGCGATGCGCATGGCGGCCTCGACCGGATCAATATCAATGGACTCCGGCTGGGCGGATTTGACGCGACGGACCCCTTCCTGGACCGCCGCGACCAGATCAACGACAGGAAGTTGTTCTGCGAGGACGTCACCCGCCCTCTCAAGTGCTTCGGCGACTCGGCGCAGGGATTGGCATTCTTCCCGGCAACGGGGGCATCTTTCGAGATGCGCGGCCAAGCCAGGGGAGGGCACGCCCGTGTTGACGTCAACAATCAACGCGGCCCGTTCGGCCTCATATTTTTGGCACAATTCCGAGTTCACAGATGCTCTTCAAGCGGAGCGCAATGCTCCTGCAGGTGTTTGAGGATGCGATGCAGCCGTGTGCGCACAGCACCCTCCGTGCTATCCACGATTCCCGCGATATCCCTGGCCGACATGCGCTGGAAATAGCGCAACACGACGATTTCGCGAGATTCCGCGGGCAGGGTGTCAATGGCTTCCAGAAGCGCCCGACGCCGTTCCGTGATAATGAATCGGTCCTCCGGGGTTTCCGAGAAAAGCCCCAGAACTTCGATTTCATTCCTCGGATCGCCGTGTTCCTCCAGCGCAGCCATGTGAACAAGTTGACTCCTTCTCAACGCGTTCAAACAGAGGTTTCGAGCGATGCGAAGCATCCAAGGCTTAAACTTTCTTTCCACATCGAAACGGTCCCTGGCGGCGTAGACCCGCAGAAAGGTTTCCTGCGCCATATCCTTGGCCGATTCGACGTTTTTCAAATAATGCAGGCAGAAGCGGAAGACGTCATTCTGGTAGCGCCGGACCAGTTCGACCAGCGCCGCGTCCTGGCCGCTTGCCAACAGTCCCATCAGGGTTTCATCGGAATGTGCGCTCACTTCCGCCATAACGTTTCCCGTCGCGGACGGCGCGCAGCCCGCACACCCTTCATAGCCCGTAATAGTAGCCATCTGCTGATTTTACACATGAGATGAGAAAACATCACAGGGTCCTGTTTGTTTCCATCTTGCTGCAACGAAGCCAATCGTGCGTAAATCATACTAAGGCAAAAACTTGGGAAACGCAAATCGCCATGGAAAGAACCCGGGCAAGGCCATCTCGACAGCGAAAAACGGCCAAGTCGGGGGCGTCCTGTAGACATTACAGACCACCCGGAAGCCCCCCCAATCTGCGAAGGTCGTGCGCGGGTTCGCTGACATGGGCCGCCAGGCCGCTTTCCTGGAGATAGACGTTCACCTGTTGCGCTGCGATCCGCACCGCCGCCACCGCCTGGCGGCGCAGTTCCAGATTGGCGGGATGCGCCGCCATCGCCGCGCAACGTTCCGTGGCGGCCAGTAATTCGCGGTATGGCGGCAGATAAATCAGGCGTTCGTCATCCATCCGGTCCCGCAAATCCCGCAAGCGTTTCAGAAACACCTGCTGCACCCATTGACGCGCCGCCGGTCGGACACTCGAAGCATCCAGTGGGATTTGTGTCAGGTATTCCTCAGTCAAGGCGGTCAAGGCATTGGCGTGGGCGCGCAGCAACGTCGCTTTCTGGACGGTCGCAGGGGAAGGCTGGTGCACCATGCGGAATTCCCGGGTCAGATGGCGCACCACGGCGTAGGAGACGCTCATGGCCACTACGCAGGCCGCAAGCGCAGCAGCCAGAAAACCGATGCGCCGCCGGATAGTTTTCTTAACGTCCGCGGGCATGCCTCGCAGTCCGAATCCTTTGGAGTTCACCGTTGCCGGGTTTCCAATCACTGTATCCCAATCGTGCGGCGGACGCAAAGCGGTCGGACGGAAGTCTTTATTTCCGGGGACGCGGACGCAGCAGACGCCGCATGTTTTCCGGGTTCTCCATCCACGCGACCGCCCGTTCGTAATCGGGATAAGCGCGTTCCATCCGCTTGAATTCCGGCGGGTGTATGCTGCGCCGGCCCGATTCCGACTCGGCAATGCCGAGGTGGGCGTGCAACATCTCGTGAAACACGATATAGCGGACGAAATATCGGGGCACAAAATCCTGATCCAGCAAGGGGTGGATGCGGATCACCTTGTCGCGGGGGGAATAACTCCCGAAACGAATCGAGCGCCGTTGAATTTTCCGGGGCATCTGTCCCCACGAAATATACGCTTCCACTTTATTATCGAAATGCGCCGCGTTGATCTCATCGAGCATATCCCGGAGATCATAGTTGCGGCCTCGGGGATAACAGCGAATCACCCGCCTGCGACGGGGCTGAATAAGCCCCTTGTTTTCCCGGATAAATGCATCAATGACATCGCCTGCGAACCCCGCGCGCGGCTTGATCACCCATCGCGCCAACGCATCCACCACGCTGTCCGGCGCTTTCAGGAACATGTGGTGCAGATGCACCTGCAGGACGCCGTCCGCGCGGCGGCGCGTCGAAATGATGGACGACGCGTTGTTCGTGATGCGCAGAAAGACCGGTCCGGGAATGCGTTGACTCAGCGCCTCGTTGAGCCGTTCGACCGCCTGGCGCGCTTCACTTGTGGCGCGCGGTGGCGCTTTGGCCGGCCTTTTCCTGGGGGCGGCTTCGGGCTTTCCTGTGCGTGAGGCGGCATTGTCCACGGGTGTCGGAGAGGGCACCCAGGGAAATTCCAATTGTTCAGTCATGATGGTGCTTCCCGTAATAGTCAGGACAACGACGACGCCGCAACGATAACAGAACGGACGGGGTTGAAGACAAGCCTGCCAGAACTGGATACGCCTTGATTCAGTGCTGTCCAGAATAGATTGCCAGGAGAATGAATGGCTATGGCCAGAACCCTTTGAAAATCCTGTGGAATCAAGATGATGTGGCGGGCATGTCCTACGGGGAAACCACTCCTTGGGGATTCCTGAGATATCATTGACCCCATTACCAAGGTGTCCTGTCTTGTTTCCCCTCACCCCACCCCTCTCCCGGAGGGAGAGGGAGCCGTCCGAGCACGACAGCGCGACGCAGACAGACCTGCCCCTTTCCCGGAGGGAGAGGGTGTATATGGCGAAAAAGGTGTCCTGGCTTGTTTCCCCTCACCCCACCCCTCTCCCGGAGGGAGAGGGAGCCGTCCGAGCACGACAGCGCGCCGCAGACAGACCTGCCCCTCTCCCGGAGGGAGAGGGTGTATATGGCGAAACCTGAGGCATGCTGTCGCTCCCTCTCCCTCCGGGAGAGGGGTGGGGTGAGGGGAAAGATCAATACGACAAAAGGCTTTTCTCGAAACTCAGAATATTCTGGACAGCACTGGATCTGATTCAAGAGTTTCCGGTTTCACAGACAACCCGCAAATCAGTGCATCACCCTTCGCTCCACAGCACATTCTAGAGATTCAGGACTTTCCGGTTTCACAGACAACCCGGAAACCAACATCATGCATGGCCTGGGAGGCATCGTAATGCAGACGGAAGGCGGAGCGGGCCCGCTTGGGAATGTCGAGCCAGGACCCGCCGCGGACGACTTTGCGCCTGCCGGCCGCGGCGTGTGGCGCGCAGAATTCGGTGTTTCCGGGATAGGGGCCGTAATCCGAGAGCGTCCATTCGGCCACATTGCCGTGCATGTCATGCAGCCCCCAGGGATTCGGTGTAAAGACGCCGCCGGGCGCAGCAACGCGCCATCCGTCGTCGAAACGGGTGTCGGCGGGCCGCCACGGCGGATGCACGTCGGGTACGTGGGGATAGTAAACGCTGTGATGCGTCGCATCGGACAAGTTGGCGGAGCGGCTGAAATCGCAATCGAGCGTGCCATGCCAAAAAGCAGTGGTCGTACCGGCACGGCAGGCGTATTCCCATTGCGCTTCGGTGGGAAGGGTGAACCGCAAACCTGTTTTTCCGGACAGCCACGCGCAGAAGGCCATCGCCTGGTCCCAGGAAACCCGAACCACCGGCTGTTCGGGGCGGTTCAGCGGGAAGCCGCGCTCGTCATCGCCGAACTGATAGGCTTCCCCCGTTTCAAGGCCGCTATCGTGCGTCGGGTCGAAGCACTGATACTGTCGGTTGGTCACCTCGTAGCGCCCGATCCAGAAGCCGGTTTCAATGGTCTGCACATGGGCCGGACGTTCATTGGGATATCCCTGGTCCGAACCCATGATAAAGGAACCTGGCCGGATATGGACCAGATCGATGAAAATCCCAGCGGCAATCTCGATGGCGATGGTGTCCTCATTATGATCGCCGGACGTTTCAATCCTGGCGGTCGCATCGCCCTCGACAAAGGTCGGGAATGCGGTGATTTCGGGAACCGGCGCGCGTTCGAGGGCGGCTGCGGGATGGATCGCATCGGGGTCTTCGTCAATGCCGGCGTAGCGATGATGCAAGACGCGACGGCGCTCATTGCCGCGCCGGGCCGCGGCCAGTTTTGCGGGGATTGCGGCCACCACCTCCTGCCAGGTCCCGTGAAACGGCGCGTTGAGGTCAATCCAGGTAATCAGGCGGTCCCACGCCTCTGTACTCAGTGAAACGCCATGGTGGCCATCCCTCAGAATTTGAATCAGGCGGCTGTTATCGGCATGGAAATCACGCGGCGGCAACAGGTGCGCATCGCTTTCCAGCGTGGGCGTATGCACCCAACGGCGCAGTTCCATATACGACGGCGAAAAGTGCATCTGGAACGCGGAGGGAATCCGATCAGTGGGCCGTGCCGTCAGGTCGGAGGCGGTTTTACCGCCCGCCAGCGGTCCGCCGTGATGGCATCCGACGCAATACGCATCCAGCACGGGCTGGACTTCGCGTTCGAAGGAGAAGCCGCGTGCCGGGCCATACCACGATGCAATCGGAGAGGGTTCGCGCCGGAAGGCCATTGGAGTGGTGTCAAAGGGGGCGGTGGTGTTCTGCTTTTCGTGGCAACCGACGCAGGAGCGTTTTTCTCCGGGGGCGGCGGTCATCCAACTGCGCATAAGCGCCAGCGCCTTGCCGTCGGCATCGAGGGGCTGAAGCGAGATTGGCGTGCATGCGGGCACACGGAAATGGGCCGACCCGTCCGGTTCTACTGGCACCGTGCCAATGATGCGCTTCACATCCCAGGGGCCATCCAAACCGACGCGATCGGGTTCCGCGCCGAGGCCGTGGAAGGTGTAGGTGTATCCCACGAGCCGCAATGCTTTGACCATGCCGCGCGGCACGCCCGCCAATCCCGGACCGCGATAGACATCCGCCATCAGGACCGTCGCCTCGATTTGGGACGGGTCGGCCACATCGGGAATGACGGGCTGTCGCGGGGTTGTGCGCCAGGGCGTCGGCTCGAAGAACGCCCAGCCGGGTTCTTCGTGAATCAGGACGAAGTTGTCGAAAACATCCACGAGATAGATGCCCCAGAGACCCGTTTTCACCGGCTTGCAGGAGACCAGGAAATGTTTTTCGCTCAGGGGGAAGGGATGCAGGAATCGCGGCCAACTGGCGCAGATGAGGCCATCAAGAATCACCGGTTTTACTGGTTCACCATGGCCGGGGATACGCTGCACTACGCCATCGGCTTCCTGTCGGCCCAAGGCCGGATCAAAGATCACCAATTCGCCCTGTCTCGGGGGGTCGTGGTGGCCGCCGACAATTGCCACCACCTTCGTGGGATGATTCGGGATGGGGCGGGCGTAGAACATGGCCGTGGGCCAGAACGAGTTGCTGCCATAGTATTCCGTCTGGCGGCTGCCATCGGGGTTCATGCTGAACAGCAGCCGCGTGAAGGCGTGGGCAATGTCGGCATATTCCCAGCGCTGGTACAGAACGCGCCCATCATTGAGCACGGTCGGACACCAGTTGTGGTCCTGATCGTTCGTGAGGCGCCGGATGCCTTGATCACGGTCAAGAAGATAGAGATTCGCCACTTTGGATGTACCGCCGACGCAGGGCACGCCGATAAAGGGGGCTGTTGACGTGAAAATGATCCGGTCGTCGGGCAGATAGCAGGCGTCGTAGTTGTGCACGTCGGGCTCATCAATCAAGGGCAGGCGATGAAGAGTACCGGATGTCAAATCCAATTCGGCGACACCCCAGCGGCCTTCCGTGTCCGGCATGGAGAACAGGAGTTTCTCGGCATCGTAGTGCAGGTCAAGATCGCCGATGAACTGGTCGTCCGGCGGGCGGAAAAGGGTTTCGGTTCGGCCGCCCGGTCGCACTGGTGACAGCATTTCCAGTGTATTTTCATAGCCGGTCGGAGGGAGGTCGTCGTTGCCGTGATAATTCATGGGAAGACCGAGGCGATCGGCGCGCCGTCGAATCATCAACAGCCGGTCGAAATCCAGGAGCGGATTCGCCAGCAGCGCGTCGCGTTGCAGCGCGTCGAATCGCGCAACAAGTGGAGCGTGCGCATCGGCCCCGGCGTCGCGCGGCAGACGATCGTGTTCGGCGCGCAACGCGTCGAGTTGCGCCAGATACTCCACCCCCTGCGCGTACTCGTCCGGAAAATTCCGCATCAAATCCTCGATCGCCAGGCGCAGCGCGCGCCAGCGCGGCGCGGCAATGCCCGGTTCATCGGGATGGGCCAATGCCGGAAACTTCGAACGCATCACCACCGGTTGCCACGACTCGGGCGTGGCCAGATATTTCAGGATATTGGCGGTGATTGCAAGCAGATTGGCGCGGTGCGGGTTGTTGCGGTCGGCATAGTCGGGCCAGCGCCAGCCGAACAGAATGATTCGTCCCGCGCCAACCGCGTATTCCACAAGCGGCCGTTGAACGCCATCGGGCGTGTTCCCCAGCACCATCCCCTCGCCGGGACCGCCCCAATAGAAGTCGGCCACTGCACGGCAGCCGCCGTTGCTCAGCCAGATGAGGCCGTCATCACCGGGGACAAGGCCGGCAAACACAGGATGCGTTTTCTCGACCGCTGCCATCGCCGCAGGATCGCGGTAATGGTCCAGTTCCCGCCGCTGCGCCCGCACATCGGGTTCCAATCCCAGGGAATCAATGATGGCCAGAGCGCCGCCCGACAACAGAACCCCGCCGCCGTCCGTGGCGAAGCGCCGCAGCGCGGCGAGATGCGGCCCGCCATAAAGCCTTGTACGCGCGATGGCGTCGCCCTGGTGATGCCAGACCACGTCGAAATCGGCGATATTCCGCGCCCCACCGGCAACATCTGCAAATCCGCCCGCGTCGCTTGCGAAAAGCAGCGTCGCATCGCCAAGCGCCTGTGCAGAATCCCAAGCCCCGAGATCATGCGGCCCCATCTCCCCAAATGAACCCTCCGCCGCCACAAAAGCAATACGCAACGGCTGCGCCTGAACTGCATCCATGCAGGCCAATACGATGCACGCAACAGCGACGACAAGGACACGTTTCAGGGCAACCGATGAATAAGTGCGCATCGCGAATCCTTTCGCGCAAGACCTGAAAAACAGAATAACGATGGATACCATTGAAAACCATAGGGGCGTTCTGGTTCAATCCCCTTGTCGCCATTGCCGGACAAGACAACGCGATTTTTCACTTCCGCCGGCGACGGAGGATAATACGATGACGCAAAAAACATTGACGCGCAGAGCATTCCTGGAAACGTCGGCAGGAACTCTGGGGGTGTTTTACGCGGGGCGGAGCGTCGCAGCGCGGACGTTTCCGGATTTCGCACCGAACATCCTGTTCATCAACACAGACCAGCAACGGAAGGACACGCTGGCCTGCTATGGGAACAGCCGCGTTCAGACGCCGCATTTGGATGCGCTGGCGGAGCGGGGCGCTCTTTTCACTTCATGCTATGTAACCCAACCCGTGTGTTCGCCATGCCGTTCGAGCATGGTGACGGGACTTTTTCCCAACGCGACCTCGGTGGTGGAAAACAGTATGCCTCTGCCGCCGCATCTGTTTGCATGGCCGCGCACCCTGCGCGAGGCGGGATTCAGGACCGCCTATATCGGCAAATGGCACCTTGGCGTCGAACCCGTTCCCGATTATTTCGATTTCTGGCGGGGATTCGAGACGGGTTGGGAACATTTCATCAAGGAAGATCCGTTTTACGCCCCGCCCGGAGAAAAAGACAGCGAATTCCGAAAGCGCATCGCGAAGAACCCGCCTGTTGTGCCCGAAGGGGAAAGCCTGATTGGGAAATACCGGCCTGACGTGGAAACGGATTATGCCCTCGAATTCATCCGTGAAAACAAAGACCGCCCCTTCGCCTGCTGGCTTTCTTTCTATCCTCCGCATACGCCAAAGGAGGCGCCGAAAGAAAACATCGCGCTGTACCGGGGAAAAATTGAGCCGTTGGAACAGGCCGTCTATCACGCGATGGTCAACCGCCTGGACTGGAATGTCGGACGTATTTTGGCGGCACTCGATAAACGTGGCCTCAGGGAAAAGACGCTCATCGTGTTCACATCGGACCACGGGGAGAATTTCCCCATGCGATGGAACAACCATCTCAAGCGCCTGTGCTACGACCAGTCGGCGAATGTGCCCTTGATTATGAGTCTGCCGGGCGTCCTGCCGGAAGGCGCGCGGATAGACAACGTCGTCAGCATCGCCGATTTGTGCCCGACCATTCTGGACCTCTGCGGGATGACGCCGCCCCCCGGCCTTCACGGCCACAGCATGAGAGGACTGCTGTGCAGCGACGCCACCCCATGGCGTGAGGATGTCTTTATCCAGAACAATCCCTACCGTTCCCGGGTGGAAAAAAGCCACGACGAGGCCCCGGACATGCGCGAGCGATGTGTGGTCACCGACAATTGGAAACTGATCCTGAATACCTCGCGCCCGCCCGAACTCTATGATCGCCGAAGTCCCCAAGCCGACACAGAAAACCTCTTCGGGCAACCGGAAACCAAGTCGGTTGCGCGGGATATGGCGGCCCGCATGTCGGGCTGGGCGGAAAAAACCGGCGATGACATGGCGAAACAACTCGTTGTTCAGTGGAACCGGGAATGGCTGTAGATTCCCAGTCTTCGCTGCAAGGCGCACGTCTGTCATCCAGAGAGTTTTGGAGACATCGCCCAAAAACGACTCTCCTCGAAACGCAGTGAAAAAATCCTCATCCACCCCGCGTCTGATAGGGAAACGCACTTTCCTGGCAATACGACAATTTGAACCTGCCCGCCAACCCTGAATTCTCGTCATTGCGCGCGAAGCGAAGAAAACCGCCGCTGTGACGACTTTCGCTACGCCAATACGCCGCAATAGGAACATACAAGCACTCTGAGGCGCATCGCTTATCCGGATTCCGCGCTACGCTTCGCTCGCAATGACGGAGTTATCGGCAATGATTGCGTCAGTCGGCCGAAATGCCACCTGATTTTTTTCACGGGAAATCAGGCCTTGTGCGCCTGTCGCGGATCGTGTCACATAACGTAAAGGCTTTCTGTCGAGAAAAGCGCATCACTGGTCAGATTGACGCCCAGGGTTCTCAATCCCGCCTCGTCTCCGGGCGTCGGGATATGGGTCATGTGCATGTCGCACCCCTTGAGGTTTTTGAGTTGCTCGATGGCCAGTTTTGTTGCGCTGTTCAATGGCGTGGAAGCGCCCACGGCGATTAGCGCCTCCTCAAGATCCAGGCTGATACTCTTATCGTCTTTCACGTTCCGCTTCATCTCGCCGATGGCCTCCAATATGTGCGGCGAGATCAGATGAATTTTATCCGGGATATCGGCCAGATATTTGATCGCATTCAGCACGACGCTTGTGGCCGCGTGCATAAGCGGAGAATTGCTCCCGGTGATGATGGCGCCGTCATGCAGTTCGATGGCCGTGCCGCAGTAGACCCCGTTGTGTCCCTTTTTTTTGCGTTCGGCTTGCTTGGCGGCTTCTCTGGCCGGAGGCACCACCCGGCGGTCTTCCACCTGTATTCCGAGTTCATTCATGAGCAGTTCCACCCGCTCCACCGTTTCCCGGTCCACAAGGCCCATCATGTATTCACAGCGATAGCGCAAGACCCTGCGGATGACTTCCTGTTTCGCGGCCTCACGAACCAGTTCTTCGTCAACAATCCCGAAGCCCACCCGATTGACGCCCATATCGGTTGGGGAACGGTAGAAAGATTGCGCACCGGTGATTTTTTCAAAGATGCGCTTCAACAACGGGAACGCCTCCACGTCGCGGTTGTAATTGGTGGCGGTCTCGCCATAGGCCTCCAGATGGAAGGGGTCAATCACATTAACATCTTTGAGGTCCGCCGTGGCCGCCTCATACGCCACGTTTACCGGATGCTTCAAGGGAAGATTCCAGATGGGGAAGGTTTCGAACTTCGCATATCCGGCCCGCACCCCGCGTTCATACTCATGATAGAGTTGGGAAAGACAGGTTCCCAGTTTGCCGCTGCCGGGGCCTGGCCCCGTCACCACCACCAGCGGCTGGGTCGTCTCGATATAGGTGTTCCTCCCGTACCCTTCCTTGCTGACGATAAGGTCCACGTCCGTGGGATATCCTCTGGTGGCATGGTGCGTATAGACTCTTATCTTGCGCCGTTCCAGTTTGTTCTTGAAAAGTTGCGCGGAACACTGATCCTCGTACCGGGTAATGACGACGGCGGTGATTTCCAGTCCCCAGTCACGGCGCAGGTCGTCAATCAATTTCAGCACGTCTATATCGTAGGTGATGCCGAAATCAGCGCGAACCTTTCTGCGGTCAATATCCCCGGCATGGATGCAAAGAATGACGTCAATCTTGTCTTTGATCTTCTGAAGCAGCCGCATTTTCACGTTCGGGTCGAAGTTGGGCAGAACCCGGGACGCATGGTAATCGAAGATCAACTTGCCGCCGAATTCAAGATAGAGTTTGTTATCAAATCGCTCGATGCGTTCAAGAATTTCACGCGTCTGCTCCTCCAGGTACTTTTCAACATCAAACGCAATTCGATTCCCTGCTTTCATCCGGCCCACCACCTTCCCGCCCGGTTGGAACTATGAAATTCACAACATTTCAGCCGATTGCCAGAACCGTTGAAATCAACACACATGACACTTTCTTCCCGTCATTGCGAGCGGTGCGGCGCAGAACGCCGCCGATCGAAGCAATCTGAGGCGCATCGCATATCCAGATTGCCGCGCTCCGCTACGCTTCGCTCGCAAAGACGGAGTTATCTGCAGTCATTGCCTCAGTCGGCTAAAATGTTGCCGGGATTCTATATCCCCCTCTCACTGACAATCAACGCTCTTTTATATCCCTGGCGCGGATTGAGGGGCATTTCGCGTATTGCGGCGGCATCTGCTACTATGCTGCCCGCTGGGGAGGGCATGCGGCGGGCACATGCGCCTGCGACATCCGATTGCTGTCGCTTCCCGGTCACGACTTAACCCGAAACTGGACCATCATAAGGAGCAAGGTGCCCATGATCAGGGAGATAACCGCACAGGAATTGGATACGGACCGGTTTATCGAAGAGAAAGTACAGGACATCCGGGCGGCGGTCGGAGACGGTATGGCCATCAATGCCCTTTCGGGCGGCGTTGACTCGTCAACAGTTACCATGCTTGGACATCGCGCCTTGGGGGACCGTCTGAAGACAGTGTTTATCGAGAACGGCATCATGCGGGAGGGAGAGCCTGCACAAGTCGTCGGGTTCTTTGCGAAACTCGGCGTCAAGGTGGAAGTGGTTGATGCCCGCAAAGAGTTCTTTTCGGCGCTCAAGGGCGTCATGGACCCCGAGGAAAAGCGCGAAGCCATCACCCAGACGTTCTACAAGGATGTTTTCGGAAAGATCGTCAAGTCCAGCGGCGCAAAATGCCTCCTGCAGGGCACTATCCTGACGGATGTGGACGAAACCGTCGCCGGGATCAAGCGGCAGCACAATGTCTTTGAACAACTCGGCATTGACCCCCAGCAGGCCTTCGGTTATCGAATCATTGAGCCGCTGATTCAATTGCGCAAGGATGGCGTCAGAAAAGTGGGCAAGGCCCTTGGGCTGCCGGTTGAACTCTTTGACCGCATTCCATTTCCCGGTCCTGCGCTGGCGGCCCGGGTCATCGGTGAAGTCACACCGGAACGCGTTGAAACTGTCCGCAAGGCAACCGCCATCGTGGAACGGATGCTCAAGCAATCCGGTGCATTTCAGTATATGGCAATCCTTCACGAGGACCGGGTTACCGGGGTGCGCGACGGAAAACGCGATTTCGGACACCAGATCGAGGTGCGTTGCTGGGACAGCGTGGATGCGCGGACCGCATCTCCTACAAAGTTACCTTTCGATCTTCTGGAGGAACTTGCCGGGAAACTCACCGAAGAAATTCCCGGCGTTGTCAGTGTCACGTATAATATTGCATCCAAACCTCCGTCAACGCTTGAAGCAGTCTGATCGAGTCAAAGAGCAACGCCGTCTCCCCGGTGCGCATCAAATTGCATCGCGCACCGGCGCAAAGCGCGAACCGCAGGGGCAGACGCTTCAGCCGCCAGAGTGACTATTGAGTCAGCCAATCCGGAATATCGCCGTCACCGGTCCGCTCGCCATCGAGTATCCAGGAAAGGTTGAAACGGGCGAACTGCATGCCGCCATAGGCGTTTGATTCGACCCCTTCAAAGAGGAGAAAAATCCGGCCCTCGGCGGGCGTGCCGGGCCGGCCAGCGACCATGGACGAGTAGGCGCTCGGTCCGGCATAAACCAGCCGTTTCACCGGCCAGGTCTTCGCGCCGTCGAAACTGACCCAAACCGTCATCTTCTCCCGCGCGCCGCCCGCCGTGTCCGAATTGCTGTAAATCAGGATGTCCCGGCCTTGCACGGGCAGGCGTGTCAGGCCCGCCTTCATGCCATAGCCCCGGTCAAATCCCCCGCCGTCGGGCAGTACCGGGTTGACTTCCAGACCCTCCCAAGTCTGGCCGCCATCGTGACTCCAGGCCGTGCGACGCAATCGCTCGTCGCGCTCGAGTTCCCGGGCGCGGGCTTTGTCATAGAAGCCTTTACAACTGCGCGAGTTATAGTAAATCCGGCCGTCGCTCAGTTCGGCCAACGCCCCCTCTTCCGTATATCCTTCCGGGAAAAAACCGCTCACTTGCCACGTTGCCCCGCCGTCATCGCTGTATATTGCGCAATTGTAAATCGCGTCCACGGGGTCCCTGTCCGAAGGATGCGCCTTGGCGTGCGGGCGGAACGTCGCCGCCGCCAACAACCTTCCCCGGTGTCTCCCATGTCTGAGGGTGACGCCGCTTTCACTTGCATTGGCGTGCATGAAATACTTGCCGCTGTCCGTGTCGCTGCCCTCGTCGGTCCCCCGGGTTTTCAGCCCTGTCTGTTCCAGCCATTTCATCACCTCGTTGGGTTTCAGCACGATGCCTTCTTCCTGCCAGGTCTTGCCGTGGTCCTGGCTGCGCCACAACCGGTCCCGGGCCTCCCACAACCGCACCGTCAGAATGTCACCCGTGTTTTCATCAACAATCATGTTTGTGTCCAGATAACCGAAGGGGACTTCGATAATGTCACTCCAAGTTTCTCCGCCATCCTCGCTTCGTCTTAAATGACGCGCTATGTTCCGGAGTGCCAGCAGCGTTCCATCCGCCGCAATCGCAAGATAAGGCTCACGGACCCCCTCGCCCCCTTCAAATATGATTTGTCTGTCGAAGAAGGGTTCGCCCAGGAAGACATCGAGCGGTCCCTCCGATGGATGGCCCGCAGCCGTACGGGCCGCGGGCACATCGGCTTGCATCGCCCCGGCAACAAAAGCGTACAGCAAGATATGAACCGTCAAAAGTCCCATGCCGACCATCAGCACAGCATGGGATAGACCAAGCGACTTTTTTCGTGTGTTCATGGCATGGAACCTCCTGTATGCGAATCTGACGCGTGCTCGGAAATGATTACATTTCCGGTGTTGCGATATAAGACGCTGCCATAAACGCAAGATTTATTCAAGGTGTGTACGAATAACAGACACGGTGAATTATCGTGTTGTGACTTGTTCACAGGCTTCGCTCCAACAACGGTGCGCGTCAACATCGCGCTTATTGTCAAGTTCATGCCGAATCATTATTTCAATCCCGGGACATTTCCCGAACAGGAGCACAGTCATCCCGGATTCGACCCGGAGAACAGCGAAAACGTCGCGTGGACTGATTGGGGGCCGGAACACGCCGTCAAGATCGGCTGGCGCAACTGGGGGCATCAGGTTCGCGTGCTGCCCATTGTGTCTTCAGAATCCAATGTTCTCAAAACACCCGTCTGATGCCGATCTCCGGGCGCGAGGCGATATCCTTCCAAATGAGAATTATCAACATCATCCAGGCGCAGCCGCCCCCGCACTGTTGCTCACCGCTTCCGTGAAACCCGTCGGGACTGATGATCGCGCCGGCCGCGGCATAGGTGTCATCAAACGTCCTGAATTGGAGTTGTACGACCTTGCCGAAGACATCGGTGAGAAAAGCAACCTGGTGGTGCAACATCCCGATATGGCGGCGCGTTTTGAAGCCTGTTTGAAAACGGCCCGGATTCCTTCGCCGCATTGACCGGTCGCTTGCGAACGCATGGGGGAATCCCCCTGATGCTAGATTGCAGCAATGCAACCAGGGTTTACTTGAACAGCGCCGATACGCAAGGCCGCTATTAAGAACGGCGAAAAATGTGGCGACCCAATCAACAACCATCGGCCTTCGCGTCGCATTTCAGGATATTTACCCCCAGATCAGCGGAAACCAGAATGCCGTTATCCAGGCGAGAATAATACCGCACGCCACGGCGCCGGAACGATAATCTCCTGCGCCCCGGACGGCCAGGGCATAAACCGCTGAAATTAGAACAAATACCAGGGCCACTATGCCCAACATCATCCCGGCGAAGGCGATGCCGGGTCCCATGAGCATAAGCGCCAGGCAGGCAAGCAGCAGCGGCGTCGCACGGGTCAGCGCACCGACCGCAAACCGCTGACAGACGCTCTGCAATGGGATGCGTTCCAATGCACGCGACGTCAAAAAGAACAGACATACCATGATAAAACCAAGAACCAGCCAGGTGATGCATCGTTCCGGATGATTCAGGCTGCAGGTGTACACGTTCGTCGTCAATATCCAGGACAGGAGCATGACGAAAACCAGGCTGAATACAACACCCCGAAAAAGGGCAAAAAGCAGGTTGCCGGATCGCGGCGGAGCGCTCTCGCCTTTGCACCCGATCACCCAGGCGGCAATGCGGAACAGATTGAAGCGCCCCGGCGGTTTGGCAGGCATGGGGTCGCAGGGTTTGGCAAATCGGCGCAGCGTCGCTGCGGCCTGTTCCGCGATCAGGAGCGCCGCAACGCCCCCGATAATCGCGGCCAGAAGCGTGAGCATCCAGCGTCCCCACGGAAACACGCCTTCCCGCTCAATCCCCAGCGCACTGTTGACCCAGGTGATAATCCCCTGAATCAGCACGGGGTCCGCCGCCTCAAGCGTATGGTCGCTGAATGGGCTGACCAGGATGTCCGCCTGGTCTTGAGCGGCGCGCCGAGCCTGATCTACTGTGAACAACTCTTCGAAGCGGCCCATGGCGATCAGCGTCCGGCACTCGGGAATACGCCTCGGCAACATGCCCATCGAAACAAATGCGGCGACTTTTGGAGCATCGCGAAAGGCGGCATCGCCGGCAGCGCCTCCCATTGAATGGCCCAGGTAGGCCAGCGGCAATCCGGGATACCGTTCTCCGGCCCAATCGCACCATGCGTTCACCTGCCCCGCGTTGGCGGTCCAGTCAAATCGCTCACGCGATCCGCCATGCCCCCAGAAATCCATGGCCACCGCCGCATACCCGTTCCGCGCGAATGCGTTCGCGATCGTCGCCATGCCTCCCCGGTTCACCGTCACACCGTGCCCCACTATAATGACGGCCTTGGGGTTGTTCGGCATCCAGAGCGTACCCAGGCACGGTTTCCCGCCGGGACCTTCGATCGAGAGGTTTTCCCGATCCAGTCCGCCGACGATGAACACATTCATGGCCACCCAGGAGAACAGATAAGCGATCACCGCCGTGATGACCAGGCGATCTCGGAAGATACGTTGTTTCATAAGGAGCAACTCTTCTGGAGTTCCGGGGAAAGTATACTCAATTTTCTTTCTCAATGCCTTGTAAAAAGCGGGCGCAATTTTCGTGATATAATTGAGTATGTTGTCCCCGGAACTCCACCATGGGTTTCGTCACCATCCCGCACAAAATGCGCCGGCACTGCATGAATGCACGCGGCAATGCATTGCATTCAGCAGCGCTCGTGTGGTCACGTCATGTCGCACTGCCCATCCCCGTCATACGCATTTGCTCGCATGGTTTTGTGAAATATTCTCTGGACTCGGCAAGTGGGCATTTTGTTTTTCATTTCGAAAAATGCCATTGTAGCGTTGGTGTCAAAGAAAGGGAATTTCAATATGGATCAATCCGCATGTGGCGCATGGTCCGGCGTTTTTGCGGCGACGCTGTGCCCGTTCAGGGAAGATTATGGCATTGATGAGGACGACCTGGCGCAGTATCTTGCCTGGGTGGCGCAGCACGACGGCGTAAGGGGGATTGTCGTCAACGGGCATACGGGGGAGATCACATCGCTGCGCAACCCTGAACGCGCGCGGGTCGTCGAGGTTGCCGTTGCCAGTGTTCCGGCGGGGAAAAAAGTCGTCTCCGGCGTGTGCGCGGAGGGCAGCCATGACGCCATTGACCAGGCCCTCGCGGCGAAAGTGTCCGGCGCGAACGCCATCCTGCTGATGCCGCCGCATCATTGGCTTCGTTTCGGGCGCAGTTCCCAGACCGCCATCGGTTTCATCGAGGATGTAGCCGCCGCGGGGATCAGCATCATCGTCCACCAGTACCCGGCCTGGACCAAAGCGGGCTACTCGCTGGCCGAAATGCTGGAGATCGTCAAAATCCCCCAGGTGGCCGGCATTAAAATGGGCACACGCGACATGGCCCGCGCCCATTATGATTATGTAAGGCTGAAAGAGGCTGCGCCCCGCGTGTCCGTCATTACGTGCCACGATGAATTCCTGCTGGCCAGCCTGCTGGAAGGCGCGGACGGCGCGCTGGTGGGATTCGCCGGGTACGCGCCCCGCTTGATTTGCGACTTGGTGGACAAGGCGCTGGGCGGCGACCTTGCCGGGGCACGCGCCATTCGCGACAAGGTGGACGCGCTTGCCCGGGCGATCTACCAGTTTGGCGAGCCTTCCGCCGAAGCGCATCAGCGCATGAAAATGGCCGCCTGGCTGACGGGGAAATTGCGTTCGCCCGTGGTGCGCCCGCCGTTGCGGCCGTTGTCGCCCAATACGGTGGCCGCCATGCGGGAAGCGCTTGCCGCCGCAGGGGAGAAGATTGTCCGATAGTCGCTCGTGGCCATGGCGCCGTTTTGCGACTGGGGGATGTGTCATCATAATCTGGAAATGGAGGAAGAATGACCGGCAGCGAACACGGCAATGTACTGACCATCCCGGACTGGTCTGTCCTCATCGGGTATGCTGTGGCCATCACGATGCTGGGCCTGTACTTCTCCAGGCGTCAGAAGACAAGTGATCACTATTTTACGGCCAGCGGGCGCATTCCGGGGTGGGCGGCGGGTTTGTCCCTGTTTGCCACGCTGCTCTCCAGTTTCCTGTTCATCGGTTTTCCCGGCCAGACCTACGAGCGGAACTGGGAAGTGCTTATGCAGCAGTTCATTACACCCCTCGTAGTGCTTTTTGTGGCGGTGTTGATCATTCCCGTGCTCCGCAAACACATCAAGGTCAGCGTGTATGAGTATCTTGAACAGCGTTTTGGATATGGCGCGCGGGTCTATGGGACGCTTGCCTTTCTCGCCGAGCATTTTTTCAAAATGGGCGTGGTTCTGACGGCCATGTCCCTGGCCATTTACACCATCACGGGCTGGAATCAGGACACGGTGATTATCTGCCTGGGCGTTCTTACGATCACCTACACCTTTTTCGGCGGGATTGAAGGGGTCATCTGGACCGACGTGGTCCAGGGCCTGTTGATGCTCGCGGCGAGTTTCTTTGTGATCGTGTTCGTCCTGTTTTTCGCGAGTAACGATGGCGCGGCGGCGATTCTCCGGACCGCCATTGAGGATGACAAGTTCAAGTTGATCAACCCGGAGTTTGACATGCGGCAGAAAACGGTCTATGTCATCATCTGGATGGGCATATTTCATTTCCTGCTGCGTTATGTCACGGACCAGACCATGGTGCAGCGCTATCTGACCGCGCCGTCCCTGCGCGAAGCGCGCAAAAGCGCCTTTGTCAGCATCGTGGCCTGCATGATCGCCTGGATTACCTTTTCCCTCATCGGCACGCTGCTTTACGGTTTCTATAAGTTGAATCCGTCCCGGCTGGGCGCAAGCGTGCAAAAAGCGGATCAAGTTTTCCCCTGGTTTATTGGACACGAAATTCCCGGCGGATTCACCGGCCTGATTCTCGTCGGCCTGCTCGCGGCAAGCATGTCCACCCTTTCCTCCGAGTTCAACAGTTTCAGCGCGTGCCTGACCACGGATTTCTACGAGCGACTCGCCGGCAACCTTGACAACCGCCGAAGACTGCTTATGTCGAAGTCCATCGTGCTGGTCACCGGCGCATGTGCAATAGCACTGGCGCTGTTGCTCAGCCGCCATTCCGGGGGCATCATGCTGCTGGTGCTCAACGCATGGGCGGGGATCGGCGCCATCCTGGGCGGCGGCATCCTTGCCGCCTTCTTCCTGGGAATCTTCTGCCCAAAAGCCAATAAACGGGGACTCTATCCGGCGCTGATCGTCGGCTTCGTGCTGACCCTGTGGTGCTATGCCACGGCGTACGCATGGGTCACGCCGCCACCTCCTCTGAATTTTCTCGTATACAAATGGCATACATGGTGGCTGATCGGTTTCAGCAATGTTCTGGTCTTTGCACTTGGGTATGGTCTCAGTCGGGCTTTTCCCACAAAAGAACAGGAATAATATGTGCCGCCCAGATTGACCGGGGTTGTCCATCTTGTGCAGCATGGCGCAGTGGATAGAAAAAGGGAGACGGGGTTATGTTCAGCACAAGCCGTCGTGATTTCCTGGGTGTTTCAGGCATGGGACTGATTGCGGGGCTGGCCGGCGCAAAGGGATGGGCGGCTGCGCCGCCCAGCGAGCGCGTGCGCCACGCGGTCATCGGAACGGGTGGTCAAGGAAAACGCCACGCCCAAGTGTTCTCCGGCTTTGAGGATTGCCAGGTCGTTGCGTTGTGCGATGTGGACCCGGAACGCAGAAACAGCATTGCACAGCGCCTGGAAAGAAGGAGCCGGGTCGCGGTGCACGAGGACTACCGCCGCATTCTCGACGACCCGGATGTTGACTGTGTCAGCATCGCAACGCCTGATCACTGGCATGCGCCCATCGCTCTGGCGGCCCTTCAAGCCGGAAAGCATGTGTATGTGGAAAAGCCGTGCGCGCACAACATTCATGAGGCGATGCTTCTTGCAAAGGCATCGGCGGCCTCCGGCAAATGCATACAGCACGGCACGCAGGGTCGCAGCGGCGCGGCGCTCCAGGCGGCGGTGATCTTTTTACGCGAAGGCGGTCTGGGAAAAGTACGCATGGCGAAGGCCATCAATCATCAGCACAGGAAACCGATCGGGCGCGCGCCGGTAAGCGAACCGCCGGAAGGTGTCAATTATGACCTGTGGCTGGGTCCCGCCCCGGAGCATCCCTTCACCCGGAACCGCTGGCACTATAACTGGCACTGGTTCTGGGACTACGGTTGCGGCGACATCGGCAATGACGGCATCCACCAGATCGATCAGGCGCGCTGGGGGCTGGGCGTGGGCCTGCCCAAATCGGTCGTCGCGCTGGGCGGCCAGTTGTATTACGATGACGACCACGAAACGCCGGACACGCAAACCGTGCTCTATGAATACGACGATTGTCACCTCATGTACGAGATGCGGCTGTGGACAGACTACCCCCTTGAAGGCCTTGACAACGGCGTGATCTTCTATGGAGACAAAGGCGTCTTGGAATTTGGCCGGAACGGCTGCGTTGCCAAGTTCATCGGTGGCGAAGAGAAACACTTTGGACCGTATGCGGACATAGGAGATCACGTGCGGAATTTTCTCGATTGCGTGAAGTCCGGCGCGCCCTCAGACCTGTATGCCCCGATAGACGAGGGGACCGTGTCAACAATCCTGTGCCACCTCGGCAATATCGCAACACGGGTGGGCCGCACACTGACCATTGATCCTGAAACGGGGCAATGCCTCGGCGATAAAGAGGCGACAGCGTTGTATTCCCGAACCTATCGGAAAGGATATGAACTCCCGGCTGTACTCTGATGCAAGGCGACTTTTCCTGTCCAACAGACGTGTGGAAGGACTGGCAATACGGTAGCACTCTGAAACAAGCGCTTAACGATGGGAGCCGTCATTGCGTGCGAAGCGGCGCACAGCGCCGACGAGCATAGCAATCTGAGGCGCACGGCATAGCCGGATTGCCGCGCTACGCTACGCTTCGCTGCCAAGCATGTTACGAAGGATTGCAGAATGTCATTAATCTTGATCATTGCGCTAACGTCCCAAGGCCTGTATGCTGCTGTTCCCGAACCGCAATTCACGGTGGATTTCAATGTAGGCGGGGGCCGCGTGGAAATTCTGGCGGGTGGCGAACATTTCGCTACGTATGTCTATGCCGACCCGGAAATTCCAAGACCGTATTTTTGCCGGGTGGCTGCGCCGGGCGGCATCCAGGTTACTCGCAATCATCCACCGCACCCGATTGAAGATGCCAAAAACGATGATCATGCGACATTTCATCCTGGCTTATGGCTGGCTTTTGGAGACTTGGGCGGCGCGGATTTCTGGCGCAACAAAGCGCGCGTGCGCCATGTGCACTTTGAAGATTCGCCGCAATCCGGTGATGTCGGGACCTTCACTGTAAAGAACGTCTATGAAACGCCGGAGTCCCCGCCACGAATTATATGCACAGAAACGTGCCGATACATGGTGCTCATCACGCCAACAGCGCGGTGGATCATTGCCGAATCGCAGTTGCAGGCCGTGGCGTCGGAGGTGGCCTTTGGCGACCAGGAGGAAATGGGCTTCGGGGTGCGCATGGCCACGCCGCTGACCGTGAAACACGGCAACGGCACCATCATCAACGATCTTGGCGGCCAAAATGAACCGGGTACGTGGGGAAAACAGGCGGATTGGTGCGCGTATTCCGGAGTGATGGATGGGCGTCGCATCGGCATACTACTGGCCGCCAACCCCGGTAACTTCCGCCGATCCTGGTTTCACAATCGCGATTACGGGCTTATGGTCGCCAACCCTTTTGGCAAAAAATCCATGACTGCGCCGCGTGACAGAACAGTACTGCCCGATTCCACGCCATTGCCGTTGGGTAACGTGTTTTCGTTGGGTTTTGGGGTGTGCGTGTTTGCGGAAGAGGGGGAACAACATCCCGACTACGGGGCGCTGTATGATCGCTACATCAACTTGCTCATTGACCCGAATCCGAAACAATGAAGCACATGACGTTTCAGCCAACTGAAGCGATCACAGAACACAACTTCCTCATTGCGGGCGTAACGAAGCGTAGCGCGGCAATCTGGATACACAGTGCGCCTCCAGTGCTTCGCTCAGCGGCGCTGTGCGCCGCGCCGCCCGCGATGACGAAAAGAAAACTGTGCGTGTTGTTGATTCCAAAGATTTCGCCAGTCGGCTAAAATGTTACTGGAGCACAAGTTTATGAACATTGGCATCATTGGACTTGGATTGGTAGGCAATGCGATCGCCCGCAGATTGCTCGCAGCGGGACACGTAATCCTTGGCTACGATATCGCCGCATCGGCGCGTGACAACGCGGCGACTGTCGGCGTGCGCGTGCAGCCGGATGCCGCCTTGGTCGCCGCCTCGGCGGGAATCCTGTTTCTTTGCATGATGGACTCAAATGATCGGCGCGCGTTGCTGTGGGGCGAAACGCGATTGGCGGAAACACTGTCTCAGGGGGCGGTGCTGTTGGATGTATCCACGGCGCGCCCCGAAGACATTGTCGCCGACAGTGTGCGGCTTGCCGCGCAGGGGGTGCGGCTGGTGGACGTATGTTTGTCCGGTTCCAGCGAGGTAATCGCCCGAGGAGAAGCCCTGGCCCTGGTCGGTGATCGGGAGGAAAACGCCGCTTATCGCGAACTGCTGAATCTTTTTACAAAGCGCCAGTATTTCTTCGGCGCGCCGGGCGCGGGCAACCGCATGAAACTTATCGTCAACATGGTGTTTGGCCTTAACCGGCTTGTGCTGGCCGAGGCATTCGGGCTGGCCGCCAAGGCGGACTTTGACCTGAACACCGTCCTCGACGTGCTCAAGTCCGGAGAAACCTATTCCGCGTGCATGGACACCAAAGGCCCGAAAATGATCGCCGGCGCTTACGAGCCGCCGGTGGCGCGGCTGTCGCAACATTTCAAAGATGTTGAACTGATTCTTGAATTGGCGCAATCGCTGGGCGCGCGCGTCCCTGTGTCGGAGGTGCATGCGCGGCTGCTCCGCGAACTGGTGGATGCCGGCGCCGGCAACCTTGACAACGCGGCCATATTCAAGGCGTACCTGTCATAAAACGGAGATGTCCGAATGGAAAAAGTGCTGCTGGTAATCGGCGATGGTGCGGAGGTGATTGACACGATGGTCCCCTACTATCGTCTTGGAGAAGACTTCCAAGTGGTCGTTGCCGCGCCGGAGAAACGAAGATACCACCTGGTTCAGCATGAACATGCCCCGGACTGGGACATCACAGTCGAAATGCCCGGCTACACCTTCCATTCGGATATCGCCTTTCGTGACGTCAACCCCGATGAATATATCGGGCTTGTCCTGCCGGGCGGACGCGCGCCGGAATTCCTGCGATACGACCCTGATCTCATTCGGATAGTGAAGCGCTTTTTCGAGATGCAGAAGCCAGTGGCTTCAATTTGCCACGGTGTGGAGATATTGGCGGCAGCGGATATTATTCGCGGCCGCGAGGTGACCACCATTCCCCGGTGCAGGTTTGACGTCGAGGTCGTGGGCGCCAAATACCTCGACCAGCCACTGGTAATTTCCGGCAATCTTTTCTGCTGCCGGTTCAAGCGTGAATGCTCCGCATGGATGAAGGCTTTTGTAGAAGCGCTGCACCAGGGCGCCAAGGAATCGTCCCGGGCGAATTCATAATTGCGGTGGATTTCCTGTACAGTAACGCACATCTTCACAGGAGTTGACGGATTGTTCGGTTTATCGTGCCTGATAATCGCGCTCAGTTGCGGTTCAATGGCGGAGCCGGGACAGAACAACGCCGCTGCGGAAGCGAAGCAGGCGTTGCGGCTTCCCGTCGCCCAGGAGTTTTCTGAAAAACTGGCGCGCATGCCCCATACTGAGACAGCGCAACGGGTTTGTGTCATCAGATTTCCTGCGCAGCAGGCGCGCTATGTCCGCCTGATGATCCATCAGACCAGCGGCAACACCGAGCCATGTCTGGATGAACTGGAAGTGTACAACCCGGATGGCGCGGAGAATCTCGCCCTCGCCCTGCGCGGCGCGACCGCGAACGCCTCTTCGGTAATCGCCGGGTATCCGATCCACGCAGTGCCGCACCTCAACGACGGCTTGTACGGCAACAACCACAGTTGGATTGCGGCGACATCGGGCAAGGCTTGGGCGCAGATAGAATTGCCCATGGCGGCCACTGTGGACAGGGTAATCATTTCACGCGATCGCAAAGGCGAATTCCGCGACCGCATCCCGACCAATGTCGAGGTGTTGTTGTCTCTGGACGGGAACGACTGGATATCGGCGGCCACTGTGGAGCGGACGATAGATACGTTGCGACCCAAGCGGCGCAATCCACTGAGCCAGTATGACCTGATTCCTTACCTGCCGATTGCCCGGTTGACTGAACAGAACTGGCAGGGTGTTGTACAGTATGCCTTCCTGCGCGAACGTGAGACGTGGCGGCAAATTCCCACGGATGATCACCTCTCGCCGCTGGTCACGGAGCGTCCCGCATATCCGGGCGGCCCGCCATATTGGGGACGTATCGCGCGTCTGTCGCCGCTGGACAGGGTCTTCACGCTGTTTGAGGAGATGATAGACCGGCTTGGCCGGCAAGGTCTGGACGTCAGCGGGGAAAGACAAGAGTTGGCGCGATTTCGGCAGCAGGCCGCCACAGCCGCCGACAAAAACGCCGATGATGCCCTTTATCTCGCAGCCCGATGGGCGAAGCGGCGACTCTTCTTCCGTGATCCCGCACTGACCCCGCTGGAACGGGTTCTGTTCTCCAAGCGGCACCCCTTCCTTGAATCGCACAATTACAGCGAGCATCTGGACGGCTATCTCGATCCGGGCGGCGGACTCTATGTGCTCCACATCCCCCGTGACGCGCAGGGACGCCTGCTTCCTGAACAGGCCGAAATTGAAGAGATTTTCGATGGCAGCGCGGGCATCGTGCGCGACCCCGTGATTGATTACGAAGCGCGGACCGTTTATTTCGCCTATCGTCCGGAGATTCCGCTGGTCGCGGGATGGGATTCCTACTGGCATCTTCACGCCTTGTCGCTCGACACCGGCGAATGCAAGCGGATCACCGACGGCCCCTTTCACGACTTCGACGCCGTCGTGTTGCCCGACGGCGGCCTGGCCTTTCATACCACGCGCTGTGCCATTCGATTCCTCTGCTGGCGGCCGCAGGCCTATGTGCTTTACCGGATGGAACGCGACGGATCGCGCATGCAGCGGCTCTCCTACGCCAACCTCAGCGAGTGGAAGCCGTCGGTGATGAGTGACGGACGCATCCTCTGGACGCGGTCGGAGTATCAGGATAAGGGGGCGGACTTCGGCCACACGCTCTGGGCCATCCATCCCGACGGCACGCACCCCGAATTGGTCTTCGGCAACAACACGCCGAATTGCTACAGCCAGGCGCACGAGGTGCCGGGCACGAACGAGATTGTCTGCACACTGATGTCGCACGGAGACCACCAAGGGCCGATCGCGCTGATTGATCGGAGCAAGGGACCGTTTGATACCAACGCGATCACCAGCATCACACCGGATACGCGCCCGCACTACCAGATGAGCCGGTCGCACTTTGACACATTCCGCGATCCCCACCCCGTTTCGCGCGACCATTTCCTGGTCAGCCATAATCCCGACAACCACCACAATTGGGGCATCTACGTCATAGACCGCTACGGCAACCGCGAATTGCTCTATGTTGACCCGGAAATCAGCAGCAAACGTCCAACGCCGCTGCGCGCGCGGCCGCGCCCGCCTGTGCTGGCGAGCACATTGGACCCGGCGCTCGCGGAAGAGGGACTGGGCCATTTCACCGTGCAGGATGTCTACGTCGGTCTGGGACCGGACGTCGCTCGCGGACGGGTCAAATACCTGCGCGTTGTCGAGGAAGTCCCTTCCAATCTGGAGAAACTCGCCTGCGGGGAGTATCGCAATGATCACCCGCCGTTTCAGGATTTCTATGCGTCGCCCATTCACCTCGTGACGGGCCCTCCCCAGAGTTATCTCACCCGCACCGACAACGCACCGCAGATGCTCCTGGCGACCCATTACAAATGGAGCGATCTCGTAACGGAAATATCCGATGGGCTTTATCGCGTGACCGAGGCGGCAGGCTGGCCGAGTTACGTTGCGAAGATGTCCCACGGCATCGCGCCCGTGGCGGAAGACGGTTCGGCGAGTTTCCTCGCGCCCGCGGGAAAACAACTTTACTTCCAGGCGCTCGACGCCGAATTCAATGAGATTCAGCGGATGCGAAGCGTGGTTCACTTACAGCCCGGCGAACGCCGCAGTTGCATCGGATGCCACGAGCACCGCAAGACCGCACCGCCCGATGCCGGGCCGCCGCTGGCCATGCGACGACCACCCGATCGCCTCGAACCGCCGCCCTGGGGCGCCGTCCCATTCGCCTACGAAGCAGTGGTTCAGCCCGTCCTGGATCGCCGTTGCGTCAATTGCCATGACGGCAGCCCCAAGGGTGCACGGCCTGACCTGCGGGGGATTCTTGACAGGGAGCGCATCCCCGCGTCCTATCGTTCGCTGATTACCGGCGGCTGGGTCCACTACTTCGATTTCACCTACGGCATGCGCCACTTCAAGGCCGAACCCCTCTCCTTCGGGACGCTCCAGAGCCGCCTATGGAAAATCCTTGGCGACCCGAATCACAAAGACGTTGCGCTCACTGAGCATGAGATGCGTGCGGTGAAAACGTGGATTGACCTGAACTGCCCCCTGTGGCCCGACTACACCTACCGGCCAGACCGCCCCGCTTCGGCGAAATGACAGCAGGCCGCAGAAAATCACGGCGTACATGCCCCACGATGCGAAAAGCGTTTTCCCCTGGCCATATGATCCAATGAATATTGGCGTTTGTAATGGGGGGTGTCTGATGAAGAAAGCACCTCAGAACAAAGAAGCCGCGGTGCTGGCTTTATGCGAACGTTATCGGGTGACGCAACTGGAATTATTTGGTTCGGGGCCGGGGGAGGATTTCGCGCCGGGCCACAGCGATTTGGATTTACTTGTGCGTTTCCAAGCGTGCACGCCGGAAGAAGATGCCGAACGATACCTCGGGGTGTTGGCACAACTTCAGGAACTCTTTGGTTGCAGCATTGACCTCGTAGAAATCGAGGCGGTCCGAAACCCTGTAACCGTTCACGGGGTCCAGAATGCGAAAACAGTTGGAAAACCGCACTTTTCGGATCACAAGTCGTCGCATTTTGCCGCATTTTCGCGCCGTTCTCCCGCTGCAATTGCGAAAACCCCCATGTTTTTTGGGGGGCAACCCCGTGAACGGTTACGAAACCCTTCTGTTATTGAGCACATCAAGTCTTCCAGGACGCCTGTCTATGCGGCTTGAGGAAAAAGCGCCGCTGTATGGCATTCATGAGTCCTGCGAATTGATTGTATAGTTCGCCGCCGAAAAGGATTTTCCGGATGATGTCGCGGACGCGAAGTGTCGTTCAGCAGTTGAGCGCCGATTTATCACTGTGGGGGAAACCCTTAAGCGTTTGGGGAGATTCACCTCTGAATTGCTGAATCGCATTCCGGAGAGCCGTGACATAATCAACTTCCGAAATATCCGGGTGCATGGATACGACCGTGTGGAAGACGAGGTTGCAGGGGGCATCGTGCAAAAGCAAACGCCTGTCTTGAGTAATCTGGCGATGCGTCTGTTGGCGGAATTCTGACTTGAGTGCCGGATTTCTATATTGAACTGATCGGAGGCATGAAGCACCGCTCATTGGCTGTTGTTTTGATCCATGCGCACAGACGAATGACATCACCGGCGATGTATCCCGGATTATTCCGCCGCGTTGTCATCGTCTGCGGCGCACATGACCCGGAAGCCAACACTGTACACCCGTTGCCAGGGTGCATAGCGCAAGCGGAAGGCGCTGCGGGCGCGCGCAGGCCGGTCATACCACGAGCCGCCCCGAACCACCCTGTCCTCTTTCAGCGCGGGATCATTGCGCCCGTCGTCGTCGCGCCAGGGATAGGCGCGGTATACGCTGCGGGTCCACTCGGCGGCGTTGCCGTGCATGTCGAATAAGCCCCAGTGGTTTGGGGCGTAACTGCCGACGGGCGCGCTGACGCGGTGTCCGTCATTCACGGCGGTGATTGCAGGACGCCAGGGCGGTATCGCGCCGGACGGTAGTTTCCAGGGTTCAAAAGTGTCTATATGGGCCAGGGAGTAATCGGCCAGATTGGCGCGGGCGGCAAAGTCATCGGTGATACATCCGTATTCCATCGGCGTGGTCGAATCGGCGCGGCATGCATATTCCCAGTGGGCTTCATCGGGCAGGGTAAACGCCTCGCCGGTCTGCGCGCTCAGCCACGCGCAGAAGGCCATGGCGTCATACCATGACACCCGCACCACGGGCTGCGCGGGTTCGTTGAGCGGATATCCGCGCTCCTCGACGCTGAACTGCAGGAAATCGCCGCCTTCGAGACGGCTGTCGTGCACGGGGTCAAAACGCGCGTATTGATCGTTGGTCACTTCCGTAACGCCCATCCAGAACGGGCGGTCAATCGCAACCCGCGTCACCGGCCTCTCGTTGGGTTCGCCGTCGTCCGCCCCCATGTCAAACACGCCGGCGGGAATCCGGGCCAGTTCCAGCGTGACTCCCCCGCCGAGGTCCACCGTGCGTCTGGCACCGGCAGGGCGTCGTTGCTTCGGTTCGGGGGGAATGACGTTTTCTTTCGGCTTCTCAATTTTGGCCTCTTTTTGCACCGGGGGAATATCCTGCAACGGTGTCAGATCAAAAATGACTTCCGGGTCCTGGTCGGCCGTATTCGGCGCGTAGCGCCGCGCCATCTCAAGGCGGCGGTCCCGCTGATGCGCGACCTTCTCCATCCCGACAATTTCATGCCAGGTGCCGTGCGCGGGGGTATGGAGGTCTATCCAAGTGATAATCCGGTCCCATGATTCGGCGTCAAGCAAGACCCCGTGGTGGCCGTCGCGCAGGCGCTGCACCAGTTCCGTCGTGCTTGCGTGAAAATCCAGCGGGGTGAGCAGGTGCATGTCGCTTTCAATGGTCGGCCCGCGTACATAGCGGCGCAAGGCGAGGTAGGACGGCGGGAAGTGCGAACCGCTGGTGTATGCCGGATCATTGGCGACGGGATGCACGTCGGGCAGGTCGCGAAAGTCGGGGATCGCCGCATCCGCACCGTCGTGGCAGTCCACGCAATAATGGTCGAGGACCGGCTGCACCTCGCGGCGGAAGGAGAATCCGCGTTCGGGTCCATGCCACGGCGTTATCTCAGACGGCGCGCGGCCGGCGGCCATCGCCGGTCTTCCCGGCGGCGACATGCTCTGCTTTTCGTGGCAACCCACGCATGACAACCGCTCGCCGGGCATGGCCGTCATCCAACTGCGCATCAGTTGCAGCGCCTGGCCTTGCTCGTCCAGCGGCTGTACGGAAATGGGCGTATTCGCCGGCACGCGAAACAACGCGGACCCGTCCGGTTCGACCGGAACCGTTCCGATGACGCGCTTGATGTCCCACGGTCCGTCCAATCCCACGCGGTACACCTGTCCGCCGACGCCGTGATATGCAAAGTGGTAAGTGAACAGACGCAATTGTTTCACCGTGCCGCGCGGCACGCCCTTCAGGCCGTCGCCGGCATATATGTCGCTCATATATATCAGCGCATCGTCGCGCGTCAGGTCCACTTTGGGCGGGACCACCGGCGGTTTCGGTCGGGTGCGCAGTGGAATGGGTTCAAACAGTGCGTACCCGTTGATTTCCTTCAGCAGCGTCATGTTGTCGAACACATCCACGAGGTACACGCCCCATGGCGATTGCGGCCTGGGTTTGGCCGATACGAGAAAATACTTCTCGCTGAGCGGAAACGGGTGCAGAAACTTCGGCCACGAAGCATCCACCAATTCATCACGCAATATCGGGTCCACCGTCTGCCCCCGACCGGGGATGCGCTGCACCACCCCGTTCGTCTCGAAGCGACCCTTGGTCGGGTCGAACAACACCAGTTCACCCATGCGCGGGACACCATGGTGCCCGCCGACGATGGCGCAGAACATGGTCGGATGGTTCGGAATTGGGCGCGCGTAGAACATCGCGTTGGGCCAGTAGGAATTGCTGCCGTAATATTCCGCCTGATTGGTGCCGTCGGGATTCATGGAGAAGAGAATCCGCGACACGAAATGCGGAATGTCCGAGTATTCCCAGCGCAAATAGAGCACGCGCCCGTCGTTCAGCACCCTCGGACACCAATTGTGGTCCTGTTCGAAAGTCAGACGCCGGATACGTCCGTTCGACGTGTCGTAATGATAAATATTCGATACATGCGATGCGCCGGTTACGCACGGCACGCCGACAAAGGGCGCAGTCGAAGCGAACAGGATGTTCCCATCCGGCAGATAGCAGGCCTCGTAGTTATCCACGTCAGGTTCGATAATCAGCGACAATTCCCGTACGGTTCCGTCCGGCAAAAGCATTTCGTGCACCTGCCAGCGGCCGTTCGTTCCGGGCATGGAAAAAAGAAGCCGGTCCGCGTCGAAATGCAGGTCAATGTCGCCGACAAAGACGTCCTTCTCTGGTCGGTAAAGTGTCGCCAATGTCCCCTCATTCAGCGGCGACAGGAGACACATTTCATTGTCGAAACCGGATATCGGCAGGGAGGAATTTCCCTCCCAGTTCTGGGGCAAACCAAGATGTTTTTCGGACCGTTTGATGACGATCAGGGCATCGAAATCCATCAGCGGATTCGCCAGCAGTGCAGTACGCGCCAGGGCTTCCCAATGTTTCAATGTCCGAGCGGCCCGCGCATCGCCGGCCCGGGCCGCAGACTGCATGGCCGCCGCCTGCTCCCGCGCTTCTTGCAGATCCGTCAGATGCTCCGCACCAATGCGGTATGCCTCGCCGAATGTGCGCTGGAGGTCTTCCACGGCCAGGCAGACGGCCTCGAAATCCGTAGCGTGAGAAATCTCTGCTCCGATGACAAGTGGTGCGAACGCAATCCCAAGGAGGAACGCGCAGGTCTTCCGCTCGAACATGCAGTGGCCTCCCTACTCGGGGTTCCCCAGAGCGACCGCATCGTTGCGCATTCGGGCGATATCCGCCGCCTCCAGCGTCAACGCGCCCGCCGCCGCGTTCTGCCCGGCCTGTGCCGCCGTGCGCGCGCCGCAGAGCACATGCGTGACGCCGGCCTGTGCCGCCGTCCACGCAATCACCAGTTGCGCCAACGTGCAATTGTATTTTTCGGTCAACTCCTTCCAGCCTTCCAGCATGGCGAGCACTTTCGGCCGGTTCACCAGTTTGAACCACGGATTCCACGCTTCGTTGCTGCGGAATTCATTGGGGTCGAATACCCGATCCATCCCGACCTTTCCGGTGAGCAGCCCCTGTTCGAGCGACATATAAGTCAACGTTGCGATGCCGTGTTGGGCGCAATAAGGGAGCACGTCGGCCTCCGGTGCGCGGTACAGAATGCTGTAGCGGAACTGGTCGCTGGCGATGTCGCCGTTGGCGCGGTATTCTTCGAGTTGTTCGATGCTGACATTCGAGACGCCGATTGCGCGAATCTTGCCCTGATCCTTCAACTTCATCAAGAAGGCCATTGTGTCTTCGATGGGTGTAAAATCAGGTTCTTTTGACGGCCAATGCGTCTGGTACAGGTCTATGTAATCCGTGTCCAGGCGCCGCAGGCTGTTTTCGATCTCGATGGCGAGCGTATCCGGATGCAGGCTGATAAACGTATCCTTCCCGTCCAGATGGTAATGGAAAGAGCCGCGATTGTCCTCCCACCACATGCCGCACTTGGTGGCGAGGACCACCTTATCGCGCCGGCCGCGAATGGCCCGGCCTATGATGGTTTCGCTGTGCCCCCATCCATATGCCGGGGCCGTATCAATAAGGTTGATGCCGGAGTCGAGCGCAACGTCAATGGCGCGCAGCGATTCCGCATCGTCCGCCCCATGCCACATCTCGCCGCCGCCCGTCACCCACGTGCCCAAGCCCACCACCGACGCGCTGATTCCGGAATTTCCCAGGTCTCTGTATTGCATGGCGTTTCTCCCAACAGTTCAATGGTTTCAGACATGCTTGGCTGCCGTTACAAGCCAATCCGTCGGATCATAACATGCCGGCGCTTCACTATTCGCCATGCCGGTGCTTGGGCATGCAATGGCGGAATCGCTGTGATTGGGCGCTCCAATGCCAACGGATCAGATCGTTCCCATCCCCGCACCCCTCCGGGGCGCGCAGGAATTTCCATCGCGTCTGCGTCGGAAGGTTATAATGTTGTCCTCAATCGAGAAAAGGAGAAAGACCATGACTACGGCGATGGTAATCTGTCCTCACGCCGATGATGCGGCGGCGTTCTGCGGGGCGACTCTGGCAAAATTCGCGGCGGAAGGATGGCGCATTGTCCTCGTGCGGGTCACGAACGACAGCAAGGATTCTGTGGGACTGAGCCAGGAAGAAACGATCCTCCGAAACACCGAGGAACTGCATGCAGCGGCAAAGATCCTGGGAGTTGCGGAGATCATCGAACTCGGTTACGAAACGGATTGCCTTGCCGACGCGCCAATGGTGCCGATGCGAGAAAGATTTGTGTATCTCTTTCGAAAATACAGGCCCTATGCGGTGTTTTCATTTGACCCCTTCGGCCTGTATGAAGGCAACATGGACCATATCCGCGTGGCGCAGGCGGTTGAAGAAGCGTTTTGGGTCTCGTGTTTCGACAAGCATCACCCCGAACATTTCGAAGAGGGGCTTGCGCCCTTCAGCGTATGCGAACGCTGGTATTTCGGCCGCAATCTGCCCGGGGCCAACCACGCCGAAGATGTATCTGAATATCTCGAAAAGAAAGTCGAGGCGCTGTGCGCCCACCGCGAAATGATGCGCAATACAATCAACCAGTTGCGCCTTCAGGCGCAGACCTTCGGCCGGCGTTTGCCCCTGCTGGACATGGCCATGGAGGGCGACCTGCGCCCGTTGCTGGCCCTGGTCATGCAGGAACAGGCCAACGCAGTGGCCCGGACCTTCAACCTTGGGGAAGGTCGAATGGGCGAGGTCTTCCGGCTCGAGCGCTTCGGCGACATGGAGGAATTTGTGCAGGCGCTGAGCGAACCGATTCCCGGGGCTGAGCAGGCCCCCAAACGGGAACGATTCGATGCCCAGAAAACGGAAAACGGGCAAACGCTGTCGCCAGAGCACACCGTCCCATCCAATCTGAACCAACGGGTGGGCCTGATGGGGCATCATCACTTGTGTGCAGGCGCCTTCGAGGAACTGTTTCAGATGCCGGCTTTCCGGGCGGCTTACGCGGATTTGGTGGACCGTTTACAGCCATCGCCCGATTTGCAGATCGAAACACTCTTCGGATACGACATCTTTTGTTATCACTGCGAATACTGGTCGAACGAGGAAGGCCGCTGTTCAACAGGCTGGAAAAACAAAATCAGCAAGGACGCAGCGGTGCTCGAACATCTCGGCCTTCGGCCCGGTCAAGTCACCCGATTTGAAGACCTCCAGCGCCTGTTGGCCGCAAAGATTTCCGATGCAGACCTGAAACGGTTCTGCAGTGTCGGCGAGTGGAAATGCGAAATGTATATCCTCGGGGCGTGCCAAAAGGCTTATCAACGTCTGCGCGATCGATTTGGCGGACAACCGTGAGGAATACCCGCTTGCCGGCATAATGCCTGCGATACTGCGGGTTCCGTCGAAAAAATTCTCGTTCAGGCAGCGTGCGTTTAGACCTTCCAGGGCGCGCGGTATTCTCGCGTGAGCCATTCGGGCTTGCCGCTGTCGTCGGCGAAACGCATCTCTTTGGGGTTCCACTTGATGACAGCATGATTGTAGTATGCCTGATTCATCAAGTGGCAGCATATGGCGCTCCGACCGCCGATTTCCTCATGCGTAATCGGCCTGGTCCGCGCCTCGACACAATCCAGGAAGTCACGGATGTGATCTTTGCTTTTGTAAAGCCTGATCTTCGCGTCGCTGAGAAAATCCTTCTCAATGCGGCTGATGACGGAACCCAGAGAGCCGCCGTCTTCTCGACTGGCGAAGCCCGCCACCTTCTTCCCGTCGCGCCAGAATTCGAGTCTTCCCCGGCCAACGTTGACTTCGCCCTCGTCGCCGAAGAAATGCGCGCCAAAGCCTTTTTGTATATGAATAACCTTGATGTCGCCTCCGTACTGAAGAACGGCGCCGTATTGCGCATCGGGGGCTTCTGGCGGATGTACCTCGTCCGGACCGCTGTCATCCATTCCCAGTCCCCATTGGGCGATATCGAGGTGGTGGGCGCCCCAGTCGGTGACCATGCCGCCGCCGTACTCTCTATAGTTGCGCCAATCGGGATAGTGATCATGGATACCCCGGGGACTGAGCACCGAACTATATGGCCGCACCGGGGCGGGACCGAGCCACATGTCCCAGTCAAGACCCGGTTCCATCTCTTCCTCCGGCAAATCGCAGGGAACACCCGGCGGGCCGAAGTTGCATTCCACGCGATGGACCTTACCGATGGCGCCGTTGCGCACCAGTTCGCAGGCCACCCGGAATTCTTCCATGGATCGCTGCATGGAACCGGTTTGCAGCACCCGCTTGTTCTCATTCACTGCGCGCATCACCTCGATGGCCTCGTGGATATTATGGGTCAGGGGTTTCTCGCAATAGACATCCTTGCCGCTTTCCAGGGCGGCGATCGTCTGAATGGCGTGCCAGTGGTCCGGCGTGGCAATGCAGACCGCGTCAATGTCGTCCCGCGCTATCAGTTCCCGGAAATCGTTATAGGCCTCACATTCAGGAGCGCCGATATCCGGGCGCGCCTTGTAGAACTCGTCCACGCGCTGTTTGGCATCCGTACGCCGTGTGGCGTCCACCTCGCAAACGGCCACGACAAGACAGCGTTTATGATGTAGAAATGCGTTGACAAGCCCCCTGTTCTGCTTGCCCATCCCGATAAATCCCACAACAATACGATCATTCGGTTTCTTTTCTGAGGCCCAGATGCTGGAAGGCAGAATAAGCGGTCCGACCGAAACGACAGACAACTGCTTGAGGAACGAGCGACGGTTGGTTTTCATGAACTAATCCTTTCGTGGGTCGAAACGTGGATGCTGACGATCATCAGGCACGAAGGTGGACGTCGGAATGCCGACGCGCAGACCCCGTCAGCGCGAGTAATCCTATCAGTTTCGGCCGCGGCGGGTAAAGCCCTCCCACGGGGGCGGAAACCCGGCAGATTGAATGCATTATCAATCACGGTGTTGTCCAAAACAGATTATCAAGAGGATGAAAAACCATGCCCAAGACTCTTGGAAAACCCTGTTAGCAAGATGATGTGGCAGGCTTATCCTGTACGCAAACTTCTCTGTGCTAATTTCTGAAGCATCATTGACCCGTGTACCAGGGGGGCCTGTTTTGTTTCCCCCTCACCCCACCCCTCTCCCAGCGGGAGAGGGTGTATATGGCGAAACCTGAGACAGGCTGTTGCTCCCACCGCGCAACGGGGTTTCCCAAATGAGGGTGTATATGGCGAAACCTGAGACAGGCTGTTGCTCCCACCGCGCAACGGGGTTTCCCCAATGGGGGTGTATATGGCGAAACCTGAGACAGGCTGTTGCTCCCACCGCGCAACGGGGTTTCCCCAATGAGGGTGTATATGGCGAAACCTGAGACAGGCTGTTGCTCCCTCTCCCTCCGGGAGAGGGCCTTTGTGGAGCAACCTGAGGCATGCCGTTGCTCCCTCTCCCTCCGGGAGAGGGCCTTTGTGGAGCAACCTGAGGCATGCCGTTGCTCCCTCTCCCTCCGGGAGAGGGGTGGGGTGAGGGGGAAAGCCAACATGATCGAAAGCCCTTCTCAACGCTTAGCATATTTTGGACGGCACTGGATCGATCACTGTTTTCGCAGAGCGGGAGGATACTTGGTGCAGGCACAAGGCTTGTACTGTCCTTGCGGATTCTTCTAGACTGTCGCGGTCAGACCGGCAGTGTATTGAAACCAATCATTGCGCTTCGGCGCGCCAGGATACGCCACGCATGCATTGTCCCCGGCACCATGACGCATCGTCTTGTCCGCCTTTTCTGCGGGCAGTTTTGGCCTTGGCGCCATTGGCATCGGTAATCCTTGCGGCTTGCTCGCCCCCGGAGAAAGCGGTTTCCGTGGAACGGCGCAACACCGTCATCATTGATTTGGAGAGCCGGGTCCTGAATCCGGACCTTTGGAATCCCTTTGTGCCCGGCGCGCGTCAGGATCAGGGCTACCATCAGGCCATGATCGAGCCGCTGTTTATCCTGAATTACGAATCGGGCGAGATTGAGCCGTGGCTGGCCACGGAAATGACCTCGAATGAGACCTTGGATGTATGGACGCTCACTTTGCGACCGGGCATCGCCTGGAGCGATGGCATGCCATTCAGCGCCGACGACGTGGTGTTCACGGTCGAAATGCTGCTGGCGAACGCACCGTCGCTGATGTTCAGCGCCGCATTGGATCAGTGGGTGGATCGGGTCGAGAAGGTGGACGACCTCACGGTGCGGTTTCATCTGAAACAGCCCAATCCCCGTTTCAAACTGGACTACTGGTCGGTAAAAATCTACAACTCCGTCTATATCGTGCCCCGGCACATCTGGCATGACAAAGACCCGCTCACTTTCAAGAACTATGATCCGGCCAAAGGCTGGCCCATCTTCACCGGCCCTTACCGGCTCAAACAGTTCACGGAAACCGAGTTCGTGTATGTGCGGGACGACAACTGGTGGGGAGCAAAGACGGGCTGGAAACCGCTGCCAGAACCGGAGCGACTTATCTGGGTGTGGTATGGTCCCGAAGAGACCCGCACAGCGGCGGCGGCGGATGATGAACTGGACAGCCTCGCCGATATTTCACTGGGCGCGTTTCAGGCATTGGGTTATCGCAAGCCGAATGTATTTGTGTGGTACGACCATCCGCCCTATGCCTGGGTGGACCCCTGCGCGCGCACTCTCGAATTCAATCATACGCGGCCGCCCTGGGATGACAAGGAGATGCGCTGGGCGATCAATCACGCCATTGACCGCGACGTCATCGTGGCTGTCGCCTATGAAGGCACCACGTTGCCCGCCCGTCATTTCTTCCCCGCCTATGCGCCGTTGAACCGCCTCGTTGACCTGTTGGAGACAGAGGGGCTTTACGACGCCTATCCGGTGATGAAGTATGACCCGGAATTGTCGCGGCGGATATTCGAGTCGAAGGGGTATCGCCTGAACCGGCGCGGGTATTACGAGAAGGACGGCAGGACGTTGAGCCTGGCGATCACCACGCATGAGGCGTATATCGAGAAGCAGCGTATCGCCCAGGTGCTCGTGGAGCAATTACAGGCCGTCGGCGTCAATGCCACCCACAGAAACGAGGCGGGCGGCACCTGGGCCGA
>CALEDJ010000035.1 GCA_937951485.1 uncultured bacterium
CCCTCTCCCGCTGGCAGAGGGAGCGACAGCAGGCCGCAGGTGGCGCGCCAAACGCCCTCTCCCCCTGGGAGAGGGGTGGGGTGAGGGGAAACAAAACAGAACACCTTGGTACACGGGTCATTGACGTCTCAGGAATCCCACGCAGAGGTTTGCGTATAGGATAAGCCGCCACGCCACCTCATCTTGATCCAACAGGATTTTCCAAGGGCTTCGGGCATGGTCTTTCATCTCCTTAATCGTCTGCTTCGGACAACACTGACATGATCTTAAGGAAACGGGAAGGACTTGGACAGAAGGTTTTTTGGGAATCATTGAGACGCCCTGCGTTCTTTTGCGCGGGGTGCAGTGTCTCGCGCAATCAACGTTTCAGGAACGCCTCAGCCCTGCGCCAACGGCGCGATGACATCGAGTTCGACCTCGAAGAGAAGATCGTGACGGCATATGTCGGTGTTGGCGAAGAGCACGGGCAGGGCGGGGATGCCCTGAGCGGCGGAAATGCGTTCAAACACGCCTGCATCTTGCGGGTTTTTGAAGTAGGCGATGAAACGCGTCACGTCGCGCCAGTGCATGTCACGCGATTCGAGGATGGCCTGGACCACCTGCATGGTCAGGGCGGCCTGGGCCTCCGTGTCGCCGATATGCACGCTTGCGCCGTTCGGTGCGATGCTGGCCGTGCCGGAGATGAACAGCCGGCGATGCCGCGCGGTTTGGAGTTCCACGGCGCGGCTGAAGGAACTGCCGTAGTCGGTGGCGGGGCATTGCATTGGAGAGCCGACCTCGACGGGGACAATGTCTATGGTGTCGGCCTTTGCCGCGAGCAGTCCGGCGGTCAATGCGGCCCCGATGGCATTGCGTCCGCCAATGCCTGTGCTTGCGGGCATCAGTCCGTCAAATACGTTGTGCTCCCGGAAGAATGTCGTCCGCACCGCGTTGAAGTCGTCGTACCATTCAAGCATCGCGGTGTTGTAGAACCACGTGCGCAGGACGTGGCCAAAATTCATGTCCGCAATTTCCAGTGCCTGCATCATCATCTCGAAGACGGCGTGAGTCTGGGCACTTCTCGATTTCGCGATGTCTGGGGGAACAAGCCCGCCGAGACGACAGAAACGCGCTCCATCGCTGCTGAATACGCACCCCACGGTAGAGCCATTTATGACAACGGGTTCCACAGGGGCGTGCGCCACCGCCCATGCCTGGATGCCGCGCAGCGGCGCTGCCTGATCGCAGCCTTCCTCCACCCAGGTCACCGGAAACGTGATGTCGCCGAAGGCGCCGGGCAGCCCGGCGGCGTCCGCGCCCGGAAATCCGAAGACCTCCATAGATACCGGTTGCGCACCGAGGTCGCGCATCGCGTCCGCCAGACGCCCACATATGGCATTGAAAGAATCGTCCAATGCCGCCCGCGCGGTGATGCAATACTCTGATACGTCGCCGCATCTCACTGGAATGATTTGCATCTCCTGATTCACATGCTGCTCCAATGCGTGCATCGCCGTGCCGTTACTGCATTTCATTACTGCTTCCGTCCCTTCGCCACAATGTTTTCCGTACTGCTTAAACCCCTTTTCTCAAGATTTTGCAACAGACTCTCGGATTGAGAACCAGTCACAAAAGCGCTTCTTCCCCGTTCTCCAGAGGGTTGGGGGGGCAATGCCCCGCTGAAGTGTGAACGCCATATGCTCCTTTTCATGCACCCATGCGGGGCGTTTTCTGAAAGGCCCCCGCCATTCATAGCGAAAGCACGAATTCCACAAGATCGGCCAATTCCTCGTCGGTCAGGTTGGAGGTGTTTCCATGTCTATTTTTCGGGTTGTGTTTCTTGAATACATCCAGCATCGTTGCGGCGCGACCGTCGTGCAGATAGGGCGCGGTGCGCCACACTTCGACAAGGGTGGGTGTATCAAAAGATTGTCCTGTGTCCATGCCGGTTCCGGTGCCGATGTCGTAATGCTGCAAATCGGTATAGAGCGGCGCCGGGTGGCATTCGGCGCAGCCTGCGCGCTCGAAGATGATTTTTCCGCGTTGGGCCGCCGCGCTGAGAGCCCCGTTTTGAAGGTAGGGGCTGGGGACGGGCTTGAGGCTCTTGAGATAGGCGTCAATGGCTTCGGCATCGGATTCGGGCCGCACGGCGAACTGGATGTGGCGGATGCCGGCGCGCACGGCGGTTTCAGCGGTGTCGCGGACGCCCAGGCTCATGGCGGGCGGCGTCTCATGGGCGAGCAGCATGCTCCTGGTGTTCTTGGGATTGCCGATGCCATCGTTCAGCAGGTCCCAGTTCAGAGCGTCCACACGGTCATCGGGATGACAACTGGCGCAACTCTGCCATTGCTGAAAACACAGGGCGGCGTCGTTGAAGAAGCGGGCGCCGTTGCGTTCCTGCGTCATCGGCGTGTCGCCAACCAGCGCAATGCTGCGGATTTGCGGCCGGCCCCCGACGGGGAGTTCCAACACGCTGATGCTGTCCGTGAAATACTCGCCCGCATAGGCGGCATCTGCAGTTAAAACCAGGTTGCGCGGACCGTTTCCAACGAGACGGATGCGGCGGCGGATATCCACGAGGAAACTCAGGTCGTTGGGCACGTCGGCGGCGCTCCTGGAGACTTCCGAGACCCGCTCGCCCGCCGCCACGCGGTCCAGTTTCTCATGCAGCGCGGCGCGATCGATGAGGCTGATCTCGTGCGTGCCCGCATGCGTGAGGCAGAGGGTCTGCCCATCCGGGGTGCATGCAACGGCCCAGGGATTGGCCGCGCCCGCATCCACGTCATCCAGCAGGACGGTGTTCACATGCGTTTTCGTCGCCGCGTTGATGATGCTCACGGCGTTGGTGTTCATCCATCCGCGTTCGAGTTGGGTGGTCGGCAGTTGGTAACGGGCGAGAATATGCGTTGCGTAGGCATAGCGGCCGTCGGGCGACACGCATATCCCGCGCACGCCGGTGCTGCCGTTCGGCAGGGGAACCATGGCCGCCACACTGTTGGATGCGGTGGCGATGATGGAGACCGTGGCGGCGGTGTATGCGCCATCGGCGGGGCCGTCCGGCAGGAGATTGGCGACGAAGAGCAGCGCGCCGTCGGGGGTCAGGGCCAAGGCCACGGGTTCGCGCACTGCCGGGATGCGCGCCGATTCTTGCCGGGTCGCCACATCCACCACCGAGATATCATTGTTGAATCGGTTGCCGACGTATAACGCGGAACCGTCCGGGTGCAGCGCGACAGCCATTGGCGTGTGGCCCACGGACACCGCGGCCTGTTCCTCACCGGTGGCCGTATTGATAAATCGTACGAGTCCTGCCGGGGCTGCATTGGTTACGTAGAGTGTCTTTCCATCCGGCGACAGGGCGAGTCCGCCCGGCGCTTCAGGCAGCGCGATGCGGCGCGCGACTATGCCCTTTGCTGGGTCCACCACGGCGATACTGTCCGCGGTGTACTCCGCGACATACAGCGTTCGCGCATCGCGGTCCGCCACCATTGCCAGCGGCGAACGATAACTCACTTCCGCCCCCTGCGCCGCCGCAGCCAGGCAGCACAGGGCAATGATACCGAACGTTGCGGCCGTGCCGCGTGAAATTTTCACTCCTGCACATTCCCGTCGCATATGCCTTCCCTTCCATTTCGCAGTTGGTTCAGGGACTATCGTACACTTTTACACCCCTGCGAATCGCGTCGCGGTTCATTCGTTCGATTTCCAGGCGCGACAGGTATCTGGCCTGCCGCTGCCGGTCCACCGCGCACGGCTCGAAACCATCCATTCCCGAGGGGGGCCGCCGCCGCAACATTTCGCGCCCGGCGCGGACGATCGCCAGCGCCTCCGCGTAGTGCTGCGGATTCCCGGCGCGCAGCGCCGCAAGACATGGACTGAGTTCGGGGCGATTGAAGGTGATTTGCGGGCCCGGATTTCTGTTGAAAGCCATGAGTTCCGCAAACGGCACGCCCGTCAAGGCGTTCAGTCGCGCGATTTGCGCGTTATCCAAGGGCGAACGCCCCGCCAGGTTGTCGGGATATGCCGACGCATATTCCGGGTAGAACGGCGCGTTGATGTCAATCCACGTCACAATCCGGTCAAGACTTTCCTGGTCCAGCGCGACATCATGGTGTGGTTGGCCAATCACTTCCAGCAGTTTACTTGCGTGGGAACCCCATGTATAGGGTTGTTGAATCGGGGCCGGGCCTGCGCCAATCGCGTTGATGATCTTTTTGCGCCAGAGTTCGTTGTAGGAAGTATTGAATACCAGGTCAAGATCGCCCGCCAGGTTCAATTTTTCGCCCGCTTCTTCGCCGTAGTCGTGGCAGCGGACGCAATGCCGGTCAAAGACCGGCTGCACTTCGCGCAGGTAACTGAAGGTGCGCGGCGGGCCGTACCAGCCGTCGAGGGTGCTGGGGAGGCGGCGCAACGCCGCAGGCATGCCGCCGGGCGTCATGGATGGGGCGCTTCGGCGGTCTTCGTGGCATCCCGCGCACCCCTGCTGTTCGCCCGACTGCACCATCGTGCCGCTGCGCATGGACTGCACCATCATGCCTTTCTCATCGAGCAACTGGAAATAGACGAAGGTGTCTGAAGGCGCGGCGAAATAGGCGGAACCGTCTTCCTCGACCGGCACGGTCCCGAGAATCATTTTGTTGTTGAAGTCGTGCCAGGCCATGGCGGGCGCGGCCTGTCCCTGTCCTTCCCATGCGGGATGGGTCCACATGCGTTTTTCCGGCGAGGCCACAACGCGAAGATACTTGACCGCGCCGCGCTGCACGCCCTGCATGTGTGTGCCTCGATAGACATCGGTCACGTAGAAATATCCATCGCCGTTCTCAAAATCGCGGCGCAACGGAATGACGGGGGGGCGCGGCGAAGGCGCGATGGGCATGGGGTCATAGCAGCCCCATGTGGGCGCGGAATGGTCTTCCGCGTGCAGCAGGATTTCATTTCCGTGCACGTCAATCAGGTACATTCCCATGCGCTCGCCTTTGCCGATGGTGCGCGAGCACAGGAAATACTTGTCATTGAGCGGGAAGGGGTCTTCATATTTCGGCGAGACGCCGATAAAGGTGTCGAAATTGTAACGGTCCCAATCGCCTTCGCCGACCATACGGATGGCTTCCGGTGGCCAGATGCGCACGATGGAATCGCTGGGAATGTCCCGAACCGCGCCATCAAGCCCCAGGCGCCGGTCGAGGATGGCGAGCGCGCCCCAGGGACGGTCATGACAGGACCCGAAAATGCAGAGCACCTGCTGCGTGCCGGGGATGGGACGCGCGTTGAAGACCGCACCGGGCGACTCGGTGTTGTTGCCCCAGTACACCGCGTGGTTGGTTCCGTCAGGGAACACGGTCCAGAGTCCCTGTGCGTCGCCGAAATTCCGGTCCACATACTCCCAGCGGTAATAGAGGATGCGTCCGTCGGGCATCAGCGCGCCGTGCCCTTCGAAGAGCGTGCTCCTGCCGATCTGGTGGATGTTCGCGCCGTCCGCGTCCATGCGGAAGAGGTTGCACATGATGTGTCGGTTGCACATGCAATACTTGGGTTCGCGCGAAGAGGAAAACACGATGCTGTCGTCGGGCAGGTAAAGCGGGTCAATGTCGCTGACGCCCTGCGCGAAGGTGAGTTGCCGCAGGCCGCCGCCATCAACATTGATCTCGTAGATGTGATAATCGTCCTCGATGTTCCGCCGCATCGAGAAGATGATTCTGGCGCCATCGAAATGGACTTCCGGGTCGCGCACAACACCGTGGGGGAGTTCCAGCAAGGTACGCACCGCGCCTGCCCGTCCGAAATCTATCGTACGCAGCGCACTGCCGCCTTCGAAGATTCCGGTATTGATTTCGCCGGTCTGAAACATCGTTTCGGTGTTATGGTGGTCGGGCTTGTACTGACGGCGCGCGACATACAGGATGGGGCGGCCGCTGACCAGCGGGTTTGCCACGAGGGCTTCCCGCTGCAAGCGCCGGAACGCCGCAATCTCCTCTTCCGCTTTTTTTCGTAATGACGGCCTGAGGGACACGCGCATGGCCCGGATTTTCGCCAATCGCTTCTCGAATGCTTCCAAATCTTTGAGAAACGCCGGGCCGCGCGGATAATCATCGGAAAAAGAGGCTGTGAGGTCTTCAATCGCAGCCCTCAGCGCGGCGCATTCCGCTTGTTCAGGCAGGACGTTTGCCGATGATGCGAACGGCGCTCCGACGGCAGGCAGCAGGATTATGCAAAGCACGGCATGCGTGCTTTTCATACAGGGCGATATGAACATTTGCCATGAGTCCCGTTCAATCAGGGGGCATTCTTTCCCAGGGCTATTCTGGTGTCGTCCTCAACAAGCGCCACAACGCGGAAGCCGACGTTGAAAACGGGCTGCCAGGGTTCGTAGGCGAGGCGGAATGTGGCGCGGGCGCGATGGGGCCGGTCGAACCAGGAACCGCCGCGCGCCACCCGTCTTCCGGTGGCCGCGGGATCATTACGGCCATCATCTTCGACATAAGGATAAGGCCGATAAGCCGAGAGCGTCCATTCCGCTACGTTCCCGTGCATGTCATGCAGACCCCAGGGATTCGGCTGATACGACGCCACAGCGGTCATGATCTTTGCGCCGTCGTTGAAGCGGTCATCCTTGGGCAGAAAATCCTGGTAGCGACTGGGATTCTTGATGGGCTGGGGATCAACGCCGCTGACGGCGAGCAGGCTGATGGACTGGTCTGCCAGATTGGCGAAGGCTGAGAAGTCCGTATCGCCGTCCCCGTACCAGAATGGCGTGTCCGCCCCGGCACGGCAGGCCCATTCCCATTGCGCTTCCGTGGGCAGCGTGCAATGCAGGCTGGTCTGCTCCGATAGCCACGCGCAGAAGGCCATCGCCTCCTCCCAGGTAACGCGAATCACAGGGCTGTCGGGCGCGTGCGCGGTATAGCCCGGTCTGGTGTGGTCTTTGTGATGCTGGTCAATGTAACCGCTGTCGTGCTGGGGATTGAATCGGTGATACTGGGCGTTCGTGACTTCCGTCACCCCCATCCAGAACGGGCGCTCAACGCGCACCGCCGCGATGGGATGCTCATCCGGAAAGCCATCAATATCGCCCATGACGAATTCGCCGGAGGGGATAAAGGCCAGTTCCATCACGACGCCGCCGCCTAAATCAACGGTCCGGCGGACCGCCGATGCGGCGGCCTGCCGGCGGCGTACGGCCTCCGCCGCACTGAATGGCCAATCCGCCGCGGTGACACCTCCGGCCCGTGGTTTTGGCGGTGCGGCGGGCTGGATAAAATCCGTATCGATCGGCGGCAGTTCGGGGATGAACTCCGGGTCTTCCGGACGGTTCGCGTAGAGGGTGCGCATTTCCAGACGACGCTGATGGAAGTTGTGGGGAATCGGTCGGTGTTCACCCCAGGTGCCATGGTCCGGCACATTCAGGTCTATCCAGGTGTAAAGGCGGTCCCAGGCATCATCGTCCAGCGCGACGCCGTAATGCCCTTTCTCCAGCATCTGCACCAGTTCGCTGGTATTGACAAAAAACTCCTTGGGTTTCTGGACATAATTGTCGCTTTCAGGGCCGGGCCGCCGCACATAGGGATGCAGGGCAAGATAGGAAGGCGTGAAATTGTTCCAGCCGTTCGTTTCTTTCCGGGTCAAATCAAGCAGGTTATAGCCGTCTTTGCGTTGTTCGGTGTTGTGGCAACCGACGCAATGCCGGTCGAGCACGGGTTGCACATCGCGCTTGAAACTGAAACCCCGTGCGGGGCCTTTCCACGGAGTGATTTCCACAGGCGGCCTGCGTATGGCGAGGGTCGGCACGGCAGGGGGGGACATGTTCTGCTTCTCGTGGCATCCGACGCAGGACACGGCTTCGCCGGGCATGCCCACGAACCAGCTGCGCATGATTTGGACGGCGCGGCCTTTGGCATCGAGTGGCTGCACGGCAATGGGGATGTTTGCGGGAACTTTGAAATACGCCGAGCCGTCGTCATGGATCGGAACGGTGCCGAGAATGCGGCGGACATCCCAGGGCCCCTCGACGCCGATGTGTTCGTGGCCGCCCATCTGGGGATAAGCATAGTGAAATTCGTAGACGCGGAGGCCCTTTATCGTACCGCGCGGCACCCCGCGCATTCCTTCGCCCTGGTAAACGTCCACGAGATAGACCGTCGCCTCGTTCTGGTCCAGGCGCACGCGGTCCGGGATGACCGGGGGGCGGGGTGTGGGGCGGAACGGCACCGGCTCGAAGAGCGCATAGCCCGGGGCCTCCTGAAGGAGCAACATGTTATCGAATACGTCCACCAGGTAGATGCCCCACAGGGATTTGGGGGCAGGCTTGCAGGACACCAGGAAATATTTGTCACTAAGCGGATATGGATGCAGGAATTTGGGCCAGGCATCGTCCACCAGGTGATCCTTGATCACGGCCTCTACTTGTTCGCCGTAGCCGGGGATGCGCTGGACGACGCCGTTGCTCTCGAAACGGCTGATGGCCGGATCGAGGATGACGAGTTCGCCCATGCGCGGCACGCCGTGGTGACCGGAGACGATGGCGACGACAGCGGTGGGATGGCCGGGGATCGGGCGGGCATAGAAGGTGGAGTTCGGCCAGTAGGAATTGCTTCCGTAATACTCGGCCTGGTTCGTGCCGTCGGGGTTCATGCTGAAGAGGATGCGGCTGAAATAGTGGGCGGTGTCGGAATATTCCCAGCGGGTATAGAGCACGCGGCCATTATTCAGTACGGTCGGACACCAGTTGTGGTCCTGGTCAAAGCAGAGTTGGCGCGTGTTGCCGCCGTCGGCATCCATCAGGAACAGATTCGCCACCCGGTCCGCCCCGCCGACACAGGGGATGCCCTGGAAGACTCTTGTGGATGCGAACACGATGCGTCCGTCCGGCAGATAGCAGGCGTCGTAATTGTGTACGTCCGGTTCCTCGCCACGTGTTACCTGACGCAGTCCGGTGCCGTCGGCGCGAATTTCCCAAATCTGCCAGTGGCCGTGACTCCCCGGCATCGAGAACAGCATCCTGTCCGCGTCGAAATGGAGGTCCACATCGCCGACAAAGGCGTCATTTTCAGGGCGGTAGAACGTCGTCAGCGCCCCGTCGGGCCGCACCGGCGCAAGGATGGCGATTTCGTTGTCATAACCGCGCGGCGCGACTGCGCAATTGCCCTGCCAGTTCTGGGGCAGACCCGGCGCGCCTTCCCCGCGCTTGATGAGCAGCAGGCGATCAAAGTCGATCAGCGGATTGGCCAGCAGCGCCTCGGTTTTCAGGGACTGAAGGTTTTCAATGATCTCATGCGCTTTTTCGGAATGCACTTCCGAGACAGCGAGGAGATGATCCGCTTCCTTTTCCAACGCTGTCAGGCGTTGCAAATAGTCGCCGCCATGTGGATACCTAACAGGAAAAGAATGCGCCAGGTCTTCGATGGCCCGCCGCAACGCGCGGGTGTTCACCTCGCGCAATTGCTGTGAAAAACCGAGGGGCTCCTCCGCCTGGGCGGATGACAATCCACCGTACCACGCCAGGACACTGCACAACACCGCCACGCTCAAACGAATCCGCATGAATCGCCTCATCTCGTAGTCCTCGTGACACCGATTATGCAGTGGCCGGTCTGGAGACCGGCCACAACATCTTTCTGGCTGTGGCTCGTTCAGGAGACCGGCCACAATATCTCTTGTGACAACCGAGGGCGGCTGCCACACCCATGGTCAAACGATTTTAAAACTTCACCTGCGGATGACTGAAACGCAGACCTGCGCCGTCGTGATAAGTGGCGTACTCGGTGACGATCGCGCCTTCCGGGGCCTGCATCCAATGCCACTGCTCCGCGCCGGCCAGCATGCCCACCTCGCCGGGCGTCAGTTTCTGTTCCTTGCGTGCGATGGCGCATTCACGGTGCGATTCCGGGATGCGCGCCTCCACCCCGGGGGTCGGCTCGCCTTCGCCGTAGATGTACACCCACCCATGTCGCGGCTGCCAAGCCTCCATTTTCGGTCCGGCATCGGCGGTGGCCACGTGGCGGTGTTCAGGGATCATCTGGCCGGGCAGCAGGTAGATTTCGTGCCCGAAATAGTTGTCCTGCCGGTTGTTGACCCAGAAGATGCCGGCCATGCCGACTTCCATGAACTTCCCCATCCCGAAGTCAATCGCCCAGAACTCCTCGGTGCGCAACCTGGGGACGATGGGATAATTGAAGTACGCCATCATTTCGTAATACGCGTTTTTCGCGGCTTCGACATCGAACGTGCCGTCCGGGGTGTAGAAATCCTCATTCCGGTATTTTTTCATCGGGGTCCCCTTTTGATCGGCGGCTTTGGCGGCGCCTGCGGCCAGCGTGCCCGCCGTTGCCGCAACCACGCCGCCCAGCACTGTGCGTCGGCTGATTTCCATGGCGATATGCTCCTTTTTTCGGGAATTATTTTCCTTTCAAGTCGTTATACATTTCAAAAGCCTTCTCAGGCTTCTCCAGTTGATGCACAACCGCACTGACGGCCTGCGCCATCGCGGGGGGATTCTCGGCGGCAAAGATGTTGCGGCCCATGTCCACGCCCAGTGCGCCCTGGTCCACCGCCTTATAGGCCATCTTCAGGGCGTCCAGTTCGGGCACTTTCTTGCCGCCCGCGATGACCACCGGCACCGGACAGCCCGCCACCACTTCCTCGAAACCCGGCTCGCAGTAGTAGGTCTTGACGAAATGGACGCCCAGTTCCGCGATGACGCGGCAGGCAAGGCCGAGATACCGCGCATCGCGCACCATCTCCTTTCCCACCGCCGTGACGCCGAGTGTGGGCAGCCCGAAACGGGCGCCTTCGTTGATGAGGTGCGAGAGGTTTTCCAGGGTCTCTTTTTCATAGGGCGCGCCGATACACGCCTGCGCCGTGACCGCCGCCGCGTTCAGCGCCAGCGCTTCCTCTATTGAGACGCCGATGACTTCGTTGCTCAGGTCCCTCAACACCGTCGCGCCCGTGCTGCATCGCATCACGACCGGCTTGTGCACTTCCGGGCTGATACAGGCGCGGAGCGCGCCGCGCGTGCACATCAGGCAGTCCACATGCGGGATCAGCGGCGGCACAACGAGGTCTATCCGCTCCAGACCCGTGGTCGGCCCCATGATGTACCCGTGGTCGAAGGCCAGCATGACCGTCCGCCCGGATTTCGGATTGAAAATCCGCGAGAGACGGTTCTTCATGCCCCAATAGAGGTGCGCCGACCCCTTCAGGTAGAAGCCCGGCGTTTCCTGCGGGATGCCGATGCCAAAGTCTTTTTTCCCTTCGTCTTTAGTTTTTTCTGCGTCAGGCATGTGCGTCAATTCCTTTCTTGAAACCCTTGAAGATCAGGGACACCGATGTGGCGCCCGGATCCTGATTCCCAATACTTTTTTCCTTCAAATTCCGGGCGCGCCCGAACCTCGCCTGCATGGCGGCGGTTGCAGCGGCGCCTTCGGCGGCGGCGGCCGCCGCGCGCTGGAGCAGCGCCTGTATGTCTCCGCCCCGCTCCGCCGCCGCATGCATTGCCTCCACGGCGGGCAACAGCGCATCCATCATCGTCTTATCGCCGGGACGCGCCTTGGTCTGTTCCTGAACGCCCTTGAGTCCGGCTGCGAACAGCGAGGCCACACCGCGCGCGTCCAACGCGTCGCGGTCGCCGACCGCTTCGGCCATGGCAAGGAAGAACGCGCCCAGGAGCGGTCCGGTCGCCCCGCCGTCCACGCCGAGAATCGCCCAGCCCACATCATGGAGCAGCGTTTTCAGTTCCGGCGTGGATGCCGCGGCAATCACCTTTTCCATATTGGACATCGCGCGCAGCATGGTGGTTCCATGATCGCCATCGCCGCCCGCGGAATCGAGTTTCGACAGCATCTCGTGCTGCGCGCGAACCGCCTCCGCCGCGCTGCGCAGCATCCGCACCATATCGTCGTATCCAATGCTTTCCATCATACGGCGCACTTCTCTGAAAATACTACAATGCCTGATGCACAATTTCCTGCATGGTCGCAGCATGAATCAAGTGTTGTTGTCTTTTTCGTACATCCCCCGGCGCTTCGCGCCACCCCCTTCAAAGGGGGACGTATTCGGCATGTTTCAGGTTGATCTATCTGTTCCCGGAAAATGAGCGTAACTGCCATATTATTCACTACCGAAAACGCACGAAAAGGAATCCCCCTTTGAAGGGGGTGGCGCGAAGCGCCGGGGGATGTTTTCCTGTGACATCTTTGCATTTTGGCAAAGGTTGTATTCATCGCTAAGAAACCGTCAACGCCGGGGTGTTACAGGGGGCGTCCCAAAGCGCTTTCAGTTCATCGTCCAACCGCGCCAGGCACATCTGGAATCCACCCATTTCCTGGACAGTCAAATATTCGCCCACCAGGCTCCGCGCCAGCGCAATGCCTTTTTCGTCAAGCAGTTGCCTGACGCGCCGCAACACGATGTACAGTTCCATGAGCGTGGTCGCGCCGACGCCGTTCAGCATCACGAGCACTTCTTCGCCCGCCTTGACATTCAGGTCGTCAAGCAGCGCCGTGAGCATGATCTCGGCGGTCTCGTCCGCGCTTTTCAGGGGTTGCGTACCGCCGCCCGCCTCGCCGTGCTGTCCCATGCCCACCACCATCACATCTTCAGGGATTTCCGCGATGACATCGCCCGTGCCGGGATGCGTCGCACCGCTAACAGCAACGGCCAGGGTCGCCATGTTCCGCTCCATGCGCTCGGCGATGGCGAGGCATTCGTCCAGAGTTCGGCCCGCTTCGGCGGCGGCTCCGGCCACCTTGATCACCGGCAGACATCCCACCAGCCCGCGCCGTTCTTCCGGATTGTCGCGCGGCCCGCCGGAAATGTCCTCGTGCGTCAACACCTGCTTGACGTTGAGTCCTTCCTTCCTCGCAAGGTCCATCGCCATCCTGGCCGACATGACATCGCCCGCGTGATTCAAGACCACAAAAAGCACGCCCGCTTCGCGATTGGCCAGACGCAGCGCTTCGAGCACCCGCGGCGGCCCCGGAGCGGCGAAAATTTCTCCGGGCACACTGATGTCCAGCATGCCCGCGCCTACAAAGCCGCTCAGCGCGGGTTCGTGACCGCTGCCGCCCAAGGTCACCAACGCGACCTTGTCCGACGGTTTCGGCGCGGCGCGCACCACAAGGTTGTTTCCTGTGAGCGCCACCTTCGCTTGATGCGCCAACGCAAAACCCTCCAGCAGTTCCGGCACCAAATCATCAGGATTGTTGATAAACTTCTTCATCCGCATTGTCTTCGTTCCCTCTCCGTCCGAAGACGGTCCTTATCGTCTTTCCATCAGTTCAATGACGGCGTCGCCGTCCTTGATGAACGCGCAGCGCAACGTTTCGGTGGCGTCGAACGGCGGCACGATGACATTGTGCCCTTCCAGCGCTTCATCGAGCGAGGGCACGATGAACGCCGCGTGCGGATGCCTGCACACATCCGCCGCCATCGGGCTGTCCGCCTCGAAACGCAGAAACTCCACCCGGTAGGGATGCGCTTCCGGATCGGTAACAAACACCTTCGCTCCTTCGATGTAGTTTTCGTTGGCGTGCCGCTCTGCCGTGGGCACGCCGAAGTGATGGAATTCCGCTGCCATGAGTTGCCTGCTCCTTGTGGTTGCGTTGAATCCCCGCGGACAGCCCCATTCCCGCCCGCACCAGCGACTCAACAGGTCTCCGTCGCCTCTTATTTCCCCAAGTATATAATAAAAACGCCGGAGAATCTAATTGCGGCAATCAGTTGTTGAATCCAGTGCCCATCGTATGCTAGGCTTTCGCCATACCACCTGAAACCTGAAGGTGTAATCACGATTCAGAGAACGAATTCACCGTTTTGAGTGTTATATTGTTCTCGGACGGATGCGCTGTCAGCGAAACAGGAAACCAGTGGCGCGCGCAAGGCGCCACAGCGCCACGAAGGCGCAATGGATTCCCTGAAAAAGTGACGAGAAACCACCGCTGGCGTAGCTCAGTCGGTAGAGCAGCTGACTTGTAATCAGCAGGTCGGGGGTTCGACTCCCTTCGCCAGCTCCAAAGTTGAAATCCGTGCATGATATAATGTGGCGACCTTGGGTGGGTTGCCCGAGTGGCTAAAGGGGACGGGCTGTAAACCCGTTGGCTTGCGCCTACCGTGGTTCGAATCCACGACCCACCACCATAGATAATAGTGTATTCCCTTGTCGGACGGCGGCCCCGGATTCTGGCGTGCCGCCGTGTGGGAATATTGCAGAGCGGGAATAGCTCAGTTGGTAGAGCGTCAGCCTTCCAAGCTGAGGGTCGCGGGTTCGAGCCCCGTTTCCCGCTCCAGATATACCGGCCCGCGTAGCTCAGTAGGTAGAGCACTTCCATGGTAAGGAAGGGGTCAGCAGTTCGATTCTGCTCGTGGGCTCCATTCGAGACGTTTTGCGCGCTCCCAAGCGGGCGCGTCAACGATGAGCATAGATAATGAACCGCTGGGGATATGGAGCGCGCGCGGCGCGCGGAGGAGAGCAAAGCAATGGCGAAGGCGAAATTTGAGCGGACGAAGCCGCACGTGAACGTGGGGACGATCGGCCACGTGGACCATGGGAAGACGACGCTGACGAGCGCGATTACGCGTGCCCTGGCGAAGCAGGGGAAGGCGAAGGTGATGGAGTTT
>CALEDJ010000036.1 GCA_937951485.1 uncultured bacterium
CCTTGGAAAATCCTGTTGAATCCAGATGATGTGGCGGGGCTTTCCTGATACACAAACCTCTCCGTGGGAATTCCTGAGACATTATTGACCGGTGCGCCAAGGTGTTCCGTTTTGTTTCCCCTCACCCCACCCCTCTCCCGGCGGGAGAGGGCGGTTACCGCAAAACGTGATCAATGCTGTTGCTCCCGCTCCCGGCGGGAGAGGGCGGTTACCGTAAAACGTGAGCAATGCTGTTGCTCCCGCTCCCTCTGGGATAGGGCGGTTACCCCAAAACGTGAGCAATGTTGTTGCTCCCGCTCACGGCGGGAGAGGGCGGTTACCCCAAAACGTGAGCAACGCTGTTGCTCCCGCTCCCGGCGGGAGAGGGCGGTTACCCCAAAACGTGAGCAACGCTGTTGCTCCCTCTCCCTCTGGGAGAGGGGTGGGGTGAGGGGCAGGGCCGATATAATCGAAGGCCTTTCTCAGCGCCCCGAATATTTTGGACAGCACTCACGCCAATACCAGGGCCGAGCGGCTCATGAACCTGGCGCGGATTGGGAACGACTTCCTGCAATTGCACCGATCTTCGCTCAAGGACGCATTCGCCGCATTACAGGCGTTGCCTGCATAAAACCGGGGAGCACTGAGGGCGCTCCGCGCCACCCCCTTCAAAGGGGGATTCTTGCAAAAATTCCTGAGTAATGACGTATTCATATTCATGAGTAAAAGTCTCTCCATGGGCTTACAAATCACCTGTAAGCATCGCAGTTAAGCCCCCCTTTGAAGGGGATGGCGCGGAGCGCCGGGGGATGTGGGAAATAGGGGACAGTCAGCAGTTTTCTTTGCTTTCTGCTGTGCGTTGCGCTACGTTGACGTCATGCCAAGAATAGCACGCACCGTGATAGCGGGCGTTGCGCGCCATGTGCCGGCAGGCCGCCAACGCGGTTCCCAAAAACCTGACATGACAGGCGGGAAACAGTAAAAACAGGTGCCTGTCCTTTATATTCATATTCTGCATATTCATTTGGGTTAAGCAGTATTCAGCCGCAGCACTGGAGTATCTTTTGAGCAATCCGTTCGAGAGGCAGGACGTGGTCTACTGCGCCGCGGGCGATGGCTTCTTTGGGCATGCCGAAGACGACACATGACTGTTCGTCCTGTGCAATCGTTTGCGCACCGGCATCGTGCATTTCTTTGAGGCCGTCAGCCCCATCCGATCCCATCCCGGTCATGATCACGCCGATGGCGTTCTTGCCGGCGTATCGTGCGACCGACTTGAACAATACTTCGACGGAAGGGCGATGGCGGTTTACGAGTGGTCCGGTTTTCACCCGAACCTGATAGACTGCCCCGGAGCGGCACAGCAGCATATGGTGATTGCCTGGGGCGATGAGCACCCGTCCTGTGGAAACCGTGTCGCCGTCACCTGCTTCACGGACTTCCATGGCGCAGATCTGGTTCAATCTATCCGCGAATGAACGGGTGAAGAACTCAGGCATATGCTGAACAATCACGATTCCTGGAGCATTAGCCGGCATGGCAGCAAGCACGGCGGCAAGCGCCTCTGTGCCCCCGGTTGATGCGCCAATAGCCACGACCTTGTTCGTTGTTCGCGTCATAGCCAGTGATTGCGCAGGCGTGGAAAGGGGTGTTTTTTCTGCGACCCTTGCTCGTACATTGGCGTGAGCAGCGGTTTTGATCTTTTCTGCAAGCTCGACAGCAAGGTCGTCGCGGGTGGAAATCGCACCCGGCTTACAGACGACGTCGACGGCGCCAATTTGAAGCGCTTCGAGAGCCAGTTCACTGCCCTGAGGAGTCAGAGATGAGACAATGATGACCGGCAATGGATAATGACGCATGAGTTTGCGCAGGAAGGTAATGCCATCCATCCGCGGCATCTCGACGTCCAGCGTCACTACATCAGGATTAAGTTGGACGATCTTGTCGCGTGCCACATAGGGGTCGGGAGCCGTGCCGATGATCTCGATCTCAGAATCGCGGGCCAGTTCAGCAGACAGAATATTGCGTATAGTGGCCGAATCGTCCACGATAAGGACGCGTATGCGCCGCCCTGTAATCACCGTTGTGTCCCTTCGCTGACAGTGATATGTAAGGATACCGGGACGTCATCTACAAGGAGGGTGACAGCATCCGGAAGGGCCGCTGCGGCGTTTGCTTCCAGACGCGACACGACAGGCACGGACAAATGGAACACCGGCGTCTCGCCGGCCAGTGCGGTCAGCAATTGCCCACATGTGATATTCAACAGTTCTTTGAGCGCATCTTGTGCCAATACCGCCCTTTGGGTGTCTTCCGGTTCGACGCCAAGTGCATTCGCGGCAATAACGTAGATCAGGGATTCGGGGACAAACAGTGTAATCTGGCCTGTGATCGGCCCGCTGAAGGTCATTTTCGCCGTAAAACCTGGTCCTGGAGCGGAAGTTATCTCCTCGTTTTCAACTGGTTCTGCGAACAGAAACGCAAACTCTTCCAAGACGCGGCAAAAGATTTCTGTCAGCGCTGTCTGCGGATTAGACATCTGCATCTCCCATAATCTCCTTGACAACGGACCGTACCTGTTCGGGTGTGAACGGTTTTCGGATGTATGCGCGCATGCCTTGTTTTTTCAACGACTCGATGCGGGTCGTGCTGCCTTCTGTGGAAACCACCACGACAGGAATGGTCTTGAGCGTATCGTCTTCGTGCATCTGCGCCAACATTTCGAGCCCACTCATTACAGGCATGTTGATATCCGAGAAAACGAGGTCTACCCAATGGTCGCGCATCACAGCGAGGGCCTCGCGACCATTCGCGGCCTGATGCACGTCACCGATCGGTATGCCCGCCAGTTCCAGAGTCTTGATAATGATGGACCGTACCGTTTCCGAATCATCTACCACCAGCACATTCAACGCCATAGTCCTCATCCTCCGCCCATGGCTTTAAGTAGATCCTGCGCTTCATCGAACTGCGTAAGGATAAACCAGATGACCTTGTCGAAGAGCATCGGTTGCACGCACGCCTGTCCCGCAGGCGCCTGAAATGTCTGGTGCCTGAATCCTGAACGGGACGAAATCCTGCATCATCAGCCGTGTCTCCGTTCGTCGTTCTTGTGGAAATATGCTGTGCACGATCCATTGTCCGTAAGGTTATTCTATGGAAGTATCATTATCTTTGTCAACGTGCTGTTTGAAGTCGTTTTAGAATTCCGAATCTGTCGCTGTCTGCAGAATTCCCGTGAATATTCAAACTGTCGTTCCAGATGCCGAGATTGCACTGAGTTGTGCGCAAAAAAAATCAGTTTGCGCGATGTGCTGCAAGCACCGATCTTTGAAACTGTTCACAATGTTTACGCAGCGTCGTGTATGCGTTCGGAGCATCACCGTGTTAAAACAGGGTGACGGCTGTGGCGGGAGCGGATATATTGCCGCTGCCTTGCACTGGATTTCGTGTGCGCGTGTCATAGTTCGCGTTCCTGTCCTTGGGATCGGACCACGGTTCTTCCCGTGTCCATATACAGGCAGAGGGTTCTGGCAATGGTGCCGCCAATGTCCTCCGCCGTGATCAGAATGTCATTCTTCCACAACACTTTACGGAGCACTATGTAATTGCGTTCACCGATGCGGAAGGTACCTTTTTCATCCAAAAGCTGCGCGGCTCCCGCCACCTTCGCGATAAGCCTTTGTTTATGCGCCCCTTTGTCATACATGGCCTGGATGAGCGCAGTCACTCCGGTATCCGTAAACATGGCAGGTTTCAGACGCGCCTTTTCTGGTTCGATCTTCGATAGTGGCAACATACAGTGGATCATCCCTCCGACGCGTGCAACCGGATCATAAAACGTCAACCCGATGCACGACCCCAGAGAATAGGTGATCAATACGTCGTCCGGTCTATCGGATACCATCATTTCCGAAATGCCCAAGACCACGTTCATATTTGCATTTTTCCCACTCGCGCGGTCCCTCGCACTGTGCTCTATCAATTTGGGACGCCTTGCTCTTGCCGCAACAGGTCTTAAGAAGTGCAAATGCACTGTTTTTTACAGCAGACCTTTTCTTCACAGGCACTGTCTCCTTCCTCAGCGCGAGCACGATGAGAGAAGATCAGGGCGTCCATTATATCTTTCTGTAGACAGACGGCTTCACGACTTTGAAGGGACTCATCATGCCCGTGAGACTCTCCGCATGCCCTACGAACAAATACCCGCCGGGTCGCAGGATTCGGTGGATTTCTTCGAGCAGCCGGGCGCGCACCCACTTGTCGAAGTATATCATGACATTGCGGCAAAACACCACATCCAGTGGGCCGTGCATGGGAAAAGGCGGTGTTGACAGATTCAAACGACGGAAAACAATCAGGTCTTTGACCGTCTGCTTCACTGCGTACTCTGGTGCGTCACGAGGACCGCGTCTGTCGAAATACCGCGCCAGAAGCGGCCTGGGGATCGGCGCGACGCGTTCCTGGCTGTAGGCGCCTTGCAGGGAGCGCGTCAGGGCTTTTGTCGAGATGTCCGTGGCCAAAAGGCGTGCGTCCACGGTGTTTGGGCCAAAAGTTTCGAGCAGGGTGATGGCGATAGTATAAGGTTCTTCACCCGTAGCAGCGGCGGCGGACCACAACCGGAACCGCTGCTGTCCAGCATTACGCCATTGCCGGAGAATATCAGCCAGCAGTTCGAAATGTTCCGGTTCCCGGTAGAAACTAGTTACATTGGTTGCAATCGCATCCAATAGATGGATTATTTCCTGATCGCCGGCACCTTCCATAAGGTGCCGCAGATAAGCGTCGTGGTCGCTTAGGCATAATTCGCGCATTCGCTTCCCCACGCGCGCGGCGACAAGCGCTTCCTTGCCCGGCGTCAGCGCGATGCCGCTTTTCTCGTAAATCAGGCGTCGGTATTTCTCGAATGTGGCTGGGTCCAAATCCTGATTTCTCCCGGATTCCGGCCTGGGACCATCCTGCCGTGCAGCCGATTGTGTCTGCCAGTTTATTTTCTTGTTATCCATGGTCCGGGTTCCCAGTCCGTGCATCGGATTTTGTGGACCTTCAAAACTACTAATTGGCCCGTGGCCGTGTCGAACATAATCTTCCGGCCCATCGTTCCGCCGACATCCTCAGAAGCAATTGGAATGCCTTTTCGCCGGAGCACGCGGCGCACTGCTTCGATATTGGCCTGCCCCACGTTCTCCTCACTCCATTCTTCGTGGACAGCCCCTCCTGCAATCAAGGCCATCAGATGGGCGCGCTGACTGCCGGCTTCCTCGAGCAGGCGAATCAGCCCAATTGCCGCCGCATTGCCGTATCGCGGAGTAGCCATTTCCGGTGTGTGCGCCCAAGGGCGGACGAAATGACTAACGCCCCCGTGTCGCATCTCCTTATCCCACAGACATAAGGCCACACAGCTCCCGAGAACCGTTCGAATCACCAGCGGTGTGGCACTGAAACACAGACAGCCCGGTTCAAGATAATAATCCTGGCGATCAACGAGGTCCATCGCCTGCGTCAGACCCCACGGCTTTCAGAATCCACCGGTCATGCCTGACCGTCATATGACCACTCCTGCTTTTGCCAGGACGTCCTGGATTTTTGATACGATCGTAGCCGGCTCAAATGGCTTGATTACATAATTTGTTGCTCCAGCCTTCAGCGCCTCAATAACCCGGGACTTCTCCGCTTCGGTGGTCACCATAATTATAGGCATCGCGTACCCGCCGGCGCGTATGGCCTTTACCGCATCAATTCCAAGCATATTCGGCATGTTCCAGTCCATGAGGATAAGATCGTATGATTTCTGTTGCACTGCTTGGACGGCTTCCAAACCGTCGCTGGCCTGGTCCACTTCGGTAATCTGTGCACGGTTCAAAGCGCCAATCAGCACTTTCCTCATAACAATCGAGTCATCTACCACAAGCGCTCTAATCATCTTTTGCCTTTCGGTTCGAGTTGTTGAAAGGTGACACGCAGGGTGAAGGAGCCCAGATCGCTCTGAAAAGACACTTCCAGCCAAGTGGATTTAGACGGATAATCAATAGAGAAGCTGTTGCCGCGGACGATTGTGGGCAGACTCAGGTCTATAACAGATTCCTCTCCAGAATTCATGCGTGCCTTAGCGGACCCGGCAACGATGTTGACTATTTCCGCAATCGCATCAGAGACCGTGTCATCTATGATGCGGGATTCAGTTCCCAGAAGCCGATTGACGATATTGAGCGCTGTGTTGACCGGGAACGCCAGGGCCACCATGCCCCGCACTGGACCACTCAAACCGATGAGCGCCATAATGTCGCGCGGATTCGCGGCAGTATGGGTAACGCCGATTTCGCCCCGCTCCGCTTTGGCACCCAGCATGGTGGAAAACAGGTCGTAGACACTCTCGATAAATGGATTTATATATTCAACTCGCATAGCACCTGCCCTATCTTTCGTGAACACCCAAACCACTCGGCTTCAGCCTATCGTAAACCGCGATGTATGGCGCCTGCATCCAACGGCATCTGCCGCCGGGACTGACATGACTGCGAAGCAAGCAATGGCACTCATTCCGTGACCGATTGCATCGCGCGCAATTCATTCATCGTGAGCACCTTGTCCACATCGAGCAACATGACGACCTTCTGAGCGATTTTGCCGATCGCCAGGATGAAATCCGTATCGACAATGCTTCCGAATGACGGCGGCGGCTCTATCTGGTCGGCCTTGATGTCAATGACCTCAGATACCTCATCCACGATGATTCCCATCGTAATAAGCGATCCGCTGCCGGTCACCTGCACCACGATGATGCACGTGCGGTCGGTATCTTCCCGGGAGTCCATGTTGAACTTGCGGCGCAGGTCAATCACCGGGATAACTTTGCCGCGCAAATTAATGACACCACGAATAAACGCCGGCGTTCGCGGCACCGGGGTTACATTCATCAACCCGATAATTTCCTGCACTTTCAGGATTTCCAGTCCATACACCTCTTTTCCCAGCAAGAAAGTCAGATATTTTCCCGCCAGCGAGGCCGACGATGAACTGGCGATTTTCTCGTCAAGCGGCACAGGATCGTTTGTCATACAAGTTCCTCCTCCCTGTTTTTGTAAAAATGATGGCAGCACCGGGTTTCAGTCCGGAAATACTTCCGCATGTCCTTATACATATCTGCTCGATATCCTGGCTGTCTCATGCCCCATGTCGTGGGCTTCATGATCTATCTCTGGCGATCTTCAAGAGCCCGGCAATATCCAGAATAAGCCCGACGGAGCCATTGGGCAGAATGGCGCCGCCCGCAATGCCTGAAATGCCCTGCAAGGCGTCCCCTAAAGATTTTATCACTGTTTGCTGCTGTCCGATAATATCGTCCACAAGAAGGCCTGTCTGGCGGCCGTCCGCCTCAACAACGACCACAATGCCCGCGGTTGCGTCCTGTATGGCGTTGCGTATGCCGAAGGTGCGTTCGAGCCGGAACAGAGGCAAAAGTTTTCCTTGTATCTTGAGCATTTCACCTTGACCCACTACGCTGACCAGCTGATGTTCCGCGAGGCGCAGCGAGGTGACGATCGAAAGCGTAGGGATGATATAGCGTTCTTCCCCCACGCGCACAACCATGCCGTCAATGATGGCGAGGGTCAACGGAAGCCGGATGCTGAATCTAGTACCTTTGCCGGGTTCGCTATAGATTTCAACCTCGCCCCGCAGGGCTTCGATATTTTTCCTTACCACGTCCATGCCAACGCCGCGGCCTGAGACGTCGGTTACCTTGCGTGCCGTCGAGAACCCCGGCAAAAAGATGAGATTCTGGATTTCGCGGTCTGTCAACTGATTGCCCTCGCGGACAAGCCCCCGCTCGAGCGCTTTGGCAAGGATCGCCTCTGTGTCCAGGCCGCGGCCGTCGTCCTCGATTTCGATGTAGATGTTGCCGCCCTTGTGAAACGCGCGCAGGCAGACCGTGCCGATGGGTGGCTTACCGCACCGCACGCGATCCTCGGACGTCGCCTCGAGGCCGTGGTCCACCGCGTTACGTACCATGTGGACCAGCGGATCCCCGATCTTGTCCACGACGGTCTTGTCCAGCTCCGTGTCTTCGCCACTCATCACGAACTCAACGTGCTTACCTGCCTTCTTGGAGAGGTCACGTACCAGTCGCGCCATTTTCTGGAAGGTCGTACGAATGGGCACCATGCGCAATGACATGCCCATTTCCTGGAGGTCACGTGTAATCTTGTCCAGTTGTCCCAGATAGCGCGCCAAGTCCCCCGATTTGTGGCCCAGAACTACCGCAGATTGGAACACCATTGACTCAGCAATAACGAGTTCGCCTATGGTATCCACCAGCAGGTCGAGCCGATTGGCATCGACCTTTACCGGTTCGCGCGCCACGATGGATGCCTGCTGGTGCATCCGTTGGCTGCGAATAGCCTGTGCAACATCTTTCGGGTTTGCCACGCCTGATTTGACCAATATTTCGCCCAGTTTCGGACCGGTCGCCGCGTCTTGCTGTGCGCGCAGAACCGCATCCACATCTGGTTTGGCAAGAGCACCCATCTCGACCAGGATTTCCCCTATTTTTTCCGGAGAGACCTCTTCTCGCTGGGCATCGAGAGCCAGTTCAACGTGTCCGGGTGTGGCCAGCCCGCATTCGATGGCCACTTCCCCGAATTTCTTCTGTGCAACTTGTTTTCGCTGTGTTCTGAGTGCTTCCTCCAGCGCTTCGGAGGAAATGTTCAAGTTGGCCGTCAGTATCTCGCCAACTTTCTGTTGCGGTGTGCTGACGGGCAGCACAGCCGGGTGCTGGTGGACATCTGCCTGACCCGCAATTACTTGTTTCAAATCCTGGACCAATACGTCGAAACCCGGGGCCGACTGAAGGGGCCCGCCGTTTGCCATGGCCTCCTTAACAAATACGATCATCTTCTTCAACATGTCTACGGCGTCGAATGTGAGATCCATGGCGAATTCGACCAGCGGCACTTCATGTTTGCGCGCTTTGTCCAGCAGATTTTCGGCCTCGTGTGCCAACGCCTGAATTTCGCGAAGAGCGAGAAAACCTGCAACGCCCTTTATCGTATGAAACGCGCGGAACACCGCGTGCAAGGCTTCTTCATTACTGGGTTCTGTCTCCAGGATCAACAGGTTCATATCCGCATTTTCAAGGTGCTCCATGGCCTCGGTCACGAAATCCTGCAACAGTTCCGGGTCGCCTTCAAGCATTTGCGATCCGCCCTTTGCAGCGGCAGTTTCCACGTGTTGCGTATCAGAGCCCGAGGTACACAGACTTTCCGGCGGTGTTGGGGGCGCTGCGCCTTTGTGAAGTCCGAGTTCCATGGGCCAGACGTCGTGCGAAGGCGGTCGCCCATCATGCACCATCTTCTGGAAAATACCGATGGCGTTCCCAACGACACGCAGCGCACCGTTAGGGTCCGGTGTTTCCGCGAGGATGGTTTTCTCGACGAGTGTCGCCGTCGCCTGTGCCGCGGACATAACTTCATCCAAGCGGTTCTGCATTGCCCACTGCATGAGCGTTTCCAGACCCGCGTGGATGGCCGCAAGCGCCGGCAGGTCCGACACATCTGCAAGGACAATCTGCTCGGCCATCCTTTCCACTGTCTCTCGGATTGAGCTGATCTCCACTTGCAGCACCTCCTCAAGAGCGTATATTTCCGTCGCTTCTGTTGTTTCCTTGCTGCCTTGATTTTTCCCCGCGCAAAGAGGTTCGACCCTCAACACGAACTCCAGACAGCGTATGCGTGCCAACAACGGCGCTTTCCACAGTACCCTTTCCGTTCATGTGTCATGCAACAAACGCTTTGCACCTGGACCGCCGACGGGCCGCGGATGGATTCATGGTCCGGGCATTTTTACGTGCAATATTCACGTCGGCATCTTTCCACCAGCACATTGGGGAGCACCACTTCCACCAACAGCCCGCTGCACGCAGGCCTCATGCCTGGTTCACGCAGAGATTTCGCTTAGAAATCCTTCAGGTCATCATCATCCAGCGGAATGACTTCATGGGGCGCCAGGGTCTTGGGCGCATTGTGTGCTGCCTGGATTACGGGTTTCCGTTTTACTGGCGACACCCGCTGCGAAGTTTCAGGCAATGCCGTGCGGTGCCGTTGCAATGCGCCGGTATCTGAAAAAGATGACGGCGCTTTGTCGCGACTATTGCTGGCCCCATCCACAACACGCACAAGCGCATTAACCATTTCGTTGAGTTCGGCGGCCTGGGCTGATAGTTCTTCGCTGGCGGACGCAGCTTCTTCTGAATTCGCGGCATTGGACTGAGTTACCTGGTCCATCTGCGCCACGGCAGTATTGATCTGCTCGATACCCTGGGCCTGCTCATTGGTCGCCGATGCCACTTCACTCACCAAAGTCCCTACTTTGCCGGCCGCGGCCACAATGTCCTCAAGGGAGCGCGCTACCTCCGCGGAAACTGCTACGCCGTTGTCTGAATTCTGTTGTGCCTGCGCAATGAGTGCCGCCGTGCTCTTCGCGGCTTCAGCGCTGCGTTGCGCCAAATTACGCACTTCTTCCGCCACTACTGCGAAGCCCTTTCCGGCTTCGCCTGCGCGCGCGGCTTCAACGGCGGCGTTCAGGGCAAGCAGGTTTGTCTGAAATGCTATTTCATCAATGGTCTTGATGATTTTCGCCGTTTCATCTGACGATGTTTTGATTTCTTTGATGGCTTCTATCATGCGACCCATCGCTTCGCGACCTCGTTCTGCAGCAGTTCCCGCCTCTTTCGCTATGGAATTTGCCTGATTCGCGTTATCCGCATTCTGGCGTGTCATTGATGTCAGTTCTTCCAGCGACGCCGATGTCTCCTCCAGACTTGACGCCTGTTCGCTCGCGCCTTTGGCCATGCTCTGGCTCGACTGCGCGACTTGGTTTGCTGCAGCCGCCACCTGCTCGCCTCCCTGACGCAATCCGCTGATAACGCGGTAGATCGGCCTCGTAATGCTGCGGGCCATAAGGATCCCAATCCCTATGGCCGCAGCCACGCCCAGTACGAGCGCCGCGAGCGTCAGGGTCCGACTGAAAGTGCTCATTTTTATGGAGTTCCGGACTTCTTCGTCCGCTATCGCAATGTTTATTTTCACGACTTCATCGAGCAGGGCCAGTGCTTCGTCCTGCTTTGCTGAAGCCACGACCATGGCCTGCTCATTGATGGTCTGCCAAAATTCCTGTGCTTTTTGCACTTCAGCAGTTATGGCCATGAAACCCCGTGGTCCCAGCACAGTTGCGGCTGCGGGGTGCATTTCTTCATTAAGAATCCGAAGTGCTGCCTCTCGATTGCCGTTTTGCAACTCATTTTTGATCTTGTGGACGCACTCGTGAAACGTGCGGTGTGCTGCCGATACCTCCTGGACAGCGGCAATAACAACGGGGTTCTTCGTGTCCATCGCCCGAGACCATTGCCCATATGCACACGCAGTCGCGTCGTCTCCGCCTTCGAAGGTTTCGTTCGTCTCAATCATTTCCGAAACTTGCGTCAACAAACGAAAATGGTCTCCACGAAACCTCTCAATCAAAGACCGCAAATAGTCCGGATTCAAAATGTCGGTTTCGTCCAATTTCTTAGACATTTCCAGAAAAGTGTTGTTCGCGTCCCGCCATGTTTCGATGGCCGCGACAAATTTCTTCCATGCCAGCGCTTCTTCTTGCGTTTGGGGAAGCGGTTCATAATTTTCCCACGCTTTCCGATACGCGGCTCGGGCGCGATCAAAGTCAGCGTATTGCTGGGCACGTTCCTCACGACTCAGGTTGGGATTCAACAACGTGCGCTGTGCCACGCACAGACTTTCAAGTTCTTTGTCAATAATAAGCAATTCTTCTACGCTTGGCAGGCGCACACTGCCAATCTCTGCAATATGGCTGTCCAGTTTTGCCACGCTGACCAGAGCGACGACCCCGATGACGGCAGTTATAATCGCCACCAGAAGAAAACCGAGAATGAGTTTTGCTCGAAGAGAAATACTTTTCATGATCGCACCCTCCATTGTCCCTTGCTTCAGGCAAGCATACTTTGACTTTTACAAAAAATCCCGGCCCCTCTCACTCCTTTTTGATATCAATTGACCCCTAGCGGCCTGGCGTTCCGCATAGAATGGAATCTGGACTGGCGCGTGGCGGCGCCGTGGCGGGAAAACCTGTATTCATAACTTGCGTAATAGACGAAAAATTATCAACAGGTGGCGGCGGAGCGGCAAACGCTGAAGAAACACGGGATAGGTATTGACTCAAAGACGTTTTCGTTCTCTGGATCGCACAGTTTTTATTTTGAACAACTACCTTATATATCGCAGATGAGTCCACAGATCAGCGCTCCAAGCGAATACACATGTTACACCCTGACTTACAGATAATCTCTATAAACTCAATTGTTCCGAAATTATTTTATACCGAAAATTCCGCAAAGTCAATAGTTCCGTCAGATAAATTTCTGGACTAGAGTCATCCCATAGGTTCTAATTTTACGAAAAAATAGGGGACAGTCAGCAGTTTTCTTTGCTTTCTGCTGTGCGTTGCGCTACGTTGACGTCATGCCAAGAATAGCACGCACCGTGATAGCGGGCGTTGCGCGCCATGTCACGCAACGGGGGAACAAGCGGCAGGTGGTTTTCTGCGTTGATGACGATCGGCGGGCCTGTCTGGACATGTTGCAAAGGCAATCGCGCACCATGGTTTTTCGGTGACGGGGTATTGCCCGATGGGCAATCACGTGCAGGTCGCCGGCATTCCGGAAAGGGAGGACGCTTTGGCGAAAGCGTCGGGGCGCACGCATTTTTTGTACACCCGATACGTGAACCGGCGCCACGGTCGCAGCGGCCGCTTCTGCCAAAACCGCTTCTATTCGTGCCCCATGGATGTGGCGCACGCCCTGCGGGCGCTATGTTATGTGGAGTTGAACCCCCTTCTATCGTGGGCTGTGCCCGCGTTCCCCTTGGGCCTACGCATGGTCGAGTGGCGCGGCGCATGGCGGCATGGGCGCGGCGCATCCCGTACTGCACATGGAACCGTGGCGCACGGTCATGTCCGCCGCCGTGTGGCGCGAGGCGGGATATCCTGCATCAGTTTTGAAACGATGAGGCGGTGGAGGCGCTGCGCCCGCACACGCGCACCGGTCGCCCCCTGGGCGGCGACAGTTTCCCCGGCAAACTGGAGCACATGCCCGGCCGCCCCCTGGGCGGCGACAGTTTCCCCGGCAAACTGGAGCACATGCCCGGCCGCCCCCTGGGCGGCGACAGTTTCCCCGGCAAACTGGAGCACATGCCCGGCCGCCGTCTGCGCCCGCTGCCGGCAGGCCGCCAACGCGGTTCCCAAAAACCTGACATGACAGGCGGGAAACAGTAAAAACAGGTGCCTGTCCGCTCTATCACCCCGTTCCGGTGGTATGACTATGCGCATCTCGCGCCTATCCGAATGTTGAAGACACGCATGCGCGATCTAGTGTGTTTTTCACGAATATTGACGTGGATCTCGCAGAATCATGCCGCGTAAGTCCTTTATTTACAATGATCACGCCGTTTTTACCGTTGCGCCCGAAGAGTGCGGCGCGGGACGCACATTTAGTGTTACGCCCATTAAGGTACTGACTGTTATTTCGTTGGCGGACATATTTCCCGCCAAACAAGGTGCTCACCGGTCCAGTCGTATTCAATCACGTTATCGTCATTATTCGAGAAACCATCGCATTCTACATCCAATGTTATATTCCTGATCTCGTTTAACCAGTATTCCACGCCCGTACCCCATCCGCTGAATGTGGTGTCCGTGATCTCGGCTGAAATACTTCCATATCCGCTCCAGCACTGCATATAGACACCGATGGAGTCAGAGCGTCCAACCCCCTGAAAACTGGAATCGTGTATTTCCAGACGATGGGTGCCTGCGGTTAGAGGAACATATGAAATTGCATCTATATAATGATTATAAACATAACTCGTAATATCGACATTGCACAATTTCAGACTGCCGGCGCAGGCATCGATACCGCCGTAACTCCAGATGACAATGCTCATATCGCGGAGGGCGGCATCTCCTTCTGTTATCAGCCAGCCGCCATGGTAGGTACTGCCGATAGTTTGCGCCTGAAGGTACAGTACGGTGTCGTCCATTCCCATGCCCGCCAACGTGATGTCATTGATGGCCAGACGGCCATACCAGGAGCCCTCGATGCAGGCGTCTTCCCAAATGCGCATGGGCAACGACCAGATACCCGCCGCCAGCCGGATGGTGTTACCCGGCCCCACGGTTTCGAGCGCCGCATACAACTCGTCCTGGGTCGCTACATCGGTAATTGTTCCGGGGTAGTCTTCGCAGGGGTCTTCGACCCACACGTTGACTTCGGGCCTCGGTGTAATAGTATCCCCCGTGGGATTCTTCCATCTTGGATCCACGATTATCACGATGGCGCGGTAATCCTCGGAAGAACTGAAGGGTACGGTAGTGATTTCGTGAACCTTCGAGAGATCACGAATGATTTTAACGGTGTTATTGCCTCTGTGCCGATGCGCGATGACCATGCCGTCCAACGGTTCGGTTGTGCGGGGCCATTCGACGCGCAGTTTGCCGCGGAGTTTTTTGTCCGGAGGCGTGGAGGGATTGGTCCAAACCACCCTGGCGTCCCCCGTAAGCGTGTCAAAGAGAAGATAATCCAGCGCGATTTTATTCGCTTCGCCATCCCCGGGTCCATCACGCTCAACGGAAGACCAGTGCGCTGTATTGTCAAGACGTTTTGGAAGTTCTTCCGAATCTCCCAGGCAGTCCGGCGACCAAAGTTCGTTTTCATTATATTCATAGATGTCATAATTCTTAAAAAATATCGAGTCCGCCATGAATTGCAGGAAATCGGGGCTGGGACAGGCGGCAAGAAAGGAATCCTGCCATCTAACCAGGTTGGTGTTGACATAGAGGGGGGTATGCGTCAGGGACACTTGGTTGAGGTGCATGTTCAGAATCGTCCCGGGGGCTTTCGATTCGACCCACTTCCAAAACGCCAGTGTTGTGTATTCATCCTTGCCGTTGCGCGGGTGGCGGTTGAGCGGTTCAAAGAAGCGGGCGACGGTAACGGGCTGGTAGGTGCCCTGGTAATCGTCAAATACTTCGTCGGCAGCCCAGTCGGCCGTGCCTTCGTAAACCCAGGCATCCTCTTCCAAATATTCGGTATCCGAGGCCGGATTCGAACTGACGAGTTGGATGCAATGCATGAATTCATGGGGGGTGGTAGTGAATATATTATTTCTGGTAAGCGTATTATTCAATGCGATTACGTGCGGGTCCGCACCGACGGAGCCCCAAGTGCTTCCCATCGCTTTAACGACGATGGTCATCTTTCCCATTGGCGCGGGGAAACCGCGCCCAATCGCCAGTACATTGAACGATTGCGATAAGGCGTCCGAAGCAGCGCTGATATAGGCATCTTTGGACAGCATGGACGGATTATTAATGAAGACGAAATCGAAGGGATTTCCATTCTTGAGCGTGCCGGAGTTCACTTCAAGCGGTTGCGGCAGCGCCACCAGTTGGATACGGACAGGTCCCCATGTTTCAAAGGTTACGGTATGCGCGGCCGCATCCACCGTGCCGGGCAAGATAACATAATCGGCCATGACTCCCGTGAATTCGCGCGTGCCGGGTCCATGGTCAGGCACACCGACCGAACGCACGAGAACAGCCAGATGCTCCGGATCATAGCCCGATGGAATATCCGCATCATCGAAGCCGATGCTGATCGCCAGCGGCGTATCCGATCGCGCCAAAGTGCTGAAATCATAAGCCAGCCCCACGGGAACCGCGCCAGGAAAACCCATCCGCGATTGCGCGAGTGGTCCCATGGACGGATACTCGGTCAATGTGAATAACGCCTCTTCGGAGAAAAGGTTCTCCGGAATCTCTAATAGACATTGTCCAAGGGCAAGTACGCCGCCTTCAGCGCCGATCACGGCTTTCGCTTCCGGTAGTGCTTCGACCGTAACGATGGCGGTGTCCACATTGATAAGATCGCGATCGGAAACGATCAGCGTGACAATATAAGTACCAGGAGTGTCATAGGTATGCAACATGCTGGGACTGTCGCCCAGGGGCGATCCATCACCGAAGTCCCACGAATAGGTTAAAGCATCGCAGTCAGGGTCGTTTGCGCCGCTTTCCAGTACTACCGTCAAGGGCGGCGGCCCCATCGGCGGGTCCACGCGCAGGGACGCTTGCGGCGGGTCGTTGACGCCGTCATTGTCGCAGCCAAGCGCACCCGTAAAACACCATACATCGTTGAGGTAAATATCGTTGTAGTCAGGATATAGGGTGTTTCGATAGCCGCCGATCACCCATAACTTGTTGTCGAATTCCACTGCACCGAAATCATAGCGCCCTGACCAAATGGGATCGCGCAGGTCCTGAAACCAGTCAAAACCGTTCTTGGAGTACCAGACTTCCTTAAGATAATCAGTGGTTTTTCCTCCCAGCAACAGCATATTGTTTCGGAAAACACATGCCGCCGGCGCCTCTCGGTAACCGGGATGATCGAACGTAAACACACGGGTCCATTCAACACCGTCATCCGAACACCAAAAACTACGTGAATTTTGTTCCGAGAGCACCCACAATTTCCCGCCATAGGAGCACGCCCGAACTGTTCCTGCGCCATGCCAGGGCATTTGATCCTGCACCATCTCCCAATCCACGCCGTTGCTCGAATTCCAGACACTGGGTGCTCCCCCACCCAATACCCACATTTTCCCGGCGTGCACCACCGCTACATGGCCATAACGACCACCCCACGGCGCCGATTCCGTTACCAAGGTCCAATCTGTACCATTGGGGGAGGAATGAACATCGTTCCAGACACGGCCGCCACCCCACCCGTTATGGCCTCCCAGCACCCAAATCCTGCCATCAAACGAAACCGCAGCATGACGCCAGCGTTCTCCCCATGTGGTATGCGAACTCGCCAACGTCCAATTTACGCCATCCGGCGAAGACCACACGTCGCTTTTCCAATTTAATGCGCGTCCGCCCAGCACCCAGAGTTTTCCTTGGTGAACGACCACTGCATGCCCGGATCGACCTTCCCAAGGCGCTGTCGCAGTCACCTGCACCCATTCGCTATTTCCCTCACCTTCGCCTTCGCCTTCCCCCTCGCCTTCGCCTTCGCCTTCCCCCTCACCTTCACCTTCACCTTCCCCCTCACCTTCGCAGGACTCATGACTACCGGGACCTGGGGCAAAGGTATCTTCTGAATAACACTCGGTATGATAGCCGTTTGAATTGTAGAATTGAATTATCCGGAGTAATTCACTCAGGTTGACATGCCAGTCCTGAGGATTATAGTCACTGTCATGCGGAATGCAATGCTGATCGCCAGGACCGGGGCTATAGCCGTCTTCTGTTCCTGTTTCACAATGCAAGCCATCAGAGTTATAAAACTGGATTACACGCAACAATTCGCTGAGGTCGATAGCATAATCTCGATTGGTGTCCGCACAATGATGATGGGCCAGCGCCGAAACCGGCATGAAAAGCATCGCGAGACCAAAAAGGCACCGTCGAGACAAACGCATCGCGCACCCCTTTCTTCGCGTTTGACTTTCGCCTTCTCCTTCCCTTGCCTTCTACGGGCTTCTTGGCGGGAAAAATATCTACCCTTCAAAACTCTAGCATCTCCTGTGGCTGGTGTCAAGAACCTTCTGTAACAGGTTATGCCGCTTCCGCTTGTGCGGGCCGGGTCAGCAGCCTTTGGTCAAATTGCTCCAGGTTGAGGTGGCGGGCCGGCTCGCAGCCCCATGTCTCGTGTCGCTCCAACAGGTGTGCACCAATCAGGCGGTCTACCGAAGATGCGTTCGGGAAGATACCGACCACGTCCGTACGCCGCTCGATCTCCCGCATGACCCGCTCCATCATGTTCGTCGCATACACGCGGCGCATGGCGGCATGGGCGCGGCGCATCCCGTACTGCACATGGAACCGTGGCGCACGGTCATGTCCGCCGCCGTGTGGCGCGAGATGCTGCAGCAGTTTCGAAACGATGAGGCGGTGAAGGCGCTACGCCCGCACACGCGCACCGGTCGCCCCCTGGGCGGCGACAGTTTCCCCGGCAAACTGGAGTACATGCCCGGCCGCCGTCTGCGCCCGCTGCCGGCAGGCCGCCAACGCGGTTCCCAAAAACCTGACATGACAGGCGGGAAACAGTACAAACAGGCGCCTGTCCCCTATTGCGCCCTATTGCAATTATTGCAATTGCACTATCTCACGTTCTTTAAGTATAACGATAAGCCTGAATGCCTGCCGCAAAGAATCGGGCTTTCCCGATGGTTCCCCCGTTTTGGATTCGTCCGATCGGTCTGATCGGTCTGATCGGCCCGACTGGGCCAGTTGGCTAAAAGCATGTTGCGGCGCAGCCGCATCTTCCAGCCGTCGCCCCACGCCGTCAAACGCCGCGACAGCATCCCAGACGTCCCATCGGGCTTCCGGTTCGGGCGGTACGATGTATCGCATCCAGTAGGGGAATTCGGCGTCCAGGGCAATGGGTTCCGTGGCGTTCAGCAAATGGAACTGGATTCTGGACTTCAGTTCGCGTCGCCGCGCGGTCCATTCATCCGCTTTCGGGGCGTTCAATGCCTCGCCGATGCGTATGGCGGCGCTCAGTCCCGTGTACACATGGAGCAGGGTCCGTACCGATTGCCGTTCCCGCAGGTATTCAGGGTCAAAGGACAGGAAACGGGTCACTTCGCCGTCCAAGACCCATGCCGCCAGCCAATCGGCTGCGTTTTCCACCGTTTCCCAGTGTTCCGCCAAGAAGAGTTGCGCAGTAGTTTGGGCCATAAATCCGGCATGCACCCAAAGGGCGCCCAGCAACCACGACGCGGTTTCCACTTGCAGGATGGCCCGCGGCGTCGCCTCGTCGCCGGAAGCATATATGGCGACGGGCAGCGAACCGAGCGGCGCGCCGATGCGGCTTGTCCGGCGTTGTGTGTCCGCCAGAAATGCGATCAGGCGTCCCGCGTCCTCGGGCGATCCGGCCATGTTCAGCGCCAGGCTGACCCATGCCGCCTGGCGCGGGGTGGTCACGGCGAACGGCGTTCCTGATGCGGGCGCGCGCGGCACCGCGCCGGTGGCGCGGTCGGCGCAGACCAGGATGGTCGCCAGGGCATTGCGCGCTTCTGGATCGGCGAGTGCCGCGCGCGCCACCGCAATACGTTCTCGCCAGTGCTGCTCTGTCTCTTGACGGAGCACGTCGAAACCCCGCTCCGTTGCGGCGTGCAGGTTTTCCTCGACTGCCGCCCAGTTTTTCCCCAATGCCATGAAAACGACGGCGGAAAAAACCTCTCCAGTGTGCAAAGTTTCCAGTTGCCATGCGGCATCGGCCTGTCCTGTCGCTGCCCGACCACGGGCGAGGCGTCCTGCCTCTATGCCCTGTGCCGCTGCATCAGGCGTGCCCGCGCGCCCGACATGAAACGCGATCACAGGATTGGCCGATGCCGTTCCAGCCCAAACCCCTTCATCGAAACGGGACCACTCGCCGGCGGATGCGCCGCGCGCTGCGAGTTCTTCCGCTTGCGCCCACGCCGCGCCGCCGGGATCATGGGGCCGGAAGTGGCCCAGGCGCGCGCCGTTCGCGTCTACAAAGGCGGCGAAGCCGCGCAACGCGGGAAACACCGCCCCCGCCGGAGGCAATTCGGGAAGCAGACGCGCGCATGGTTCCAGGCGCTGAAACCAGAACAGGTCAAAAGGTTCCGCCATCCCGTGCAAGTCCAGCCGGACTGCCAGCACATCCAAGACCGGATGCACAAACCACGTTTGCACCGCTTCTGCAGCGGATGCATGGTCCAGGGCAAAACGGGCTTCCACAATGGGAATGCCCGGTTCCGGCCATTTCTGCGACGCCAGCCGCCACGGGGCTTCGGTCAACCATGTGGTGCGTTGCCCCAAGCGCACCGCCCACAGGCATCCGCGTCGCGCCGGCGCAACGTCTTGCCCGAACCGCCTGGGGCAGGTCGCCCCGGTTTGCTCGTGATATCCGGGACTGGGCCATGAGACGGCGGCGATGCCGCCGGTGATGTCCGCGCCGACCGTCAGGCCGCCATTGCCGGATACAGCCGCCAAAGTAGTGACGGGGAAATGGCGTTCCAGGAATCCTTCGCCTGATGCTTCCGGGATTGGCAGACACGCGAATATCAACATGCCCACGCGCACCAGCAGACCCATTCGACCATCCAGTTGCGCGCCGTTCATTGCGCTGCCTCCGGCGTACGGGCGATGTCGCCGACAAAGCGCAGTTCATCACCGCCGTCGTGAAAGTCAATGCACAGTGTGCCCCATTTCTCCGGAATCCTCGCCAAGGGGATCAACTCGCTTTCCGCGTCGCGGGCATTTCGCCGGGGAATCAGGCCCAAAGCCGCGCCGCGGCGCAACAGCGTCTGTATTGCGCCGCTGATTTGCATCCAATCCGCATGCACCGCGGCCACGCGCCCCGGCGCGATGTCCCGCATCGGACCGGCGATAATCCTTGCCATCCGCGATTCCCGGCTTGCGGCCAGCCAATAGGGGCCGGATGCCGCGGCGCACACGGCGAAGGGTTCTCCCCACAGCGGCAATATCCACCCGGGACGATCACCCCATGCATATGGTATCCCCTCTTCGCTGAAGAGGGGCGCAAGAGGATGCTTTCCGGTGGGCGGCGGGTCGGTTGTCTTGAGCGCTGCCGCGATTTCCGGAACCGGCCAGCCGGGATTGGCGTCGTTTAGATAAAAGGCGATGGCCGCTTCCTGGACCACCTCCAAAGACACCGGAGGAAACGCCATGGCGGCCCACAAATCCGGCAGATATGGCAGGCACGCGACTACGTCCGCTTCTGCGACACGGTCCCGAATCAGCGCCCACAACGGCGTCAGGAATGGCAGAGATGCTTGCGTCGCAATGCTGAACAAAGGCGGGTCCGGCCACGCGCATCCCAATTCCAGCCCTTCGCCATCCGTACGCACGGGGACAAAACATGCGCCCTGCACCTGCGGCGAATCGGGCCGAAACAGCGCCCAACCCGTCACGGTCCCTTTCCATCCCACGGTGACGCCGTCCAGTGCTGTTTCGGCGCCCTGGATGACACACGGCGGCGCGACCAACGCTTCAGAAACATATTGTAGCGAGGGGGATGCAACCAGAAAACCATCGCGCCAAGCATAGTGAAAATCGCCAAAAACATAAACGGAATCGCCGTTATTCGCGTGAGAAAACAACCGGTTAACGGCATGCGCGGCGCGCATCAGCAGTCCCGGGCGTACACAAAGCCCCCAAACGCCATCCTTGACACCCACCCATAGATTCGGTCCCATCCATACGCGCCAACGGGCGGGTGTCGGGCGGATGCCGGTCGCTTCGCGCACGGCCAGTTCCGCCGCATGCAATTGGCGAAATGCCTTTTCGCGGATTGGTCCGCACCACGGCGCGGCAAGCGCCGATCGCCATGCATGGGGAAAATCGGGCGCGGCCGCCGTCCAGGCGGCCCCCGCCGGGACATAGCCGGGGTGGGGCGGATACTTCAGTTCCTGGTCCACCACGCCCAGCGCAAGATACCCCACAAATGCCGCCAACAGCCACCACCAGCCCCGCGCAATACGGCGTTTTGCCGGAGAGGGTGCGGTCATGATAATGCGCTCCTTCCTTGGTGGTCGCCCAGCCCGGACCTGTCACAAGCATTTTCAGCGGTGGGGGATATGGCAGCCGCACGACGGTCATTTCCGGAAAAGCCGCCAGGAGGGCTGCCGTGCCGATCAGGCCTCCGCCCAAACGGCATCCTTCTCGCGGTCGCGCTTTTCTTCGAGATTGCGGATTTCCTCGGTCATTCGGGCGAGAATTTCAGCGCGTTCCTCCGGGACCGCGGCCGCGGCTTGACTCTCATGGCTGACGCGCGTTTCGGCTATTCGCGCCTCATAGCGCTTTTCGATGTCCGCAATCCGCGCCCGCTGCTCCTCCGAGAGTTTCTTTGTCCCACCCCCGGCTTGTGTCAGGCGTTCCATGGCGATTTCGTATGCGCTTTTCATCCGGCCAACGCTCCTACATGGAAAACTCATCTTCCAGCACGCTGGCGATGAACCGTTCGATGGATATCAGATAATACCGGCTGTTCGGCGTAATGATGACCCCGGTGGTGATGTCCTCCATCCTGTCCAGTTCATCCATGCTGGCGGACAAGGCCTCTTCGACGCTGTCCGACAGATGTTGCACTTCCAAGAATTCCGAACTGCACTCCACCGGTTTGTGCTTGAAGCCCAGCACCCCGAACATGCGGCCAATCAGCGCCGCATCCACATTTTCCTCGCCGAAAACGTCTTCGTAACGCGGTACATAATGCTGTGGGCGAATGACGAACCGCGGCGATACCTGCACCCGGCCCCGCACCCGCGTGGACGCAAAGCCCCCCTCAAGCGACGCGCCCAGGCAGATGTAGGGTAACTCATGATAGCCCCGCACGATGCCATAGGTCGGCCGGCGCACAATCGTCGTGTGCTGGAAGATTTCCCACATTTCTTTTGGGCTGATGGACATGTTTACCTCAATACCATGTTGCGTCTACTTCGAGTGTACCCCAAGCGGCGCCTGCGTGCAAGATGCTGCAGAAGGAAAGGACGGATCAAGGTCACCAAGGACAACCGGTAGCGCAAGGAGAGCAAGGATGACGTGATTTCAATCTTGTCCAGAATATTCTTAGCGTTGAGAATAGCCTTCGATCAGATTGGCCTTCCCCCTCACCCCACCCCTCTCCCAAAGGGAGAGGGAGTTATGAACCATTATTCAGAAGATCGTGGGAACCCCCACCCCTCTCCCGCTGGCAGAGGGAGCGACAGCAGGCCGCAGGTGGCGCGCTAAACACGCTCTCCCCCTGGCAGAGGGTGCAACAGCAGGCCGCAGGTGGCGAGCCAAACGCCCTCTCCCCCTGGCAGAGGGAGCGACAGCATTCCACAGGTAGCGTGGTAAACGCCCTCTCCCGCGGGCAGAGGGTGCAACAGCAGGCCGCAGGTGGCGCGCCAAACGCCCTCTCCCGCTGGCAGAGGGAGCGACAGCAGGCCGCAGGTGGCGCGCCAAACGCCCTCTCCCCCTGGGAGAGGGGTGGGGTGAGGGGAAACAAAACAGAACACCTTGGTACACGGGTCATTGACGTCTCAGGAATCCCAC
>CALEDJ010000037.1 GCA_937951485.1 uncultured bacterium
CGCCGCCGCCGGCTCACGGCAGGCCGTGTAAAAGTCCGCCGACCCGTCCGGCGTGAAATAGAGCGTCCGATAATCCACGTCATTGTCGGCGGCGTCGAACAGTTCCGTGAAGTAGTCCGGCTGCGCCAGGGTCGTGAAACCATAGCAGGCGCCGCTGTTGTCGTCCGCCGCGTCGTTGCCCGCCGCGTCCACGGCCTCGACCGCCAGGAAATACGGCGTACTGGTGCTCAAGCCCGTCAACGTGATGCTGTGACTGGTCTGCAGCCCCAACCCCGCCGCGCTTTGCCCCAATGCGCCGCAGGACAGTCCGTAACGCACCAGCCCCGCCGCCGGTTCGTCCGTCGTAAAGGTCACCGTCGCCTGCGTCGCTCCGACACCCGTGACGGCCACCGCCGAAATGATCGGCGCATGGCAGTCCAGCACCGCGTCCGCCGTGACCGGCACGTTGATGCCGCCCGCGCCGTCGTCCGCGTCAATATACGTGGCCGTCACCGTGTCCCCGTCCGCCACGAGCAGCACCCCCGGCGCGTTGACCGTGCTCAGGGCGATGCCGCCGCTGAAGATGGCCGTGTCCGGGCCTGTCTCCGTCAGCAGCACGGATTCGCCGCTCGGCTCCGACGTGGAAGCGATCGTCACCACTACCGTCTGCTCCGTGCCGGGATTGGTGTTCAGGTCCGTGTCCGATACCGTGATCACCGCCGTGTCTGCACAGGCGTACTTGGCCTTGCTCAGGCCAATGACGCCCGCCGAGGTCGCCGTCGAAAAATCCGGCGTCGTCGCCAGCGAAAAGATTTGCGGCCCCGTCGGCACCGCATAACCCGTCACCCGAATGGTCCACGTACCCGCCACCGGCGAATCCACCACCACCTGCTCGATGTTGTTGCGCCGGTCCGGTCCCGTGCGCACTGCCGGATTCCCCTCGCTGCCCGGCGTCGGATTCAGCGTCCAAGGATAATGGATAGTCCCCGTCCCGGGTTCAATCGCCACAATGTCAATGTCGTTCACGAGTTCCGGGATCGTGTTGATCGCGCCCGGCGGGTCGTCCCACGCAATGGTCGCTTTCAGCGACGCCGCACCCCCCGGCACATTCACGAAATAGTTCAGTATGCCGTCCTGGCTGATGCTTTCCTCGATGTAGGTTCCGGAACGTAGGAAATCTATCGTGTTTTGCGCGCGCACCCGCCCATAGCCGTACTGGTAATCCGGCCCGGTGTTTCCCAAGTCCAGCGCGTTGTGCGCCAGCAGCACCTTCAGCGTCGAGTTGCGCGGCAGCGCCGCCGCCGGGTATAGCGCCTTCCAGTCCTGCAGGATCAGCGCGCAGATGCCCGTCACCGTCGGGCAGGCCATCGAGGTGCCGCACATCGTCGTATAGGCCGTGTCACTGGCGCTGTCGCATGAAGTCACCCCGCCGTCCCCGGTGCTCTGGCAGCCCGGCCCTGTTATGTCCGGCTTGATCCGGCCGTCGTCGCTCGGTCCCCAACTCGAAAACGACGTCATCGAATCGTTGTTCGAGTTCAGGGCGCCCACCGTGATGTGGTTCTTCGCGCACGCCGGCGGCGCCGTCAGGTGATACCCGCTCCCGCACGCGCCGCCCCGCTCATTGCCGTTGGCCCAGACCACCCGCGTCGGCGCGCCCAGGCTGCCCCGAACAATCGCATCTATCAGCATCGAGGTCGCCCCGTAGTCGCCTTCCCACGAACACGGCGCCCCGTTCCACGCCAGATTGCTCCCGATCGAGTTGTTCGCGATCTCCGCACCGTAAATGTTGATCGCCTGGTTGTAATCCGATTCCAGGTCGCCGGGATTCGTGTACAGCCACCAGCCGATCCCATCCCACTGGAATCCATAAGACTGCATCACCACCCCCGGCGCCATCCCTTTATATGTGCCCCCGCCCGCCGCGCCGGAACCGCCGATCGTTCCCGCCACATGCGTGGCGTGGTCAATCATCCCTGACGCATCCCGCACCGTCAGCCGGCCCCCGAAATCCTGGTGACTCGCCCGCGCCGTGCCCGCGTCATAGACCAGGACGTTCACCCCCGATCCGCTCAGGTTGTACGGAGCCGCCTGCACGATGTCCACCCCGGTGTTCGCCCGGTTTGAGTCGTTCGTCGTCCCCAGCGGCGGCAACGGCGGCTCCACCCACTGCACCACATCCTCCCCCGCCAGCGCCGCCACCTCCGCCACAGGCGCCCACGCCACCACCGCGTTGATGCTGTACATATAATCGCGCACCAAGCCGCCATGCCGCGCCAGCGCCTCCAGTCCCTCGCCGATCAAATCCACATCCTCGTGGAAGATGATATACAGCGCCGCCGTGTCCACTTCCGCCACCCCCTCCCCCTTCAACTTGTCCCCATCCCGGGACATCGGAAAGCGCGCATAGTCCGGGTATTCCCCCGCCGCCAGTGCCGGGTGCAACTTCCACGACAGCGCTATCTCCGACGCCATCACCACCCCCGCCGCCTGCGCCGCCGCACCCGCCGCCGCCCCGGGCGCCACATGCGCAAAAAACGCGTTCGCCCCCAGGTAACGCAGCAGACGCACCCCCGCCGCATCCAGCCGCGCCTTCGTCGCATCCGATACCGGCTTCTCAAACTGCACCACCACACGGCGCGGCGCTCCCGCGCCCAACACCGCCGCCGGTTCCAACTTCGACGCCATCCATGAAGGGTCCGGCGTCTTCCACTCGATGGCCCCCGGCTGCGACCACGCAGACGGACTGCCCAAGAGCAGCGCCGACACAATCCCAACAACCAGCAAACTCATTGTCCGCCATCCTGCTCCACGCATATTGCCTCAACTTTCTCTGTTTGCATCGAACACAAGAACACACACCATCCGCCGTTCCTGAACAAAAAACCGCCTTCCCCGTTATCCAACCATAGGCCACACAGGAAAAACGGATACACCCCCTCTTTGTCGTCGTGCCCGCGCTCTCCTCCAATCCGAATTTTTACGCGTTACCTGGGATGCTCACGTCCTCCAATACGCCTTCACTATATAACACGCAAGCAAGAAAGTCAAGGCTTTTTTGATGGCGGGCCAATTCCCGACAGCAACACCGCCATTTCAGCGACGAGTTCCGGGACGAGTTCCGGAGACGGCATACTCTAGTGTTCTTCTCAACACCCGGTGTCAAGGGGATCGCAACTTTCGCGATTTATACACAGCGTCATATATTTTTACGCATCATTCGAGCGAATTTTTCAGCAAACCATGCCGCTGCAACCCTCAGTGCTCCCCGGTTTTATGCAGGCAACGCCTGCAATGCGGCGAATGCGTCCTTGAGCGAAGATCGGTGCAATTGCAGGAAGTCGTTCCCAATCCGCGCCCGGTTCATGAGCCGCTCGGCCCTGATATTGGCGTGAGTGCTGTCCAAAATATTCGGGGCGCTGAGAAAGGCCTTCGATTATATCGGCCCTGCCCCTCACCCCACCCCTCTCCCAGAGGGAGAGGGAGCAACAGCATTGCTCACGTTTTGCGGTAACCGCCCTCTCCCAGAGGGAGAGGGAGCAACAGCATTGATCACGTTTTGCGGTAACCGCCCTCTCCCAGAGGGAGCGGGAGCAACAGCATTGCTCAGGTTTTGCGGTAACCGCCCTCTCCCTCCGGGAGAGGGGTGGGGTGAGGGGAAACAAAACGGAACACCTTGGCGCACCGGTCAATAATGTCTCAGGAATTCCCACGGAGAGGTTTGTGTATCAGGAAAGCCCCGCCACATCATCTGGATTCAACAGGATTTTCCAAGG
>CALEDJ010000038.1 GCA_937951485.1 uncultured bacterium
GAAGGCGAGGGCGAGGGTGAGGGCGAGGGCGAGGGCGAGGGCGAGGGTGAGGGCGAGGGCGAGGGAGAAGGCGAAGGAGAAGGTGAAGGCGAAGGCGAGGGTGAAGGCGAGGGTGAAGGCGAGGGCGAAGGCGAGGGCGAAATTGAATTTCACAGCGCCGATCAGAACGACGACAATAGAATCAGTCTGTCCGAACTACTTCGCGTGATCCAGTTCTTCAACTCCGGCGGCTACCACTGCGCCGACCCGCCCGATGGCACCGAGGATGGATATGTGCCCGGCGCAAATCCCGCGCAACATGGCTGCGCGCCGCACGCCTCGGACTACAATCCGCAGGACTGGCAGGTTGACTTGTCCGAGTTGCTCCGCCTGATCCAATTCTACAACGCCGGCGGCTACCATGCGTGCCCCGACGCCGACCCGCCGACAGAGGACGGGTTCTGCGTCGGACTTCCACCGGTGAAATAGGGCCTCTATTCTATCCCGATTCCGGGACCGGCCCCGCCGTCAGGCGGCGCGCCGGTCCCTTCTCTTTGCTTTTCTTGCCGTGGAGACCTTCGCATATACCGGCGCCGACTGGGTGCGAAAGGATATTTATGTGAAAATATAGATGTGGGGAAGGCCAAAACAATAGATATAGAAAAGGGTTGACAAATTATGAATCTTGCTGTACAGTACCGGTGGACGCGGGGGTAATCCTGAGCGGAAATTCTGGCAGCGCTTCCCGCCTGGTGTCGAAAATGTCCCTTTCATTCAACCCACAGAAAGGCTGAGTTGAATGTTGTGTTCTAGAAATATGGAACAGATAGACATTTCTGTTGCCATGATTTTTTCGAATCTGTTTTCCCCTGGGATGGCGTCGAGTGTGGGCATTTACATCACCACCGAAGCGGATTCCGCCCCGGGGTCGCTTCGGGAGGCTATGAATGAAGCGAATGCTGGGGGAACGCCGGCAATAATTCATTTTGAAATGCCGCCGGGGCAGACGGCCATGGCCATCAGGCCCGCCACCCCGCTGCCGGCCATTACGCAAAACGGCATCATCATCGAGGGCGAGGGGACGGGGGCCGTTGGAAATATCAGAGGACGGTTGTTGCCCTGGGCTGCCGTAGCAGACACAGGTGGATCACATAGGCATGGCCGATAAGGAGCGGACATATGTGTTTTTTGCATGATTCTCGGATGCGGCGGTCCTGGGCGTTGATGGCGCTCCTGGGATGTCTGATTGGGGTTTCGGCGGTCGCCCAACGCCCGCAGTTGAGCGAGTTGCGGACGTTCGATGCGGAACCCGGCGCATTCTTTGTTGACGAAGGCATATTGTACTTCGCAGGGGCTAAGGACGGCGCAAACAATGTCGAACCGTGGACAAGCGACGGAACACCCACTAGGACGATGCGGCGGGGCGATATCTGGGAAGGTCCTGGAGGGTCGCACCCTCATCAGTATGTATATGTGGGCTCGGATAGTTTTTATCAGGTGCGCATAGACCGGGTTTTTTTCGTCGCCGAAAACGTGTGGCAAAATGGGGCGGGCGGCGAAGGTCTCTACTGGCTCTATGCCATGCCCCGTGGCGGCGGGGCCCCCTATCGCTACTACACGCCGGATCATGATGTGGACCCACACTACTACAGCCGAGTGGCGTTTGGCGATGTCTCCGACCTGTACAGCCAATCTAATTCTGGTCTACTGGCCTTTGGCACCTTTAAGGATTTCGCTCTGTTGGTGCCCATGATGGTCCTTCCTCCTTTCGGAGTCTATCCCTTCAAGGTACTTGTTACGACCATCAACGCAAGCGGCGCCGCACACGTCAGGGATATCACGCGCAGGCCGGTGGGCCGGTATGCCTTCTCTGCGAACGACGGGTCCCACGGACACGAATATGTCACCACCATGATTGTGACAGATGAATATGGTAATGAATCATTGGGCCACACCGTTCATGATCTGCGGCCGGGCGCCGCGGGGTCGTCGCCGGAGTCGCTCATGTTTGTCCAGTTGGGAAGCGATGGCATGACGTTTTTCACGGCGAACGACGGGACGCATGGCCGGGAATTGTGGGTGGACCGTGGCGGGTCCAATATTCAGATGGTCAAGGACATCAACGCCGGCCTCTCGGGTTCGAACATCAGAGACATGAGCGGCCCATTGTACGGGTCCATCGTCTTTGCCGCGATGTCGGCGGAGTACGGATGGGAATTGTGGAAGAGCGACGGCACAGCGTCCGGCACGGTCCTGGTCAAGGACATCCGCCCCGGTAACCTGGGGTCTGCTCCCTATGGGATGTGCCTGGCCAAGTACGGGAGTTTTGACGCCGTATACTTCGCCGCGGACAACGGCAGCAACGGCACGGAGTTGTGGCGCAGCGACGGCACCCCGGGGGGGACGTGGCTCGTTAAGGATATCCGCCCCGGCGCGGCCGGGGCGGATCCGTCGGACTTCGTGGCCATGGGGGGCAAGTGCTATTTCACCGCGGACGCCGAGGGGGATGGGCGGCGGGAACTGTGGGTCACCAACGGCTCCGACAGCGGCACCTACGTGGTTGCGGACTGGCTTCATGTGGGCGCGAGTCCACGCCAGTTGATCGCCGACGATCAGCGCATGTACTTCACGGAAGGGAATACGCTGTACGCGTTCGACCCGGCCGGCACGCCCCCGCCCGCGGCGCCGTCGGGATTGTGGGGACGCGCTTTAACAACCAGAACGATTCAGGTGGGCTGGAACGACAATTCCTCTGATGAATCTGCCTTCGTGTGCTACATCGGCAACGACGGACAGCCTCCCTCCAAAAAGGCCCAGACGCTGGATGCGGATGATACCTTTACGGTGATTTCCGGGCCATACGCGCCAAACACCAGGATAACGTTCAGCGTCCGTTCCGTGGCAGGCGAATTCGCCGATATTCGCATGTGGAGTTACAGCCTGTGGCCTCCCGATCGCTATATCTCGGTGTGCACCCACGCGGAACTGCCCATTCCCGGTGTCAACGTGGTCAGCATTTATCCACTCGAGGTGAACACGTATCACGCCGACGACACCTATGCATTCACCAATCCGCTGGGCTTCGACGACCAGCAATTGGTGAGCGGCTTTGCTTACGCATGGAATATGATGCCTTCCTATACGTTCTCCGGCTCGGAACCGGTCTGGAACACGGAATACCTCTATGTCAGCCCGAACCGGGGTTCCGGAAGTTACTATCTCCATCTGCGGTCCGTGAACCGGTGTGGGGAGGCCCGGCCCGATACGGTCAGATTGGGACCCTATCACTTCGATTTTCAGGCGCCCACGGCGCCGGGCGCGCCGCTCGTCAGGCAAAACAGCGGCCTCGAAATGTACTTCGAGTGGACCGAGGCGACGGACAGTGGTTCGGGGATCGCGTCCTACGATTGCCAAATCGGCACGACGCCGGGCGGCAACGACGTTTTCGACGGCAATGTGGGCAACACGCGCTATCACGAATTCACGGCGGTGGAAGGCGGTTCCTATCATGCCCGGGTCAGGGCGATTGACCACGCGGGCAACATCGGGCCGTGGTCCCCTCCCAGCCAGCCGTTCACCCTGTCGGAATTCGGTTCGCTACAGGTTACCATCAATCCGGTTCAGGTCAGGTTTCTGGGCGCCCAGTGGCGGCGCAAGGGCGCCTTCGAATGGCGCAACAGCGGCCATATTGAAACCCAGGTATGGGCCGGCAATCGTGTTATCGAGTTCAAAGCGGTTCCCGGGTGGCTTAGCGCGGCGGACCAGACCGTGACCATATTGCCGGACACGCTGGCCACCGCGACCGGCTGGTATGCCGAAAACGGCTATCTGACCGTGACCATCGAGCCGCCGGCCGCCGTTGCCGCGGGCGCGAAGTGGCGGTTGTGGCGGGACCCCCTCCTGCCGCAGGATTCCTGGAAGGACAGCGGCTACACGGACAGCCTTCCCCTGGGAAGTTACCTGATCGAGTTCAAGCCCGTGGCGGGCTGGAATACGCCCGATTCCATCGGCGTGACCATCTCCGGACCGGGCACGGTCGAGAGAACCGGCGTGTACACCGTGTCGAACACGGGATCGCTGCGCGTGGACATCTTTCCGACCGAGGCCGTCGGGGCGGGGGCCTATTGGCGGCGTAAAGGCACGGAGGACTGGCTGGGAGCGAGCCAGACCGAGAGCCTCGTGGCGGTCGGCGACCACATCATCGAGTTCAAGCCCATCGCGGGCTGGACGCGGCCGTCCGAGCAGAGTGTCACGGTCGCGCTGGGCCAAACCACCGTGGCGCAGGGTTACTACGAATTGAAGAGCGGGGCGTTGCAGGTCACGCTGCTGCCGGCGGGCGCGGTGGCGGCTGGGGCGCAGTGGCGGCGCGCGGAACGGCTGCCGGACCCGGAAGAACTGGACTGCGTGAACATCGCCAGCAGCGACGTGCCCCAGACGTGCAACGGTTCCACCGCCATTTCGGTGCTGGAAATCACAGATCCGGGATTGATCACGGATATCAACCTGCACCTGGACCTCACGTGCGATGATAACAGTGACCTCGAAATCACCCTCTATGCCGTCACTGCGGGCCGGGAGGCGTTTCCCGTATACTGGGCAAGCGGGGCGAACATGCACGACACCATCTTTGACGAACAGGCGGCGATCCCCCTTGCCGATGGTACCGCCCCCTATACGGGAGCCTTCCGTCCGGACTCCTCGTTCTCGGACCTGATCGGCATCCCCGCCGCAGGCACATGGCATCTCATCATCACGGACTATACGGCGGCCCCGCCGGAATTTGCGACTGTCCTGAACAGTTGGAGCCTGTGCATCACGACGGACGAGATGGTGCTTCCGAAAGGCACTCCGGACGGCGCCGGGCCGTGGCGCGACAGCGGCGTCACGGAAACCGACGTCCCCGTGGGCGCCTACCGACTCGAGTTCAGCCCCGTGGCGGGTTGGACAGCCCCCGAGGATATGATCGTAACCGTCGCCCTCAACGCGACGACCGAGGAGACGGCCGAGTACGCACAGACAGGCGCGCTGACGGTGACTCTGTTTCCAGTCGGTGCGGTGTCCGCCGGGGCGCAGTGGCGTATCGCGGACGCAGTGACATGGAACAATACCGGTGAAACGATTTCGAACCTGGAAAACGGCTTCTACGAGGTCGAGTTCAAGACGGTAAGCGGCTGGAACACGCCTCAAAATATCATCGTCGCTGTGCTTGGCGGCGTCAATACCCAGGCCGAAGGGGTGTATATCGCCCACACCGGCATGATCCAGGTCAGCATCACGCCTGCTGCCGCGGCGAACGCCGGGGCGAAGTGGCGGCGCACGGACGGCGCATCGTGGTTCTCGAGCGGCGATATTGAAGAAGTGCCCTTGGGCGCGTACACCATCGAATTCTCCGATATTGTCGGCTGGACCAAACCGTCGAACCAAACCGTCACCATCTCCAGCCAGGGTCAGATTGTCACCCTCAGCGCCGCCTATACCGGCGGCTGTTCGCCCTATTTTGCAGAGGATACACCGCTGCCCCTTGTCGCGGCGAACACGTTGATCAGCGAACTGACCATTGCCGAGGAGGGCTATGTCCAGGATGTCAATGTGCTGCTCGATATCACTTGCAACAGCACTTCCGCGCTGGATGTGCGGCTGGAAAGCCCGATGGGGACAGAGGTGATCCTCTTCTCCGAATTGGGCCATGACGGGCAGGACTTCGAGCAAACCGGCTTTGACGACAGCGCGGCAATAAGCATCTTCGACGATTTCGCGCCCTACAGCGACATCTATATCCCGCAAGAGCCGCTTGCAGCCTTCAACGGCGAGGCGGTCGCCGGCGTCTGGATGCTCAAAGTCACCGACCTGTCCGGCGGCATCGTGGGCAGTCTGAACGGCTGGCTGTTGTGCATTGCCGCCGCCGAAGATGTGGAAGCGTTTCACAACGCCGATCAAGACAGAAACAACCGCATCAGTCTGTCCGAATTGCTGCGGGTGATCCAGTTCTTCAATTCCGGCGGCTACCACTGCGCCGTTCCCTCCGACAGCACCGAGGACGGTTATGTGCCCGGCGCGAATCCCGCGCAACGGACTTGTATTCCCCATGCGTCGGATTACAATACCCAGAACTGGATAATCAACCTGTCCGAATTGCTGCGTTTGATCCAGTTCTACAACGCGGGCGGCTATTACGGCTGCCCCAGCGAAGGCACGGAGGACGGCTTCTGCGTCGGGCTGCCGCCGGGAGGGTGATGCGGGGCAGGCGAGCATAGACGACGCGCCGCAGTATTGGCGCAGACGGGTCTCAGGCGGGCGAGGCGCGGTGTTTTTGTGGCTATTCGCAGACAGCGGCGGGTTCCGGCAGGGGACGCGCAATTTCATCAATGCGGCAGCCGAAGCCGGGTCCCTGGAGAGTGGACAAATCCACGCAGCCGTCGCGGCGTTCGTAGATGCCGGGGTGCACCGCCGCCTCGATGCGGCTCGCTTCGGGATAGAACTGCATCGCGTTCGTTTCCACGCCCATGATCGTGCCCGCGTGCGCGGCCAGTTGCACGTGGGGGATTTGGGCGAGCATGGGATTGGTGAGGTCCTGCACCATCAGCGTCATGCCGTGGGCCTTCGCCCAGCACAGGCTCAACAGCGCGCCGGTCTGCGTCTTGCAGGTTTTCAGGGCGACGCCGGTCCAGCCCAGTTCGCGTCCGCGCATGATGACGCGCCAGTCGTGCGCGCTTTCGTCCATGAACAGCGGCTTGCGGGCCGAGACGCTGTGCACGTCAATGCTGTATTTTTCCAGTTCATAAGGGAACGGTTGCTCGACGTAGAGGATCATGCCGTAGATGCGCGGGTGGTCCAGCATCAGCCGGTCGAGAATGTCGTTGACGTATTCCGGGTCGCGCACGGTGCTGTTGAAATCGGTCGTGAGCCAGTCCACCCCTTCTTCCACCGCAATGTGCCCGACGGCCAGCAGCCGTTCGTAATCCCACGCGGCGTCATCGCCCCGGAGTTTGACCTTGAGGCATTTCAGGCCGTCCCGGCGAATCCAGTCGCGCAACAGCACCGGATAGCCGTCGCGGGGATCTGAATCATCGCACTCGGAGGGGTCCAGCCAATCTTTGCCGCCCACCAGGTGCCATGCGGGCAATCGGTTGCGGCGCGGCATCACCAGATAGTCGCCGGGATGGCGGTCCGCAAATGACAGGGTGGTGTCCGCCGCAGGCACGATGAAATCATCCAGCGCACCGTTCATATATTCTGCACTGTAGGTGTCGTAGATGGGCGCGCCGTGCAGCATGCCGTAGGCGTCGTGCAGTGCAATATCGAAAGCCGAACAACACACCAGCGCCGCCAGCCACGGCATCGGCTCGCCGTCCCGGTCCAGATTGAACGCCGCAAGCAGTTCCGGCAGTCGGTGTTCCAGGAACGCATGGCCGACTTCCATCGGGTGCCCGCTGGCTTCAAAATGTGCCCACTCCCGCGCCAGGATTCCACAGAACTGTTTCAACGCATGGTGGCGCGTTTCATAGCCCAGCGCGCTTGGCCAGACCCACTGCACGCTCAGCGGCGTCTCGCCCCAACCCACCGCGGCGCGCCCAGCCGCGTCCTCCACCCGCATCGCCACGCGCGCGCACGTCACATGCGTCAATGTTTCCGGGCCGAATTTCAAGGGCACCCGCGTCTGCACTGGTAGAAAATAAAGCGTGGCCCCCCGGGGGCGGATATCCGTTGCCTTGGACACTGGCGTCCCTTTCTCACGCGCGCCCTGCCGCGCACAATCAGCAATGTCATTATGGCTCAGCGGGCGGCGCAGAGGCAAGCGACGATGAGTATGGCCTCAGTGTAGCGGAGTGACCGGTAAGGGATGATGGTGTGTTTTTTCTGCATCCCCCGGCGCTTCGCGCCACCCGCTTCCAAGGGGGAGGTACGAGGCCATATAGCGCGCCCCGACAATCTATGGCGTTCCATAAAAGGGTTACAAATATGCAAGTGAAACCAGTCATTCCGACTGTTCCGGTATAAATATCGTGCCCTTCCGGAAAAAGATTCGGCATTTTTCCTCATGTGAAAATGTTTTCTCTACATAGAGAGAACGCATGAAAGAAGAACACGGCGAAAACGTGCGATCGGCGTTAAGTTGAATGACAGGGCGAAGTTATGGTAATATTTTTTACACCGCGCATCGGTAAGTGGAGGGTGGTTTTTTGTCCCATCCGCCACATTGCGCAGCAAACCCATCAATCGAAGGGCGGTTTTCGCCCCGTAAATGAAAGGCGTATCCATGGCAGCGATAGTAGATGCTGATAAATGCACGGGATGCAAGAGTTGTGTGGAAGTGTGCCCCACCGAATGCATAGAGATCAAGAACGAGAAGGCGGTAGTTGACGCGGACGTCTGCGGCGAGTGCGGCGTGTGCGTGGATGAATGCCCGGAAGGCGCCATCACCCTGCCCGACTGATCCGCTCACCGCGTTTCTCCATTACAGTTTACAAGGACGTCTCCCCCGGCTGCGACATGGCTTGGGGCGGGGCGTCCTTGCTTTTTGATGCGTTTGCGTTGAATGGCGTAACGCGCCGCCTCTTCTCCTGTTTGACTGCATCCGGGCATATTCTGAGAGGCTCCCCAAGAGCATCGGCATGACAACCGGAAGGGCGTTGGATTACACTCATTCGTGGCGTTGGCTGTCCTGCGGGGGCTGACGCGCGGGGATGCAAACGCAACAAACGGAAGGAGTGTATGCAACGATGATTCCCCCGAAAACGGCGGAACGGCTTTCCAAGCGGATTGAGAAACTGCGGCAGTGGCGTTATGCGGTGGTGGCGGAGGTTCCGCTGGAGATGGCGGAGACAATGGACCATTTCCGTATGCCGCCGCAAATGGTGTACAAGGCGGCGCGCGTGGGCTGCACGTGGGGCAGGCATTGGGAGACGACGTGGTTCCGGGGGGTGGTGGAGGTGCCGCGCGCGTGCCGCGGCCGGCGGGTCTATTACCGGCACCTGAGCGTGGCGGAGAAACTGCTTTTCGTGGACGGCAAGCCCTGGGCCGGAATGGACCTGCGCCACCCGGAGGCGCTGCTGCTGGCCTATGCGCGCGGCGGCGAGAAGATGCGCCTGGATATTGAGGCGTACGCAGGGCATCCCTTTCCGGGCGTGGACGGCTATGACCCGCGCATGCGCACGCTGCATTCTGTGGGCAGTGCGCCGGACATGCCGCCGCCGCTCACCCTCGATGCGAGCGACCTCGTCGTGGAACGCGAAGCGGTGAGCGCTTTTTATTATGACGCGAACATCCTGCTGAAAACGGCGCTGGCGCTCGGCGAGGATTCCCTGCGCCGCGCGACGATTCTGGACCAACTCAACAAGGCCATTGACCTCATCCCGATGCAATGGGACACGGAGGAGGAACTGGAATCGGCGGCGCGCGCCGCGCAGAAACTGATTGCGCCGCTGCTCAAGCAACGCAACGCGCCCACCACGCCATCCATCGGCATCGTGGGGCACGCCCACATTGACGTCGGCTGGCTGTGGCCGGTGCGCGAGAGCATCCGCAAGGCGGCGCGCACCTTCGCCACCGCGCTCCACCTGATGGAGGACTACGGCGAATTCCGTTTCATCCAGTCGCAGCCCGTCCTGCTGGAAATGATTGAAGAGCATTACCCCGACCTGCTCGCGCGCATCCGGAAACGGGTGCGTGAAGGCCGCTGGGAACCCAACGGCGGCATGTGGGTGGAGGCGGACTGCAATGTGACGGGCGGCGAGTCGCTGGTGCGCCAGTTTCTCGAAGGCCGCAAAAAAACCACGGCACTCTTCGGCTACAAGAGCGACACGCTGTGGCTGCCGGATGTCTTCGGCTATTCCGCCGCCCTGCCCCAGATTCTGAAGGGTTGCGACATCCACAATTTCGTCACCAGCAAAATCAACTGGAACGACTCCAACCGCTTCCCGTGCGACACCTTCTGGTGGCGCGGCATTGACGGCACAGAGATTTTCACGCACTTCATCACAACGCGGACCAACGGCTACAACGCCGAAACCTACCCCGAAATCATGTGGGAAGCGTGGCGGCATGTGCAGCATAAAGAGGCGCAGGACGCCACGCTGGTCAGCGTGGGCTGGGGCGACGGCGGCGGCGGCCCGACGCGCGAGACCATCGAGCACGCGGCGCGAATGAAAGACCTTGAAGGCTGCCCCAAAACCGATTGGGTCAACGTCTCGCTGTTTCTGAAGCAGATGCGGGAACAGAAAATCGAACGGCCGCGCTGGGTGGGCGAGTTATACCTGGAACTGCATCGCGGCACCTACACATCGCAGGCGCGCACCAAGCGCTGGAACCGCAAACTCGAACTGTTGCTGCGTGAGGTGGAACTGTACAGCGTCATGGCGATGCCTGACGGATTTACGTACCCTGCGGATGCATTGCAGCGGCATTGGCGCACGTTGCTCACCAACCAGTTCCACGATATCCTGCCCGGCAGTTCCATCCGCCAGGTCTATGAGACCGCCGAGGCGGAATATGCACAGATGGAACAGGGTCTGACGGCGCTGCGCCGGGCCGCGCTCGCGCGGATCGCCGCGCGCTTCGCGCCGGACACCGAAGGGCAGGCGTGTCTGCTGGCCAACGCGCTGTCCTGGCCACGCGACGACGTGGTGTGGATTGACGCGCCGGGCTTCAACGCCGCCGTGGACGCCGAGGGCAATCCCCTGCCCTGTCAGCCGGTGGCCGGCGCCCTGGCTGTCCGGGCGAAGGTGGACAGCCTCGGCGTGGCGCCCATCGCGCTGCGCAAGAAGAACGGCGAGACGGCTTCGCCCTTCCAGTACACGGGAAAAACCCTCGAAACGCCGCATTACCGCGTCACCTTCGACAAGGCCGGGAAAATCGTCGGTTTTTACGACAAAGCGGCGGACCGCGAGGTGGTGCAGGAAGGCCGCCGCCTGAATGACCTCTATTCCGCGGAAGACCTGCCCGTGTTCTGGGATGCATGGGACATTGACGCCGACTACCGCGGCCGTATCCGCGCCGAAGATACGATGCTCTCGCGCGAAGCCACCGCGGACGGCCCGCTCATGTTCGTGCTGCGGTCGCGCTACGCGATCGGCAAGGCGTCCTCGCTCGTGCAGGACATGCTTTTCTACGCGCATTCACGCCGGATTGATTTCCGGACCGAGGTTGACTGGCATGAGCGGCATACGCTGCTGAAGGCCGGCTTCGCCGTGAATGCGCTCGCGGAGCAATGCCGGTGCGAAATTCAGTTCGGCCACGTGGAGCGCCCCATGCACCGCAACACCTCGTGGGACCAGGCACGCTTCGAGATGTGCGCGCACAAATGGGTGGACGTGTCGGAAGGCGACTACGGCGTCGCCCTGCTCAACGACTGCAAGTATGGGCACGACACGCTGGACGGCATGGTCTCCATCACGCTGCTGCGCTCGGCGACCTGCCCCGATGAGCGCGCCGAGGAAGGCGGGCATCGTTTCACCTATGCGCTGCTGCCCCATGTGGGCGGGTTCCGCGTGGAGACGGTCGTCCGCGAGGCGTATGCGTTGAACGCGCCGCTTACGGCGTTGCGCATCGAAGCGCCCGCCGACGGCGCATGGACCGCTCCGGCCAACGGCGCGCCGCAGAGCGTCGAGTTCTGCAGCGTGTCGAGCCCGAATGTCATTGTCGAGACGGTGAAAAAGGCCGAACAGGACGACGCGGCCATCGTGCGCGTGTATGAGGCTGGAAAAACGCGCGGCCCGGTCACGCTGGCCTTCTCCCGGCCCATCCGCAAGGCCGTCGAATGCAACCTCCTCGAAGAGCACGACCAGAGCGTGTCACTGCGCGACAACGCCGTTCACTTTCGCATCCGCCCCTTTGAGATCAAAACATTCAAGGTGTATTTCCGCTAAAGTTCCGGAGTACAGGCTTCAGCCTGCTTCGTTCTGTCGGACCACTCGGACCAATATGGGGCGCAGGCGGTGTGTTTGCACTACCCCCGCCTCCCGCCTTGCTTAGCGGCGCAGGCGCCGCAGGGCGATGGCGCGGATTTGCCGGAGGTAGTCGGCGCGGGCGCCGGAGACGCCCGCTTGCAGGCATTGATCAACCGCGGCGATGGCCTCTGCATATCGCTTGCTCTCATAGTACAAGACCGCCAGTTCCGACGTGCCGCGGTCGCCGGGTTGCAGTTCGTGCGCGGCGGCAAAATGCCGCTCTGCGGCGTCCCGGTCGCCCCGGTCGCGGGCGATTTTCCCGAGGTAGTATTCGGCGGAGGCGCGCGCTTCGCGGTCGGGGTGTGCATCAAGCACTTCGCGCCATTGCCCGATGACCGCCTCGGCTTCCGCGTCGCGTCCCAGTTGCAGCAGGGCGTCGGCGAGCGGTTCATAGACGGTGATGGGCGCATACGGGCTTTCGGCGGCCTCGCGCAGATATGGAATCGCGCCCGCGGCGTCGCCCTCCGCCCAGAGCAGGGTTCCCAGTTGTTTGAGCGTGTGGGCGCGGTTCTGCGGCCCGGCGAAGCGCGCCTGCAGCGCGAGCAGGTAGCGTTCCTGGGCGTTCTCCACGGCGCCAGCCGCTTCGAAGCGCATGCCCTCGCGCATGAGCACCTCGCCGATCTGCACATCGAGCCGCGCCAGCAGCGGTGGGACGAATCTCACATACCCCAGCATGCTCAGCGTCAGGAGCGCCGTTGCGGCGATGCTGAGCGCGGCGACGGCCCAGACCGTCGCGCGGTCGTCCGGCGGCGCGATGGGCTGCGTCTGGGATGACTTGGCGCGAGTTCTCATGACGGCGGTCCTCCGCGCGCCGCGGCGATTTCCCGTTCAAGGGCGTCCAATTCCACCTGCACCAAGGCCCCCAGCGGAACGCCCCGGTGCTGTTCCAAAAGGGCGCGGTACTCAAAACGCGCCTCGGCGGCGCGGCCTGCATCCCGCAGGCGGCGCGCGAGATTCAGGCGGACGGCGGCGTTCGCCGGAAGCAGGCGCGCGGCCTCTTCCGCCGCTTCCAGCGCCTGGGCGCGCCGTTGCAGCGCGGCCAGCGCCTCGCTGTGAAGCGCCACGGCCACCCCGCGCTCCGCCCCGGACAACAGCGGAACCGCATCGCGCAGAAGGCGTTCGGCGGCATCCCAGCGGGCGGCGGCCAGATAGGCCCGGCCAAGCGCAACCAGCAACGGCCCGCGCGTTTCCTGCGGGGGCGGCGCCTGCGCCACCTGATGCACCAGGATATCCGCGATCCAACTCAGTTCCCTGGCCACGGCGTCCGTATCGCGCTGCGTTTTGCGCCTCTCGGAGGATTCCGCAAGCAGCCGCGCCGTGTGCAGCAAGGCGTCGGCATCGGCGGGGTTCAGCGCCGCTAAGGCCTGCAGGACAGCGTCGGGTTCAATTCCGGCCTGACCCCACAGGGAACGGCGGCGTTCGTAAGCCGCCTTGACGGCGGCAAGACGGTCCTCGCGCGGCAGGCCGCGGACTTCCACGCCCCAGAGGTCAAGGCGGTGCGGCGCGCGCTCAATCACCTCCTGCACCACGGCCTGCGCCAGTTCCGGGCGGTCTGTCATGTCCAGGTACATTGCCGCGATGTGGAAGGCGACGTCGGCGGCCTGGTCCGGCGTTGCCTGGGGCACGCGCCGCACGGCGCCCAGCGCCTTGCTCAGCGCGTCAATGCAGGCGTCGGGCCGTCCATGTTTCCGGGCAAAAATCCGGAAGAAGCGAATGGTCTCTTCGTTGAACGGATCGGATTCCACGGCGCGCTTGAGATAGGTCTCCGCCTCGATGATACGGCCCGCCTGCTCCATGCACTGGGCCAGCATCCGCTGAACCGGCGCGCGGTTCGGCGTGCCATAGCGCAGCGCCGCCAGCAGCAGTTCCTCCGCCTCCGCCCATTCCCCGGCGGCGTCCCACCCGACTTCGCTGAGGGTCACGGCGTGCAGCAGCGCGGCGCGGCCCGCCGCCTCATACGCCTCTGACAGGGTGTCGCACAGTGCGATGGCGCGGCGTGCGGCGGCTTCCGCTTCCTCAAGATGCTGAAGAAACGGCGCATGATCCCGCGTGTGGGCGGCCCCCTGCGCGCCGGCGGATTCCAGGGCGCGGTTGATGTGCGCCTGCGCCAGGCTGATGTACATGCCGGGGTGATGGGGGTGCCGCGCAATGGCTTCCCGGAACCGCACAATCGCGGCGTCGAAACGCCGCTCCCGCAAGTCCAGTTGCCCCTGCAATTCGGGGAGCCGCGCATCCCACGGCAGATAGTCGCGGCTCTCGGACAAAATGGCGTAGGCTGCGCGCAGCATGCGCCGTTCGCCGTCAACATCGTCTTTCTTCGCAAAATCATTGGCCCAGTAGATGGCGCCCAGTGCGCGCTGGTATTGCCGTTCGCCGAGGAATCCGCGCACCTCGAAGAACGCGGCGATCAGGGCGACCAGCAACACGGCTGTGTGCACCACCGCCGTTGCACGGCCGATCAATGCGGGGCGACCCGCACAGGACAGCCCCTGCAACAGCCCCAAAAGGAGAAAGAGAATCCCGGCGGAAACCGGCACGCGCAGATTGAAGCCGAATAGTCCGTCCACGGCGAAGGCCGCGCAACACGCCGCGATCGTCAGGCCTAGTTTGCGCCGGTCCGCGTTCGCGGCGGGATCCGCCGCGATGCGCAAGCCCGTGAGGACAGCCCAAATCAACAGGGCGAGATACAGCGCGATGCCGGGCAGCCCGGCATCGGTCCCGGCCTCCAGCACATCGCAGTGGACATGTAAATTCTTTTTGCCTTCCGTGGCGAACCAGCGCTTTTCATAGGGCGTCCAGTAGCGGATGTTTTCGAGGGTGTAATTGCCCGGCCCCACCCCCAGCAGGGGATGATGCAGCGCCATCCGCGCCGCGCCGTAGTAGCCGTTGAGGCGCAGCGTTACGGACCCGTCAATGGGCACCTCGCGATGCGGAGCGAAAGACACGGCGGCGGTGAACGCCACCGCCGCCAGCAATCCCGCGCCCAATCCCAAGAGCAGGAGGCTTGCAACGGCGGCCCGCAACGGATTCTGGATGCGGCGGCGCGCCACCGCAAAGACGGCGATCAGCGCAGCGACTGCGACCAGCGCGACGCGCACCCCGCGCATCCGGGTCAGGTACAGGTGTCCGCCAATCAACACGGCGAACACCAGGAAGCCCCAATGCGCATGACGTCGCCAGCCCTTGCCCGCGGGCGCGGCCTCAGCGGCGGATGCGGCGCGCCGGCGCCAGAACGCGCCAAGCGCCATCAGCAATGCCATGACAAGCGTATGCCCCGCGTAGTTGGGGTTCGCATAGGTCGAAGGCAGGGCATGGTATTCCTCGACATCACGCATGGACCAGGGAAAGGGATCAAATCCGAAGTATTGGCTGAAACCGTAGAGACCCGACAGCGCCGCCGCCCCCGCGACGGCGGCCAACAGGCGCCAGGCATGCTCTTCGCGGGTGATAACGTGCGCCGCGTGAAACGCGATCAGGGCGAAAAGAATCCAGGGACGCACGGCGTTCAGGCTGTTCGCCGGATAATCCGACACCACCGCGGCCAGAAGGTTCACGCCAAGAAACGCGCCAAGCAACGGCAGAAGCGGCGCCACAGGCCGCGCCGTTTCCGGTTGTCGTAGCGCCGCCACCGTGCCCAGGGCGGACAGCACGATCGCCGCAATGGCGCTGATCAGGTACTTGATGGGACCCCCCGGATCGGATGTATAGGGATAGAGCGCCAGCACGAGCAGAAAGACCCATGCGTAGAACGCGGCGCGCATGGCGCGATGCAGCAGGGTGTCTTTTTCCGGAATGGCATTCATGAAGCCGCCACAGAATTCTTCAGCCGGTGCAACAATGCTTCCGGCGCGGAGCCCGGAAAGCCGCCGGTCATATCCGGCACTATAACATATCCAAAGGCGGCGCGATCGGGGGATTGCGGGATGAAAACGAGGGTCGGCGCGGGAATCGCCAGCCCGAATTCCGGGCAATACCAGCCCTGACAGGGTTGCGTTTCGCCTTGAATGCGGCGCGTTTCCGCCATGCCAAAACAATAGACGCGGATTTGAGCGTCACCTGCGCGCACCCGCCAGCAATCGCCGCATTCTTCAATCACGGCATCGGGATGAAAATGCAGGAAACTGGTCACCGGCCCGCCGTCGCCGGTTACGCGGTCGGCCACGCCCCAGCATCCTTGCCGGTCATAACGGAAACACCGTTCATGCAGCACGGGCCGGTAACCGTCATGTCGAACCCGCAATACTGCGCCGCTTTCCGACACGCTCCATTCCAGCACCTGCGGACGGGCGCGCCGCCCCACGCGAAACACGCCCCATATCTCCATCTGGTCGCGTTCGCCGACACAGACCGTGTTGTGGGCGCGGGTGCTGCGACAGTATTCGCGCCAGGCACTGCCGGCGTAGCCGTGAACGCCGGAATCCACGATGACGCGCTGTGCACCGACACTGAATTCAAAGGTAAAGAGGTCCGCATGGGCGTGCGCGGGCTGGTAAGCCGGTCCCGGCGGCCCCGCCTTCACAATCATGCGCGCCGCGCCGTCATCGCGACCCACCACATAATAGCCGGACTCGAAGAACGCCGCGCAGCCGCGCGGGAGGCCTCCGGCCGGGACGGCGGCGCGGTCGGGAGAGCGGCCACAACCACCTGGGATCGCGGGCGTCCCGCCCGCACCACCACATTTTTCCGCCACGGCGGCCAACAACGCCCCCGAGGGCAGAGCCATCCGCAACGCCGCATCGTTGAACAACGGAATCTCGCCGTCCGGATGCAACATCGCTTCCAGAAATCCGGCCATGCGCCGCGCCGTTTCCGCCAGCCACGGTGTATCGTACACGGCGTGCGCGATCAGCACATCCTCCAGCACCAGCGCGTGATACATCGGACTGCGCTCGTAATGGCCGCCGTCCCCGAGAATCTGCTCTCGTACCTCCGCTTCCAGCAGGGCCATGCCCCGCCGCTGCGCCGCGTCGCCCGGCGCCGTCCCGCCCAGCGCGGCGCCCGCCGTCGCCAGCGCCACCGCGTTCTTGAATAAATGGTTGGCCCGGTTGTCGTATTCGAGACTGCGCAGCAGATACGCGGTCTGCTGGTGAATGCTTTGCCGCAGCAGCGGGTCGTTGAATCGGAACACCGATTCCGCCGCCAGCCAGTGCAGCAGGCGCGCGGACAATGGGAAAGCATCCCAGGCGACATCCGTTCCCGGCGGATGGCGGCGAATCCAGTCGTGCATCCACGCCAACAACCGTGCGCCATCATCGGGGTCTCCGATACCCGCTGCGCGCGCCAGCGCGAAATTGCGCACATATTCAAAATAGTGCAGGTGATACAGCCACAAGCGTGCGGCGCCCGGCGCATGCCACGGCGGCGATCCGTCCGCGCCGCACGCGCGGGCCTCATGCAGGAACGAAAACTGTCCCGCGCGGAGTTCCGCGAGCGTTGCCGGGGCCGGCGGCACATGGCGCGCCAGCGCGCGGACATGCGATTCCAGGCGGTCAAGAACGGCTGTGTCCAGCGCGGGCGCGTCTGCGGGCAGCGGCGGGCGCGGATGCAATCCCAGGCGACGGCGCAATATATAGCGCGCGCGCCAGAACATCTGCTCCGGGCGCAGATGACACACCGTGCGGAGGAATCGCCCTGTATCGCTCATCCAAGCCCCCCCTTCGGGGTTCCAGCATGTTGGTCTGTTCGCATTCTGAGCAATTCGATTTCACGCCTTTTCGCAGTCAATGGCCAATATGAAGAAAACGCTGTCATTATGAACGTCCCCCCGCGCTTCGCGCCACCCCTTTGCGTCACGGCACTGCGCTGATATGTGTCAAGTCCCCTTCCCGGATGCTATAAGGCAGAACATTAAAGCGTTTTCCCGAACAACGAAATACGAAGACATACGAAACGCAATTTTGCAGCGGAATAGACGCCGTTCTTGCCGTTATTCCATGCGATGCATGCGTTCCGGTGCTTGAAAACTGGAAACCCGTCTTTCATATGCAGTCATGGGCGCCCTGTACGATGGCCTGCTTCATTGATCCAGAACAACAAGGCCGGCAACGCGTTCGCCCACCAATCCCGCATAACATAACCTTTACGGCTGCAACGCTCGCTCAATTCGCTCCTGCAATTCCCGGGGTATCGTCACCCCCTGGCGTTGCGCAATCATGGCTTGCTGCCGTGCGGCGGGGATATCCCCGGCGTCGCAGAGGGTCGCAATGAGATCAGCCCAGAGATGCCGCGCCTCAGGGTTGATGCCGAGCGCCGCCTCGAAGGCGGCGGCGGCGGCGCGGTGGTCGCCCTTGCGGCGCAAGGCCGCGCCGAGGCTGGCGTGCATCGCGGCGTCTCCCGGATCGCGTTCCACGGCCGCGCGGTAGGCGTCGAGCGCCCCGTCATGGTCGCCGCGCGCCTCGAGCGCCAGCCCCAGCAGAAAGCGCGGACGGCCCTCGTCCGGGTATGCGGCGGCGGCGCGCCGCCATTCCGCGATACGCGCGTCGGCGTCGTTCTGCGCGACCAGCAGCGCATCGAGTTCCACGTAGGGCTTGTAGCAACTGGGATCGGCCTCGATCCACAGCCGGTAGCGTGCCATTCTCGCCTCAACGGTTTCGGGTTTCGCGCGCAAAGGCATCCCTTCGGGCCGCCGGTAGGCGTCCGGCAATTCCCGAAAAACCTGCGTCAACGCGTCCGCGATGCTTTCGGCGACTACCCGGTACCCCGCTGCATCCAGATGCACATCATCAAGAAAGATGTCGCGCACATGCGCCTCGAGCGTATCTTCCAAAGAAATCACGGGAATACCGGCAAGGCCGCCCGCTGCCGCAATCATGCCGCCGAGATGCGGCCGGTCGAGGTGTTCGCCCAGAAGTTCCGGCAGCGACGGCCACGCCACGGGCACGGCGGCGATGCCGCGCGCCTCGCAGAAGCGCGCGATGCGCAGCAGCGAATCCGCGAATTCACCCGGCGTGAGCCGCGTCTCGCGCGGACCTGCCGCCCGTTCCGTTGCAAGGTCCAGCCCCTGAAATACGCGCTTCAGGAGATAGCGCCACCCGGCGCGGCGGCGCGGGTTTTCCCAGTCCCAATCGCCGAAGCCCGGCGGCGGCACCGGGGAAGCGTCGTTGTAGCCGAAGCACAGCAGCACCATGTCCGGTTCGAGCGCGACGCCCGAAGTTTCCAGGTACCGCGCGCCGTGGAAAATGCTGTAGCCCGGCACGCCCGCGTTGATGACATCGTAACGGCCCGGCGCGCGTTCATCGAGGATCGCTTGCAGGCGCGCCGGCCAGGTCTCGTCGTCTTCCACGCCGAACCCGTACGTGCGCGAATCGCCCAGACACAGGATGCGGTATCGGTCGCCCTTGATCGCGATGGGCGGATGTCGCAGGCCGAGACTGTTCGTGCTGACGCGCCACGGTTCCATACGTTTGGCGAAAGGATACTGCTGCGCGACGCCATCGAGATTCGGCTTGAGCGCCCACATCAGGTCGGGATCATAACGGTGCCATTCCGACCAGTTAAGGTGCGGAGAGACCAGCATGGACTGTTCCGCGTGGCGCGCAAGCAAGCGCCCCGCCGTCTCCATTCCCAGCCCCAGCAGCGCAACCGCGAGGGCCACTGCAGCGACGACGCCCAGCGTCTGCTTCGTCACGCCCGCAATCGGGCGGGACGCCCGGCCTTCGAGCGCGCTACGCATCGCAGACGGTGTCCCGCGGCGCGGCGTCCACGCGGCTGATCCGTTCCCGCACGATGTAGGCGGGAATCCGGTGCAGCGCCGTGAAACTGCGGATGGTGAATTCGCCGATCATGGAAAGCACGGCGAGCAGCGCGACAAACACGAGGAACAGCGCGTTCAGCAGCAGACCCGTGGTCACTTCGCCCATGATCGTGAACGGCAGGATGAAGCCGGAGAGGATGCGGAGCGCGAAGAGGCCGCTCGCGATCACGCACAGGACCGCGAGTATCTGGAAGGGCCGCTGCGTCAGGCGCACGATATTGTCCATGTTGTAGGTCCACAGTTTCCGGAAAGTCCATCCCGATTGCCCGTAAGGGCGCGGATAATGCGTGACGGGCACTTCGCATTGCCGCTGCGCGGCGGCGATGCAATCCACGTTGCTGAAAATCCGGTGCGGGCCAAAATCGAAGGCGCGGACGAGGTCCGCGTTGTAGATTTTGAAGGTGCAGCCGAAATCCCGGAAACGACTTTGCGAGGCGCGGCGCATGATCATGTTGGCGATCCTGGATGGGAGAATCCGCCAGAAGGAGTCCCGCCTGTTCTGCCGGTAGCCGCTCACCACATCGAAGCCCTTGTCATATTCCGCCACGAGACGGGGCAATTCCGCCGGGTCGAGTTGGAGGTCGCTGTCGAGCAGGATGAGCGCGCGGCCGCGCGCCTCGTTCAGCGCCGCCGTGATCGCCGCCTGCTGCCCGGAATTCTTGAACAAATCCAGCGCGACCGTGATCTTCGGATCTTTGTCAAACAAATCCTTTATCTTCTGCCATGTTTCGTCGGTGCTGCCGTCGTTCACCAGAATGATTTCATAGGACCGGCCAAGTCCCCCCAACGCTTGCGAGAGTTTTTCGTGGAAATGCGCGATGCTTTCCGCCTCGAAATAGCACGTGATCAGCGCGGAAAATTCCGGCGCTGCGTCATGTTCCGGCGTTCTTGCCACCCTGCCCTGTTCTCCTTCGGCTGCGCTATCTGCGCCAGTCAATCAGCGCGTCCAGTTCGTCCGGCGCAAAGGTCGCAATGCCCGTCTTTTCCCGCACGCGCGCCCGCTCCGAAAAGGAATCGTCAATGAAAACCGCGTCGCGGTGCGCAATAAAGTCCGCCTTCTCCTCGTTCTCCGCAACACAGAGGATTGTATCAAAAAGCGCTTCCAGCGCGTGTTTGCGCAGCCTTTCCCGCAAGTCGCCCGCATGTCGGGACAGCAAATGCACCCGCACCCCCCGCTCCCGGCACTGCAACACAAAAAGCACCGCCAAGGGGTTGATTCCGTTTTCCAGGCAAATCGTGTCATCCCAATCCATATAGACGTGCGCATAGGGCAACGTCATCTCGAAATGCTGGGACAACGCCCGGCTCATTTCCAGCGGCGCGGGCCGCATATGAATCGAAATATCCATACCCATGCGATCGAACACAGTCAACAGCGGCAGGTTCACCCCCATGTGCCGGAACAGACCAGAACTGCCGCTCACGCGCGGCGCGGCCTCCAGCAGCACCGGCTCGCCGTCGGCGGCGCGTTTCGCCTGGAAGAACCACTGTCCGCGAAAGGGCAGCGCCTGATGGATGCGCGCCGCCATCGCCTCCAGCGCTGCATCCGCGACGGGCCGCGTCTGCGCACTGATGCCGCTCACGATGCGCAGCCGCTCCCGCGCCCCCGCGAAGCGCAGCGCGCCGTGCCGGTCCGAAAAACAATCCACCGTATATTCCGGCCCCGGCAGATGCTCCAGCGCCAGCAGCGACGGGTCGCGCGCGAGCCACGCCTCCAGTTCGCGGCGCGAATGCGCCGTGATGACCCCCCTCGACCCCTGACCGACATCGGGTTTCAGGAATACGGGGAAGGGCATCGCCGGGTCACCGGGGCCATACAGGCGCGGCACGCGCACCGCGCCGGCGAGGCGCGCATAGGTCTTGCGCTTGCTGCGGCAGACTGCGCACGTCTCCAACGGCGACCCCAGCACCTCGAAAGGCAACTCGTCGGCGTGCTCCGCCAAGGCCAACACCACGCTGTCATGCGCGGGAAACACATAATCCGCCGCCAGGTCCCGCCCAAGATCGGCCAGCGCAGCGATGAAATCGGGATGGTCCACAAAGGGCAGACCCGTTACATGGTGCTTATAGACAAAACGCCCGTGGTCCGTCGCCACGCTGGACGCGCCGATCAGTGCCACATGGCGCGAATAGCACAGTGCGCGATGTATCTCCAGCCCAATCTCCGATCCGCATGGAAACACCAGCACCCGTTTCTTACAGGAAGTTTCTTTATCGTTGTTCATCGGTTTCATTCACATCGGGGAATGACGCCACCGCATCCGCGATGGTTGCCGCAATGTCCGGCGACAACGTGCCGTAGATTGGCAGGCACAGCACTTCGGCGCTCATCCGTTCCGCCACCGGCAGCCGCCTGGGATCCGCCGAAGGCAGATCGGCATAGCACGGAAAATGGGAGCACAACGGAAAGTAATACTTGCGGGCGATGATGTTGCACTTGCGCAGCGCCACGTTCAGCGCGTCGCGGTCCGCCCCGTATTCCCCGGCAATGATGCGAATCGGGAAATAGGCGTGGTTCATGGTCGCATCGGCGGGTTCGGGGAAGAGGCGGATGCCGCGCACCCCTGCGAGCCGTTCCCGATAAACCGCCGCCACCGCGCCCCGGCGCGCAATTTCCTCCCCCACCTGTTCCAACTGCAACAGGCCGAAGGCCGCCTGCAATTCGCTCATTTTGCCGTTGATGCCGGGGCCAATCACCGTTTCTTCATCTGCAATCCCGAAATTCTTCAGAAAGCGGATGCGGCGGTCCCAGTCCGCGTTGCGCGTGGCCACGGCCCCGCCCTCCGCCGTGGTGAACAGTTTCGTCGCATGAAAACTCAACACGGACATGTCGCCATACTGCAGAATGGAGCGCCCCTTGCAGCGCACCCCGAATGCCGGGGCCGCATCGTAAAGCAGGCGCAGACCGCGCCGCGCGGCGATGGCCTCCAGCGCTTCGACATCGCAGGGGAAACCGTAGGTGTGCACGCCGAGAATGGCGCGGGTCCGGGGCGTAATCGCCGCTTCCACGGCCTCGGGGTCCAAGGCGCAGGTATCCTCCCGGATATCGCAGAAAACCGGCGTCAGCCGGTTCCAGTGGATCACGTGCGCCGTGGCCGGAAACGTGAACGGCGTCGTTATCACCTCCCCCTCCGTGATGTCCATCGCCTGGAGCGCCAACAGCATCGCAGTCGTGCCGTTGCAGAACAGGCTGAGATGCGCCACCTCCATATGTTCCGCCAGCGCGCGCTCCAGGCGCGCGTGCAGCGGGCCCTCGTTGGTCAGCCAGCGCTGCTCCCACACCGGCGCCAGCATCCGCAGATAATCTTCCCGCGACGGCATCGTCGGCCGCGTCACATACACGCTTTCCGACAGTTTATATCGCGCAATGAATTCTTCCAGCGCCATTCCATACGCCTCACGCTGCGCCCCGCGGCCCCCCGGCCCCGGATACTCCAGCGACCAACCGGCAACCGCGCACCGCCGTCATCATATAGACGCGCTACCGGCGATGCAATACTCGTTGACGCACTGTTTCTTCGTGCGGGAGATGTCACTACACGCGACAAACCCTTGTAAAGAGGAGGCCTTGAATGTCTTTGACTCCATACCCGTATCCCCGTATTATTGGCGCGGGACAGGGTTTATGGGACATATAGTCCCACGGGCGACGTCAATCACGATATTGGCAAGCGTGTTGCATCCTTCTGCGAAAAGAGCCGAGATGAAAAATGCGACACGGAAGCGAAGCATAGTCACCAAAAATCAATGAGAGGTCTGCATGTTTGGCATTCAATGGCCGGTGGACGACGTGACCATACGGCATGCGCTGAAGATCGGCATTGCCGCAGCCGGGATTCTGTCGGCGCTGGGCCTTCCATTCGTCAAGAGGGGGTACATCAAAGGTCTGTGGCGACATCTCTATGATCTCCTGCTGATACTGCTTGCGGTAGCCGCTGTGGCGGCCTATTTTGAATTCGGCTGGCTGCGCTATGGACGCTACATGAATCCCCACGACGCGTATCACTACTACATGGGGGCCAAGTATTCGCGGGAACACAACTACTTCAATCTGTATCGTTGTTCCCTCATCGCCGACAAGGAAATGCGCGGAATCTACCGTCAAAGCACCATCCGCGATCTGGAAACGCATCGTTTTGAAGGCGTAACGCAAGTGATGCAGCGCAAGGACCAGTACAAAGCAGGCTTTTCTGCGGAACGCTGGGAGGAATTCAAGAAAGACATCGCTTATTTTCAGTCACTGGTGCCCGCTTCGAAATGGAACCAGATGCTGCGGGACAAGGGGTATAACGCAACGCCGGTGTGGAACTCGCTGGCTCGGTGGATCTCGGAACGCGCATCCACAGACAGTGTATGGGCCATGCGTCTGCTCACTTGCATTGATTTGACGCTGCTCGTTCTCATGTTTCTTGCCGTGTGGCGGACTTTCGGTCTGCGCGTCATGTTGTTCTCAATCATTTTCTACGGCACCAATTATTTCATGTCTTTCGTGCATATCAAAGGCGCATTCATGCGCCTGGATTGGGTGACATTGCTCGTGATAGCCACCTGTCTGATTCACGCCAAATGGTACAAGACGGCGGGCGCACTGGCGGCATATGCCGGCATGGCGCGGATTTTTCCCATGATATTTCTCTTTGGCTTGGGGGCCAAGATGGGCTTCAATGTGCTCGGCGTGTTGCACGACCGATTGCGCCGCCGGGAAGCGCCCGCTGCGATCAACCGGGACTACCTCAATTTCTTCGCGGCATTTGCCATATCTTCGGTGATTATGGTGCTCCTGTCCGCCTGGTATGACGGCGGGTTCCAACTTTGGCGGAGTTTCTTTGAAAAGATCGCGGTGCATAATGCCGACATCAGCACCACGCGTGCGGGCTTCAAGTACATCTTTCTGTGGTCGGTGACCGACAAAGCCCAGTATTTTGCCGATCACCAGATCGCATGGCGCATCTGCACAAGCATTGCCCTGCTGATCGCCGCATTTCTCATGCGCAGAACCGACGATTACGAAACCATCCCCATGAGTTTTATCCCGGTGTTCTTCCTCTCCGCGCCGACCTTTTATTATTATGTCATGCTGGTGATTCCGCTGTTTCTGTTTCTGCCCAAGGCGGAATATGCGGCCAGGACGCTCGGCGTCATCGCCATGTTCGGCATCTCCATTGCAGCCTATCGCATCGGGTCCACCATGCCGCATCATTTCCAGTTCTTCTTCATCTGCTCCTGCATGCTGATGGGGTTGTGCGTCTATATGGCCGTCTGTGTGCTGTTGCCGATGCGCCCAGTAGCGGTGGTTTCAGAAAGCGGTTCTTTGGCCTCCCTGTCAACACTTCTGTCCAAACTGAAGACGGTGCGCCGCCCCCGTATCCCCCTGGGATTTCTGGGTGGACTTGTGGCGGCATTCCTCCTTTGCGGCATCGGGTTGGCCGCCGCGCTCTATTTCATGGATCGGCTGCCGGTTCCATTCCGGAGTGCGGCAAAAGCGGAACGCACACTGATTTTTGCAGGCGACGTCATGCTTTCCCGCAATGTCGCCCGCATGGCTGAAACGCGCGGGGGCGACTTCACTCATCCCTTTAAGGCGGCTGCACCCTATCTGCGCGAAGGCGATATTGTCTTCTGCAACCTTGAAAGCCCGATCTCCGGGCGCGGCAAACCGATTGATAAACGATACACCTTCAATGCGCCTGCGGAATCAATCGCCGGTCTGGTGTACGCGGGATTCAATGTTGTCTCCCTCGCGAACAACCATATCCTTGATTTCGGCGAAATCGCGGCAACCGATACACTGGAAATTCTTGAGAAAAACAATATTCGGGCTATCGGACTGTCCGCCGACAACGCTCCTCAGGAACCCGTCATATTTGACATCAGGGGCGTGCGCATTGGTTTTCTCGCTTATTGTGACCCGGAGACCCCTTATGCCTGCGCAAAAGAGTTCGATGTTTTTGAATACAAACCGGCACGGGGTGACCGGGAAACCATCGCGCGCGATATCGCCGCCCTTCTTCCCGATGTAGATTTGGTCGTTGTCTCCATGCACTGGGGGATTGAGTACGTTCTGGAACCCGATGAACACCAAGTCGCCTTGGGACGATTCATCATTGACCAAGGGGCGCATATCGTTGCGGGGCATCACCCGCATGTCCAGCATGAACCCGAAGTGTACAAGCACGGAATCATTCTTCACAGCATGGGTAACTTTGTCTTTGATCAGCATTCCCGTCCCCCCACCCGCGTCAGCAGGCTGTTCCGGATGATCGTCAATCAGGACGGGCTTGTCCGCGCCGAATACCTCCCCATGGAAATCATCAAAGACGAATGGCAACCACGCCCCACATCAAAGCAATTCGTGCGCATTCCCCTGTCAATTTAAGGTAACAAGGCAGCATTTCAGGGCAATCCCTGAGCAGATTCAAAAGCAATGGGGGACCTGATCGCCATGCGCCACGCACCTTTCAATCCCCCATATGCTTCAACAAGCCAGGATTTTGCAGTTCAGGCGCAAAGCAATTATGATGGGGCACAATGGCATTTTCCACATTAAGATTCAAGGGTTGTTTCCGTGAAAGTACGGCATATTGGTCCTGTTCTTGCGCTAACCATCCTGGCCGCGCTGGCGGCGGGATGCGGGAGCGCCCCCGCGCCGCCGCAGGCTTTTCCTGATTACAATGTGCTGATAATTGTTCTTGATTCGCTGCGCGCGGACCATCTGGGTTGCTATGGCTACCATCGTCCGACTTCGCCTGTCATGGACGCGATGGCGGCGGAGGGCGTGCTTTTTGAGCGGGCGCAGTCCAATTCTTCCTACACCAATGAATCCATTGCCGCGTTGTTTTCCGGGCGTTTTCCCTCCGCGCATGCGTGGGGCGCGGGATGGCAGGCGCGCCCGGACCCGGATTCGCCGACCCTTGCCGAGCGTTTCCAAGCGGCAGGCTATGCGACCGGGATGTTCTCGAACACGCCGCAACTCAACTTCCCGGCGTTCTGGCGGGGCTTCGACGAGATGGAATGCTACGCGGAGTGGGGACACAGCGGCCTGGGGCCGCGCCTGGTGGACCGCGCGCTCCGCTTTTACCGTGATCACCGGAGAGCAAAATCGTTCGTATATCTGCATTTCCTCGATCCGCATTCCCCCTACGATCCGCCGGATGATTTCTATCGAAAGTTCGCCGATCCCCCGCTGCCCAGAGATCAATGGATTCGCTTGTGGGAGGATGTGCGGCCGCATGTGCCAGCCTTGGTGGAAACAGGTTTCGGGCCGGGGGACCCGCGTTTCGAGGACCTCGTGGCGCGCTACGACGCGGAAATTGCGTTTGAGGATTCGAATCTCGGACGGCTCTTCGAGGGCATGCGCCGTTTCGGGGTACTGGACAAGACGCTGGTGGTCATCACGGCGGACCACGGCGAGGAGTTTCTGGACCACGGCTACGTCGAACATGCCTGGCGGGTATATTGGGAGTCGGTGCATGTGCCGCTGATTTTCCACGCGCCGCGCGCACTGCCGCCGGCCCGGATGCCGGACCGGGTATCGCTCGTGGACCTGGCCCCGACCCTCCTGACTTTCGCCGGGATTCGCTATGATCCGGAGGGCTTTGACGGCACGGCCCTGTTTCGGAGGGATCAAAATCGGTGGGTATTCACGCCGCACGGCAAGCCCATCATCGCGGAAAATCTGATGCAGTCGCGCAACCTGGTTCGCATGGTGCAGGAGGGGGATTATGCCTATCTTGCCGCGCAGAAATGGCTGAGTGTCGCGGAATGCTCTGAAGCCGCCGCCATTGAACGTGAGATTCGCAAGGACTTGGCGACAGGGAAACGTCCCCTCACGGATATCTGGGGACCGATCGTCCATGAAGAACTCTATGACATGGCGGCGGACCCCGGCCAACAGGTCAACATCATCGGGGATGCGCCCGCGGAAATTCCGGCGCGCATGCGGCGCATTCTGGAGCAATACAGGCGGCGTTGTCCTGCGCCGTTGACCGACCGGGAACGCGTCCTCCATGAATTTGATGCGCTTTTGCCCGCATATCAGGAGTTGTTCCGATCCCTCGGATATCTGGAGAACATGAATTCTTCTCCGGAAGAATCAGAGACGCCGGAATTGGAATCGCCGATAGCCCCGGGCATCGAAGAACAAATGCGCACAACGGATTACCTGCCATGACTGGGACATCATGGCGTGAGTATCTGTTCCCGATGGCGGTGGCGGCCGCCATCTGCGCGGCGGGCACGCTTCCCTATCTCTACGGTTATCGCCTTGCCGGCGAAGACGAGCGATTCATGGGCGTGGTCGGAAGGGATGTTCCCGGGGCGAGCGGCTACCTGATGTTCATGCGTCAGGCCCGGGAAGGGCGCTTCTTGCTTGAAAACCAGATGACGCCGGAACCTCTGCCCCGCGCTTACATCAACCTGGAATGGTGGTTCCTGGGAAGTCTGGCAAGATGGCTCGGCATGTCGCTGGAGACCGTGTTCCACTTGGACCGCATCGCCACGGCATTTGTCTGCGCATGGGTCTTGTATTACGTCGTGGCGGTCTGCCTTCCTGGCCTTTTTGCGCGGCGCCTCGCGTTTTCCCTCATCATCTTCGGGTCAGGCGTGGGGTGGACGGTCTTTCTTATCAATCGCTGGACGTTGCTGGATTTGAAAGTGCCGTTCGATATTCAGGGCGTCTGCGTTTTGGGATACCTGGTCAACAAACCGCATTTTATCCGCGGGCTGATTTGCGCAGCGCTCACCTGCGCCTTTCTCATTCGCGGGGAGCAGAGCGGCAGGCGCCGCTATTTCGTTTACAGTGGATTGGCCGCAGCGGTTCACGCCATTTTCCGGCCCTATCATATCCCGGAAACATACCTGATGTACCTGGCCTTTCCAGCGTTGCTGTGCGCGATTGAAGGCCGCTTCCGGACGGACCGTTTCGCCAACTATCTGCTTGCGGGACTTGTTTTTCTGCCGGCCGCCGCCTATCTGCTCATCACGGCGCACAGCAATGTGCTTGGGATGGAGGGATGGCGGCGGCACAGCCCCTATCTGCTGGAGCATGTGCTGTGGCTGGGGTTGCCCTTTGTCGTGGCATGCATCTGCATTGTGTGTCAGAGCATATTCCGCGCCATCAAGAAAGATGATCCCGCCGGCGTGCTCATGGCGGCCTGGCTGGTTGTATGCTGGCTCATCGTCGAATCAGCGCCATACATCTTTTTCGGCCACGAATCCTCCTTCGGCGCACTGATTGTCGCCCCGCCCATCCTGTTTGTTCTGTGTCTGCCCGCCCTGTGGGAATGGACGCGGAACCGCATCCCGAATCCGCTCACAGCGGACCGCGCCGCGCAGATGCCGCGCCGGCGCGTTTTCGCCGCCGTTGCATTTGTGCTGATTTGCGCGCTGTCCAACGTCATCGTGTGCCGCCAGTTCTTCACCATCCTGCGAAACCACGAATTAAGATGGTTGTATTATCTTCCTAATCAAGTATATCAGGCCATCGAATGGGTTGATGCGCATGCGCCGCAACCCACCGTGGTGCTGGCCCTGCCGGAAACCGCCCACTTCATCCCCCGCCTGACCCGTCACAAAGTAGTCTCCGCGCATGACATGCTCACCGCGCGCTTTGAGGAAAAGAACGCCCAACTCGGGCGCTTCTTTTTTGAACCCGAAGATGAGGCCTTCAAGCAGTGGTTCGTGCGCCATTACGCCATCCAGTACCTCATTTTCGGCCCCAAAGAAGCATCTTTCGGGCATTTTCGCCCGGAACGCATCGCCTGGTTCCATCCGGTGTTTCAATCGGGGCAAACCGTGGTTTATCGCATGGCATTGGCACCGTAAGTTGTTTTTTATGAATTATTTATGAAAACCTTTGCGATTCTCGACATGGAAACAGCCCGTTTCCCAGTCCTCTATGCGGTGGTGCCACAAGAAAACCCGAAAAAAAAGTACTTGACTTTCAGACTGGTTTGTGATACAAACTAGTTGTCAGTTGAAGACCAATGGCGGTGGAGAAGAGTGGTCGTTTCCGTCCTCGGATGGACGGTGGGGCGCAACGCCCATAGACGATTTTCCTTTAGGTTTTAATGAAGGGAGGTGAAAGAATGAAGAAGTTGAGTATTGTCGGACTGGCGATGGTTGTGTTGGCGAGCGTCGCGGTGGGAAGTTCTCTGAGCGTCCCATGGTTCGTTGACAACGCACCGGAGGCCAACCGCGTTCCGGGTATCGCCGCTGGTGTGATGGGTTTGATCACGCTGAAGAGCAATGTCACGACGACGTTGGTCTGCGAGATCACTTATTACGACCCCGATGGCCGCGAACTGGGGCCCTATCCTCCGAACAACACGTTCGCGATTGCGCCGCAATCCGCGCTGGCGTTCCGTCCTGTGAAGGCGGACCCGAGCCCGAACGCAACGTATCCGCCGTGGGACCCGCGCGCGGGTCAGCCGGGCGTGGCGGGTGGCCAGGAAGGCGCCCAAGGTGTCTTGGTGCCGGACCGTCCGGTAGATCTTGATCCTCGGCCGAATGGTTCAGCGACCATCCGCTGGGTAGGTGATGCGACGGACGTGCAGGGCCAGTACACCGCCATCCAAACGGCGACTGCGCCTCCGGGTTCAGCGCAACCTGGCACGTATGTGGTTGTTTCCTACGCGCACCTGTTGCCGCCGGGCGTGTAATCCCGGTCTATTATTTACAGGAGACGTGAGGCGAGAATGTCGGATGACATGCTCGCCTTTTTCATTTTTCTTGCGTGCTGTTCAGAGGACTCAGGACGTCTTTCAATAGTTCCTTGCAGATTTTTCTGCAACGAGAAATAGATCCGTGGCTTCCCTCGGCAAGGAGAGCCATGGGATCAGTCGCATTTTTGCCCTGAGTTCTAACTGTGTTCCGGAAATGTGCGTTTCCTTGTCTGCAATGCCCTGGATTTTCAGGGATAGTGACGCGGCTCTTCGCTTCGCAAATGCCTGTGCCGTCCTTTGACGACGGCAGTACCAACCCCCTTTGGCATGAATGCATCACTTGCGGTAAGATGGCAAGGAAGCATTAACGGAAATGTCAGGAATGATGTTATGCCTTATCCGTATCCAAAACTGAATGCCATCGGGTCATGGAAGACACTGGTATCGCGCTCGTGCAGAATCACAGCGATAATTACGGTGACTGCTGCAGGGGGAATGATTGCCATCGCCGAGGCAATGCAGGAGCCGATTCCCTATCTCGTCTTCAATGCGCCAGCCAATGAAAACGGCGGATTTGAGCATCTGGACACGACAGGAACACCAGTGGGTTGGAAGGTTGCGGGGGTGGGTGATTTTCGGTGGCGGCACAACGACACCCTGACGCGCAGGGGGGGCGGGGCCATGTATGCCGTGCTGGAGGGGCCGGCCGACGAAGCGAAGGAAGCGCGCCTGACCTCCGCGCCTTTTCCGGCGCAGCCGGGCGACGCCGTCAAATACAATGCCTGGTTTCGTTGCGAGGGCGCGCCCGAGGCCATGCCGGAAATCCGTATTGAAGCATTCATGGGCGACGAATGGACCGCCTTGCGTCCCGCGCCCGGTGGGACAACGCTGCCTTCGTCTGACTGGTTTCCGCTCGGCCAGACGGTCATGATGCCGCTCAACGCCCAGCAGGCCCGCCTTGTCATTTCGTTGCGCAATCGCACGTCATCGAAGGTCACCTGGCATGTTGACGACGCGTTTTGTGAGGTGATTTCCTTTCATCAGTACGTGGCTGAACATGCCACGGCGCCCCGTCTCAAGGATATCCTGCTTCTGGGTACCGACACCTTGCGGCAATCGCCGCTGGGCTGCTATGGCGCCGCCAATTCGCACACGCCGAACATGGACCTGATAGCACGGGAGGGTATCGTGTTTCGACATGTGCTGGCCACGTCCATGTGGACCCGTCCCTCGTTTGCATCCATTTTCACCTCCCTCTATCCGTCCCAGCATACCGCCGAACTCCACAACTCGATGCTTCCGGAAAGCGTTGTCACATTAACGGAACTGCTCAAGGAGAAAGGCTATTTCACCGTGGGCTTTGCCATGACGCGCTTCGATGGCTTCCTGGGGCCGGGCGCGGGATTCGCACAAGGCTTCGATGTGTTGTTTCACGTCGAGAATCCGGAAACCGTCAATCGGCTGGTGATGGAATATCTGGACGCCAACGGCCCGGCATTGTCCGCCATCAAAGGCGGCGGATTGTTTCTGTTCTGGCATATATGGGACCCCCATGCCCCCTATCACAATCACTACCCCGACATGATTGTCAATCGCGGTTTACTGCGGACAGACCCGGCCATTGATGTCACCCGCGTACTGCCCGGAAGCGTATTGTGGGAAAAAATCTATCCGCAGCGTCCCGGCATCGCCAACGCGCTCGATATTGAATATGCCCGGCAACTGTATTATTCGGAGGCATGGTACATAGATCGCCTGATTGGCGATGTCTTCACACGCCTGCGTTTCCACGGACTTTATGACAATTTGAACATTGTTCTATGCTCGGACCACGGAGAATCATTCAACGAGCCGAAGGGGATCTGGAATCATGGAAATCCTTACAATACCTGCGCTGAAGTTCCGCTCATCATGCGTCTGCCCGGTCTGAGTATCCCTGGCAGCCGCAATGAAACCGACCTCGTCACCAACCTGGACATCATGCCGACCTTGTTGACGGTGGCCGACATTGACATTCCTCCGTGGCTGGAAGGCCGGTGCCTGGTGTCAACGGACCTTTCCGGGGAAACACGATGGGGCATCGCCGAAGACCGAAAATGCGGATCACTGATTATTCGCGACCGACGCTACAAGTTGATCGCCATTCCCGCATCGCTGCCGGTAAGCGAAACGGCAGACCCTTATCACCTCTGGCGCGCCATGCAACCCGGTATCGCCAATCGCGCCTTGACGGATGCGCAATTGGCGACAGACCGTCACTGGGTATTGGCGGCGCCGGACTCGCCGACCCGTTTCGAATTGTACGATCTGGAAACAGACCCAGGCGAAAACAACAACATCGCCGCGGAGCATCCGGAGAAACTGCGCGCGTTGCTGATCCCCCTGCTGGCGCACTGCGTTCGTACCGGCATTACCACGTCGGATGAACTCCGCCAAGCCCGCAAACTCGAACTGTCCGAAGACGAAATGAAATTGCTGGACAGGGCGGCGCGGCTCGGTCAGCCACGAGACAGTCATCTTCCCGAATTCCTGGAGATGGATCCGAACACCATCGAAGAATTGAAGGCGTTGGGCTACTTCTAGGCCGTCGTGGGCCTGACCGACCATTTTCCGGTAACCGCTCCCGGCAAAAACCAACGCACATGCTCGGAAACAACAGCAAAGCAGTACGGAAACGTCACCCAGGCGCGTCCGGCGCATACGGACGAGAGGGGGTGGCCGTCGTTTTGACAACATACGCACCACATCATTGAAATACAATCTATTCGGCCCCGAACAATGGCCATGATTGTTCACGTTTTCTTCGTTTACGAAAACATGAAGCAGGTTTTCCCAGATGACGGAACCCGGGATATCATCAGGCGGCGGACCCAAGCCCAACACGAATCATGGGACACAAACCCGCGATGCCATGAAAAAGAATATGGCGCTTCTCGCATGCAGCATCACATTCTGTTTTCTGTTGTTGCTATTGACGGACGCGGCGTTCGGGTATTTGCACGAACGACGCGCAGCCCGCAATGCACCGAGGGCGTTGCACATCTCCGGATATACGCCGGATGAACTGCTTGGTTACCGTCTGGTGCCGAATCAGCATATTCAGGACAACAAAACAGTCGGCGACACCGTAGTTTTTTCTGCGCGCTATTCCATTGACGAACAGGGCAGACGCGTCGTGCCTGCGAATCAACAAAAAACGGCCTGCGATAACTTTCTCGTATTTTTTGGCTGTTCTTTTGCGTTTGGTATTGGTATCGGCGATGCGGAAACTCTTCCAAACCTGTTGGGAAACTCCTGCACAAGATGCTGTGTATACAACTACGGGACACCGGGTTATGGGACCCAGCACATGCTGGTCCTGCTGCAGTCAGGCCGGGTGAAAGCGGGCATAGCCGAACAGCGCGGCACGGCCATTTATGTCCTGATTCCCTCCCACATCATCCGGGTCGCCGGCACCATGCGGGTTGTGACACAATGGGGCAGAGATTTTCCATCGTTCCGCCTTGATTCCCAAGGCGATTTGGTACACGAGGGTTCTTTCGCCGTTGCGCACCCCTGTCGTCTGTTCTTCATGGACTGCCTGCGCAAAAGTGGTATCGCTCGATATTTTGATGTTGATCTCCCTCCGGTGCAGCCGGCCCATTTACATCTGACCGCCCACGTGATCCTGGCATCCAGACGTCTCTTTGACGAGCAGTTTGAATCGCAGGGGTTCTATGTCCTGCTTTATCCCACGTTTCTGGACTTGGGAATTGATATGAACCCGCTGATTCAGATTCTTCAGGAACACGGCGTCTCTGTTCTCGACTACAGGACGATTCCAATGGAGCGGGACCGGCACATCCTTCATCCCATACACGATGAGCATCCTAGCGCGGTCCTTCATGCCATCGTGGCCGAAAAACTGGCGCGGGACATCTGTTTGGAATGACGCGGCGCAGTCGCTGACGCACGCGCTTTGCATGACGGAAGGAATCCAATCATGCGGCTTTGCTTTTACTATCCCCCGGCGCCACGCACCGCTTCTTTCAAATGGGAATGAGCACCATTCCAGACGGTCAGTGTAACTTTCGAAATTCACCTATATAGGAAGGCAGTAACCGTTCACGGGGTCCAGAATGCGAAAACACTCGGAAAACCGCACTTTTCAGATCACAAGCCGTCGCATTTTGCCGCATTTTCGCGCCGTTCTCCCGCTGCAATTGCGAAAACCCCCATGTTTTTTGGGGGTTCAACCCCGTGAACGGTTACAGGAGGCATTTGCGAGATACGCTTTTTCACTGCACAGAAGCGTGCCCGTCCACCGACTATCCGATGGTATTTCCGTGGTTTTGTGTTCGTTCTGCAAAAATGAGGGGCCGTCCCGTCTCGTCCGTTTTCGACGGGATGCGCCGGGGGGTGTCCTGGAGGCTTTGGGGTGGGCGCGTGGCGCGGGAAAGATCGTTCACCACGGTGAAACAAAACGGGCCTGACACAAGCGGGCGAGTTTCCGGGTGAAAGGCGTCTGTTTGCATGTTGTAAACAAGGAAACAAAAACAGGCCGGTGGCATGTCGCGCGTGGCCAGCAGAGTCATCACAAAGAGAACGGACGGCAGAGACAGTGCTTGGGTTTTCCGGGCGTGGCCGGCAAAGATCATGGGCAGGGTGGTCACGCCGTTTTTTCGCAATCAAAGCAAACCCGTTTTGGTTGGGTTGTACTGACGGAACACGACCGCTTCTGAAGGGAATTGCTGGGGGAGGCGGCAGTTGACAGGCCATAACGCGGGCAAGAGGGATGGCGATAATCATGTAAAAGATGGCGGGTTCGTTTGGGTTTTCGGCGCCTCGGCAGGCTCCCATACGCGGCGGGCGACCGTGAAGAAGCGCCTGATCACGTCCGTATTGCGAAAGATTTCATGGCCGATGAGGTAGGTCCGCGCGGTGTTTTGAAATGGTTCCCACCAATGCTTGGGAATGCGATCGGAACCCAGCACCGCGCCCAGGATAGACCCTGCCGTGGCGGCGGTGCAATCGTTGTCCAGCCCCATCGCCACGGTGATGCCGATGGTCCGCGTGAAATCCATCTGCCCCAGCGCCAACCCGAAGAGGGTGAGGCACGCGTTGTTGTTGGTGTGCACCGGATGCATGCCGGCGAAGCGATCATCCACGGCGGCGCGCGCTTCGCGCCAATCCTTCAGCGACGGCGCAAGATCGAGCGCCCAGCGCAGGTCGGCGGACAATCGGCATTCCCCCGGAATTTCTGTCAGCCCGACGCGCAACGCCTCCACCGGGCAGTCCACCGCGAAGGCCGCGGCGATTGCGGCGGCGAAAAACATTGCGCCATAAACGCCGCCTGCGCGGTGGGAGAGGATGGCGTCGCGATAAGCCATTTCCGCGGCCTTTTCGGGCCAGCCGGGCGCGGCATAGCCCCAGGGATCGCTGCGGATATCGGCGCCAATCCACTCCTGGTAGGGATTGTTGCGTTCCCCCGCCAACATCGGCGGCACGCCGGCGCGCAGGTTCTCCAGAGTTACCGCCTCCGCCGTGCACGCTTCCGGCAGCAGGTGCAACCAGGCCGCCGCGACGTCCTCCGTGGTGAACTCCGGCCCATAGGTTTCGAGGATGATCAGGCCAAGCAGCGTGTAGGCGAGGTCGTCGTCCGCCGGCACATGACGGATGTTCCCCCGCAGATAGTCCCGCATGCGGGAGACGCCATAGCGCCATTCATCGGGCACGGGATGTGCGGGCCAGTAATCTTCCGGTGGAAATGCCGCGCCATGCGCCGCCGCCAACGCCGCCATTGCGTCCACGCTCCACGATTCCACCGGCGCGCCCAGCGTGCACCCTGCCGCGCGCCCCAGCCAAGCCCCGCGCAGCCGGTGATACAAGCCGCGCGCGCGAAACCGCCGCCAAAGCCGCCTCGGCCCGTCCGGGCGCAGGGCGCGGATGGCCTCCAAGTCGTTGGGTTCCCATTCCCGCATCTTACGGCGCGGACGCGCCTGCTCCAGTTTTCGCAGTGCGCGGGCCAGGTCCTTGCGCAGTCGCTTCAGGATCGGCTTGACAGGCGCATGCTGCTCATGGCGCATGTCGGCCCAAAGTGAAATCTTCTGGATTTGATGGCACAAATCCTCAAAATAGGGCATGGCGCGTTCCTCCTCTGCGCATGCTGATCCTCCGACGCCAAGTATAGCACGTCGGCGGAAGCCCCACCGACGCGATGTCCGCAGGCAGGTTGAGCAGAGGGCAGTGCAAAAGGTATACTATGAGTTCCCTGTGCGGTGTTTTCCAATAGTTTTTTATGGATGCCCTCATGTTTTTTTGGGGATGTCAACGTCAAGCGGAGGTTTTCAATGGCTACGATTGATCCCGGCAAGGTGCGGAATGTGGGCCTGTTGGGCCATGGCGGCGTCGGCAAGACGATGCTGGTGGAACGGATATTGCACGAAGCGGGCGTCACCAATCGCCTGGGCTCGATAGAAGACGGCAACACCGTATCCGATTACCTGGAGGATGAGGTGGAACGCAAACACTCCATCGCCATGAAATTGGTTCACCTGGATTGGAACGGCTACCGCATTCATATCGTGGATCATCCCGGCTATGTGGATTTTTTGGGGGAAGTGGCTTCGTCCACGCCGCTGCTTGACGCGGTGGTGATCGTAGTGGACGCCTCAACGGGGGTGCAGGTGGGCACGGACAATGCGTGGAAATACGCGGAACGCTACCATGTGCCCCGCGCGTTTTTCGTCAACAAACTGGACCGGGACCACACGGATTTCCATGAGACCGTGAAGGTGTTGCGCGACACCTACGGCAAGCATTGCGTGCCGTTGATGCTGCCGGAAGGCGCCGCGCAAAGCCTGAGCGGGGCCGTCAGCGTGCTGGACCCGGCCGCGACCTCCGATGAGATCGAGACGGTGCGCATGGAAGTGGTGGAGGTGGTGGCGGAAACCGACGATGCGTTGACGGAGAAATTCCTGGAGAACGGCGAACTCTCGCCCGAAGAATTCAATCAGGGACTGTATCGCGGCATTATCGAGGGCAAGATTGTGCCGATTCTCGCGGGCAGTGTCTCCAAGGGCGTGGGCATCAAGGAACTACTCCATGCGATTACGGAGTCCTTCCCCGGTCCGGCGGACCGCCGTATCACCGCGCTGACGGACAAAGGCGAGGAAGTGACCATCAAAGTCTCGCCGGATGAACCCTTCCTGGGCCAGGTCTTCCGGTCGGTGGTGGACCCCTATGTGGGGCATCTGACCCTGTTCCGGGTCCTGACCGGCACCTTGCGATCCGATTCGGAATTCTACAACGTCACCACGAACACCAAAGAACGGACAGGCAAGATTTATCTGCTCTGCGGCAAGGAACAGAAGCCCGTGGCAGAGGTCGGCCCCGGCGATCTCGCCGCCATGACCAAACTCAAGAACACACATTTCGGCGACACCATCGGCGCGCCGGGAACCTCATTGCAAATGCCCAAAATCCAACTGCCGGTATCCATGGTCAAATTGGCCATCGTGCCGAAATCCCGCGCCGATGAAGACAAGATCGGCGAGGCGCTCAACCGACTGGCCGAAGAAGACCCCACCTTCAGACACTATCGGGACAATGCCACCAAGGATCATATCATCCAAGGGATGGGCGATCTCCAGATGGAAATCCTGCTGAATCGCCTGAAACGCAAATTCCGCGTGGAAGCGGACATCATGACGCCGAAGGTGGCGTATCGCGAGACGGTGCGCGGCACCGCCGAAGTGCAGGGCAAACACAAGAAACAGACCGGCGGCCACGGCCAATACGGCGATGTGCACCTGCGCATCTCCCCCAATGAACGCGGCGCAGGATATGAATTCATTGACAGCATCGTCGGCGGCGTCGTCCCCAAGCAATATATCCCCCACGTGGACAAAGGCTGCCAGGAGGCGCTCGCCCGCGGCGTCATCTCCGGTCACCCCGTTGTGGATATCAAAGTGGAACTGTTCTACGGATCCTTCCACGCCGTGGACTCCTCGGAACTGGCCTTCAAAATCGCCGCGTCACTCGCCATTCAGAAAGGCGTGAAAGAAGCCAATCCCTGCATCCTGGAGCCGATCATGGAAATCGCTGTCACGGTCCCGGAGGAATACATGGGTGATATCAACGGCGATCTGAACAGCCGCCGCGGTCGCATCCTTGGCATGGAATCCGTCGGCGGCGGACGCCAGTGCATCCGGGCGCATGTTCCCGAAGCGGAGATTCTCCGCTATTCCACCGACCTGCGCAGCATGACCGGCGGACGCGGCAGTTACGAGTTGAAACTCAGCCATTACGATGAAGTCCCCGAGCATGTCGCCCGGGAAATCATCGCCGCATATGAAAAAGCGCGCGCCGAAGGCGAATCCTGATTGCAGGCGTTGCCCTGTCAGATTGTGGACCGCAGGCTTCAGCCTGTGAAAAATGCAAACGGGACGCCTGCGCCCCACACGCTTCAATCCAGGAAAATATCGCCGTGCTGTGTTTCGATGCGGACAGCGTAGAGGCCGTCTTTGAGGCGGGCGTGAAATTCCTGGCTTTCACGTGTGATGGTGCCGGTCAGGGGAATGGCGCTGTGGACGGAACCGTTTGACGCCTTGAGGGACAGGGTGGCATCGGCTTCAGGAGAGAGCAGCATGCTGCAATTGCCCTGATTGGCGATGACGTCGAAATCGCCGCCGATGCCCTCCATCGCCAGGATGCGGATATCGCCGCCCGTGCTGCGGGCGAGCACCTCGCCGCCGGCATTCTCGATGATGGTGCGACCCTGCAGGCTGTGGGCGGTGATTTTCGCGGCAATACGCACAAGCGACAGCGATCCGTAGCGGACGGCGGCCTCGACGGGACCTGTGCAATCGCTGAGGGTGGCGCCGCCGTTCTGATTGGCGACACTGATGGGCGCCAGGATATTGGTTGCCGTGATCGCACCGGCATTCTGGTGAATGGAGACGGGGGCGTGGATATCGGAAATCTGTGCCGCGCCCTCCTGTGCGCGAACTTCGATCGGCAGCGTTCGCGGGCATTGCACATGCAGATGAACACCATAGGCCTCACAGCCCAACATCTTCATGTCGGCGGTGACGGCGGTGCTGATACGGAGGCGATCGCCGTCGCGCCGGAGATGCGCCTGGAGCGCTTCGAGGGCGGCGGGCGCCTGTGCGGCCGTGGGCGTCCAGACGATGCGGGTGGCGGTGACGCGGACGGTGTTGTCGTCGCTGCCCTCGATTCGAAGATCGCCGGGAATGGCGTCAATGAGGATGGTAACCCCTTCAGGCGCGGCTTCCTCAATAGTCACGACATCGTTAAAAGGCTTGGACCCGTCAATGGGGCGGGGCGTTGGGTCGCCCTCCGCGCGGGGCTGTTCGATGAGGATGTCGCCGAAGACCGCGCTCAGGCGGATGCGTTGCGCGGCGCTCTCATTGGGCGCCCGCGCGATGCTGCGCGGCCCCCAAATCGTGCGTGAGAGCGGATACTCGGAACTGATGTTGCCGTACACCGCCGTGGCGGTGAGATCCGGCGCGGCATCTGCGGGCAGCACGAGTCGGACACCTCCGCCCTCCGCTGCGGCGTCAATGATCGCATTCTCCTTGATATCGAAGAGGCTTATCGCACCCCGGAAATTGCTGATGCGCAGTTCCCCGGAGACGCCGCTGAATTCCGCGAGGGCGTTGTGCATCTGAAACGTACCGCCGCGCGCAAGCCCTTCCGCCTTGACCGGAAATTCGCCGTGCGCGCGCACCGTGATATCGCCTGTAATCGCGGTGAGTTCCACCGCGCCGTAGCGCGCCTCGACGATGGTCGGACCGCCCGCACCGCGGATGATGGTGTCGCCGAAGAAATTGTCGGTGATGAGGCCGGCGCTCTTGGGAATAGTGACGTCATAGTTGACCTCGATCGCCAGATAGCCCATCTCGCGGCGGATTTCCGGCAACTGGGTTCGAATCTCCACGCGGTCCTCGTTGTGAACCACATGAAAGGAGACGCCTTGCGCAACCTCCTCGGCGACATCGTCGTTCTCCGCGCCGACGCGGATGTCCGCGTTGACCTGAACCACCCGGTCCTCCCACGTGTTGATGCGGATCGCTCCGAATTCGTTGGAGAGCGCGACAGTGGGTGTGGGGCCTACGGGATAGCGTTCGGAGACGGACCGTTCCCTGGTGACGGCCGCCTTTTTGGTCTCGCCGACACCAAGCCCGGGGCCGATCCACTCCCCGGCCTTCTGGCCTACATAGTCCATCCCCCGCACGACATTGTCCAGACCGGACTGGAGGCGGTCCATGAACCCCGCCTGCGCTTGCGCAATGCCGCACGCAAGCATCGTCGCCAAAGCGATGCGGTGCGCGGCGCGGCGAAAGCGATGAATAATTTCGCGTTGAAGAGCAATGTTCATGTTTTTTTGTGATGTTTCGCTGGTCATGCTTTCGGGGCATTTGAACTCAGGGGGTGCGTGGTCGGAGCGATCGGACGAATCGGACCAGGTCGCAGAACCGATCACGCCAAGCAGTCCTGGTTCTGACTACGCCGGATGGAATCCTCGCAGCGGGTCGGCGCCATTTCGCATAATCGTCCGACTTGTCCGATTTGTCCGACCGGTCCGACAGGCCCAAGGTCTGGCGGGTTCCGCTTCACTGCACCCACCCTGCATCTACATCCTTCATCCTTCATCCTTCTTTGCGCCGATACAGAAATTTATCAACAAACCGCGTCTTAAGTTTCATCAGTGTGAGGATGGGCTTGGGCACCCCGCCGCCGTCTTCGGCGTCAAGGTGGGGTATTTCGCCGTCGGCGCTGTACATGCGCTCCATGATGGCGAGCACGTTCTTCTCGACCAGCCCGCGCATGGGGGCGTTGGCCATGAGGCCGTAGGCGGGGGCGCTGCCGGAAAGCGCGGCGTCGGGATTGGCGCGGACATGGGCGACGGCGGCGCGGAGGTCTTCAAGGTACGTGTCCACGATTTTGGCGTGGCCGGGGTTGACCATGAGGTGAATGGCGGGCGGGCGCTGCTGACGGTCAATGTGCCAGCCGCGCTGTGCCATGAAATCGGCGATGGCGTAGCAGTTGAGACGCTTGTCCGAGACGCCGTATGCGAAAACGCTTGCGGGTGGATTGCCCAGTACGCGCAGGCCGTCAATCGCATTGATGCCCTCGATGAAGCGGCGCGTGGTGTCCATCACCAGCTCGGCGTTGCGCAGGTATCCATCTTCGCCCATGGCCATCAGTCCCGCCCACGCCGCGGCGATGGTGCCGCCCGGACGCGTTCCCGGCATGCTCGGCGAAGCGAAAATCCCGCCGGGCCAGTCCACGCAGACAAACAACTGATGGCGCAGGTAGTCCATGGACCGATAGAGGATGGTGGAGGCGCCCTTGGCGGCGTAGCCGTACTTGTGGAGGTCCGCCGACATGGAGGTGACGCCCGGCACGCGGAAGTCGAAGGGGGGGATGGGATGTCCGAGGCGTTCCACCCACGGCAGAATAAAGCCGCCGACGCAGGCGTCCACATGCAGGGGAAGTCCGTGTTTGATCGCAAGCGCGCCGATGTCTTCCACAGGGTCCACCATGCCGAAGGGGTACTCCGGCGCGGATACGGCCAACGCAATGGTATCCGGCGTAATCAGGCGGGCCATGGTCTTGGGATTGAGCCGAAAATCGCGGCCGATCGGCGCGCGCACCATGCGCACATCGAAATACTTGCCCGCCTTGTCAAAAGCGACATGCGCGGAGACCGGAATCACCATTTCCGGTTTCTTCACCCACGGCATGATTTTTCGCGCGCGGTCGCGATAGGTGCGCACCGCCAGCATGATGCTTTCCGTGCCGCCGGAGGTCATCGTGCCGACCGTCTCCCGGTCGCCGTTCAACAGTGTCGCTGTCATCCGCACCACCTCGTGCTCAAAGCGGCGCAGGCTGGCAAAGGCCATGGGATTCAGCCCGTTGCCGTCGAAAAAAAGGCCATGCGCCGCTTTCAGAAATTCCGTGTGTTCGTCGGAATGATGGAAGACGAGGCTGAACGCGCGGTTCTCCTGCCACTTCACATCGTCCTTGCGCCGGGCCGCCATCTCCGACAATATCCGGTCGCGGTCCAGCCCCTGTTTTGGAATTCTTGGTGCGTCGCCCTGCATCGGCCAATCCTCCCTCGGATTTTCATTTCCCGCCAGGAAAGTTGCATCATCTTAGCGGTTTGGCCACCGAAAAGGAAATCAGGCATGAGCAATTACGCGCTGTTTCGGTCTTTTCCCGCGATGAGCGACGCCCTGCCCCGCGCCGTGCTGGCGGAACTGCCAACGCCCGTGGAAAAACTTGACGGATTGGCTGCCGACAACGTGTATGTGAAGCGGGACGACCAGACCGCCCCGTACTACGGCGGCAACAAGGTGCGGAAGTTGGAACTGCTGCTGGGCCGCGCAGAGGCGGACGGGGTCAAGACGGTGATCACCTTCGGCGCGGCGGGGTCGAATCACGCGCTGGCCACGGCGATCTGCGCGCGACGGCTCGGCATGGACTGCGTGTCCATGCTGGTCCCGCAGGTAAACGCGCGTTCCGTGCGTCGCAATCTGCTCATGGGAATGAAATCGGGCGCGGAACTGCATCACTACGGCGGACGGCGCGGCGTGGCGCTTGGGCTGATCCGCGTTCAAATCAAGCGCCGTCTGCGCGACGGGCGCGCGCCGATGATCATCCCGCCCGGCGGGTCCTCGGCGTTGGGGGCCGCCGCCTTCGTAAATGCCGCTTTTGAATTGAAGGAACAGGCGGACGCGGGGCTGTTGCCGCAGCCCGACTGCATCTACGCCGCTTCCGGCACCATGGGCACGGTCGTAGGATTGCTGCTCGGCGTGTGCGCCGCCGGACTCCCCACGCGCATCGTCGCCGTGCGTGTCACCTCGCCGCCTTATACCAGCCCGGAGAAAGCCCGCAAACTTTTCGCCGAAACCAATGCGCTGCTCTGTGCCGCTGACCCTGCATTCCCGCGCGTCCCGTTTCCAGAAGACCGCTTCGAACTCCGCGACGATTTCCTGGGTCCCGGCTACGCCGTCTATACCCCGGAATCCGTCGCTGCCGTGCAACGCGCCCGCGACTGCGCCGGTCTCCGCCTCGAAGGCACCTATACCGGCAAGGCTTTCGCCGCGCTGCTGGCCGATGCCGCCTCCGGCGCGATCCGCGACCGGACCGCCCTCTTCTGGAACACGTATAATGGGCGCGACCTGGCCCCCGAAGTGGAAGGGCTGGATTACCGCGCCCTGCCCGGGGCTTTTCACCGTTACTTTGAAGAACCGGTGCAGCCGCTGGATACATAGCAACGGTGTGTGGGCGGGAGGCGCGCGTTGCCGGCGGGCTTCCCAAGCGTGGGAGGGATGATGAAGAATTGGAGTCGGACAAGTCGGACTGGTCGGACCAATGGCGTCAGTTTTCCACGTCTGCCCCCCGCAACCGATCCGACCGATCCGACCGATCGGACCAATCGGGTCTGGTTGCGCTGTCAGCCTTCGGCAACCGATCCGATTTGTCCGACTTGTCCGACACAACATGCGCGTCATGAAAAACAATAGCCGGGAAGGAGAACCACAATGCCAATATGCGTGGGAATTGCCGGGGGGACGGGGGCGGGCAAGAGCACCCTGGCGCAGGCGCTTGCGGCGCGGCTGGGGGACGCGGTGGTGGTGGAGCAGGACTGGTATTACCGGGATTTGTCGGGCCGGACCCCGGCGGCGCGTGCGCGGGTGAATTTCGACAATCCGCGCGCGGTGGAATTGGGTTTGCTCGCGCGGCAGGTGCGCGCGCTGCTGGTGGGGCGGGCGGTATCAGCCCCGGTCTATGATTTCACGCGGCACCTGCGCACGGGCGAGACCCGGCTCATCGCACCGGCTCGGGTGGTGATTGTGGAGGGGCTGCATGTGCTTGGGCATGCGGGCTTGCGGGCGCTGATGGCGCTCAAAATCTTCGTGGATGCGCCCGCTGATGTGCGTTTCATCCGGCGCTTGAGGCGCGACATCGCGGAGCGGGGCCGCACGCCGGAGAGCGTCGTGCGGCAATACCTCGCGCAGGTGCGCCCGATGCATGAACGCTGGGTGGAACCGACAAAAGCGCACGCGGACATGGTGGTGCGCGGAGATGACCGGACGCGATGGAACTTGCGGGGGATCACGGCGATGGTGAAAGCGTGTGCGGAGGTTCAGCGATCCGAACGCCGCGCGTGATCGCGATACTCCATCTCGCGCACCCGCCAGCGGATATCTTCGAGCAGCATGCGGTTGACGCCGATGAGATCAGCCACCAGGCCGATGACGATGAGCGCCGCGCCCAGTCCCAGAAACAGCACCCCGAAGAGCAGGGATTGGATATGCCCGCTTCCCGCCCCGTTCAAGTAAAAATACAGAAAGCGGATGCTGGGGATCAGCCCGAAGGCGATGCAGATGATGCCCTGTCCGGCGAAGAAACGAAACGGCCGGTAGGTCATGAAAATGCGCACGATGGTGAACAGCGACCGCTGGATGTATCTCGGGATGCTGGAGATCAGTCGGGACGGGCGCACGCAGGGGTTGGTGCGCACGGGCACGGAGGTGATGGCCATGTTCTTGCGCCCGGCCTGGATGATGGTTTCGAGGGTGTAGGTGTAGTCGCCGAAGACGTTCAGGCGCATGGCGGCCTCGCGGGTCATGGCGCGGAAGCCGCTGGGCGCGTCCGGGATGCTGGTGCCGCTGGCCATGCGGACCACGGCGGAGCCGAGGCGCTGGAGCAGTTTCTTGACCGGGGAGAAGTGCTGAATCTCGGCGATGGGCCGCGCTCCGACGACGATTTCCGCCTCGCCGCGCAGGATGGGGGCGATCAGGGCGGGGATGTCATCAGCGTTGTACTGGTTGTCCGCATCGGTGTTGACGATGATGTCCGCCCCGCACTTGATGCAGTAGTCCAAACCGATGATAAAGGCGCGCGCAAGGCCGCGATTGCGCTGGATGCGAACAACGTGATGCGCGCCGTGTTCGCGGGCGACATCGGCAGTGCGGTCCGTGGACCCGTCGTCCACGACCAGGATTTCCACGGCATCCATGCCGGGCACTTCGCGCGGCAGCGCGTCAATCGTCATGCCGAGCGTCTTTTCCTCGTTATAACAGGGAATTTGAATGATCAATTTCCGCATGACGCGATCTTCCAAACCAGGGGCGCATTATGGATGCATCGTAGCGCATCGGGCGCAAATTCGCAACCATGTGGAACCATGAGGCATTTGCGAAATGGACTGTTTCGGCGCATAAGAACACGAAATATCCGGGATTTTTAGTGGCAAAGAGGTCCGAAACGGCCATTTCGCAAATGCCTCATCATGGTGAAACAACTCCCGATCGCCAATCATGGGACCCACCATTCGCCAATGGTCGGGCATTTTTTCTATAATGGCGCTTGCCGCCGGGGCAATGGGCCGCGCAGTCGGCAGGCAGGCGCGGCGACTGTCCGGGCAGTCATCGCAGCGGACCGGTATGTCCGCAACATCCCTCATAGGAATATCAGACATGATTCGCGCTTTCTTGTTCGATATGGACGGGACCCTGATAGACTCGGAGATTCTCTGGGTCGAAGCGCTGGAACTGGCGTTGCGCGACAGGGGTGTCCCCATCACCCGTGAGGAATCCCTGGAGATCGTCTATGGCATTTCATGGGATACAATATACGAAATCATCGCGCGTCGGTATCCCGGTGTCTTTGCGGATATGCAGGCGATGTATGCGGATTTGCAGCCCCGCTTTCTTGCATTGCGGGACAGCCGCGACGTTCTGATTCCAGGATCCATCGCCCTGCTCAAGCGCCTTTCCAAAGACTATCCCGTCGCGATTGTATCCGGCTCATTCGAGGAAGACGTGGCCCACGGTGTGCGCCTGATGGGCGTGGAACCTTATATTCGCTTCTGCCTCAGCGGCAATCATTACGCTCCGGGAAAACCCGATCCCGCATGCTACCGCATGGCCGCGGGGCGGCTGGGCCTGCCGGCCGATGTCTGCCTCGCCTTCGAGGATTCCGAGGCGGGCATCCGCGCCGCCAAGGACGCCGGCATGCACTGCGTTGCGCTGGCGCGACCTGACCGTCCCCGGCAGGATGTCTCCCGCGCGGACTGGGTGCTCGAAGACCTCGACGATTTCACACCGGAAGCCTTTGCGCGCCGCCAGGGCCCGTGAGTTTATTTGCCTCTACATACGCGCAGATGCGTGTCATATGCAGCGTCGGACCAGAATCGGAGGAAGTTTTACATGGCGACCAAGGAATTCCCACTGACCCCGCAACCCGTGTCCCCCATCGAGACCGCACACCGGCGCATCGCCACGGCGATCCCCGTCCCCGAATCCATTCCGACACTGACACGTTTGCGCGAACTTGAACCGCGCAGCATGGGCGGTCAGCCGCCGATTCTATGGCACCACGGCGAAGGCGCGACGATATGCGACCCCTATGGCAACCGCTGGATTGATTTTTCCAGCGGCGTGCTGGTGACCGCCTGCGGCCATGGCCACCCGGAGATCGTCGGCGCGATTCGCGGCATGGCCGGGCAGGGCATGTATCATGCCTATTGCTTCCCCACGCAAATCCGCCTGAAACTCATCGAGGCCATCCAGGCCGTGCTCCCGCCGCCATTGGCGCGCGTCTTCCTGCTGACCACGGGGTCCGAAGCCGTCGAATGCTGCATCAAACTGGCGCGCACGCGCGGCATGGCGTTGGGCGGCCCCCGGAAAAGCGTGCTGGTCACCTTCTCCCACGCTTTTCACGGCCGCACGCTCGGCGCGCAGTTGGCGGGCGGCATCCCGGCGCTGAAGACCTGGATCGGCGACTTGGACCCGCGCTTCGTGCAGGTCCCCTTCCCCGACGGATTCCGTCAAAAGGATGTGTCCTTTGCCGTCTTTGAGCAACGGCTCACAGAGTTGGGGGTCGCTCCCAAGGACGTATGCGGCGTCATGTCGGAGACGTTCCAGGGCTGCAATGCGACGTTGATGCCCGCCGAATACGCGCAGGCGCTGCGCCGCTGGTGTGATGCGCACGGCGCGGTACTCATCTTCGACGAGGTGCAGGCGGCCTTTGGCCGCGCCGGCAAGTGGTTCGGCTTCCAGCACCTCGGCGTCACCCCCGACCTCGCCGCCTGCGGCAAGGGCATCTCCGGCGGCATGCCGCTCGCCGCCGTCGTCGGCACGGAAGAACTGATGAACCTCTACGGCCCCGGCGAGATGACCAGCACCCACTCCGCCAATCCCATCTGCGCCGCCGCCGCTCTGGCCAATCTCCAGGTCATCCACAAGCACGGGCTGGTGGACCATGCCGCCCGGATCGGCCCCCTCCTCGCCGAAGGCGTCGCCGCCGTCGCCCGCGCCGCCAAGGGGCGCATCGGCGCATGGAATGCCGTGGGTTTGGTCGCCGCCCTGCAATATACGCGGCCCGGCACCGCGGACCCCGACCCGGAACCCGCGTGGGAATTCGTCCGTCGCGCTTACGAACGCGGCGTCATGCTCTTCGCGCCGGTCGGCGTTGGCGGATGCGCGGTCAAAATCTGTCCCCCGCTGGTTATTCAGGAAGATATGCTGCGCGAAGGCCTCGGCGTGCTCGAACAAATCGCCGCCGAAATCATCTGAATGCGTCAAAACGCCGCAATGCCGTCAACGGGTCCATTGCGACACGCCATGCCCGGTCGGGTTCGACGAACGATCGCCGCAGGTCCCGCCCATGCCTCACTGCAAGGGATGGCGCCAGCGCAGCCCCGGGAAGCGGGCATAATCCCGGTCCGCGGTGATCCACTCGGCGCCGCATTCAATGGCCAGCGCGGCGAGAAACGCATCCGGGACCAGGTTGCCCTTTGCATCGGCGTTTCGACAGAGCGCCGCGAAAATTTCCCAGTGCCGGTTTCCCGGCGTGATATTCACCACCCTCGGCTGCGCCCGGAGGAAATCGCAGAACGCGAGCGCCTGCTGCAGCGTGCTGGGTCTTGAGAACACCCGCGGGTGCGTCACGACGCGTACCACGCCGCTCAGCACCAAAGGTGAGATGCCGACTGCCGGCTCGCTGGCCAGTGCGGACTCCAACCAGGCCCGATATTCCGCGTGGCGGGGCGCATCGCGCCGGAAGGCGCAGATGAGCACATTGGCGTCGGGCAGAATCACGATCGCCCTTCCATGTGGTCCAGGAGGGACGCGGTGTCATTCAAATCCACGCCGGGCAGAAGGCCGCCGCTTCCCGAGGTGGGAATCTTCGGCTTGCGAGATGCCTCCGTTGCGGACTTCTCCTGCAATGCCAACCGCAACGCATCCTCGATCACAGCCGTCAGGGTGCGGTTACTCTCCGCGGCGCGCCGCTTGAGCATGGCCAGCAGATTGTCGTTGATATTGATTGTTGTTCTCATGCATCAAAACATATCATAAGAACATCTTGATGTCAACAATGCGTTACGGAAGGGCCGTTCACAAAGCGCGAAGCATCCCAGCCGTCCATGGCGGATTCCCAAGGATACGACCCGTTATTGCAGGGGGGCGGCACAGGTTGCCTCAGCGGGAAGCAAAACATGACGGAAAACGGCGCGCCTGGCGTGTCTGATCGCCAAGTCTTACGGCGCTGTGTGCAAGCACGCCCGCAACGACAGAGACCAGCGTGACGCCCCGCCGCTACATCCCGCGCAGGGTAATGCCGTTCTCCGCACTTTCGCGGTAGGCCAGGTATTTGTTGACCGCGTCGAGGTAGGCCGCCACGGACGCCTCGATGATGTCCGTGCTGGCGCCTTTGCCCTTGAAAACCTGTCCGGAAAAATCCACGGTCACATAGGCTTCGCCCATGGCTTCCTTGCCGGGCGTGGTGGCGCGAATCTCGAAGGTTTCGAGCCGGCCGGACACGCCCGTGATGCGTTCAATCGCGACGCACGCGGCATGCACCGGGCCGTCGCCCGTGGCCGAGTCGGTGAAGGTTTCCCCGCCCTTGCCCAACTTGATGAGCGCCTTGGCGGGATTGCGCCCGAAGGTGTCCACCTCTATCAGATGATAGAGTTCAAAATCTTCGTTGAGCATACGCACGATGAGCATGCGCAGGTCATCATCGAAAACCTCGCGCTTCTTGTCGGCGAGGTCGATGAATTTTTCGTAGAGGCGGTCCAACTGCGCTTCATCGAAATCATAGCCGAGTTCGCGGCTGCGCTTGGCAAGGCCCGCGCGCCCCGAATGTTTTCCCAGCACCAGGTCGCTCCGGTTGCGGCCCACGGATTCGGGACTCATGATCTCGTATGTCAGCGCATTGGCGATGACGCCGTGTTGATGGATGCCCGATTCATGGGCGAAGGCATTGCGCCCCACGATCGGCTTGTTGTAGGGGATGGCCAGGCCGGTGAGCATGCCCAGGAGCGTGCTGGACGGCACAATCTCGCGGCTGTTTATCCGGCAGTCGTAGGGATAGATGTTGTTTCGGGTGCGCATGGCCATCACAACCTCTTCGAGCGAAGTATTTCCCGCGCGCTCGCCGATGCCGTTGACGGTGCACTCGATCTGCCGGGCGCCCCCTTCCACCGCCGCCAGCGCGTTGGCGACCGCCAGCCCCAGGTCGTTGTGATTGTGGCTGGAGAACACTACCTTGTCGGAACCGGGCACATGGGCGATCACATACTTGAACATGTCCCGGATTTCAGTTGGCGTGGTGTAGCCGACCGTATCGGGAAGATTGATGACATCCGCCCCCGCCGCAATGGCTACTTTCACCACCTCGACCAGAAATTCCCAATCGGAGCGGGTGGAATCCTCAGCCGAAAACTCGACACGGGGAATGAGGCGCTTCGCCAGCCGCACCGCTTTGTCCGTAGCGGCAAGCACCTGATCGCGATCCATGCGCAGTTTGTGCTTCATGTGGATATCGGAAGTGGCGATGAACGTATGCAGGACGGGCTGCGCGGCGTTCTCCAGCGCCTGAGCGGCGCGCTCGATGTCCGCAGGCAACGCCCGCGCAAGGGCGGCAACGCGGCACTCCCTGATGGCTTCCGCCACTTTGCGCACACCCTCGAACTCCTGCTTCGAGGCAATGGGAAATCCTGCTTCAATAATATCCACCCCCAGCCGTTCGAGTTGCCTGGCCATCTGGAGTTTTTCGTGTTCATTCATGCTCGCGCCGGGCGACTGCTCGCCGTCGCGAAGGGTGGTATCGAAAATCTCAACCATTTCAGCCATGATGATGTTCCGCTCCTATAGCAATGCGGACCCTCCATGAGGATCCGCGATAATCTTTATTATAATGCCTGTGCATCCGCCTGGGCAATACGCCAATGTTTTGGCGGTGCGCATGGGCGGTCGGATTACAGGCAACAACACAGACAACGGCCTTCGTATTCCGCTGGTTTCCCTTGGCCAAACACAAATGCTTATAATTTTCTCATGAAAGTGTCCCATCCGAAGAGCATTCGACGCCGCCTGCTGACGATCCTCTATGAGCGATACCTGCAGGACCCGCTGGACATGCTGACGCCGGAGGATTTCCTGGAGGACGGCGCGCTGCACCGCGAAGACCTGGCGGCAAACATGCACTACCTGCACGATCGGAATCTGGTCGAATTGATGATGGGCTACAATCCCCCGATGTTCGCCGCCGCCCGCATCACGGCTGACGGCATTGACCTGGTTGAGAACCGCTTCGAATTCAACCTCCGTTTCCCGCCGGAACCGGGGGAGGAAGAAGAGGATATGGCCGACCTGCCGCGTCTGATGGAACAACTGACGGCGGAAGCCGATTTTTCCCCCCTGGACGGCGAAGCGCGCGCGAGCCTGCTTCGGGACGTGCAGTTCCTGCGGGACGAGGTGGCCCGTCCCGTGCATCGCTGGCGCATGCCGGTCATCGAAACAGTGCTGGGCTGGATTGCGGCGAATTTCGCGCATCCCGATGAAACGCTGCCGTCGTTGCCCCGGATTCGTGAGACCATTGCGCGCCGCGATGGCTGACGGTTTTGCCGCCGGCGGACTATTCCCCCTCTAATGCGCCGAGAATTTCGTTGACCTTCTCTTCGTATCCGCTGAGTTCCCGGACAAGTTCCTCACAGGCCGCGTCGGTCAATCCCAAACGTTCCGCTGCGGCGCGGGGAAACTCCGGGGGGATGGGATTGCTGGATTCGCCAAATCCACAAGGATATACAACGTAATTCGCCAGTGCTGCCACAGCGCAGAGCACAGGGTCCACGGTGGCGTGCTCCGGCTGATGGTGCAAGCGAATCGCCTCCACCACCGAAGGCGGAAGATTCCAGTGTTCACCGAGAATGCCTCCCGCCTCGGCATGGTCCATGCCGAAAGTCCGGGCTTCAACTTCGCCAATGGGCACGCCCTGTTCGTGGGCACGGTTTGCGGCCTGGACAAATTTGTCGCCATAGAGCATGTCGAAGGCGACCTTGCCGATATCGTGGAGCAGGCCGGACTCGAAGCAGCCGGAAATTTTCTTGCCGGCCAGATGCGCGCAACGTTCGGCGGCCATCCCCGCCGCCAGGGAATGCCGCCAGAGTTGCCGGCGGTCATATGCCGAGTTTCCGGCAGCCAGGGTGCGGAAGGTGGTGGCGGTGAGGGTCAGGTTGCGCACCTCGAAGAAACCCAGGACGACAATGGCCTGTGTGACGCTCTCGATTTTGCGGTAGAAGCCGTAATAGGCGGAGTTGACCACCTTCAGCAACGCGGCGGAAAGGCTCTGGTCCGCCGTGACAACCCGGCCCAGGTCCAGCGCCGAGGCTTCCGGGTCCGCTGCAATGCTCAGCACCCGCCCCAGCACCACAGGAAGCGTCGGCAGTTCCCGGATGCGCGCCACGGCCTCCCGCGCTGATTTCTCTGCCGCCATCCCTACGTTCTCCTCGCATTGTATTCACGGTTTCGGCTACTATACGAAACGCGAAAATATGAAGCAACCCGATTCACGGGAGAATGCCCATTACGTTCGCGGGAAGACCGCACAGGATTGCCAGGAGCCGCAGCAAACATGTCGGAAGAAAACAAAATGCCGAACGTCGGCGACAAAGCGCCGTGTTTCACGTTGCCCGACCATGAGGGAAACCGGGTGTCGCTTTCCGGACTGAAGGGAAAAGCGGTGGTATTGTACTTCTACCCCAAAGACGATACGCCGGGATGCACACTGGAAGCCAAGGAATTCCGGGACGCCCTGTGCGAGTTTGACGCGTGCGGCGCGGTTGTCCTGGGCGTAAGCCCTGACGACGCGGAGTCGCACTGCCGCTTCATTGAGAAATTCAAACTGAATTTCCGCCTGCTCTGCGATGCAGACCACGCCGTGGCGGAAAAATATGGGGTGTGGGTGGAGAAGAACCGTTACGGACGCCGATACATGGGCGTGCAGCGCGCCACTTTTCTCATTGACAAGAAGGGAAAAATCGCCCGGGTATGGCCGAGGGTGACGCCGCAGGGCCACGCGCAACAGGTGCTGGCGGCGCTGGACGCCAGGTAATCCCTATTCCGCGCCCTTCTCCACGATCTCGCCTTCCAGGTTTTCATACTTGTGTCCGGGCGACAAGCGTTCGATGCGCGCCTGATAGAAGATTTCCTGCACGGCGGACAGGGCGCGCGGGGGCAGATTGCTTGCCTTGACAATGCCCTCATACAACGTCCACCGGTCGTTGTTCTCATTCATAATAAGCAGGGCATTGCGGTCGCGCTGCCGGCGCTTGGTGGATTTGCGGTATTCCTTGGAGGGCAGCAGATACACCAGCCCGTTCCGTTTTTCATAGGCGTGGCCGGTGTCGAGAAACTCGCTCAGAATCCCCCGGCGCGCGGCGCGCGCGCGAATGGCCTGCCGGATTTCCGGCCTGTTCACGATTACCCCATCCCGGTCGGGGATATCCGGTTCGCGATTGCCTTCCGCCACCGCCTGCTCGATGTCCGCGGCAACCGCGCGCAGGGCTGTTTCGGGCAGGTTGGAATAATCCGCCTTTATGCGCCAGAAGGGATTGTGAACGGTGCTGCACCCGGCCAAGAGCAGTATGGCCGATAATATAACGCAATGGCATTTGGACATATGGCGACATCCTCTATGCGTTCGGTCCGACGACCCTGTTCTTGCCGGCGCGCTTGGCCTGGTACAACGCCTGATCGGCGGCGCGAAGCAGGTCTTCACTGACAAGCATGGTGTTGAAATCAAGCGTGGTCACCCCGATGCTGACCGTGATGCGCTGGTCCGGCGGAAGGGCTGCGAAAGGCTTTGAGGCGACCAGTTCCCGGATGCGTTCCGCCTCGACCATCGCGCCCTCCAGGCCGGTCTGCGGCATCAACACGACAAATTCCTCGCCGCCGTAGCGGGCGCAGACATCGCTGCGCCGCACACAATTCCGGGTGCGCTCGGCGATCTCCCGGAGCACGCTGTCGCCGGCCAGATGGCCGAAGGTGTCGTTGCACTTCTTGAAATTGTCCACATCAAAAATCATGCAGGAGAGCGGCAACCGGTAACGCAGAGCGCGCTCCAGTTCCTGTTCGAGCCGTTCACGGAAATGGCGGTGATTATGGAGGCCGGTGAGGCCGTCGGTGACCGCCAGCCGCTCCAGGCTTTCATTGGCGATCTGGATGCTTTCGAAAAGATGGGCGCGTTCGAGGGCGTTGGAGGCCGCTTCGGTGACGATTTCGAAGAAACTGATTTCGCGCAGGGAGAAGGCCCCTTTGCGCCGCGCAGCGCGCAGGAACAGCGAGCCGATATCCTCGTCAAACAGCACAATGGGAATGACGAGAATGGCATTGATGCCAGCAGCCTTGAGGGCGTCGGCGAATCCCGCCGTAAGGGGGTCGGAAGCCACGTCATTAATGACGACCTTGTCGCGGATCGTCATGGCCCTTTCCAATTCGGGATACTTGGCAAGATCAATGATGTGGTTGACAATACTGGCGTCTTCGTGCGAGGCCAGCACCTGGCCATGCCGATCGCCGCCCCAGACCCGCACCACCGAGCAGCGGTCGGCGGGCACCACCTTGGCGATCTGCTCCACAAAAATGAATAAGATGTCATGGGCGCGTCGCTTGGTCGAGATCGCCTTGAGAATATTGAGCACGGAGAACAGGTCATGTTTGTCCATCGCCATATGCTGCTGGCGGTCGGCAAGGGCGTTGGCGTGCAGCGTCATGAGCCGCATGGCGATGGCGGAAACCAGCACGGAGCCTTCTTCCGGATCGCTCATGCGCGCGACCAGGTTTTCGGCCTGGCTGCCCAACAGGGCTTCCACCGCATGCGCGACATACGCCCGCTGCATCGTCCATCCGCCGGCGAATGTCGGCTCATCGTCATTCGCCGGCGGCACATAGGACCCAAGAATGGCGATGCTGATGCGCGAGGACATCAGGACGAAAACGAGGTCGTTTTCGTGAACAACCGTCGAATACGGGCATTCGGAGACATTGCCGTTCAAGGACCATGACTGGGGCAACGGCCCCAGCACCCAGACCCGCTGCGCGCGATCGCGCAATTCGGTAAGCGACGACGACTGGGCGGCGGTGTGGCTGTCAACAATCAGCAACAAATCATCGCCGCCGTGACGCCCCAGCGACATCACCGCTTCATGGGTCAATTTCGGATGGATGGCATGGTCATAGAACGGCACCACGATGCTGCCCGGCGGACAGGCAACATACGGCGTCTTTTCGATGCGTTCGAGCAGTCCTTTGGAAATGGCCTCATTCACAAGCGCCTGTCCCCGCGTTGGTTGGGGGGGATTATCGCTTTCCCCGAGCCTCCAAATCAAATGGGGGAGGGAAAAAAGCCACGCGCGAAACCGGCGCTGCCGCAGGCCCCAGTGATCACCCCCTTGGCAACGGATCCATCACCTCGACAATTTCCACCGGGGTGCTCCGCACCACGAGGTCATAGAGTTCTTCCACGTCTTCTTTCAACATTCTTGGGCATCCCCGCGACATGTACCCGCCGATGGTTTCCGGCGCGATGGTACCGTGGATGCCCAGGTCGGAAGGGAGTCCCTCCTCGGCGGGCACCAGGGGCATCCATCGGGTGCCCAATTCGTTTTCCGGATCGCCGGGGGGGATTGGCCCGGCGCCGGGCTTGAACCAGGTGGGGTCTTTCTGCTTGTTGCCGATAACGTAGCGTCCGAGGGCGGTTTCGTGACCCGGCTTGCCCAGGCCGACCCGGTACCGCTTGAAAAGGCCATCTTTATCGAGCAGAAACAAGCGGCAGGTGGACCGTTCGATGACGATCCGGAAATCTTTCGGGGTGTACTTGAGGCGTTGTCCCAAACGCAACGGAGTCTCCATCTCGATGCCGTTGGCGCGCGTCAACAGACCCAGCGTCGTGTTGAGTTTGATGCCGATGTTTGTAAGATTGTCTCCCCGTTCCACGGTGTACGTCTTGCTTTCGGGGGTTTCCATGGGAGAGAAAATCAGCGCCACGTTCACGCGTCCCAGCGCGTCCAACGCTTCCTCCCAGATCGGACTGTTCCATGCGGCGTCCGCCACGGCCTGTTGATAAAGATCGCGCGCCCGGAGCAAATCGTTTTCGCGTTCGGCCTGCCGGCCAAGCCCGACCAGGCCGGCGGCGCGGTATTCCGGCGGTGCGGTGTCGCGGACAGCCACGTGGATTTCCATCGCCTCATCGTGGCGGCCCAACTCCTCCAGCAGACGGGCATAACGCGCCGCAATGAAGGGATGACGCGGGCTTTCGTCGAATGCAGCGGCCCGCTCCAGCAGTTGCAGCGCCGCCTTTTGATTCCCCGCCGCAATCTCAATCTCGGCCTGCAGCATCAATGCATCCGGGGTAACCGTGGGGTCGTTGACGCGCGCAAGAATGGGCCGCAACAATTCGCGCGCCCCCTGCAGGTCGCCGGCATCATGGCGCGCCTGCGCTCTTTCCAAGTCTTCCAAGGCCGTGGCAAGGTCAACGCCGCCGAAGGCATTCGCTCCCAGCCAAAGCGCGCCCTGCACAATGCCGAATCCGACCAGAAGCACGGCGACTATCGCCGCGATGATTTTCAACAGGCCATAATCCCGGTGCCGCGTCATGAAATAGTATTTTCTGGTCATCACATCAAATCCGTGATTCGGCAACGCGGTGAAGGTCCAACAGCATTTCCGTCATTGATTGATACCGTTGATCGATCCTGCGCCGCAGCGCTTTCAGGATGATCCGGTCCAATTTCGGACTGATTTCCGGATTGTACTTGGACGGCGGCTCGAACTTGTAATTGGGATCAATCAGTTGCCTTTGGATTTCCCGGGTGTCCGACCCATTGCACGGATGCCGCCCGGTAAACAACTCGTACATGGTAATTCCGAATGAGAAGATGTCGGACCGGGCGTCCAGGGGCTTCTTGCGCAATTGCTCCGGCGACATATACAGACGGGTGCCCCCGCTTTCGCGCATCCACCTGGTGCGCCAACTGGCATTGGATTTTGAAAGACCAAAGTCCACGATTTTCACCTGGGTGCCGTCCCGGGAAAACAGGAAATTGCCGGGCTTGATGTCCCGATGGACAATGCCGTGTTGATGCAAAAAATCCAATCCCTCACAGAGTTTGATGCAGATGTCTATCATCTGCTTCATCGTAAGGTCGCGGTCGGTGATGTGCTTTTTCAGGTTATGTCCGTCAACCAACTCCATCAACAGACAACGCCGCTGATTGCCGTAGCGGTCCTCCTCGACGACGATCTCCTTGTGCATCTTGATGATATTGGGGTGATTCAAGGACGCCGCAATCAGGATTTCGCGCCCCAGGTAGTCCCGTTTGCGGCGTTTCTTGTCCAGATCGTAGCGGCGATCGAGCACTTTGATGGCGATGGTGAGGTCGCGGGACCGATCAATGGCCTTGTACACCGTCCCCATGCCGCCGCTCCCGATGGGGGCGACGATTTCATAGGGGCCGACTTTTTTCAGCGGGAATTGCGACTCATCGTCGTGGTCCGCGGTGAAACCGGCTCTGTTGTTTCCGTCTTTCTTCTTGCGCCAGAAAAAAAGCATTGCTGCATTCCATATCACTGACGATGATAGGACATGATACCGCACATTTCAATTTAAGGGATTCTGTTCTCGTGCGCTTCAGAGCGCCGCGCATCTCAGGCCGACTTCCAGTTGGATACCCCCGCTGGAACGGCGACCTCTTTAAGTATATCACGCATCACCGCCTGAGTAGTAACGCGCCGCAACCGGCTTTCCGGATTCAATATGAGCCGGTGTTCCAGAACAGGGCCTGCCAGAAACTTGATGTCATCCGGAATCACATAGCCCCGGCCCTGCACCGCCGCATGACCCTGCGCCGCCCGGAACAGCATCATGGAGGCGCGCGGGCTGGCCCCCAAGGTCAGGTGCGCGCTGTCGCGCGTGCGCGCCACCAGCCGCAGAATGTAATCGCGCACCTTCTCGTGCACGAAAATATCGCGCACCGACATCTGCATCCGCTGAATGGTCTCGGCGTCGGTCACCGGTCCTATCTTTTCTATGGGATGTGAAAGACGGGTGCGCTCCAGAATCTCCGCTTCCGCGATGATGCTGGGATAGCCCACCGACAGCCGCATCATGAACCGGTCCAACTGCGCCTCAGGCAACGGAAACGTACCCTCGTGCTCCACGGGATTCTGCGTCGCGAATACGACAAACGGGGGCTTCAGCGGATAGGTCCGCCCGTCCACCGAAACCTGCCCTTCCGCCATCGCTTCCAGGAGCGCGGACTGCGTGCGCGGGGTCGCCCGGTTGATTTCGTCCGCCACCAGCACCTGCGAAAAGATCGGCCCCCGGCGGAACTCAAATTCCTGCGTTTTCTGGTTGTAAACGGATACCCCGGTCACATCGGTCGGGAGCAGGTCCGGCGTGCATTGAATGCGGGTGAAGGTGCATCCGGTGGATATCGCCAGCGCCCGCGCCAGCATCGTCTTCGCCACCCCCGGAACGTCCTCCAGCAGCACATGCCCCCCCGCAAGGAACGCCGACAACGCCGCGCGCACCACATGCGGCTTGTCAAGCACCACCATCTCCACATTCCGCAGCAGTTCCTTGACCGTCTGACGAAACTCGCCCATGTCCGTTCCTTTATTGTTTGTTGCGCACGTACGCTGCGTTACAAGATGATATTCCTGATAACACATAAACGCAAGGCATGAGGTCTGCCGCCGGCCCGCCATGGGTTGCATCAGCGCAGATTTGCGGGTATCGTGTGGGGTGCAGGGTGCGCTTTTTCGGCCCGAATCCCAAGGTTGTTTTGGGCGCTTGACAATGGGATGGAAATGTGGCAGGATGCGCCACAGGTGAAATTTTGTTCAGTATCTCATGGAGGGTTAAAACCGATGGCTGCAAACACGCAAGAGGAAAAAGCCAAAGCGAAGGCATTGGAAATCGCGGTGGCGCAATTGGAGAAGCAATTTGGGCGCGGCACGCTGGTGCGGCTGGGAGATGACTCGTTCGCCCAAGGGGTACGCGCCATTTCTACGGGAAGCCTTTCGCTGGACATTGCGACGGGCGTTGGGGGCCTGCCGACCGGTCGCGTGGTGGAGATTTTCGGTCCGGAATCGTCCGGGAAGACGACGCTGGCGCTGCACGTGGTGGCGAATGCGCAGCGGGAAGGCGGCATTGCCTGCTATATAGACGCGGAGCACGCGCTGGACCCGGCCTTCGCAAAAAAGATTGGGGTGGATATTGACAATCTGCTGGTGTCGCAGCCCGACACAGCGGAGCAGGCGCTGGAGATATGCGAGAGCCTGGTGCGCAGCAACGCGGTGGATGTGATCGTGGTGGACTCGGTGGCCGCGCTGGTGCCGAAGGCGGAAGTGGAGGGCGACATGGGGGACGCGCATGTCGGGCTTCAGGCGCGGCTGATGTCGCAGGCGCTGCGCAAACTCACCGCCGTCATCAGCCGCTCTAAAACACTCGTTATCTTCATCAATCAGATTCGCGAAAAAATCGGCGTCATGTTCGGCAATCCGGAAACCACCACCGGGGGGCGCGCCCTGAAGTTCTATGCCAGCCTTCGGCTCGACATCCGCCGCATTTCCGGCGTGAAGGAAAAAGAGGAGAATGTGGGCAGTCGGGTCCGGGTCAAAGTGGTGAAGAACAAAATCAGCGCCCCGTTCCGCGAAGCGGAGTTCGACATCCTCTTCAATGAGGGCATCTCGAAAGAGGGTGACATTCTGGACCTCGCCACGGAGATGAAACTGATTCAGAAAAGTGGCGCATGGTTTTCCATGAACGGCGAGAACCTCGGCCAGGGCCGCGAGAACACCCGCCAATACTTGAAAGAGCACCCGGAATTGCTGGAACAACTCCGCAGCCAGATCATTCAGGCGAAGGGGTTGGTGTGGGCGAAACCCGGTGAACCGGCTGCCGCGCCGCAGGAGACAACCGCCGGAAAATAACGGGGCGTGTCATTATCACGGCCGCCGGATATCCCGGTGCGTCGGGGACTGTCCAATGGCAAGCCAGTTCTGAAAATCACATCATTGTTTCGAGACGTAATACAGACCTGAAGAAGTGTCGGCAGCGTCCCTCTTCGGCGGCAATGAACATGACAACAACGGCGTCAACAGATTCGCACACCCACGGGTTGTCCGGCCGGCGGACGCGCGTGCTGCTGGCGCTTCTTCTTGTCTTCGCGCTGCTGATGGCGGCGGGGACGCTTTTCATCAAGTACCAACTGGAAACCCTTCGGGAGCGCGTGCAGGCGCGCCTGGCCGCGCGCATGGGCGCGCGACTGGAGATGAGCGGCGTGCAGGTGGATGGCCTGCAGGGGCTGCGCATCGAGAATTTATCGGCCGTCCTGAACACGCCGATGGGGCCGGAAATCACGGTGCGCGCGCCCGCGGTGCATGTGCATATTGACTGGATAGACCTGCTGTACGGGCAGGTGAGTATCCCCCGGATTCAGGCCGATGGCGCGCAATTTCTTATCCGCAGGGATGAAAACGGCAACTGGTTTGACGCCGCCGCGCCTCAAAAGGCGCTGCTCGAGGATTTCGGCGGCGAGGCGGCTTTTCGCATAGTAGGACGGGGCTGCCGGCTGGAAATCCACAATCTCGTCGGGGATTCCAGTCTGATTCTTGACGATTTGAGCATGGACGTGGGCCGCCTGGCCGATTCCGAGGATATCTCGGCGCGCTTATCGGGCCTGCTGGGCGGCCATCCGGAAAAGCGTATTGGCGCGCATCTTCGTTTCGCTTCCCTGCAGGACTTCGACATGCGCCTGCAGGCAACAACATTGAGCGCCGACGACGTTAATGTTTTTCTTCCGGCATCGCAGCATTTTGTCGCGAGCGGCACGGCGATGCCCAGCCTGCGTATCGCCGGGTATCCGAACAATACGCTGACCGTGTCGCTGGAGGCGACCTTCGAGAACCTGATGCTGCGCGACCAGCCGGAATTGTTCGTCCCCGCCACCGGCTCCATCACGGCGCTGGCCAGTTACGACATCGAAGCGCATGTGCTGACCCTGACGACGGCGCGCGCCCGGACCGGCCAGTTGTCGGGCCGTTTGGAGGGGACCGTGTCTCTGGCGGAGGAGCGGCCCGTATTTGATCTTCGCCTGGAGGCGGACCAGGCGCCCGTGGTGGATGTGCTGGACTATGTGCTCGCGGACCGGAAAGACCAGTACGGCGAATTGCTGCTGGGTATCGGCGATGTTTATCAAATCGGCCTGACGCTCCAGGGAACCACGGAGGAACCTGTCCTGAGCGCGCGCGCGTCGGTGAACGACGGTTCGGTCTCGTTTCGGCCCAATGATCCGCGTCTGCCCGCCGCAGACCTCGAATTCAGCATGCTCAGCGTCGCCTGGGATTCCGGCCAGCCGCTGCCGCACGGCGCCTTGAACATCACCGGCGGCCGCATCAGCGACCCGAACAGCGGCCTCGAGGCGCAGGCGGTCACCGGAACCCTGCTGCTCCGGGAAGGCGTCGTCTCCCTCGATCCGGTCAACGCGCACATCAATGACAACGCATTCACCGGCCGCGCCCACTATGACATCGCCACGGGAAAAGGGGAATTCAACGTCAGTGGCGTGATCACCGAGGTGGAAAAAACGCCCCTGGGTTCGCAGATCAAGAATTTCGCCCTGGCCGGAACGATCAACACCCGCTGCTCGGGCACGCTTGCAAGCGACCGGATTCAGGTGTCGGCGGTCCTCGATGCCACGCAGGCCCAGATTGATTTTGACTGGTGGTTCCGCAAGCCCATCGGTATCGGCGCCACCGTCCACGCGATCAACGTTGATATTGTCCCCGGAGAAACCATCACCATCACCGGCAAGGGGGCGGTGGACACCTCGCAACTGGAGGCCTCTTTCTCACTGTTGCATCTCGAGGACAAGTGGACTTTGGACCACATCCATTTCACCTTGGATCCTGTGGATGCAGGCAGTGCCGGCAAATGCTTTCGCATTCCCTATGCCGCCAGCGGCGGCACGGGCACGGAGGGTTACGTGGACTGGCGGCGCGTCCCCGAAATCCCCAAAGGCAAGGTGATTCGCATCGGCGGGCGCTTCGACCATGTCGCTTTTCTTCCCCGGGACGGCCAGATCCCCTTGACGGCGAAAAACGCCGAGGTGGAAGTCGTCATTGACGACTCCACATCCGACCCCAAGGGCGTGGTCACGATCCGTGCAGAGGAAGGCGCTGTGCCCCCGCTCGGCACGCGTTGGCTGCTCCCCCTGCGGGAAGAGGCTGATCTCGATCCGGATTCGCTCGAGCGCGATCGGGCATGGACCTTCGTCATCCATGCGGACAGCCTGGAAATGCCACCATGGAAAGGGAAACAGTTTGTGGGCGAGGCCTTCAGTCACCGGGAGGAATCGGGGCTGCACCGCTTCGCCGCGGTGGTCGGCGAAGGGTCCATCGAGGGCAGTTACCATTTTGAGAACGTGGACAACGTGGCGGAATTGCATGCGCAGTGGACGGACATCCCCGCGCGGTATCTCATTCGCCACCTGAATTTCCCGGAACTGCTCGACGGCCCCATCACCGGCATGATTCGCTATACCATTGATTACGATGATCCGGGCACGCTGGAAGGCGCGGGTTCGTTCAACATCCGCGACGGACGGTTCAGCGCCGATGTGCTGGCCGAACATTTCCAGGAGCAATTGCAGGAAGATCTCGCCGGGCTTCACGCCGCCCTCGCCTTTTCCCGATTCTCCGCCGATGTGACGCTCGAAGGCGATATCGTGAAAGCGGAGAACCTGCTGCTGCGGCTCCAGGGCATCACCCTCTCCGGCGAAGGGCAATTTGTCACCGACGGCGATATGGATTTCCAACTGCGCGCCAGCATCACGCCGGCCACCGCCCGCCGCATCCCCGCCCTGCTGCGCAGTTTCAACATCGAAGGGCACCGCCTCACCCAGAGCAACATCGAACTGGCGTTTGACATCAGCGGCCCCACCTTCAAGCCCGTCGGCGAGGTCACCGGCCTGCCTTCCATCGGCGTGACCCTGATCAGCGGCGCGGGCGAAATGGCCTCGGAAGCCATCCGGATTATTGACACGCCTAGACAAATCCTCCTCGATCTGTTTAAGATCGTCGGCGGTATCGTTGGTCCGGGGAAATAGGGGACCGCAGCCGGAAATAATCGTGACTGCGGCCCTGCAACATAAGCGACATCATGGAAATCAAGATCGGTAAAAGTTCCCGCGCATGCGCGGCATGTGGCCATCTTTTCGTGCACGAAGAGGAATTCCACTCCGTGGCCATCGCGGTCGAGGACGGGCTGCAACGCGAAGACTATTGCAGCGCATGCTGGACCATGGACCGCGCAGCGGACGCCTATTCCGCCTGGTCGCCGAAATTCTACGATCCGCTGGTTGCGGAACAGGAACCCCCGGAAGTATTCTCTCCCCTGCGGCAGTTGTTTTATGAGACGGTGGAAGCCGAAGACCGGACGGCGCAGGCCATGGCATTTCTGGCGGCCCAATTGCTGCGCCGCCAGAAGGTCTTTCGACGCATCAAGGAATCCGACGAAGCGGACGGCGCGTCGCATATTCTGCTCTATGCCGACCGCATCGGCAACCGTTTGATCGAAGTAAGGGACCCCAACTTCAGTTACGCGGAAATGGAGACGGCGCGCCAGGCCCTGCTGGCCCGGCTCCAGGAATTGGAATTCCCGCAGACAGGCGAAGAACAGGTGGAAAATGCCCCCGTCGAGTAAAAACAAATGGCATCTGAACGGCGACCGGCTTACAGCCGAATTCAGTTCCGGCCAGTTGGTCATCGCCATATGTGTCTCGTTGTTCATCGCGCTGACCTGCTTTCTGCTGGGCGTGCTCGTGGGCCGTTATGACGGAACCGCGCGCATCGCGCGCCAGGAGGAATCCCGCACCATCGCCCCCCTCGCCGAAAGCGCAGACGCCGGGCGCGGCGTCCAGATCTCCCCGCGCGAAGACCTGATTCAGCCCCCCCCCGAAGACCCGGAGAGAAAAACCCCGGCTCCGGCCCCCCGCGCAATTCGGACCCTCAGCCCGCTCAAAGACCTGGACCCGCTGCCGCCGCCACCGCAGAGCGCCAGGGAAGCGGAAGCGCCCATTCCCGTAGCAAGACCTGCCCCCGTGGATGACTCGGCAGTACGGCCGGCCCCGGACCCAGCCGCCGACGCCTCCTCGCCCAAGCCCGTTGATGTGGCCGCTGCAACGTCGCCGCCGACAAGTCCGCCTGCCCAGGAAACGGCAACACCGCCCATCCCGGCGGAACGCGACATTGCCGTCCCGCCGCCGGACCCGGCCTCCGTACTGACGGTTGACCCGGTTGCAGTGGAGGTCGGGGCGAAGTCCACGCCCATCCCCCCATCGGAACGGGGCGCCTTCGGCATTCAGGTGGCCGCGTTCACCGGCGCCAATCGGGATGCCGCCGCCGCCGAATTCCAGCGACGGCTGCAGGAGAATGCCGGGCTGCACGCGGAGATAATCAGCGACCAGCAATATGCGCGCGTGGTCATCGTTGGATATAAAGACCGCGTCTCCGCCAACGCAGCATGCGTGGAAATGAGAAAAAAGCCGGGATTTGCCGACGCTTTCGTGCGACCGCTTACCTAGCGCAACTCAAGAGGCGATTTTCACTATGAAGGTGGCAGTTGTTGGACCGGGAGCGATGGGATGCCTCTTCGCGGCGCGCCTGGCGCAGAGCAGGACAAAGACCTTCCTCGTGGACCACAATTCGGCGCGGGCCGACCGGCTCGACAAGTCAGGCATTGCCGTGGAGACCGGCGCGGGTGAGTTCCTTGAACGCCCTTCCGTGGTCGCGCATATCCCCACGGGCATGGATCTTATTATCGTGCTGACGAAATCGTACAGCACGAAGACGCTGCACTTTCCCCCCGAAACCCCCGTGCTCACGCTGCAAAACGGACTGAACAACGCGGAGACCCTGTGCGCGCTGGTGGGCAGCGCCCGCGTGCTGGTCGGCGCCACCACGGAGGCGGCCACCCTCGTCGGCGAAGGCCGCACCCGCCATGTGGCCGCCGGCGTGACCAGTTTCGGCGCGTGGACTTCATGCCGCTGCGAGGGTGCAGCGGAAGTCCTGCGCAAGGCCGGTTTTGAAGTGGAGGTGACGGACACCCCCGGTCGGCTGATTTGGGAAAAGACCGCCATCAACGCCGGGATCAATCCGCTCACCGCCATCCTGAACGTGCCCAATGGCCGCCTGCTGCGTCTGTCCGAAGCACGGCAATTGATGCGCGATCTCGTGGTTGAAGCCACCAAGGTCGCCTCGACCGAAGGCTATCGCTTCGATTATAGCCTGGTCGAAAAGGCCGAAGCCGTCTGCGCAAAAACCGCCGACAACATTTCCTCGATGCTGCAGGATGTCCGCGCGGGAAAACAAACGGAGATTGAGGCCATCAGCGGCGAAATCCTGCGCCGGGCGCAGGCGGCGTCGCTCCCGACCCCCCGAACGCGTGTGATGCATCAACTGGTGCGGTCTCTGGAGGACAGGTGAAGCCCGCCAGCCTGCAATATGAAAGTCCCCAGGGCTTTTCCCTCTGGCAACGCACGCAACTCGCCGTGGTTCCCCCCCTGGTCGCCTTCGCATACAAGCGACTGGCCGCAATGTGCGCCTTTGATGTGCGCGACAAGGAACACTTCCGGCATACGTACCACAGCCAGGGCCGCGTTCTGATTGCCTTCTGGCATGAATATCTCGGTCTCGCCGCGTGCCACTTCGCCGGATTCCCTGGCGCGCACACCCTCACCAGTTACAGTTTCGACGGCGAAATGGCTGCGCGGACGGTTGCCTGTTTTGGCATCAAATCGCTGCGGGGTTCCTCATCGCGCGGCGGCGTCGCGGCGCTCAGCCAGTTGCAGACAGCCGCCGAACAGGGCATGTCGCTCGGCTGGACCCTCGATGGTCCGCGCGGCCCCCGCAGAAAGGCCAAAGGCGGCGTCGCCTATCTCGCCGGACAGACCGGCATGCCCATCGTCCCCAACGCCTATGCGATCAGCAAGTGCTGGCGCTTGAACTCCTGGGACCGGTTCGCCATCCCCAGGCCCGGCGCGCGGATTCTCGTCGCTTTTGCCCCGCCCATCCCCCCGCCGCCCGACACGTCCCGAGAAAGCATTGAAGCAACGCGACAAGAAGTCGAACAGTCTTTGAATGCGCTTCACAGCGTCCTCGAAGCCGAACTGGATGTTTCGCCGGATTGACAGCCCGGCAGGATGGGTGCAGCGAAGCGAAACCCACCATCAGTGTCTGTCGGACCGGTCGGACATGTCGGACCAGTCAAACCAGTCGGACGGCATGGACACGATGGAGAGGCAGGCGAACACGCAGGCGTCCGACTCGTCCGACCGGACAATGGGCCATCGTGATCCGCGCCGTTTCAATCACCCTGTGGACTTTCGCGTCCGACCCGGCCGCCCCGTCCGACCGGAAAGGCAACGCGGCGCGTCTATGTTGCACACGCGCCGCCATTGCCGCGCAATTGGCCGCAGGCCGCTTCGATGTCCTGGCCCTTTTCCTTGCGGATGGTCGCGGTGATGCCGCGTTCGCGGAGCACCGCCTGGAATGCCTGACAACGCGCCGGGGGCGACGGCGCGAAAGGCAGTTCCGGCACGGGATTCCAGGGAATCAGGTTGACGGCGACATCCAGACCCCGCGCAAACGCGGCCAGTTCGTCGGCATCGCAGGCGGAATCATTGACGCCATCAAGGAGCACCCACTCCAGTGTGACTTGCCGGCCGCAGCGTTTCTGATAGCGTTGCAGCGCCGCCCGCAGCCGCTCGACGGGATAGCGTTTGTTCAGCGGCACAAGCCTGGACCGGAGTTCATTGTTGGCCGCATGCAGCGACACGCTCAGTCGCACCTGCCAGTCTTCTTCCGCGAAGCGTTCGATCCCTTTGATGTCGCCCGCAGTGGACACGGTGATCTTGCGCGCGCCGATGTGCAATCCCTGCGGGTGCATGATCAGGCGGATGCTTTTCAGCACCGCGTCATAGTTGTAGAACGGCTCGCCCATGCCCATATAGACGATGTTGGGCGTTCGCCCGGAAAGGTCCTCATCGCGTAAAAGCCAAAGCGCCTGTTCCACGATTTCGCCCGCATCGAGATTGCGTCGGTATCCCGCCGCGCCCGTGGCGCAGAAGGCGCATCTCAGGGGGCATCCCGCCTGCGAGGAGAGGCACAGCGTGATGCGGTCGCGGTCACGGATGAGCACGCATTCCACCGCATCGCCGTCCGGCAGGCGCAACAGCGCCTTTCGCGTGCCGGTGGCCTCCGATTCGCGGATAGTGTCCAAGGTCAGTTGCGATGCGGTGAACGCTGCGGCAAGCCGGGCGCGCAGCGCTTTCGACAGGTCGCTCATGGCGTCGAAGTCAACTATGCGCTTCTGGTGAATCCATCGGAACAGTTGCGCGCCCTGATAAGGTTTCACATCAAGCGTTGCGGCAATTTCATCCGGAAACAGACCGGTCAGCGGGGTTTTCATCGGCGTCTTTTCTTCTTTTCCGGTTCCGGTGCATCCATGGGTTGATAACGGCGTTCAGTGACAAAACGCGTCCGCGCGGCGATGTCGAACTGCGCATCGTCAATCGGCGTATTGAGAAAGAGTTCGCGCATGTCGAAGCGCATGAGCGCATCCTGGGCGGGAAACACCGATTCCACCTGCGTGGGGAAACGCACCCCGCCCTGCTCGTGATAGGCGTCCTTGCTGGTAATGGCGACGATGCGTCCTTCGCGGTCCAGCAGTTCGCTGCGGCGCACGACCCACGGAACGCCTTCCAACTGCAGGCGGCGTCGCGGCCGCTTGCGCAGCCCGCCCGTCAACACTTCAATCGCGACGACGCCGCGCTCCGGGTCAAAAGCGGCGATCCGCACCTGTCGCGGATCGAGTTCGCTCCAGACCTCGGGCAGAAACATCTCGCGCGCAATATCCGCCGGCGACACGGCATCGTCCACGCCTTCCACACGTTCGCCTTCGGACCGGTAGTAATATTGTCTTTCAGTGGGGAATTCGATGATGAATTCCGGGCCGACGCAGGTCAACCGGAAGACCTGCTTGCCGTATTTCCGGCCGATCACCATCAGATCGGTCGGTGTTCGGAAATGGATGGCGCTTTCCCGGAGCAGCTGCGTGGCAGTCAGTTCCGGCGACTTCAGTGTAAAGGTCCCCGTCGCGCGAAACGTGTGAATGGCCGCGTCATTCGCGGCGAGGTCCTGCAGGATTATTTCCGGCGTCGGCGCGCCGGGCGGCAGACCGCGCGGTTGAAATTCCTCGCCCAGCCGGACACAGCCTCCCAAGACCATACAAACCGCCAGAACTGTTGCGGCCTTCTTGATCATCACAAACCTTATACCGTCCATCACAAACCTTATATCGTCACGCGCGGCAACCGGGCGATAAGTTCCGAATGTTCCAGGGTACAGGCTTTAGCCTGCGAGGGTTGTCCCAAAACCCGCACGATAAAGCGCGTATTCCAAACAAAAACGTCAATTTGACAACTCGCCGCATGTATGCTATATTCATGGGACATCCGGTCTGGAAGTGTAACACGCTTTGCGTAACGAACCCAAGGTTTCCCCAGGAGAGAGTCATGGCTAGAGTATGTCAATACAGCGGCAAGCGGCCACAGGTCGGCCATCGGGTGGTCCGTCGCGGCAAAGCCAAGCGCGAAGGCGGCATCGGGCAGAACGTCACGGGCATCACCAAGCGCCGCTGGAAGCCCAATATACAGCGCATCCGCGTCGTGGACGAGAATGGGCGGGTTCAGCGCGTGCGCGTCTGTGCGCGCTATATCAAAGCGGGCAAGTTTGTGAAAGCGCCGCGCGGCAGCCGCAAAGCCGCCGCTGGTTGAGACGCAATTCCTTTTCAGAGCCGAAGGCGCTGTCGTTCATACGACAGCGCCTTCGGTGTTTCCTGGAATATTGCGTCTATGGCGCCGCCGCGCCGTCTGTCGTGGTCAATTCCACGGACGGTTCCGGTCGGCTGACCGATTCGACAGGGTCGGCGTGCCGGGCAGACTCGCCGAAATTCGACACCACTGGCGGCACGCGGTCGTCGAATTCCACCCGCAGTTCGGCCTCCATCGCCGCTTCCGTAACCTCCATGACGACATCCTGCGGCGCACGGGGGTGTTTGCGGATGACCACCAACACCCGATCGGGATGCTTCTGCGCGTGGAATTCCGAGGCGATTTCATCCAGTGTCATCCGTTTGCCTTCAGAGTAGATGCTGCCGGTCTGGCCGATGGACAGGCTGATTTCCCTGCGTCCGCCGGGCAACGCCTCCTGCATGCCGGGGGGAAGTCTGTCGTGCATTCGTCCCCAGAGACTCTTCTCGTTGCGCCGGGTGACGTCGGCAATTTTGTCCACCGCGTTGGCCAGGATGTCCACCTCCGGATGCGTAAACTCATCCACGATGGTTGTGGTGATGAAAATCAAGAGGCTGCTGTGGCTTGCGCTTCGGCTGGGATTGCGGAACAGGCGCCCGAACAACGGGATATCGCCGAGCAGCGGCGTCTTGGTCATCGCATGGGACGCGCGATTGCGCCGCAGTCCGCCCAGCACCACGGTGTCGCCGCTGTGCACCCGCAGTTGGGTCTGCGCCTGGCGGACCGTCTTCTCCGGCACGGTGGAGGTCTGATCGTAGGCCTTAATCTCCTTGTCTTTGTAAGTGCTGTCCTCGGCGCTGATGTCCAGAAGGATGTTCATGTCATCGGTGATGCGCGGGAGTACGGCGAGAATGGTGCCCACGTCAATAAACTCGACCCTGTTCATGTTGCTGTAATAACTGTATCTGTAATAAGGGTCCGTTGTGCCGGTGCCCGTGCCGTAGGGCGGATAGGCGGAGGTGGCCGAAATATAGGGCACGCGCGTGGCGTTTTCAAAAGACGCCTCTTCACCGTCCTGCACCACCACGCGGGGCGAAGACAGGATGGTCGCCTTGTTCTGGCGGTCCAGATAGTTCAACGTGACCGACAGGCTGTTGCCGCCAAAACCGCCGATGACCGGCTTGCCGGAAATGTTCTCCAGGATTGGGCGCACGATATTGCCCGCGGCGTCCAGTTCAAGTGCGCCGTAGAGCGGGACGCGGTAGGGCAATTGACCGACGCTCATGGATTCGCCGCTGCCGGGCGCGGTGGCGATGTCTTTGAAGCCGCTGCCGCTATGCACCACGATGGGCGTTTGGCCGCCGGCCCCGAAGTACGACCAGTTGATGTTGAACTGGCGCTCGACTTCGCTGTCCACTTCCACGATATAGGCTTCAATCAGGACCTGGCGTCGCTTGATGTCCCAGGTCCGGATGAGTTCATCCACCTTGTCCAGCCGGCTGGGCAAACCGGTCACCGTGATCTGGTGGACTGCATCGTGCACGATGATCTCGCCCATTTCGCTGGGGATTTGTGATTGAATCTGATCGGCTATGAAATCAATATCCGCATATTTGATGACCCATGTTCGGGTCTCCAGTTCACGGTCCAGGGTCTGCACCATCGCTTCAATGCGGTCCAGGCGCCCCGGAAGGTCCGTCACCACCAGCGTGTTGTATCGCGGGTCCACCTGAATCAAGCCCCGCTCGGAAAGCAACACTTCGAGCGAGTCTATGACATCTTCGGCATTGACATGCGCGATCTCGAATTTTCGCGACTCGACCGGCACGTCGAGGCGCGAGACCGCCGTGCGCATCTGGTCCAGCGCGGCCGGCGCGTCCCACACGAAGATCTGCGCGGTCCGTGGGTCAGAGAGCAGGCTGCCGTTCGGGGTCAGCAGCGAATTGAGCACGCTTTCAATGTCGCCGATGTCGGCATGTGCGATGGTGAATTCCGCCTTCTGCAGGGGCACATCCAACTGCTCGACGGTCTTGATCATCTGCTCCAGGTTGTCCTGGGTGTCCCAGACGTAAATGTGCGAGGTCCGGTGATCAGAGATAAGTCTCCCCACGCCGGAAAGCAGCGAAGAGAGAATAGATTCGATGTATGTCACATCTGCGTACTGGACCTTGAACTCATGCGGCTTGGTGTCACCGTAGGTCTTCTTCAGCCATTCGTCCTTGGACATGACATATAAGAAACGCGTTTCCGGATTCCATTCGTAGTAGATGTCATGAAATTTGAGGATTTCAAGCGCCTCGGCCGGTTTTTTGTCATTGATCCAGAATTGGAGTTGCGTGCCGAGCGCTTCCTGTGTAACGAGAATATCCCAGTTGGTGGCCATATTGATGAGTTGCAGGAACTCACCCAACGGCATTGGCCCTTCCACCGTAATGCTTTCTCCTTCATCCGGCACATCACCGTATTCGAGATGACGCTGCATGAAGGGTTCATAGGTCCCGGCCCCCATGACGGACACCGTTCCCGGAGCGCCGCGCGTCATCCGCGCGGCGGCAGCGGCAGCGCCGGCAGGGCCGCGCGCGGCCGGCCCGGCTGCGGCGCGAATGGCCGCGGGCGACAGCGGTGGCATTGCACCCCGCTGCCCGGGAGGCGCGGGCGGCTGCTGCGCCGCGGGCGCAGGACTGGGGGGGGCGGCGGCAGGCGCAGCCGGAGGCTGGGCTGTCTCAGTAGCCTCCGCACGGGGCTGGGCTTGTTGCTCCGCGCCGGTATCCCGTTGCAGGCGGCTTCGCGTCCCCAAGGGACTTCCCAATTCCTGGTATCCGGACTCTCCCATTTGTCTTGTGGGTTCTGTGGCGCTGCGCAAGGCCCTGGGGCGTGGCTGCGGCGTGGTGGGCGTCTGGCTTTGCGCGAAAAGCGGCCATGCCATGCTGAACAGCAACAGGGCAGGGAGCAAACATCGTAATAATGGTCGTGTCCGTAGGCTCATGATATCTTTATCGCCGGCATTGGAAACATTTCCGGAAGCGGTGGGATGCATTCTCCACCTCCACGCGCACTGACCCTTTCGTTTCCCACCTCAATATATAACGCAGATCACCCTCCGGATACAAGAATTTGTGCAGCCAGGCCGCTCGATTCTCAGATTGCCGGGGCATCCTGCACACATAAAACGTTATCCTCTCTTTCCAAGGTGACAGGATTCAGTCGAAACACAGAAAGCCACGCCACAGCACCGATGCGCATAACAGGATCGAAGCGATCCTTCAAGACCATCCATCGGACTTACTCCCTGGGAATGACATGAGTGATTTCCTGATTCCCTTCCCGCCAAAAGATCGAAAAAGTGACAGCATTGCGATCGAAGGATTTCAAGGTGCATCCGTTGACTTTTTCACCCACCTCCAAAAACGCGCCACGGGGGTTTTCGGGGGTGATGATCTTCACTTTGTCGCCGACCTGATGCTTGGATGCCGAGACGCCTTCAAGCATCTTTCGGATGTCAGGCGGCTTGGGCGGGGGTGGCGGTTTTGGGGGCGGGGGCGGGGGCGGGGGGATAAGGCCGTCCCAGATGCCCATATTGCTGCGGATGGTGCTTTCCCATTCGCCGAAGGGGAGGGGGGCCGTTTCGGGAAATTCCATGGCGGCAGGCACATTTTGGAGGTCCCGCGCCAGTTGGGCGCGTTCCGCCTCCATGGGGTCGCTGATGACATTCATCAGCATCATTGCCAGGATGCCCGCCAGGATTCCACAACCCAGTATCAGCATGATCCGTCGCACGTCTCACTCCGCCTTTCGCAATACCATCCGGTGGATTGTTGCAGTGGCCTCCGGCCCTTGCAACAGCAGTGTCGGTGCGCGCATGCGCACTTCGCGCGCCGGCCAGGCAGGGGCGCTGAATTGAATGTGATATCGGCTGAGTCCGCCGCCGGCTTCCAGCAACACGGGATCGGCCAGCAACATGCCGCCGGTTTCATCGGCAACAGCCGCCTGCACCTCGCCCGTGACTTGCACGTCAAGGTACATATCATAGGAAGCGCCGGGCCGGATGGACGCGATGTGGTATGCCGCGCCCCGCTCCGAGTCGGACCGTACAGCCAATCGCGGCGCGCCGTCGGGCGCTGCAACATCTCTCACGCGCCGCAAGATCGCGCCCTCAGCCTGCCAGCCGGCAAGCCCCAGGCGTTCCCAACCGGAAGCGCCGGCGGCATCCATTCCCGGAGCAGGCGTTTCCGTCGCGGCATCCGCAACGGTCCGCGTGATGTCAATCCGTGCGGCGGTTGCGCGCCCCATGGGATCCCGGCTGATTTCCAGGCTGTCTATCCGCAGCGCCTGCGGACTTTCCTGCAACCGCTGCAAAAAAGCCACGAGCGGCATCAATTCCGTTTGCGGCAACCGCAGGCTGATGCGGTATTCCCGGTAGCCTTCGCCGCCTTCAAGCAGCATGCCCTGTTGGAGTGCGGGGATGTCCACAAGACGGCCTTCCTCGCCGGTGGTTCTCACCGGAATGCCGTCGTCGCCCAGCGGGGGGGGAATTTTCTGCGCCAGGCGGTAGATTTCCGCCCGAAGCCTGTCATGAATCTCCGCTTCCGACCAGCGGCTGGAATGCTGCGCGGCCACCCGGTTGTATTGCGCCTCCACGCTCTGCCGCCGCGCCATCTGGTAGTGATAATTGACAATATCCTGCTGGAGCCGGTCAATGGTGCGGTCCATCAGGTCCAGACGGGCCATCGCGCCACGATATGCCATCAGCGTCATCATGGCGATGAGCAACACGAGCACGGCCGCGCTCAGCGCCCGCTCGCGCAGGTTCAGGCGGATCCATTGATCAGTCAATATCTGAATCAGCCGTGTCAGCATGTTCATCCTCTGTGAAGGGAATGGCAATCTGATACATGAATACCCACGAACCGCGTTCCTGTCCCTGCTGCCAATATACGCTGCGCGCCTGGGCAAGCCGACGCAGACCGCTCTGCGTCGCCGCGTTGCGCAACGCCTCGGCGAAGCCCTGAACATCATCCACGGTAAGGGCATGCCCCCAGAGATTGATACCGTCTTCCCGCTCAAACGTCATGCGGGTCAGAGACACGCGGGACTCGGGCGCTGCGTCAAAAATGGCCGCCATGAGTTCCAGCACGGTGCCGGTGCGGTCCACCTGCCGCCGCAGGATTTGCAGTTGCTCCTGTTTTGCCGCCACGCCTTTGGCCAGGGGGGCCACCGCCGCCGCCTGTTGCTCCAATTCCTGAATCAGGCGCTGGCGCTGCCACGATGCCTGATAATACAGGCCACACAGCGCCAGCACGATTGCCGCCACCAACCCGGCCCCCAAAAGAAGATTCATCCTGACCCCCTCCAGTTTCCGCGCGCGCGCCACGGAAACCGGCAGGAGGTTGATGCGGAACGCCGATCGGTCCTGCGCTTCCAGGGCGGCCCCGATCGCCACCAGCGGCGTGGCCGCGATCTGGTCCGCGCCTCTCGTCACAATCTTTGCCACCAGGTCCCCGGCGACGAGGCAATCGCGGCCTATCTCCGATCCGAGCGCCGCCGCCATCGGCGCAATTTCCGCCCAGTCCGAGCACAGATACACCTTCTCCACATCCGCGCCGTCTTCCGATTCGCGGCGATGCGCCGAGAGCGACCCCCGAATCTCGATCGCCAGTTCGCGCAGCGCCCCGCTTCCTTCCTCGCCCGACAACGCCCAGTCCTGCACCGTCGGGATGGCCCGGCCGTAGCGCGGCCTGCCGCGGGACACCATGAGCGCTTCGATGCCGCCCGACGCCAGATTCACGATGGCGGCGGGCGCGGCGTCATCCGCCATGACGGCTGCGGCAGCGGAGGCCAGGCAGGCCGTACTGAGCATGATGCGTTCCGGTTCGATATCCGCGCGGCGCATGGTCGCAAGATGCCCTTCCACCACGTCCCGATGCGCCAGTGCCGCGAGCACGGTGGCCTCGCCGCTGGGCAGTTTTTCCAGGATACACTGATCAATAATCAATTCATCAGCGGTGAAAGGCACATACTCCTCCGCGCTCAGGCGGACCATGCTGGCGGCTTCCTCTGGGCTGTGCGTCGGCAAGGTCAGGATGCGGGTGGTAATGTCATGGCGCGGCAAGACGGTGCAGACCATATCGTCGCGCAGGCCGGTCTCATCGGCAAACGCGCGAACGGCCTGCTCCAGTGATCCATCCTCCGGGCGCCACGCGCCCCGGAGGACATCGTGCCGCAGCACTTCAAGCCCTTTTGGGGTCTTGCGCACCTGCAGGCGCGTAATGCACTGCGGGTCCACTTGTAAGATGCTTATGTAGTTCGATTTACGAGCCAAGGGGTTCTTCCTGCCAAGCCAGAAGGCTTCCGCCGACATGCACCACGGCCGAGCATGACACGCGCACGGCGCCGTTGCGCCGCGTTGCTTCGCCGGTGATCTTAAATAACTCAGAGTTGTACTTACAATACTGCATGATTGCCTGCATGGCATCCACACGAATGCCGACCAGCCCGACCAGATCAACGAGCGGCTTGAATCCCTGATCGTCGCCGGTGCCCAATTCCCCGTCGTTCCCCGCGCGAAATGCAATAATCTTTTCCACGTCGTCCTCGCGCATGCCGGGAATGCTCCGCAGCACCTCGGCCGATGCGGTGTTTACATTGACCCTGCCGTCGCCCCATGTGGTCAACAGATGCCTCAGGCCGGTCTTGCCTTTGCTGCCGAACCAGTCCTCGTCGCGCACGCCGTCAATATGCCGGATTTCCTCAAGGGCGTGAAAGGCGGCGGGCGGATCGCCTTCCTGCTCGCCGGTGCGGGTGCGCGCATACATTTTCCGCGCGGCGGTGCGGCTGAGCGCATCAATGTTTTCCAGCAATTGCGGGGGCGCACGGTTGACGTTGATGCGCCGCTCCATATCTTCGATGCGATAAACCACATGATCCGTTTCAAAGGCTTCGCCCAGCCGGAAAATATCGCCGTCCTTCAGCATGTCCTGCGGTCTGGCCCACGATTGCCCCAGGTGCGTAATGCCCGGATCGCGCTCCGAGAGTTCGTCTATGATCGCCTTGTTCCGCACTTCGGCAATCCCCCGGTGCACAGCGCCCCGCGCCATGAGCATGGCCTGGCTGCGATCAAGCGCGTAGGCCGCCGCGCGGCGGTCGAGCAGCGCCCGCCGTCCCAAGCCAAGTGTCGCCACCGTAAGGATGGCCAGAACCCACAACACGCACACCAATACAAAGCCGTGCCGGTTCCTCATGACGTCACGTCCTTCAATTGGCTCATCAGTTCCCGTCGCGTGTGCGCCGCATGCTGCGCGGGTACGGGGATTGTCGCCTTGAGGGTCAACGGATCAGCCGAACTCCGCTTGCGATCCTGAAAGGCGAGGGTGACTTGAATGGCGTTGGGCATGCCAAGGCGCCATTTTTTTTCATGGCGATCCACGAAGATGGGGGCCTCCGGTTTCGGCGGTTTACGCATATCCCGATCTTCCTCCCGAGGCACCCAGACATACTGTACGCGGAAACGGCGCACACCGGTGGCGACCACAAAGGTCTCCTTGCTCTGTACGCGGAGCCGGCCCCCGGTCATCTCGTCCTCGTCGGGCGATTGGGGAAGGGCTTTGACGACAATGGCCTCCTCGCGGACCAGTTCGTTCTTGTTGCTGTTGCGATAATAACGCACGCGCAACAGGTGGCGCCCTTCGGTCTTGTCCACATTCATCGGTTCGGAGACGACAAAGGCGGTGAATTCATCGTTTCCCCCCTCGAAAAGAAAGCCCGCCGCGCCCAACAGCGAGTTCATCTCCCGCTGCAGGATGGTCAGGGCGATACGCGCGTCCTGATAGGCGTCATAATCCTCTTCCACCGCCCGCCAGGCGGTGATCACCGTATTGCACAGCGTGTACACCGAGGTCATGACGATGCTCAGCAGGATCGTCGCCACCAGCAGTTCGGCGAGCGTGAATCCGCGCTGTCTCGATTTCATCCGCATCATCAGTCCTCCGGCGGGGTCCATAATTGGCCGGGACGCAGCAGCGTTTCACCAACCACCTCGAAATCCTGTCCGGCCCGCGTCCATGTGATCCGCACCTGGAGTTTGCCGATATACTTCATGAACCGGCGCTCCAGTTCCTGATATCGCTCCGGGGGGAAACCGGGGGGAATCGGCGGGCGCGGGAGGGTCACCCGGGTGATCTCCCATTCGTGGCGGAACCGCGAGCAGGGCGCGGGAAATCTGCCTCCGCCCCGCCCTTCAATCACCTCCGGCAACAACTCCTTTTCCGCGACGACCTCCTCGAGCAGAAACCGCGCAATGGTGTAATCCTGCGCCTGCCCGCGCGCGATGACGGTCTGCCGGATGGATCCGTGGATGGCGATCATGCTGACGCTGAGCAGGCCCATGGCCACCACCGTCTCCACCATGACATAGCCGAATGTCGTCGCGATGCGCATCACCGCACCACCTGCGTCGTGCCGCTGCGCACATCAATCCTGCCCATGGCGCCCAGGGTGGCCACGCGAAATGCGCGGCTGCGGTTGCGTTCATCGCGAAACGAAACGGTGGCCCGGTCTGACGCGCCGTTGGGATAACAGGCGATGTAATATGCCCGGCGCTCGCGGTCTTTACGCGCCCTCACCCGGTCCATGCGCAGATAGGGCGGAAAAAACACCTTGCGCGCGAACTCTCCGGAAGCCGGCTCGAAAACTTTCTCATCCTTGTCCATGCCCGCCAGCCGCATCACCCAGTACGCGCCTTCTTGATCGTCAATGTAGATGCGGTATTCAAGCGATTCGGCGACCGCGCGCTCCTGCACATGCGTAATCAACGACACAAAACTGTTTCGCGCGTCGCGCAACTGGACGTGCGCCATGGAACTGCCGTACAGCGGAACCACCACGGCGGCGATCACCGTTACCAGCGTAAGCACCACGATGAGTTCCATGAGCGAGAAGCCGTCGCATGCCCTGTGCTTCAATGGGATTTGTCCGGCATCATCCACGGCGTCCGGCTCCTTACTGCGACAAGACACCATCAATCCGCGGTCGAAGTCGTGGTGACGTCGTCCTCATTCCCCGGAATGCCGTCCGGACCGGCGGAAAACAATACATAGTCCGCCTTCTTGGGGTCACTCGGCGGACGGTAAATGTACGGATTCCCCCACGGGTCGGGGCGGATTTCCCGCACATAGCGCCGCGAGCCGGTCACCAGGTCCTCCAATGTCTGGGGGTATTTGTCGTTGTTGTCCAGCGCGTACAGGTCCACGGCGTTCAAATAACTCATGATGTCGCCCTTGGCGGCGCGAATCTGCGCTTCGCGCACCCGTCCGCCGTAGGTGGTGACCACCATCCCCGCGAGGATGCCGATAATAACCGTCACCAGGATCAATTCAATGAGGGTGAAACCCTTGTTCATGCACGCCTCCATGCGCGCCCGGCGCGCCCAGTTCTTTCCTCACGCCCAGAGGAATTTTGAGGATATCCTCTCTCATTATACGCTGATCTGCGGGAAAAATGAGACAGCCCCAGCCCCTGCCCCCGATGAAGAGCATTTAAGAACGGGCATCGCCCCCATGGCCTCCTGGATTCTTCGTGAAGCCATGGCCGCCCTGCATGCGCCCTGCCACACTCAACCGCCCGCCCACGGGAGAAACGTTTCCCAGAACCGGCCCCGGTGTGGGTGTGGGCGCACCGGGGGCCCGCGCCCATCGAATGCCGCGATCAGTTGCCCAGGGCGATCCAGATCACCGCGACGATGTTGGCGATCCCGCCGTTCACCGGCGCTTTGCCGAACTCCTGGTAACGTTGAAATTCCACATGGCCGTCCATATAAAGCACGTTCGCGCCGCCCGGCACATGGTTGAACTCGGACGCGTCCGCAGCGATGCGGTCGAACATGATCCAGACGGAACTCTGCGCCTGCGCGTTGGCCGCAGGATTGTTGATGTCGGTGATCAGGAACCGTTCAATGCCTTCCCGGAACCGGTACACCGTTGCTCCGCCGCCATTGCCGTAGCCCTGCGTAACCGTCACGTCCTGGTCCACCGCCCAGGCAGGGTCCACGGTGCCGTTCAACGCCGGGAGAATGGCCCTGATGGCCGCTTCCGCCAATTGCCTTGGACCAGTGGTCGCCGGCAGTGGCGGAAAGGCGGGGAATGTAAACTGCTCAGCGTCACCGTCGGCCTTGTCAATCACCCAGCCGATATACGTGTAGGTACGCCCCACACTCGCCGCGCATTTGTTCGCATCCGTGACAAGGTCGCCAAAGCAGGATTGTCCAGTGGACGGATAAATCGCGTCCGAAATGTTCCCGGTGGATGCGGAAGGGCAAAACGCGATGGCGGGATCAGTCAGATATTCCGGGTATATTTTCTGGACATCCGGTCCCGCGGCCCCGTAAAACGGCCCCCCCATGGTCTGATATGTCCCCGGGTTGTTGTAGTTCTGAAAAATGGGCAGGTTGCCGTTCCGCGCCAGCATTGGCGGGAAGCGCTCCCCTTTGGCCTCATTGCTGTACATCTTGTAGACCAGCCCCCACTGCTTGAGATTGTTCTGGCAACTCGAACGTCGCGCCGCCTCGCGCGCCCGCGCCAGCGCCGGCAGCAATATCGCCGCCAGAATGCCGATGATCGCAATCACCACCAACAATTCAATCAAGGTAAACCCGTTTCTACGCATCACGACATACTCCTTATTGTTGTAAGAATGCGCCATTACCCCCGGCGCCGATTCCCACTTTTGCCCGACATATCGCCAGACATTGGGGTGCGAATCAGGCTCTCCGGCACCGTCCCACCACGGCAAACTCAGTATATCGCAAGACCCGGGTTCGGCGCAAAATCCAGAATAACCCTGTTTCCCCGAAAAACTGAAGCGCCGATTGCCCGGTCCTTGGCGCCCCCCCATCCTCTTCCGCTTCAGGACAACGGGTGAGTTGCGATTTACACCCCGATAGCGGAACTGAGGGTGAGCATGGGCAGCAGCATGGCGATGACCAGGAAGCCGACGACAACCCCCATCACCACGATAAGCAGCGGCTCGAAAAGCGCAGTCAACGCCTTCACCGCGCGGTCCACCTCGGTGTCATACGCATCCGCGACCCGTTTCGCTACGCTTCCAATGCGCCCGCTTTCCTCGCCCACGGCGAACATGCTGACGACCATCGGGGGGAAATGCGGCGCGCCGCGCATGCTCTCGCTCATGCTGTCGCCTTCCATCACCCCCGCGTGAATCGTGCTCACTTCCTCGCGGACGATACGGTTGCTCATGGTTTCCGCGGTGATGCGCAGGGCCGTCAAGACCGGCACCCCATTGTCAAGCAGCGTGCCCAGCGTGCGCGCGAACTTGGCCATTTCATACTTGTTCACCACGTCGCGAACCACGGGGATTCGCAGCACGAGGGTGTCGAATTGCCTGCGGCCGGCATCGGTTCTCACATACGAGACGAGGCTTGCCACGAGGGCAATCACTCCCAGCAGTACCGCCCACCACCATTTTCCCATGAAGTCGCAGATCGCCATGACGATACGGGTCGCCAGCGGGAGTTGCGCGTCAAACTCTTCAAAGATGGCGACAAATTTGGGGAAGACGAACGAGATGAGGATAAACACGGCGGCAGTGCCGACGATGCTCAGGAAGGCCGGATAAACCATGGCGGAAACCGCTTTGCCCCGCAGTTCCTCCTCCTGCTCCCCGAAGGCCACGATGCGCCAGAGCACTTCTTCGAGCATGCCGCCGGTTTCCCCGGCGCGGATCATGCTGCAATACATCGCGGGGAACAGCGTTGGGTGCTTTTCCATCGCATCGGCGAGGCTGTTGCCCTTCTGCACATCGTCGCGCAGTTGCCCGATGATGCGCGCCAGTTTGGGGTTCTGCGTCTGCTCCGTGAGCGTGCGCAGGGCGCGGGTGATGACCATGCCCGACTCGCTCAAATTGGCCAGTTGCCGGAAGAAGATATTGCGGTCCTTCAGCCGGATGCGCTGCAGCGATTGCAGGACCCGGTCGCGTGGTGCCTCGCCGGTATATTCCTCGACCCGGATGGGGAAGTAGCCCATGTCGCGGAGCCGGGCGACGGCGGCGCGCTGGTTTTCCGCCTCGATGACTCCGGAAGCCGTTTCCTCCGGACCTTTTTTCACCTCATATTGAAATTGAGGCATATGCGCATCGGAGCCTTTTTGTCGTGCAACACATAACCCTCGAGAAGATTTGCGCGGTGTTTTTTGCAGTCCGAAAAAATGGCATTCGGCAGTTTCTCTGTGATGCTTTCGCTCTGAAAGGGCGAAAAATGATTCCGGCGAAAGATCTCGCCGTTATCATCAAGGAGTCCTCAATCTCCGCCTTTTGTTTCGCGCTTTCAGCGCTGATATTTGAGCAAGCGATTCCGTTTTCCCAGGGTTTCGCCTTGGGCTGAATTGTTCCGCGCCTCCGGCGCTTTTGCCTGCGTTTTTCCATTCCGCATTCCGCATTCGGAATTCCGCATTGATCACGCGTCTGCGGTCACGCGGAGCACTTCCTCCGCCGTGGTGATGCCCTGGCGCACCCGTTGCCATCCCGACATGCGCAACGTACGCATGCCTTGTTGCAGGGCGAGACGCTTGATGTCGAGCGATGTGGCGCGGCGCACGGTCAAATCCTTGATTTCGTTGGTAAACGGAAGGATTTCACAGATGGCCATGCGGCCCTTGTATCCGGTATGGCGGCATATGTCGCAGCCACGGCCTTTTCGGAAATCCCCCTGCCTGACTTCCTCTTCGGGAATATTGAACTCGTCGCAGATGGCCGCCGGGTCCAACTGGGTCGGCGCGGCGCAATTCTCGCACACCCGCCGGAGCAGGCGCTGCGCCATCGAAGCGATCATGGTGCTGGAGATAAGAAACGGCTCGACGCCCATGTCGGTCAGGCGCGTCACTGCGCCGGCGGCGTCGTTGGTGTGCAGGGTGCTCAACACCAGGTGTCCTGTAAGGCTGGACCGGATGGCCATTTCCGCTGTCTCGTAGTCGCGAATCTCGCCCACCAGCATCACATCGGGGTCATGTCGCAGCATGGAGCGCAAACCGAGGGAAAAATCGAATCCAATGCGCGGCTGCACCTGCATCTGCGAAATGCCCGCCAACTGGTATTCGATGGGGTCTTCAATCGTGAGTATTTTGCGGTCAACGCTGTTGAGTTTGGCGAGCGCGGCATAAAGCGTGGTGGTTTTACCGCTGCCTGTGGGACCAGTGACCAGGATAATGCCATGCGGCTTGCTGATGAAGGTATTGAACAGTTTCATGTCCTCCGCCTGGAAACCCAACTGATCCAGCGTGAGCAGCATGGAGGACCTGCTCAGGATGCGGATGTTCACCGTTTCGCCATGCGGCGTCGGAAGAATGGAGACGCGGAGGTCATACTGTTGATCACCGAAAGAGGCCAGAATCTTACCGTCCTGCGGCAAACGCCGCTCGGCGATGTTCAGGTTCGCCATGATCTTGATGCGTGACACAATGGCCGAGTGGAAACCCCGGATGGAGGGCGGGGTGGGGACCTGATGCAGGATGCCGTCAATCCGATAGCGGACCCGCAGGAAATCCTCGAACGGCTCGATGTGAATGTCCGTCGTATCGGATTGCACCGCCTCGAGGATGAGTTCATTCACGAATTTGATGATGGAAGCGTCAATGGTGTCGTCGCCGAGGTCCGCGCTCATCCCGGTCGCTTCCAGGTTGACCACTTCCCCGGCGTGTTCCTCGCTGATGAGGATGCGCTCCATGGTGTCCGCGCCCACCCCGTACAATTCCTTGGTCACTTTCTGAATTTCGGCGGGCGTGGTGACCACCGCCTCGATCCGTCGCTTGAGCACAAGCCGGATATCATCCAAGAGGTGGGCGTTAAGCGGGTCGGAGAGCGCGACGACCAGGGCGCCGTTGGCCTCCTGGACCGGCACAAAACGGTAGTGGGTGGCAAACCTCGCGGGCACCCGGGCGATGATTTCCGGAGGAATCTGCATTTTCGAGGGAAGGACGAAGCGCATTTCGCAGAAATCCGCCAACGCCCGGTACGCTGTCTCCGCCGTGGCGTATCCCAATTGGGGGATAACCTCCACCAGCGGCAAATCGTTTTTGACCGCTTCCGCGCGCGCCCGCGTCAATTTCGCTTCATCCAGAATATTCTGTTGAAGCAGGAAGCGCTCAAAGGCTTTGGGTTCCTGCACCATGTCTGCTCCAGAATCGTCAAAACTGCTTGATTATCAATATGTTACCACATGCATGCGAAACCCGGCAAGCCCGCTTGGCGGAAACGCGGCGCCACCCTTCCCTCTGCGGCGGTCTGCCCCTGCATGGCAGACGAAACGGCTGCGCCGGACCGATGGGTTTACGGCAGCATGCCCGCAGCCAGACTGTCCATCTCCCACAACGCGGCACGCGCCACGCTGGCCAGGGCCATATGCCCGCTGCCCGCCGCCTGCGTGTACGCTTCGCGGGCGCGTTCGATGTCCCGCAGGTCCCGCCAATACATATCGCCCAGCGCAACATTGATTTGGGCGATCGCCACGGGGTCGGTGCATCGGTCCCGGACAAACTCCATGGCGTCAATGCGCGTTTCCGGCGCCGCGCTGTCTTCCGGGCCGCACAGGCGCTCGCGCATCGTCTCGATAGCCAGCGAAGCCACCAGTTTGCACGGATACTTCGCCACCACCTTCTCCAGTTGCGCAAAGGCGTCGCCGCCGCTGTTGCGGGCGGCGTCAAACTGGTACAGCGGCTCGAAATTCTCCAAGCGCGCCTCCGCGAGCAGGTCATAGCGGTCCTTCACCGCGCCGGGACTGGTGTTCCAATCCTGTGGATACCGACTGCGCAGCGCGTCGTAGGCGGCGAAGGCTTCTGCATAGCGCTGTCCATGGCTGAACTCCAGGTTTGCCAGCAGCAGTTGCGCTTCGCCCGCGCGCGGGTCACTCGGGTGTGCCTGAATCGCCTCGCGCAGCGTCAACACCGCCTTGCCGAACTGCTGTCCGGACTGTTCCATCGCCGCCGCAATCGCGGCGTCCATCGGCGATGCCGTCGCAACGGTCGCCACATCAGGACCCGACATGCCGCGGCCATCCCACGCGGTGTATCCGAAAATGGCCGCCAGCATGATGCAGGCCGCCACAGGCAACGCCACGCGCCACCCGGCCCATGCGGACCGCGCGGGCGCTTCCATCAGTCGTTGCCGCACCACGGGCAGCAAATCGCCCGTGAACGGGGCGGGCGGCACGGGGATCGCTCCGGCCACGCGCGGCAGCGATTCCGCTTCTGCGCGACAGGCCGCACATGCGGTCATGTGTCGCGCAAGATACGCGCGTTCTTCCGCCGAAGCGTCATCATAAATGGACGCGGCGATGATTCCTCTCGCTTTTCGACACCCAAACATGTCTGATTCCTCATTGGATTTATGAGGCATTTGCGAAACGGGTGTTCCGGACCTCAGTTCCATCTAAAATCGCGGATATTTCATGCTCCCATGCCCACAAACAGTTCATTTCGCAAATGCCTATTCATGATTCGGGATCGTACAAATCCCGTAGTTCTCGCTGGAGTTTCTTCAACGATCGGAACAGATGCACCTTTACGCTGCCCACGGTGCACCCCAGTTGTTCCGCGATTTCCGCCAAAGCCAGACCCTCATAATGCCGCAATACAAACACCGTTTTCTGCGTGGGCGAAAGCACATCCAACGCCGCGCGCACGCGCGCGTCAATCTCCCGGCCACGCACCTCCGCCGCCGTCCCCGGCACCGTCGGCTCCACCGCCGCGCCTTCCGTTTCCGGAAGGAACGCCTCATCCAGCGGTTCCTGGCGGTGCCGTCGCCGCCGCCGCAGATGATCAATCGCCTGGTTCGCCGTCAACCGCAACAACCACGGCAGGAAACCGCCCGTCGGCTGCCACGACCCAATCTTGCGGTACAACTTGATCAGGGCTTCCTGCGCCACATCCAACGCGTCCTCGCGGTTGCCCGTGAGCCGGTACGCTACGGCGTACACCCGGCCCTGATGACGACGCACCAACTCGTCGAAGGCGCGCTCATCGCCGCCTTTCAGCGCCAGCGCCAGCGCCTTGTCGTCCGACGCCGCAACATTTTTCTCGTTTTCTCGAACCACTTGACCTAACGCCTTCCCGAAACAAAAGGTTAACAGGCGCCCCCGCACCCTTCCGCACGCCGCCTATTGTACACGCTCGGCGTAAAAGGACATCAAGGACGGCAAGGACAACAAGGACGATCAGGACAGCAAAGGGACTGATGACCACTGGCCGCGGTCAGCAAACTGACCGATTCACTACCGACGCCTCAGCGGTCCGTAGCGTTGCCCGGGGGGTGCATCTCATTCCCCTCCGGTTTCCGGCGGCGCATGAGCGCGCGGGCCTCCGCGACAAAGCGGGCGAACAGGGCATTGACACGCGGTTCCTCGGTCCGCATCCGTTCGGGGTGAAACTGCACTCCCAGAATGAACACATCGCCCTCATGCTCGATGGCTTCGACAATACCATCATCGCTACGGGCGGAAATGCGCAGCCCTTCGCCCAGTTTTTTGACGGCTTGGTGATGATGGGTGTTCACCTTGATCCGCGTCACGCCCAACAGCGCGTGCATCAATGTACTTTCCTCGATGGTGATGTCATGATGCTTCGATCCGCCGCGATGCGTAACCGCCTCGCCGCCAATCGGCCCGAATTGTGCGGGGATGTCCTGGTAAAGCGATCCGCCGAAGAATACATTGATCACCTGATGGCCGCGGCAGATGCCCAGCACGGGCAATCCATGTTCGCGGGCGTGATCCAACAAGTCGAATTGGAGGCGGTCAAGCGGCAGGTCCACTTCCTCCAGTTTCTCATGGGGTTCCTCGCCATAGAACGCGGGGTCCACATCCACCCCGCCGGGAAGCAGCACACCGTCAAGCATCGCCTTGCGCGCTGCAATATCCGCCGGGTCGCACGAAGGCGAGAAAACGATCACTTCAGCGTCATACTCATCGAGGGCCGCGCGATACAATGCCAATGGATCGTTCTTGCCGCCCTGAAGCGCCTCCATCTGCCCAGTCGTGTACACCAGCGCAATGCCCGGCGCTTCGGCAACGGCCAGCGCGGCGAGGAAAAGCGCCAAGCCGGGACACGTTATTTTACGTATGAACAAATCCTTCGTTTCCTGATTTGTTTTATAAATAAACGAATTCACCGCAACAATCGGGGTTGTTCGCGGTCCTCGGTCATGGTGTAGGGCAATTCCCAGACGTGGCTGCCGTCCCGGTTGGTGAAATAGAGATGTGATTCGGAGAATTCATCGGGATTGCCGTCGGCCCAGAAGGCGTAGAAATCGGGATGGGCGTTGACGGGCCGGCGCGCATACGCGTGATTGCGTGGGCTGTTTTCGGTGATCTGCCGCACTTTTTTCCAGGTGACGCCATGGTCATGGCTGTGCCACAGGGCCATCTCACCGCCTGTTCCCCAACGCTGCGGGCCGGGTTCCGTCGGCGCGATGATGCGCCAGGGGCCTTCTTTCTCGATGTACAGCGAACCCATGTCGTAGTTGTGCGTGGAACGTGTTACCTCGTGAGAATCCCACGAGGCGCCGTTCCAATGGACAATCAGCCAGGTGCGCGGGTCGTTTTCAGGACCCGGCTGATGCCCGCCGCTGGTGACGATGAGCATGACCGGCCGCCTTGCGTCGTCGAAATTGATGTCTTTGACATAGACCAGGCGACTTTCCGCCGCGAAATCGCGCACCAGCGCCGGGTTCTGCACATCTTCCAACGGCGTGGTCACGACTTCGCCGGCGGCGGTCCGCCAGGTCTCCCCGAAATCGCTCGTTTCAACGTAATAGAGGTTGGTCCGCTTGTCCACATTGCCGCCGGGATGATAATTGAATGCTGTAATCACGCGGCCATCCTTTTCCCGGCTGACCTGGTAATGGCCGCCCATGCCCGCGAGTTTGCGGTCCTCGGTCCAGATGCGGCCGTCGGCGCTTGTCGCCCAATACAACTCACGGCCCTGGGTGTACTTGGTGAAACAGAGGAGGAAACCCTTCCCGGCGATAAACCAAGGCTGGGGATAGGTCAATTCCCGTTCCCGGATGCGCTCAAAGGCATTCACGCTGTACGGCGCGACGCTGCGATACAGGAAACCGGGACGGCGGCGGCCGCGTCCGCTGACAAAGACCCACACATGCCCGTCCTCGGCCAGCGCGATGCTGGGGTTGTCGTGGGGATCGTTCACGCCTTCCTTGTCGTGGACGATGGTGGGTCGCGGCACGGTCCCCGTAGCATGGTCATACGCGGAGGCCATCATCAGCAGATGCCGTTCCTGCGGACTTCGCGTGCCGCCATAAACGAAAAAGGTTTTGTCCGCCTCCGGCGTATACACCGCCAACGGGATGTGCTTGGCGGTATAGGTGCCCAGTCCGCCGGAGTATTTGTCGCCATGCTCCGAAAACTGGCCGAGGGTGAACCAGATGCCCTTGTATCCGTCCGCCTTGTCATCGTTGATGACGGTTTCTGTAGGTGCCGGCGCGGCGCCGATAACGGCCAGGAGGCACACATGCGCCATGATAAGATTGCGGCAATGATTCATCTGACGAGCCTCCATGCGGTTTGGCTGGATACCCCTCTAACCCCTGTGTAACGCGAATGGAACACAGAATGCAAATTGCGGGCGTAATGTCTTCGCCTTCGTCTATGGGGTATGATGGGCATGCGGCAGAGAAGTGGACGACAGAACCCATTGGCTGACAAGAGTGCGTGTGAACACAAGCGAGCATCCAAAGAACGCCGAACCGCCAACCGGTCCGAAAGGATTTTGGGAGCGGCATGCCTGGCGGATACTCGTGCTTATCCTGCTGGCGGCGCTGGCATTGCGGCTGGCGTATCTGCGCGAAATCGTCGCGTCGCCGACGTTCACATACGCCGTTTATGACCCGCAATACAACGACTATTGGGCGCGGGGGCTGGTGACGGACGACTGGACCGTGCCGGAAGGCGTGAATGATCCGGAGATTCGCACGACGCCCTATGGGCGACCGCCGGGCTATCCGTTTTTCCTCGCGCTGGTCTATCGCGTCTTCGGACTGAATTACCTCGCGCCGCGTCTGGTGCAGATGTATCTGGGTCTGATCAGCGCCGTGCTGCTGTTTGTTTTGGCGCGCGGCATCTTCGGCGCGGCGACAGCGTTGCTCGCGGCAGTGTTTTTCTCATGCTACTGGGTGTTTATTTATTTCGAGGGCGTGCTCACCTATCCCTCCGTGGTGGTGTGCCTGCTGCTCCTTATCATGATCGCGATTTCGGCGTGGTTACGGCAGCCCCATGCCGGCCGCGCGGTCATCGTCGGGCTGCTGATGGGTCTGTTCGCGTTGTTCCGGCCCAATGGATTGCTCTACGTGCCGGTGTTGGTCGTCTGGATGGGGTGGACTTTGCGGCACCCGGACGCGCATTCCGGAGAATCCGTCAAACGGCCCGGCGTACAGCGGGCCTTCCGGCGGTCGGTCGCGGCGTTGGTGCTCGGGGTTGTCGTGCCGTTGGTGCCGGTGCTGGTGAGAAACTACGTCGTGGCCGGCGATTTCGTTTTCCTTTCTTCCTACGGCGGCTTGAATTTCTATGTGGGCAATCACGCGGGGGCCGGCGGGGTGGAACCGCGGATTCCCGAACTGCCCGAACTGGCGGGCATCGAGAACTGGTCCTGTTTCGATTACCCGGCGATAGTGCGCGGCCTTGCTGTAAATATGGGCAGGGAGCACATCCGTTTTTCCGAGGCCAACGCTTATTTCTACCGAAAAGCCCTTGATTTCATCCGCCACGATCCCGTCGCATTCCTGAAATTGACCGCGAAAAAAGCGTTGCTGTTCTGGGGACCGCGGGAAATCACCAACGACACCGTCTTGGAATGGGACAAGCGGCATTCGCCGCTGCTGCGTTGGCTGCCGGGATTCCCCTTCGCGCTGGGGACCTTTCTGTCCGGACTGTTGCTCTTTCTCCGTGACATGCGCATGGGCCGCACGCTTCCGCGCCCCGAATCACGCGCGACGGCTTGCGCCGCACTGTTGTTCATCGGCGCGTATTTCGTTTCCGTCGTGCCCTACTTCATCGCGGGGCGCTACCGCGTGCCGGTCATCCCGTTCATGCTGTTGTTCAGCGCGTACGGCGCGCAGCGCATCGGGGCGATGGCGGCGGCGCGACAGTGGCGACAATGCACGCTGTGGCTGGGCGCGGCGGGCGCGCTGGTGGGGGTGTCATTCTGGAATCCCATGGGCTACGCACCATCCGAGGCGACATGGCATTTTCATCAGGCGATGGCGTACGCCGCGCGCCAGGATTGCCCGGCGGCCGCCGAACACTACCGGGAATGCATCGCCCTTGACCCCGCCAACGCCGCCGCACACAACAATCTCGGACGCATCCATTCGCGCCTGGGCGAACACGATGCCGCGCTGGCACTGTTTCAAGAGGCGCTGCGCCTGCGTCCGCAAGACCCGACCATCCGGAACAACCTCGGTTTTGAATTGCAGCAACTTGGCCGCACGGCTGAGGCTGTGGAGGAGTATGAGGCGGCGCTGCGCGCCGCGCCCCGGGCATATCTGCCGCGCGCCAATCTCATCAACGCGCTGACGGCGCTGGGCCGCGCCGACGAGGCCCTGCGACACGCCGCCGTCCTGCTGGAAACATATGGCCACACCGCCGCCGCGCAGAACGCCTGCGGGTATGCGTTCGCGCGCGCAGGCCGCGCCGAGGAGGCCGTGATGCGCTTCCGAGAAGCACTCCGCATCAACCCCCGCTTTGTCCCGGCGTGGGTCAACCTCGGCATGGCGCTGGAAAGCCTGGGGCGACGCGAGGAAGCCGCAGACGCCTACACGCAGGTTCTTGATCTGGAACCCACAAACGCCCACGTGCAGGAACGTCTGCGCGTCCTGCGAGCACAACTATCACCTTAAAGCCAGTTGGCGACTCTCAATCCCGCAACGTGCCGGAATTCCCGCTCGTTGTTGGTGACCAGCACTGCGCCCTCCGCCACGGCATGCGCCGCTCCCAGCAGGTCCATCGGCCCAATCACCCCGCCCGCGCGCTCCAGCGCCTCCCAGCCACGCTCCGGTGGAAAAATCATCACCACGTCACGCACCTTGGTGATACACACCTCGTCCGAAGAAAACCGGTGTTCTTTGAGCAGGCGCACCGCCTGGCTGCCGCCATTGAGGAAGACCTTGGCTTTTTTCACGGCACACTCCTGAAAGTATATACAAATTACACGGATCAAGATGTCAAGCCGGGACCTCTTGGAAAGCGCCTGCGCCGGGTGCTACCATGCTGCCGCATGAACGGACACATTTATACAAGCGCCAACCAGCGGGAGTGGCTGCGGGTGCTTCCCGACCTCGTCCGGGCGCGGGAACTGCTGCGCGATCTGATCTGGAAAGACCTTCGCGCGCGGTACCGCTATGCCGTGATGGGATTCCTGTGGGCTGTTCTGGAACCCCTGGCGTTCACGCTGATCCTGGCATTCGTGTTTTCGGTTCTGCTGGCGGACAAGGCGGCGTTCTTGCGCCCCGACAACGGGCCGCCGTTCACGACGATGCTCTTGAGCGGGTTGATCTTCTGGCAATTCACGGCGACGGCGCTGGCGAGCGCAACGTTTTCGCTGGTGATCAACCAGAATCTTGTGAAAAAGGTGCATTTCGCGCGGGAGACCGTCCCGTTGGCGACGGTATGCGTGCCGCTGGTGAATCTTGGCGTGGGCTTCCTGTTGCTGCTGGGGGTGCATGTGCTGCTGGGCGGACGGCTGCATCCCGCACTGGTCTGGGTGCTGCCGGTGTTCGGCATCCAATTCTCCCTGACAGCGGGATTGGCGCTGATCTTTTCCAGCGCCCATGTGCACTTTCGCGACGTGGGGAACATGGTCAATGTCGCCATTCTCTTCGGTTTCTACGCCTCGCCGGTGTTCTATCCGCTGGAGCGGGTGACCCAGTCCGGCGTGTTGCCGGCGTGGGCGGTGCATGCTTATCTGCTGAATCCCATGGCGGGACTGCTGACCGCCTACCGGCAAATCCTGTTTGACGGCCATTTCCCGGACTGGACGCTCCTGCTGTGGCCCGCCATGTTGGCGGGGCTGGTGCTTGTCGGCGGATCATGGCTTTTCCGGCGCGCAGCGCCGACCTTTTCGGATTACCTGTAATGCCCATCATCGAAGTGGACCATGTGACCAAGGTGTTCCCGGCGCGGCGCGGCGCGCGCGACATCCGGGGACGCGGCGGTCTGGCCGACTGGATTCGCGGACGGAAGACGGAGACGTTCGAGGCGCTGAAAGATATCAGCCTGTCGGTCGAGCGTGGGGAATCGCTGGGCATCATCGGTCGGAATGGCTCCGGAAAAAGCACCCTGCTCAGCCTCATCGCGGGGGTAACACTGCCCACACGCGGCACGGTCACCGTTCGCGGGCGCGTCGCCTCGTTACTGGAACTGGGCGCCGGCTTTCATCCCATCCTGACCGGACGCGAGAATGTTTATCTGAATGCCGGCCTGCTCGGCATGCGCCGCGCGCAAGTGGACGAAGTTTTTGACCGTATCGTGGCGTTTTCAGGCATCGCTGAATTCATTGATCAGCCGGTCGAAACCTACAGCAGCGGCATGTATGTGCGCATCGGTTTCGCCGTGGCCGCTCATGTCAACCCCGATGTTTTTCTCGTGGACGAGGTCCTGTCCGTCGGCGACGAGGAATTCCAGCGCAAATGCCGCGCGCGCATCAGTGCGTTGCGCGAAGAAGGCAAGACCATCGTCTTCGTCTCGCATGATCTCGGTATTGTGAACACCCTCTGCGACCGGGTGGTGCTCCTGGACAAGGGCCGGATGGTTCTGCGCGAGAGCGCGCGCAAGACCATCAGTTTCTATCTGCGCCAGGTCGGCCGCGAACGCGGCGTGCACACCTTCGCCGCAGGTCCCCTGGAGGCCATCCTCTGCGAAGGCCGTATCTCACTCTTCCACAATCAGGAGGAACTCACCGCGCCGGATGGCTTCGCCATGTTTGTCCAATCGCTGGGGCGCCTGCACGCCTCGACGGAAGCGGATTGGGTTCTGACCCGGCGTGACCCTGACGGTTGCACCGCCGAGGGGCGCATGATGCGCCTGCCCCTCAAATACTTCTGGGACCTTCAACTCACCCCCGACCGTCTCACCTGGCACATCGCCGTGGAGTGCGAACGCGAAACGCCCATGAACAGCCTCGACGTACGGCTCACCCTGACCACCGCGTTCACCCGTTGGATGTTGGGCGACTTGTCGGGGGTTTTCCCGGAAATCCGTCCCTCAGACACCCTCTGGAACATGCTCGTGTGGCCTTCGGACACGCCCCTCGACGATACCCGCGCCGCCATCCTGCCGGAGGAGGAAAACGAAGCCGTTCCCCGCCTGATCTTCCGCACCACCCCGCTGCGGCCGCATTTCAACCTCTACTGGGTGAACTCCGACTATGCCGCCTACTGCCGGATTCTGTTCATTCACACCCGATTCCCCGACAAGGACGCCGGACTGCCTCCCGGTCGCCATGAACTGCTGCGTGTCGAGATTGAGCCGGCGGCGGGTCGGGACCTCCTGTGGCGACGCCTCTCCCCCGACCGGACCATCAGCGCCGGAAAAGTGTCCGCTTGTTTCGAGCGTGGCTGGCTGAAACTGGCCTACGACGGCCGCGAAATCACCGCGCTTATCCATGTCTTTTCCTCAATGCTTGTACAACACCTCTGGAACGACAGCCACACATTGCATTGGGGCGAGGTGCAGAATGACGGCCGATGCCTGCGCGTCAGCGGCGAGTCGCGCCGTTTCCCGTTTTTCCAGCATTGGGAAGCGGAGGCGCGCGAAGACGGCATTTTTCTGCGCATATGGCTGGAGGCGGTCGAAGCGCTGGACGCCCAGGAATACCAGGCATCCGTAGTGCTGTTACCGGAGTACAGGGCGTGGCGTTCCGACTACGAGGAAGGTGTGTTCCCGCCGTTTGACGCCAAAGCCGACAAATGGCGGCATCTGAATAAGATCTACCTCCCCGGCAAACGCCTCAGCGCCTTGAGTTCCACGTTACCATCTGTTACGCTTGAGGTTACAAACGACGCAATGCAGTTCCGAATGACCCCGATCAACACCCGGCGACAAGAAAACGCCCGGGTATTGCAGGCTTTGTGTTCCTCGGAATCGGGTGTCTTTCATTTCGATCGCGGGCGGCATCTCATCTTTGAAGGAATGATCCGGATAGCGCCCCCAGGGAGTTGACGTTCATGGACCCGGTAACCGCGGAAAACGCCGTGGGCGCGGATTGCCCGAACCCCATCGCCGCAGCATCCGCTGCGCCCTTGCAAGTCGCGCATGGATGCCGGAAAACCACGCGGCGCGTGCTTACCCGGCGCGGGGTGATGTGGCTCGGCCAGACCTGCAATCTTCGCTGCTACTTCTGCTACTTCATTGACCGCATCGAGGACCACAAGCATCCCGAGCACGCGTTCATGACCCTCCAGAAAGCCAAGCAAATCTGCAAGGCGCTGCGCGAGTTCTACGGCAACACCGCCATTGACATCCAGGGCGGCGAGCCGACCATCCACAAAGAAATCCTGGAACTTATCCGCTACTGCCGTGAAATCGGCCTGATTCCCACCCTCATCACCAATGGCCTGATCCTGGGAAAGCCCGGCAAACTGGAGGAATTCCGCGACGCGGGCATCCGCGATTTCCTGGTCAGCCTCCATGGCATCGGCGAACTGCACAATGAAGTCGTGCGCGTGAAAGGCGCCTACGAGAAAATCATCGCGGCCATCGAGCGCATGCGCGCCCTCGACATCCCCTTTCGCTTCAACTGCACCATGTCCAAGCCGGTGATCCCCGTGCTGACGCAGGTCGCCCAGAAGGCGATTGATTACGGGGCGCTTGTCGTCAACTTCATCGCGTTCAACCCTTTCAGCGACCAATTCGGGCATCGCCGCGCCGACACCGTCGCCCGCTATGCCGATATCAAACCGGAACTCACCCGTGCGATGGACATGCTGGAGGCGGCGGGCATCGAGGTCAATGTGCGCTATCTCCCCCTGTGCATGGCCGAAGAGCGCCACCGCAAAAACTTCTTCAACTTCCAGCAACTTTCCTACGACATCCACGAATGGGATTACCAGAGTTGGCTCTGGACCATGATGATGACCCAGATGATGCGGGACGGCAACCCCTCGCCCCTGTTCCGACTCGGTCCCGGCGCAAGCCGCATCTACAAGGGCGGCGCGATGCGCATCCGCGACAACTACGAGAAACATCCGCTGCGGCAGGGAGTGAAATTCGCCGCGCAGCGCGCCCTGGCGCGCATCTATCAGGCGGCGCGCGGCATGCCCGCCGTCTATCGCGAGGAAGCCCGCCGCCGCGCCGAGCACGACTGCGGCTACAAATACGCGGAGGCTTGCCAATCGTGCGCGGCCCGGAACATCTGTGACGGATTCCACGGCGATTACGCCGAATTCTTCGGAACCGACGAGGCCCGGCCCATCACCGGCATCGCGCCCATTGACGACCCGCTCCACTATATCCGCAACCAGGAAAAAGTCGTCTTTCCCGAGGATGCCTCCTGGGCGCTGTGAACGACACAGGACGCTATTTGGAAAGCGCATGAGGGAAGGGAGTCGCGGGGGGATTGGCGTATTGGGGGGCGGGTTGTTGCACAATAACAAGGCTCTTGCAGGACTTCCGTGGCATGGGCGTATCGCCCATAAAACACGGGCAGGATGCCCGTGCTCTATTGGATAACGGAAGGTTCTGCAAAAGCCTCTTATGGCAGGACATGAACGCATATTCTGAGATGGACCAACCCTTGCATCCCACGCGCGGGCTGATGGCCACGCACGACGCGCATGGCCGTCCTTTCGACCTGACAGACCTCAAGAAGTGGCTTCGACTGCATGCGGTCGTGTTCCACACGGAAAAGATAGACGTGCGCCCTGCAGGCGAAGGCGTCCGCCTGCTGCCCGCGCTGCTGGATTTCGCCCGTCAGAACGGCGTCCGGCTTTCCCTGCGCACCGATGGAACCCACGATCCCGTCATGCTGCCCGCATTGGCCGAGGCCGGGCTGCTGGACGTATTCTGCGCCATGCCGGCCTGCGACGGCGGCCTCATCGCCCGATGGGCGGCAGCCTGTGCGGACGCCGGGCTGGCGTTGCGGGTGCAAATCGGCGCGCCGCTGCCCGAACAAGAGAACATTGAAGCCGCCGTGAAACGTCTGGCCGGGGCCGCCGTGGTGAACATCACGCTCCATGATCCCTTTGCGCCCGCGCCGCCGTTGCGGGGCGAGACCGCATCCGCCGCCCTGCGGAACATGAACGCGCTGGCGCGCGCGCTGGATGCGCGCGGCGTGGAAGTCAACCTCCTGCATGCGCCGTTTTGCCTGATCGCGGAAGAGAACCGGCCACATGTCGTCAACTCGGCGCAATTTTTCCTTGACCATCAGCACTATGACCGGCGCGCTTATGATTTTGCAGTCAACATCCACGCGCGCGGCCCAAGGCGGCTGGGCAAGGCCGTCGAAAACATGCTCAGCCGGGGAATGGCCGTGGACAGCCCTTTCCACCATAGCGTGCTCCCGTGGCTGCTGCATCATCCCCTTCTTCTTATGCGTCTGTGGGTCTTGCATCAACTGACGCGGCATCTTCAGTTGCTGCGGGGTCCGCGCCCGCTGCCGGAGACCGTCGAGGAATGGGAAGCCGCGATTGAAGCCCACCGCAGGCGCCACCGCAGGAACCTCGGCCCCGTCTGCGCCGCGTGCCGCTTCCAGCGCATCTGCGACCACGCCCCGGAGGAATTCCGCCGCCGATACCCCGACCTCCAGATCGCCGCCGTGCCGGGCGAAGAAGTGATATCGCCTTTCCATCTCATGCGGGGGCGCAAGCGTTATTATGACGCAGTGGATGCCGCGCGCCGGGAACTGCCGAAAATCCAGGAGGCATTGGCCGAGGAAGCGCGCCGCATCACCCTGCGCGAAGCGCCCACCCGTGAAATCACCGCCGATCACTACGAGATTGAGAACCATTACACCCACCACATGCCCGGCGCGGTGCGCTGGCTTTCCTTTCTCAACGTCGAACACTGCAGCACGCCGCTGGCGCGACTCACCCCGCCCTTCACCATGCAACTCACCTTCGGCGGCGGCATCGCCGGGCACATCGGCTTCAGTTTCGGGCGTCACGCCAAGATTCTCTGCCCGATGGTGGACTATTCGCACCGTCTCACGCTGCACGTGGATGAATTCGGGCGCTACGTTCTGCTGCGCGACGGCGTCCTCGTGCGTCCAACCGAGTTCGAGGGCGCGCGCTGCCTGCCTCCTCGCATCGGCGACAACGTCGAACCGCGCATCTGTATCCATAACATAGACGGGTTCCTCCTCACGCAGACCCTGCTGCTCTGGGAAGGCCGCCGCGACGCCGACGGCGCCCTCGCCGAACATGTCCCCGAAATGACAAGGATCAAATATTCCGTCGTCATCATCTGCACGCGTTACACGCGGCGACTTCAGGCGACGCTCCTCGGGCTGGCCCATCAGCGCGGCTTCGACATGCGCGCCCTCGAAGTTGTCATCGGCTATGTGCCCGGCATTGACGCTACCGACGACCTCATTGACAGCATGCGCCGCGCCTGCCCCGAACTGCGCATCGTCCGCATGCCCTTCTCCGAAGACCACGTCCGCGCCAAGGGATTCATGATCAACGAGTCGCGGCGCATCGCCGCCGGCGACTGGATCGTCCTGCTCGACGCCGACATCATCCTCCCGCCCGATTTCTTCGTCCGCATGGAGACCCTTGGGGAAGACGCGCGCTTCGTCGCGCCCGACGGCCGGAAAATGCTCACGCCCGATGACACGGCCCGGGTGCTGCTCGGTCGGATTCGGCCTTGGGAATGCTTTGAGGAACTGGCTGCCGGCGCGGGCGAATACCGCTTCCGCGAGGCCGACCGCGTGCCCATCGGCTTCTGCCAGTGCGTGCGCCGGGATATTCTGGAAAAGATTCCCTACCATGAACGGGATCACTTCGAGGCGTCCGACTGGTGGTTCGGGCATTGCGTCATCAAGGAATACGGCCCCGAAACCCGACTCGAAGGCGTTGTCGTCCTCCATCTCGACCACGGCGGCAGCCAATGGTACGGCGCTTTCAAGCACATGTAAGCGACGGAACAAACCCAGGCGTATCCGTCATCGCAGCGGTGCAGACCTCTGGCACGCGACTGGCGTTGACAGGGTGCGGTTTTCTTTGGCACTTCCAAAGGAGATTCAGGCAGCGGCAGGCAGGGTTTCCTTCAGAAACCGGACCAGATTCCCGCCCATGACGGCGGCGATCTCGGATTCGGAGAATCCTTCGCCAAGCAGCGCTTCGGTTATCAGCGGCATGCCTGATGCATCAAAAGGCATCCGCACTGCGCCGTCAAAATCGGACCCCAGGGCGACATGCGGCACCCCGGCCACATGCACGGCGTGCCGAATAGCGCGGGCGATGGCAGCGACATCCGTGCCGCCAACCGCCTGCGGCCAGAAACCCACCCCGACCAATCCACCTTTCTCCGCGATGTGTCGCAGATGCGCATCGCTGAGATTGCGTGGTCCCGGGCATATCGCTTGAAATCCCGTGTGTGACACCACGACAGGGCGCGCGGCGCACTCCAGCACATCGTCAATGAGCCGGGGCGCGGCATGCGCCAGATCAATGATGATCCCCGTGCGCTCCATCAAATGAATCGCTTCGCGCCCGAACGGGGTCAAACCTTCTGACGCCGCGCCGTGCGCCGAACCGCCGATCTCGTTGTCATGAAAATGCATCAGCCCCATCATGCGGAATCCCGCATCGAAAAACACGCGGATATTGTCGAGGCTGTGTTCCAGCGCGTGCATGCCCTCGATGCTCAGCAGTGCGCCGCAGCAGGCGGTGTCCACGGCGCGACGCGCCAGGAACCGTTCCAGTTCCTCCCGGTTGCGCAACAGGACAAGTTGACCGTCGGATTCCCTGACGGCGGCGTCCATCCGGGCGGCGGCGTGCAGCGCGCGGGCGCGCGGACTGGTCCATGTGGCGACAGGCCAGCCCTGAAGCAGCACCAGCGGGGTGATCACGTCCCAACGATCCGGCACCCTTTCCATGCGGTATGCCTGTACAGGCACGCGGGTCACCGAGGCAAAGACTTGGATTGCCACATTACCCGCGACAAGCCGGGGCAGGTCCGCATGTCCCCAGCGCCCGCGGTGAAGCACCTCGCGTCGCCAGAGCAGCGCGTCGCAGTGCAGGTCCGCCACCAGCAGGCGCCGGTGCAGCGCGTTGGCTGTCGCCGACGCAGCATAGGGACCTACGCGCCGCACCCGGTTCAACGCCGCGCCAATGCCCCTCGGAAGCCACAGAACAAGCGCTATCGCCGAAACGGCAACAAACATGATCGCCAGCAGCAACACCATTCCGAGGACTTCCTTCCCGCCGCTTTCCGCCGACAGCATACCTGAAAGTGTTCTTCTTTACACAGCGTCATTGAGAACAGCGTATGATCCCCTTTGAAATGGAAGTGTTTTCTGCAACATTCGTTCGCAATATGCGCGAGAATATATGACGCTGTTTGTCATCAGTTCAATACACATCGTAACACTTTGGCGGAATGGCATGGACTGTCGGGGCGCACTATATGGCCTTTTCCATCCCCCCTGGAAGGGTGTTCCGGGAGGAATTTCCGGGCGATGATTTATTTATGAGTAAAAGGCTTTTCCGTCGGTTGGCAAGTCACCTGTCGGCATTGCAGTCAAGTCCGCCTTGGAAGGGGGCGGCGCGCAGCGCCGGGGGATGTAGAAAAAACACAAGATTCCCGGCTGCACGCCACTCGGCTAAAAGTAACTGAACACCAAATTTTTCGTTGGATGATCAGGCATACGCTAAATGCGTGGTTGCACAATTGCAAGCGCGCCGCCGTCTCCAAAAAGTTGCACTTTCGAAAAGAGAGGAGTAGGCTACGCCAGTGAAATGTCCCGCCCTTCGGCTGCGGGCGAAATTGCGACCTGCTTGCCGCTGTTTCCGTCTGCACTCCGGGATTGCAGCAAACCCGTTAACCGTGGATCGGCGCGGATGCGCCGGCGCGGGACGCATCTTCTGGGGTATCCAGGGGGCGGAAAGTTCAACACAACGCGCATGCGCCGCATGCAAAGGAACCGACGATGAAAAAGATGACATGTGTATTGGTGGCATGTGTTTTGTTCTCCGCGCTTTCGGCGTGGACGGCTGATGACACCGCGAAAGCGAAGGAAAAAAGTACCGTGGTTTTGTATGACGACAGTGAAAAACTGAGTTATGCCGTGGGTCTGCAGGTGGGAAAAAGCCTTCAGACGGCGGCGATTGACCTTAAGATGGATGCATTTGTGAAAGGGATCGAAGATGTCATGGCGGACCGCGAACCGGCCCTGTCTGACGAGGAAATGATGGTCGTCATGAATGCATTTCGACAAAAGGCGATGGAAGAAATGGAATCAAAGCAGCAGGCCGAAGCCGAGACCAACCTGCGGGACGGTCAGGCGTTTCTTGCCGCGAACGCCGCGAAGGAGGGGGTCAAGACGCTGGACAGCGGCCTGCAGTACCGGGTGATCGAGGAAGGCGCGGGGCCTTCCCCCACCGCATCGGACCGCGTCAAGGTGCATTACCGGGGCACGCTGATTGACGGATCGCAGTTCGACAGTTCCTATGATCGCGGCGAACCGGTGGTCTTCGGCGTCACCCAGGTGATCAAAGGGTGGACCGAGGCGCTGCAACTGATGAAGAAGGGCGCCAAGTGGCAACTGTTCATCCCGCCGCAACTCGCCTACGGCCCCAACGGAAGACCAGGCATTCCGCCCAATGCGGTGCTCATTTTCGACGTGGAATTGCTGGACATCAATCCGCAACAATAGCCCCGCATTCGCGTTCCGCCCAAGCGTTTTCTTATGGCACACCCGATGGCCGCCGCATCCGTGCGGCGGCCGTTGTTCCTTCAGAAATGTCAATGCTCCGCCGAATCTTCACCGGCGTTGTGCGTCGCTGTCGGCGCTTCCGCGCGGGTCTGTTCCATCATGACGCGCGCCAGGGCTTCCCTGGTGCCTTCCGCGTCCGGGTCCAGTTCCAACGCGCGTTCATAAGCGACGCGCGCGGCGTCCCAATCGCCGCGTCGCTCAAGGGCAAGCCCGAAGCAGAACCAGGCCAGCGCGCGTTCCGGGTGCGCCTTGACAGCCCGCTGCCACTCCGCCACAAGCCCCTCCAGATCGCCCTGTCGCACATACATGTCCGACAATTGTTCATAGGCGCCGTAGTCGTGCGGCACCGCTTCGATGACACGGCGGCAGATTGCCAGGGCTTCGGTGATATTTCCTTCGTGGGCATGCAGCATCGCCAATCCCATCCAGATTTCGGACCGGCCCGGCGCCAGCGATTCCGCCCGATCAAACGCCGCCCGGGCTTCGGCTGCTCTGCCTGTCGCAAACAATGCGTACCCCTCCGCCATCACTAAGCGCCACTGCACGTCTTTTGCTGCTTCGGGACGTTGCGTATAACTATCCGGTTGTTCGCGAATATCGGCATGTAATCGAGTCATTTCGGGAAACTTCAATAACTCCTCACGCAACTGCAGTGCGCTTTCCCGCGCGGCGCCGATATCGGACTGCGCCTGACGCCGTATGATGTCCACGCGAATCGCCGCCGCGCATGTCATCAGGAAGGGGTTTGCAAAGTCTTTCCCCTGCTCGTTCGCGATCCATTGCAGCATCGCCGCGGGGTCCAGAAATTGCTGGGCGGGCGTGAGAATTACCGAGAGTACAAAGTCCAGGCTGCCTCGGCTCGCGCAGTAGGCGTTGGCGCATGCCTCCATTGTTCCCGAAAGATCGCCGTGGCGGGCGCGCGCCAACGCGAGATGCGCCTGCGGCAGGGGATGGAACGGCAATTCCCCGGCAAGCACTTCCCACTCCCGCAGTAGAAGTTCTTTGTCATCATGGTCGGTGTAAAGATTCGTCAGTTGTCGGCACAGCGCCACGGAATCCGGTTGTTTTCGGATTGCGCGGCGCAGCGGCATGGCCTGGCGCAGGAGCGCGCGCCGGTGTTCAAAAAACGCCATGCTTCCGCGGTAGAAGGAATCATGAATGTCCGAATCTTGTGTTAGGCCCAGGCGTTTGAGGCGACGGCGGCGTTGTTCCGCGCTGTGCTGCAAATACCGTTCAGGCGCGACAGGCGTCCCGCCGGCCGTCCAGCGATAGATCGTCAGCAGAAGTTCGCCTGAATGCTCCGATTCAATTTCCAGTACCAATTCGGCGCCTGTTTCATGCGGGGGCGGCGCGAGCGCCGCCGCGCAGGTCGCCAGAGATTCGGACAGATTCTCTTCAAGGGGGAGGGTTTCCAACAGCGCTGCGTCAATGCCGGGTGACTGAACGCTTGCGGTCACTTGACCATGGATACGTGACTGCGGCGGCAGCGCAACCAGCAGCAGAAGCGGATGCGCATCCGGCAGCGGTCTGGAAAGGCGGACAACGCCGGGGACCAACGGAATCCGCCACGACAGACGCGAAAGTTCGTCCCACCGATGCCATCCAGCGGTGATTTCAGAGCCGTCATCTTGACGCCAAGGCTCGGCATGCCAGCGGGTAAGCAACTCCGGGGCATCGGCGGGCATTCGATACAAGTCCGCCGCCGGCGCAACAAACCCGTAGGACAAGACAAACAAGGGGAGCGTCGCCCGGTCGTCCCGCACAAGGAAGACTTCACCAATCTGACCGAAACTGTCAGTCCCGAATGATATCGTCGCCATGAAATGCTTCGTGTGCGCATGGTACGCCTCATGAAGAAAAGGAATATCATATAGAGCCGTACTGAAAAGGGAATGAATGGAATAGGTCGGCTGCATGGCCAGTAATTCCGGCGTATTGGCCACGCCCATCGTGAGGAATGCCTGAATGTGCGTATTGGGTCGGTGCAGCGCCGGATGTGTCAGGCCGAATTGCTCGATCACATAAGCCCGCTCGAGCATCCATGCAGGCATGCCGCCATTTTCCACGATAACTTTGTCGTCGGGATAATAGAAATCTTCCGGACAAAGATGCTTATACGCAGGGATGAAATTGTCGTGCGCCATATCTCTTGATTGTACGAGATGCCGGGTCCGGTAGTCGGGCTGGTGGAGAAAATCCGCGCTTCTTTGGGCCAACGCCCCGACGTTCATGTTGTAGAGTGCAGTCCCCACGCACACGCCTACCGCCGCCTCCTGCAGGCAGAAGCGCCGGGGAAGCGCGGCGCACCCCAGCAAAGAGCCAAAAGCGAGCAAAGTGTAATAGGGAGATAGCAGTCGAAATCCCAGCCAGTCCCCGCCGTTCTTTATCACCAAGGCCGCATTGAAGCATAGCAGGACAAGCATCAAGCCGGCCAATGATGCGTTTTGCCGCCGCATGGCGCCTGTCGCGAGCAACGCCAGCAAGGGAAGCAAGGGCTGATAGTAGTTTCGAACAAGCGCCACGCCGGCCCGGGTGGCCACATGGTCATTGCCTTCCATTATTTTCGACGCCAGGGCTTTGGCCCGTACCGTGCTGGGGATGACATCGCCGAAATATAGCGCGCGGAACAATGTAATGCCGCCCACCGCAAATGCCGCCATCGCAGCCACGAACAGGAATCCATTCAGCGATATGCGCGCGCGGCGGAATTCCCAGAATGTCCAGGCGGCGATAAAACCCGCGATCACAGCGCCTTCCGGACGGTTCGCCGTGAAGAGCGCCGCCGCAACGCCCAGCACAAGCGGCGCACGCCGCACCGCGCCGTACAGCATCAACGCGCAGCAAAAAAATACCAGCGACCCTTCGAGCATGTTGCCGGAATCCGTCAGGAATGCCGTAAACAGCACGGTCATCGCCAAGGGCAGCCGGCTGAGAAAGGGTCGATCCGCAAACTGTTTTAGCGACGCGGCGCGTACAAGCCACGCGCCGAAAAGCAGGCAAAGCATGGTCATTATGTGGGCCGCGAAACGCATGCTGAAGCCCGCGCGATAGAGTCCCGCCAAACACAGGGTCCATAGCAGGTTGCTGATGCCTTCGTGGTACTCCCCCGCGTTGTACGTCAGTCCGTCGCCCCACGCCAGGTTGCGCGCATATCGGAAACTGATGCAGGCATCATCTACAAGACCAAAATAGATAACGGATTGATAGGCCAGAAATGCAAAAAGAAGTATGTCAAAGCCCAGGACAAACACGCGGAAATTGAAAGAGGGGGATGCACTCTTGACCCAGGAACCCGCCACGTGTGTCTCTCCGGTCCGTTCGCTTGAACTCGTTGATGGTTCCCGCACGCAATGACCATTCTAACAACCGACATAGATGTGTTCAATGACCTTACGGCCTGAATGCGTCGTGCTGGAACCCCAGCGAGGAGAAACCGACCCAAGTTGGCTCTTTCAAACATTTGTTAGTGTTCCTTGTCTCGAAAGAAAAGCGGTTCTTCATCAGATTGTCAAGTTGCCGAATTACCCGTTGCGGCGATTTCCAGGGTGTGGTCGAGGCGGTAGATCGCCCACGCGGCGAGGACATACACCGCCACGGCGGCGATCATGATCGCCTTGAATCCGAGATGTACGGCGATAAGCGTGGCGAGCGACGCGCCGGCCACGGAGGCGCAGCCGTTGATGCCCCACGCCCAGGGAAGGAGTGCATCGTCGCTGTCGGCGGCTTTCTGCAGGCCGGCGGGGAAGGGTATGCCCATCGCAAAGGCGAGCGGCGCGATCAGCAGCAATCCGATGGGAATCTTCACGAAATCGGGCCAGGCGATGGCGGCGCGGAAGACCGCGGGCAGGAATGCGCCGTATAGCGCGGCGATGATCGCGATTGCGATGACGGCGCCCAGGACGAGGCGCGGCGCGCGCAGGCGCGGACTGCGCCACGCGTAGCAGTGGTGTGCGAAGAGGCTGCCGAGACCGGAAAAGACCAGGAAACCCGTGAGCGCCACGGCCACGGCGTAGACAGGATACGCGAGAAAGAGCATCAGCCGCTGGATGAACGCGATTTCCAGCAGCATGTAGGCGAGGCCCAGTCCCGCGAAATAGACGATGACCCAGCGTTTGGCGCGGCGCACGGCGGGTCGCCGCGCCAGCGTGAGCAACGGGACAAGAATGAAGACCGCCGAGGCGACCGCGCCCTGGACCAGCGTCGCCGCCAATGTGATGTAGCCCCACTCGACGAACGGCGCCCATTGCGCGCCCATGGCGCGCACGAGCCGGGGCAGTGAGGTCCACTTGAAGAATCTGAAAAAATAGGGTTTGTCATCGGTGGCGGGCCGCAGATAGAACAGGGCGTCGCGCTGTGCCGATTCGCGGTCGCCGAACAGCAGCGTCTTCGCGAAGCGGTAATGCACCGGGTCCTCCAGTACCGTGAAGCGGTTCCCCTCGTCTTCGCGCATGCCGGGCAGATAACACAGGTCAAAGCCCCGTTCTTCTGAGAAGCGCCGCGCCGCCGCGATTTGCGTGTCGGTCAGCGGGCTTTCAGTGATCACAATCGTCCCCGTGTTCCACGAGCGGATGAAGGCCAGGCGCTCGGCGGCGGGGCCGCGCCCCGCGCGTTCGCAGGCGGCCACGGCGGTGGCGAACATTTTCAGGCTGTCGCGCGGCGGGGTCTTGAGCCATCGGGTGATGGCGATCATCCCGCCGGGTTGCAGACGTTCCAGGTAGAGCGTGATCGCCTCGACGGTGTAGAGGTAACTTTCGTTCAGCGCGTGGACGCCCGCCGCCGCCGCATTGAAGGCGTCCAGCAGCGCGATTTGGATGAGGTCGTGACGCTGCGCGTCCGCCTGCACGTGGCCGCGTCCGTCGGCGATCACCGGGGTCACCTGCGGCAATTCATAAATCGCGCCGGAAAATTCGCGGATTTCCGGGTGTTCGCGCATGAGTCGGAATACATCGGGATTGACTTCGACCGCCGTGACACGCGGCGCGCCGTGCCATAACGCGGCCAGCACGTCCGTGCCGCCGCCCGCGCCGATGACCAGCGTATCCGGCTTGTCCAGAAGGTGATACGGAAGCGCGGCGGTGACGCAGTCGAGATAGGCGAAGCGCGACAGGTCGCCGTCGAAGCGGTGCACCGGCGACACGCCGCCTGCGTCGAAGAATAGCCCGATCTGCTCGGGCATGGCCCCCTTTTCGCTCCAGGGATAGGAATAGGCGATCTGGCCGGGCGATTCGCGGATCATCTCGGAGCGCACCGCCGTGATCACGGCGAGCGGGCCGACGGCTTCCGTCACGATCCGCGCGTCGGGAAACTGCATGGCGTAGGACAGACCCTTGTATTCCGAGACCCGGATGGGCACAAACACCGCCCAGACGGCCGCGCCCGCTGCACCCACCGCCACGACGACATGCCGCGCGCCGACGCCGCAGGCCAGCAGCCATCCCGCAATCGCCGCCGCCGCAATCAGGGACGGCGCGTACTGCGGGTGCGCCAGATGCAGCAGGGCAACGGTCGCCGCCGCGCCCGCGCCGGACCCCACCATATTCGCGCAGTAGAGTTGCCCCACGCCGCCGGTATGCTGCATGAACGCGAGCGTCAGCGACACCGACAGCAGCAGGAATGGCACAGCGAGCACGGCATAAAGCGCGAAGAGCCAGGCGAACTGCACCGGCTGCGTCGCGAGTTGGAAGGTTTCAAAGGGAATCCGCTGGCTCAGGGCGTAGGACGCGGGCAGACTCAGCGCGAACACCGGCAGCGCCACGGCCAGCAGCGCGCGCTCCCGCCCGCTGATCCGATGCCGGAACAGGGCGAGCGCCGATCCCCCCGCGCCGAAGCCGAGCATCGCGATGCTGATGATCATGTAGGCGAAATGATGCCACTGCGCGATGCTGAAGATGCGCGTCAGCGCCACCTGCTGCGCGATGCCCGCCGCGCTGATGCAGAATACGGCGGCATGTATCGAGAAACGTTTCATGATTTGCCTCGACCCACGCCATTGACTTCCTTGACCGGCCTTTGGGGATATCCTGCCACGTCAATGGATTTCAATGGAAATGGCCGGCAGGACGCCGGCCGGCGCACGCTGTAACCTGGCCGCCGGATTGTCTTTCTGCGCCTCCGCTGTCTCGACGAACGCTTTGACAATCAGGTTGTCTTGATAGCCCGTTTCCAGGCTGCTTCCCTCATCCCGAAGCCGGAAGGCCAGTCCGATGGGCGTGACACACACGTTTTCGATGGAGACACCCGGCGGCGCTTCGTCAAGTTCAAGCCGCACATGCGGCAGGAGCGGATGCCTCGGCGTCCGTATCCGCACAAGGGCGCTGCCGCCCCTGGGAATACGCACCGGCATGGGATCGGCCAGGCGCACCATTGGCGCGCCGCCCCGCCGGCGAAGCACAGCGGCCAGCAATTCCGCCGAAGGAACCAGATGCCTCGGCAGGAAGGCCTGCATCATGTCTTCGGAGGGCGCGGCGCGCCGCACGACCATTTCGCCGCCAATCTCAGCGCGCCCTTCAAGGATCAGGGCGGTTGGCGCGGCGGGCGCTCGAGGCGCGGCGGACAGCGTCATTCTCATCTTGTCGTGCCCGCGCGGGATGCGTCCGCCCTCGAGCGAGATGAAGTCGGGCGCATCGGCCAACGCCACTTCGATCTCGCCGTCAAAGCCGTCCAGTCGCACCGCATGGACGCAGATCGTCGCGGACCTTCCGGCGGGGATGTTCACGGACGAGGGCACAACCAGAAGAGCGAAGTCGGGCCGGGGCGGCCCGACGCGCAGCCGGTAATTCCAGGCATCGCCGCCCTGTCGCTGCGTATCCGAGACCTCCACGTAATAAACGCCTGTTTGCGGCAGGCGCGCCGCGAGTCGGGCGTCCGCGTGGTGTGTCAACAACTCGAAGCGCCGGTCCTTGTGGTCATCATTCCATTGCAGCACGCGGCCCGAGCCATCCATCAGCCGCAACAGAGCGTCCATTGGCGAGTTCAACCGGCGGGCAAACACCTCTGCGACAATTTCTTCTCCCGCACGCCCTTCGAAGGCAAACACATCCACGTCATTTGGATTCGCAACGGTTCCGTTGACAATTTTCGGCACACTGACCCGCTGCGCGGTCTCCGCGCAGTCGTTCGGTTCGATTTCCTTCGTTTCAGGCAAATCGTCCACCGCATACAGGAACTCGTTGGACTGGTTACCGTTTGCGAAAACCGCGGCGCGGCGGATGCCTGTTTCATCCCCGCGCGTATCCAGATACAGCCGTTCGCCGGGCAAGTTGCACCCGGCCATGGTGACAACCGTTTCCTCACCGACGCGCCCGCCCAAGGGAAATATGTGCGAGACGAATGGCAGTTCCCCCAAAACGATGCGATATACAAAATCCTCACGCCCGCGATAGAGCGCATCGCGGATTTCGATTTCATAGTCGGCATCCGACGGGAGGGTATGGACAAGCACCGGGTCCGGGTCATAGCGGTAATCGTCGGCGCAGGCCAGTTCAATGCCCCAGGCGTCGTACAGACACACCGTGGCCTGAAACCAACCGGGGACCGCATCGGCCAGGTAAGGGATCAGCCGCCGGGCCGCCACCCGCACCACGAGTTGCTGTCCCTTCTTGCCGCGAAAGCGAAACCGGTCCACATCGCCGGGCATGATCTGACCGTTCAACACGGCGGGCGGCGTAATGGGCGCCGTTTCCGGCAGGGGAAACGCAATCTGCGGGTCGTTTGGCTCCTGCTCATGGATTTCGGGCAACACGCCTACCTGAAAACGGATGGGATTGGTCAGGCCGGCGGCGGTGCGGATTCGCAGTTCCCGCTCACCCGGCGTCGCATCCGCGCTGATCCTGATTTCGATGGCGACCATTTCGGCCAGTTGCATGTTCATTTGTCGCTTGCGGAAACGCCGGATTTCATGCACGACACCCGCCAGTTCCCGCAGACTCATGCGCTCGATGTTATTCAAAAGGGGGTGGTCGGGGAGTGTGACGGGCTTCAATGCGTTCAGGGCCGGCCGGCGCCTGTCGGCGACCCCGAACGCCGTGGCGGACGGAACCCTTTTCCTGTCCTCGCTTGGGAGTTCCGCGCGACGCTTTTCCCAACTTTCCCGAAGACGACGTTCCAGTTCGCGCCGCTGGTCCTGATCAAGATTCCTCAGCGGGCGGTAATAATGGACGACCTCGGCGTGAACGCCGTCGCCGGAAACGATTACGCTGTCCGTGCCCCGAAGCGCCTGTCCCCCGGCAAGCGCGTGCACAACCGTCCCCTGTTGTCCGCCGGCAGGATAAAGATACCCGACGCGCGGTTCACGCGCCGCCTGCTGCGCCCATGCGCCCGCCGCGCATAGAAACGCCGCCGAAAGAAGAAATCTTCGGACGAGTTTCATGGAATGCTCCCGTATTTCATGTGATTTCAGTCAAGCGAGCGCCGCGCAATTCACCCGGCGCGGAAGGAGGCAATACCCGCACATCCAGGCCGCGCGGGTTGGGCAACGGCCCGTCCGGGGCTATGCCGAGCAGTTCATAGATGCCGGCGATGAGGTCCGCCGGGTACACAGGCCGCGATGCAACCTCCTCACCCCGAGCGTCTGACCCGCCCACCACGTGCCCGCCTTTGAAACCGCCCCCGGCCACCATCGCGCAGAAACATGCGCCGTAATGCCCGCGCCCCCCGTTCCAAGGGGGACTCCATTGAACACGCGGCGTGCGCCCGAACTCGCCGCTCCACCAGACAATGGTGCTGTCGAGCAGGCCGCGTTCCGAAAGGTCCTGCAGCAACGCGGCCATGGCGCGGTCCATTTCAGGCAGTTTGCGGCGCATGATCTCGAAATGCTGCTTGTGCGTGTCCCATCCCTTATAGTTGATGGTGACATACGGAACGCCATGTTCCACCAGTCGGCGCGCCGCGAGACAGGACTGACCGAACGTGTTTCGCCCATAGCGCTCGCGCGTCGCCTCGTTTTCTTCGTTCAGGTCAAATACGCGGCGGGCCTCGCCGAAGATGAGGTCGCTGGCGGCGTCGCCGCAACGCTCAAATGCCTCGAAGCGCGGATGGTCCGGCATTTCCCGCCCCAGCGAATCGAGGGCTGCGAGCAATTCCCGCCGGTGCTGCTGCCGTTCGTCTGTAACGTTTTCCAGGACAATGCCCTCGACCGCGAAGCGCCGTTGATTGGGGTCGCCCCCGGTGGCGAAAGGTTTGTATCGCTGCCCCAGAAAACCCGCCTCAGAGAAACGTCCCTGCGGTTCCGTCAACACGATATAGGGGGGAGCGATGCCCGCATACCCGTGGTCATATCCCTTGAATGCCGAAACGACAGCGCCCACGGCGGGATAGACCAGCCTGCCGGGCATGCGCCCCGTCTGCACCAGGTACGAAGCGGTCTCATGGGCGTTGACGCCGTGGGTCATGCTGCGGATGAGGGCATACTTGTCGGCCTGCTGCGCCAACTGGGGCAACGCGGCATTGATCCGTATGCCGTCCACGTTGGTGGCGATGGCTTTGTCCAGGGGACCGCAATAGTCGTAGCCGGCGTCAGGTTTTGGATCGAAGGTATCGAGATGACTCGGCCCGCCCCACATCCAAATCTGGATGACCGCTTTTGCGCGGGCTGCCTTGGCCGCGGGATGCGTGCGGGCGTGCCCCGGAAACGCCAGCCCCGCGGCGCCGGCCAGACCGCGCAGAAGGGCTGTGCGCCGCGTGATTCTTTCTGTATGGCGCTCGTCCATGACGTTATCTCCACAAGAACGTTTATTGCCTCGATTTCAATGGCGATAAAGAAACTCCTTGGAGTTGATGAGCGCCCAAACCAGGTCCTCGGCGGCCTGTTGCGGAGTGACCTGGCCCGCCGACGCGTACCGCATCACCGCCGCCACTTCATCTTCTGTGGGGAATCGCGACAGGATGCCGAGGTAGATTTGATCGATGCCCCGGCGGGGATTGCCCCGCGAAGACGCCAGAATCTGGCGGATCCGTCTGTTGTTGGCGATGCTGCGTTGCACCTCCGAGGAATTCAGCAAGTACAGGCGCTGCGCATCGGTGGGCTGGTTGCTGCGCTCGCTTTCAAGGCCCGTATCGCGCGCCGGACGCCCAAAGGTTTCCAGAAACGCGCTGGTGATGCTGCCGTCCGCCAACGCGACCGCACGATGATGTTCCGGAATATGGGTGAACGGCTCCGGAATCATGCTGGCGTAGGATTCCCGCGCTCCGAACAGCGAATTGAGCAGGTCGCGGAGCACTTCGGCTTCCAACCGGCGCACCGGGTAACATGCAAACAGCGCCTCGGCTTCAGGCGGCTGCGTCGGCGCGACAGCGGACTGCTGATAGGTGGCGGAATTGAGGATAATCCGGTAGATATGGCGCAGATCATACCCGGCTTGAATCAATTCCGTCTCAAGATACGCCAACAGTTCCGGGTTCACAGGCGGGTTATCCGGGCGGATGTCGTCGGGTTCGTGAATGATGCCACGACCCAGCAGCCACGACCAGACGCGATTGACGATGTTCCGCGCAAACCATTCGTTGTCCGGCGCAATCAGCCAGTCGGCGAAAACGATGCGGGGGTCTTCGCGTGAGGCAATCCGCACGCGCGTGCCGTCGGGCAACACTGCGTCCAGGGGATCGGCGGGCGCGGGGTCAAGACATACGATTTCCTCTTTCCATTCGTCGGTCTCCTTGAACACAAGGCGCGAAAAAAAGGCCGCCATGTCAGCGCGCCGCTGTTCCGGCCACGCATCGAGGCGCGTCCCCATGAAGGTCAGCGCAACCGCGCCGGCGATGGCGGTTGGGTCTTTGCCCTGGACGGCGCGGTAGAAGTTCACGGGCGGCGTACGGAAATTGCTGCCGCTGGAAGTCAGCAAGGCGCGGGCAAAGGCATCGTAGGGCATATTCGATTGAATGGCTTCGCGAATCCAGCGGTGATATGCCTGCACCGCGTTGGGCCACAAATTGATCGGGAATTCGGCCTTGACGCGCAGCAGGTCACACCATTTCATTGACCAGTATTCGCTGAATTCGTCACGGCGCAGGAGCGCATCAATACACCGGACGCGCTTGTCCGCCCGGTGATCATTCAGAAACGCGACCACATCCCGCGGTTCCGGCAGGATTCCAAGGAGATCGAGATGCACCCGCCGGAAAAAAACTTCGTCCGAACACACCGCCGCCGGAACAAGACCATGCTTCTGGAGATTGGCATGTACCAATGCGTCTATGACGTTCGTGGCGGCAATCGGGACACCGTAATCAAGCGGATCTTGGCGCGCGGTTTCCCTCTCGGAGACCGGCCATGTGGCAGCGAAAAGAATGACTGCAAGAAGGGTCTGCATTGCCTGCTCCTGAGTTCGCAACATCGAACAACAGCGGATGTGGCGTCTGACACGCGGTCCTGCCGCCCGAACGAAAATCTGCAAATCGTTAAACACCCTCTCGCAACAGAAGTTCCGGCATGCCGGGGATCGCCCGGAAAAGGTCCCGACAAGATGTGTTCCGACAGCAAAACAGAAGCGCGGCACGGGCCGTCATAATGCCCGTTTATTCGCCGCCCGGCGCGCGGGTCAGCGGCACGAAACGCACCGGCATGACGCTGCGCTGGCGGATGCTGCCGTCCTCGCGCTTCTCCAGGATCATCAGTTGCTGCACCTGCATCGGCGGGCCGACGGGGATCACCATGCGCCCGCCCGGCTTCAATTGCTCCACCAGCGGCGGGGGAATGTGGGCGGCGGCAGCCGTTACGATGATGAGGTCGAACGGCGCATGCTCCGGCCAGCCGTGATAGCCGTCGCCGGTCTTGACGGTCACATTGTCGTACCTCAGGCGTTTCAGCGTCTCCTCGGCGCGTCGGCTCAGTTCCGGCACGATCTCTATCGTATAGACCTCTTTGACCAGTTCCGCGAGCACCGCCGCCTGGTAGCCCGACCCTGCGCCTATCTCCAGCGCCTTGTGCTCCGGTTTGGGCTGGAGCAGTTCCGTCATGGACGCCACGATGTAGGGCTGCGAGATGGTCTGGCCGTAGCCGATGGGGAGCGGGCGGTCCGCGTAAGCCTGGTCGCGGATTTCGCGCGGCACAAACTCATGGCGCAACACCTTGCGCATCGCGGCGAGCACCTTGACGTCCTTCACGGCCTGGCGGCCCCACAGGTCGCCCTTCGCGATATCCTGGCTTACCATGCGTTCGCGTTGCGCCCGATACGGGTCGGACTGGTCCGGCTTCACGTGCTTCTCTGCCGCCGCCGCCCAGGCCGCCAGACAGCCCATCACCACACATGCCCGCAACCATCCCCTCCCGTGAATCCCCCGGAGAATAGCGTGCTTCATGCGCGCCTCCTTTCCCGCCGCGCGGCGGAAGGCATTCCAGAGTGTGCCGTGCTCCTCTTATCACAACATCCCCAGAGTCGTTTGTCAACTTCTTGGAACAGCGAAAGTCGTTTTCCTTTGGACCGCGGCGGCTTGCCAACGATTTCATGCGTCCAGGCTCGCCTGGACGCCCCGCCTGCAAGCCGACCGGTGAAAAGCGCACGCATGGTTTGCGCACTGTAAAATACGAGCGCGCCTGTCTCGGACCTTGGAACGCAGGGCGACTCGCCTGCCTGGTGCGGCCAAACTGATTCCCAATCATTTTGACGGGGAGGGTTGAAGGAAGTCGTTATGCGGCCTTGAAGATGTTAATGATGTGTTGGAGGAGGGCCTTGTCTTCGCCGGTGGCGACGATCATGAACTTTCCCCGGCGCGCGGCGAGGGTGGGAAGATTCCGGGAAGGTGCGGCGCCCAGAGATTGCGCCAATCCCCACATCTCGACGATGGCCGTTCCAGGGTCCTGTTTCTGGTATTCGAAATGCCGGGCGATTTTTCCCGCATCGTCGTATTGGTAGATGTCCACGCGAACGCCCGCCACATACAGGCCGACGTGCGCAATGGATTCCAGTTGGGGCGGCAGGACTTCCGTATACCCTTCTATGGGCAGGCCGGCGTCGCGGATGGCGGTGGTGATGCGGTCAAAGGTCATGGGTTTTGGGATAATCATCGGCAAAACGGGGAGGAAGGCGAGCAAAATAACCGCAACGATGACCACTTTCTTGATGCCTGAAGCGTTCATCACTGAAAACTCCTTACCAGGGAACCGACCAGCAGGCTCCAGCCGTCCACCAGCACGAACATGATAATCTTGAACGGCAGCGAGACGAAAATGGGCGGCAGCATCATCATGCCCATCGCCATCAGGGTGCTGGCGACGACCATGTCAATGATGAGGAAGGGGATGTAGATCACAAAGCCGATGATAAATGCGGTGGTGATTTCGCTGAGCACGAAGGCGGGGACGAGCACGTGGGTGGGCACATCGTCGGGGGTATTGGGCCGGCCCAGCCCGGCGATCTCGAGGAAAAGGCGCAGGTCTTTGGGACGGGTCTGCTTGAACATGAATTCGCGGATGGGCACGAGGGCGGTTTCGAGCGCCTCCATCTGGGTCTCGAATTCGCCCCGGATATAAGGCTGGAGCGCTTCATCATTGACGCGCTGATAGGTCGGCATCATGATGAAGAAGGTGAGTAAGAGCGCGAGACCGATGAGCACCTGGTTGGGCGGGGTCTGCTGGGTGGCGAGCGCCTGCCGGAGGAATCCGAGCACGACGATAATGCGGGTGAAGGAAGTGGTCATCACCAGGATGGCGGGCGCGAGCGAGATGACGGTGATGAGAAATACGATGACGAGAGAGGTGGAGATGTTTTCCTGTTCGAGGGCGTCGCGCGCGCCGCGCAGCAGGTTCAGGCCGAGCGTGTCGGGTTCCTCTTGGGCGGACGCGGCGGCCATGCACAGCGCCAGGATCAGCGCCGAGATCGCCAGGACGCGGCGCGCCCGCGCGTTACTGGCGGGGTTCACGGGACCCCTCCTGCAGGTAGCGCTGAAGGCGCTGGAGGTCGCCGCGCAACGCGGCCAGATCGTCTTCCTCCTCCGCTGCGGCGCCTTGCCGGGCGATGGCCTGCAATTGGTCCAGAAAAGTGGCGGGTTGGGCGGCTGTTTGCGAGGCGGCTTCGAAAGTTGCTTCGGGCGCGGCCGCCTCGAATTTTTCGGCATCAAAATCCGCCACCAGCGAAACGGCGTTCGGCGTCACCGCGACAATCAGGACCCTCCCGCCGGTCTTGACATAGTGGAGCGTCACCTTTGGGGCAAGATGCACCCGGCCGAGCACCGCGCCAAGGCGCGGCCCGGCCAACAGCGGCGAATGCCGCCCCATGCGCCGCGCGAGGTAGCCGCCCAGAAGAATCAGCCCGCAGACGACACACAGGCCGATAATCATACGCGGGATGAACTGCCACAGGCTGAGGGGTTCCAGCGGCGGCACGGCGGCGTCGGTTTCCGGTGCAGCGCCTTCCTCATCCCAGATGCGCTGGTGGGCCTTGAAGAAGTCGGGTGTCCCTGCCGGTTCCTTGCCGGGCGGCGGCTCCGGTGGGACCGTCGTGTCAATCACCGGGGGGGAGGTTTCCTCAAAATGCCTTTCGTGTTCTTCCGTCGCGTTTGTCGCGTCAAGGGCGTCCGCTTCCGTTGATTCCGTTCCGACGGCTTCCGGGGCGGGCCGCACGGCCTCTTGCGGCGACGCGTCGCCGGCGGCAGCGCCCGATGCATGGGCAAAGGCAACGATTGTTCCCATCAGCATGGCGCACAAAACTGCATGGCGTGGAGGACGTTTATTCATACTCTTCGGATTCTTTCTCGGTGAACCCGAAAATTTCCGCGATGCGCACGTGCAGGGTATCGGCGATCACGACGACTTCGCCTCTGGCGAGAGGAACGCCGTTGACGCAGATTTCCACCATTTCCCCGGCCATTTTGTCCAAAGGAAGCACCGATCCGCGCTTGAGTTCGAGCACTTCGCGCACCAGCAGCGAGCAGCGGCCCAGTTCCGCCGTCACATCCAGGCGCACCCGGCGCAGGCTGTCAATACCCAAATGAACGCCCGGCCCCTGCACCTCAACCAGTTCCTGGTCCAAGGCGGGGTCGGGCATGGTTTCGCGTAGTTGGCCCTGTTCGGTCATAGGTCAATTATGGCGTACTTGGTATACATAACGTCAATCACTTCGAAATTGCTGCCGGGAGCGAGTTTCTTCAGCAGCAGGTTGGCTTCCTGTCTTGCCTGGCGCAGGATGTTGTCCTGAACGAAAGGATCGTTCAGTTCGGCGCGGGTGCGGTTGCGGTGCAATTTGCTGAGCATGGCGCTGAACCACGATTTTTTTTCTTCGATCAACGCCCGCGCCGTCGGACTTGAAACGGCCATCGAAACGCGGTACATGAGGAGCGGCGCGGCCACGGCGGGGTCCTCGGTGAGCACGGTGGCCTGGGACTCCTCGAAATCCACCATCACGACGCCTGGAGGAATAACCTCGATCTGCTCATTGACAGGGGGGGACACATCCTGGACCAGCAGCGGTCGCAGCACAAAAAGGAAGGTGCTCAAGCCAAGAGCGGCGGGAATGACGATGACGACCGCTGCAATGAGCAGCGTTCGCGACAACGATCCTCCTCCACCTGCTTGTTGAGGGACGGTTTCTTGCGGATCAGGCATGGCAGTTCACCTCAAGTCGGTTAGTTGCCGGGGAGACACGGGCATCCCCGGCGCTTCAGATTCCTCCAGCGTTTCGGATTCCCCCTGCAGCAGTTCCATCTTGCGCCTGTCAACCAGACCGCGCACATAGATTTCCACGCGCCGGTTGGCGTTGCGGCCTTCCTCGGTGGCGTTGGTAGCCACGGGCTGACTGGACCCGCAGGAGATGATCTCGAATTGTTCCATCGGGATTTCGCCGACGCGCATCAACTGGCGGGCCACGGCGTCCGCGCGCGCGTAACTGAGATCGTAGTTGTCTCGAAAGCGCACTGTATCGCGGAGGGGTTGCGAATCCGAATGCCCGCGCACCTCGATGAATGTGTCCGGCAATTCGGCGAGAATCTGGGCCACATCGCGCAGGACAGGGAGCGCCTCGGCGCGGAGCGTGGCGCTGCCGATGTCGAACAGAATGGCGCTGGGCAAATTGATTTTCAACCCGCCTTGGGCATCCATTTCGATTTTGACCTGGCGCTCCTTGCCCTGGATCAGCAATTGGCGCTGGAGCCTGCGCGCCGCCTGCTCCATTTCCTCTTTCCGCTGGCGCATGGTGCGCGGATAGGTCGCGACGACGCTGCTGTGCGCGGGCAGCACGCCGAGCGCGCCCTGAAGGGAAAGCAGCGCCTCCTTGAAAGCCTCTTCGCTGATCGTCGAGAAGGACAGGAGCAGCACGAAGAAGCACAGGAGCAGGCTCATCATGTCGCCATAAGTAACGACCCACGACGGCGCGCCTTCGGCTTCGGGTTTTTTCTGTCTTGCGCGGGGCATTTCAGCGTCTCGTCCCGATGCGTTCGCGAATGTGAGGCGAAACGAACGCCTTCAGTTTCTGCTCCACCACCCGGGGATTGTCGCCGGACTGGATGGACAGAATGCCTTCGATGATGATCTCTTTTTGCAGCAGTTCCAGCGCGGTACGCACTTTCAGTTTGCCCGCCGTGGGCAGGAAAATCACGTTCGCCATCAAGGCGCCGTAAAGCGTGGTCAGAATGGCCACCGCCATGCCCGCGCCGATGGTGGAAGGGTCTTCCATGGTGGCCAGCATCTGCACCAGGCCGATCAGGGTGCCGATCATTCCGAAGGCCGGCGCGTAGAGCGCCATGCCGCCGAGGATGGACTGTCCCATCGCATGGCGGTCCTCCATGAACGCGATCTCGGTGGTGAGGATGTCCTTGATCAGTTCCGGGGCGGTGCCGTCAATGGCGAGTTGAATGCTGCGCTGCAGAAACTCGTCCCCCGCATTGGCGGCGTGACTTTCCAGCGCGAGAATGCCTTCGCGGCGCGCCACGGTGGCGAAATCAACCAGTTTCTCGATGAGTCGCTCCGGGGTGGCCGCCTTCTGGATGAACGAGTTCTTGGCGGTGTTGAACACGCTGAGCACTTCGCTCAGGGGGAAGTTGATGAGGGTGGCGGCGATGGTACCGCCGACAACGAGCACCAGCGAGGGCGGATTGATGAAGATCGCAATATTGCCGCCCATGACGATGGTGATGGCGACCAGGAAGATGCCGGAGACAAAACCGATGATTGTTGCGATGTCCATACACTGCACCCCATAACTGTCGGCGTCCGCCCCTTCCGGTGGCGGGCACCGTTGCATGCGGCTATTCTAACACCCGTTCTTCCGCGCCGTCCATGACGACGGATGCCATGCGCGATTTGCGGTGGACCACGATCCGGCGGATTCCGCGCAGCCGCCGGACGCAACGCACGGCCTGCGGGACGCGGCCCGAAGGCCGCGCCCCGCGAGGACGCGACGGCATCTGTTTTGCCGCGCAATTCCGGCGACGCTTTCGGGCGCGGCGCTCAATCGGCGCGCCGCGCGCCGCCCCGCCGGCGTGCGCCGTCATGCTGGATTATCGGACAAGGTTGACGGTTTCCTGAAGGATGGTGTCCGCCGCGGTGATCGTGCGGGCGTTGGCCTGGAAACCGCGCTGGGTGATAATCAGGTTGCTGAATTCGCGGCCGAGGTCCACGTTGGAATTCTCGAGCACGCCGCCGGAGACCGAGCCGCGCCCGCCGGTTTCCGGCGGGCCGATCTGGGCGGTACCCGACGCGGGCGTCTCCAAGAACATGTTGTTGCCGGCCCGGCTCAGCCCGCCCACATTCGAGAAGGTCGCCAACGCCACCTGGGCGATCACACGGGTCAGGCCGTTGCTGAACACGCCGTTGACCTGGCCGCCGCCGCCAATATTGAAACTCTCCAGAATACCGCGCGGAAAGCCGTCCTGATTCCGCAGCGTGATGTCGCTGGCGACGTCGGCCCCGCTCGCCAACTGCGTCACGGCGGAGAAATCCACGATGAAATCCAAATCGTCAGGCAGCGAACCGGTGGCGTTCATCAGCGCGCCGGCGATGCTGATGTTTCCCGTTGTGCCGGCGGGCAGGGTGCCGTTGGTCTGGAAGTCCAGATCACCGCTGCCCACCACCGTCACGCCGAGGGTCGGCGAGTTGTAGGTGGCTTCCCAAGACCAGCGGTTTTCCGGGACGGCCTGCTTGGTGTAGGTGATGGTCACCTGCTGCGCTGTGCCCAGGGAGTCATAGACAATGAAACTGCGCTGCACGCTGGTCGGCGGGACGCTGGGCGCATCGGCGTTCAGGTTGCCGATCATCGTGGCGAGGGTCGTGGCGCGGACAATGCCGATGCCGCTCAGCGGAATCGCAATGTCCTGCGGCGGGGTGTTGGTATTGATCACCCCCTGCGTATCGGCAAGATACCCCTGCACGCGCATGCCTGTGGCCGGCTCGATCAGCAGGCCGTTGGCGTTGAGCGAGAAGGAACCGTCGCGGGTGAAGCCCAGCCGCGAGCCGTCTGAAAGCACAAAGAAGCCGCTGCCCTGGATGGCAAGGTCGGAGGACAGGCCCGTTGTGAGCAGCGATCCCTGCTGAAAGTCCACGTCAATGCTGGCAATTTTCACGCCCAGCCCGATCTGCTGCGGGTTGGTGCCGCCGAAGGCGCCCAGCGGCGCGGAGCCGCCTTGGAGCGTCTGCGAGAACAAGTCCTGAAACAACACCCGCGAACTCCGATACCCGATGGTGTTCACGTTGGCGATGTTGGCGGCGACCACATCCAGGCGCCGCTGATGCGCCTGCAATCCGGTCACGCCTGTGTAAAGCGCCATACTCATGGGAAGGTCTCCTTTACATGTTGAGCCGCATCAGTCGGTCAGCGGCCTGCGGGCCTCCCCAGGCGGGGTCCGGCCCTGATGACATGGTTGTGGTCGGCGCTTCCGGACCGTCCGAAAGCACCACCGCGCTGTCTATGTTGGTGAAGACGGTTCCCGCCGCTTCGTCAGCGGCCATGACCGTGATCACCGTCCGATTGGGGATATTCACGACGAGGGCTGTGCGGTCAATCAGCAACAGCGATTCGCGGCAGCCTTTCGCCGCGGCGAGGTCCACCGCTTCGCGGATGCGCGCCAGGTCTTCACCGCTCAACGCGATGCCGCGCCGCTCGATGCGCTGGATGGCATGCGCCGAGAAACGGATGTCTCCGCTGCGCCGCATGGCGGCGGACAGCACCGACGCGAAGGCTGCGCCGGACGAAGCGGTCGCGGCGCGCCGCGCCGGGGTTTCCGGCGGCGATGTGCCGGTGGTCGGTTGGATTTCCCGGATCATCGCACGCCCTCCGCCTCCGCTTCCGGCGGGACTTCCGCCTCCGCGGGGGCCTCGGCGAAAATCGCCAGGACGCCGGTCATGGGCATGATCCGGCCGTCCACCCGGAGCAGGACGATGCTGCCATCCAGGGTCACGGCATCCACCAGCCCAGCGGCAAATCCACCTTCTCTGGTGATGCCCTCGACGTGTTTGCCGAGCAGCCCCTGCGCAGCGATGAAATTCGCCTGGTCAATGTTTCCCGCCAGCAGTTCCATCTGCGCCCTGAACTCCGTATTCAGGTTTGTCATCTGTTCCAGGGCGGCGAATTGGGCCAGTTGCGTCACCATTTGCGCATTGTCCATCGGACTCGTCGGATCCTGGTTCTGCATCTGAACCACCAGCAACTGCAGGAAGGCGTCCCGGTCCAGTTCCTTTTTCACGGTTCGGACGCCCTGCGCGGAAACGATGGCCGCCTTTGCGGCGCCCGCCGCCACAGCGCTTGCGTCCGATTTGGCCGCCGCGCCCCGGAGCAGGCCCGCCAACTTCGCGCGCAGATTCGCGGTCACGGCATCCACCGCCGCTTTGCGCTGCGCCGCCGTAGGCGTCAGCGTTCCTGCTCCGTTCGCCCGAAAGGTCACCAAGGCATTCATGATGTTCTTCGCTCCTTCTGCGCGGATCGGCGATCCGCGCCGGTTCACACAAATACGTTGAGTACTCCGTGATGCGGCCGGCCGCGCCCGCCCGCGTGCCCCGCCGCCGCTTCCGGCGCGCCGTCATACGGCGCGCGGCCGGGAGACGCCCAGCGAATGTGCTGCGGAACCGCCTCCTGGGGATGACGGCCGCCCTGGCCCGCGTTCTGGCTCATGCCCGCCGCAATGTCCACCCGCGTCACTTCGATGCCCTCGCGGGCAAGGCTCTGACGGAGGTCGTGGACTTGCGCCTGGATGCTTTCGCGCACCGACGGATTCGCCGAAACAATGCGCACCAGCATCTCCTCACCCTGCGCGCGCACCTCCACGCGCATTTCTCCCAACGACTCCGGCACAAGCCGCACGGTCAGGCTGCGGTCGCCGCCTCTTGATGCCAGGTAGCGGACGCTTCTGACCGCCGCCGCGCCGATGGATTCCATTCCAACGGGCGCTTGTGGCGGCGCCGGACTTTCCGCCAAGGTCGGCGGTGCGCCGCGCGCCGTGGGTGTCACCCACGATGCGACGGGCGCCGAAGCGCCGGCACGCGTCGCTTCCGACGCGCCTTCGGCGCGCAACGGGAAAGCGTCTTTGACGCCGGGGAGACGGTCATCCTGAATTGAAAGCCGATCCTCATGAACAGGCAAAGGCGCTTTCCGCGAGACAATCACAGTGTCTGCGTCCTGGATGCGGGTCGCCGCCTCGGGCGCATCCGCGACCTGGCGCATCACCGCAACGATGCGCAGCGGCGGCGATGGCGCCATGCGCGATGCGACGGCGTCGGGGGGCTGGAGTTGTGCATCCATGCCGCGCGGCGCGGCATGGTCGGCATGGTTTTTCAGGGGATCAGCGGCCTCCGGGGGCGTGCCGGACGGCGACAGATCGGCGGCTTGCGTCAGCGGAACCGCATCGGGGACCACCGGAGCGGGCGTTGAGAAAGCCTCCGATGTCCCCATTGACGCCTGCGGAAGCGAAGGGGCGAGTGGAACGCCAATGTCCAATGCGTCCGACGCACCGGCACCAGTGGGCGCTGCACCTGGCATATTGGCATTCAACTCCAAAGCCGCGAAACCATAACCCCCGCCCGATTGACTGGAAGCGTTCATGCCCATGAATGAAAGCGCCGCAAGAAGCGAATCGTTTTCTTTCACGGGGGCATTCATCGCATCCGGTGACCGGGCGGCCGCCGTGCCGATCACTGCGGCCAACCACGCACCGGCATCCGATGTGTCCGCTACGGAGCCGTGGCCCATAATCATGGCGGATGCTGCCGCCGCAGCCCAATGGGCCGCATCGCCTGTGTTCATCTCCGACAGCGTTGCATCATCGGCGGGCGTCTCCGACGGTGTCTTATCGTCTGCATCGGTTTCCTGAGCGCTTCCCGGGTTGGGCGCCGGCGCGTTCGTTGCCGATGTTTCCAATACCGTAACCGCCGAAGAAAACCCAAATGCCGGCATTGCGTCCCGCATCGCGGCGAAGACCGCCGCGAAATTCAGGCCATCCGCCGGCGCAGACACTGCCGGAGACGCATGCGCCGGGAATGTTGCCGGTGTCGGCGCTTCCTGGGGAAACAACGGCACGATTTCCATGTTCATATTCATCATCACCTCCTTTCCATGGGAATGTTCGCGGCGCGCGTTGCGCGCCGCTTGATTCATCCGCAGACAGCGGGAATCGTTAAAGATACATCATGCAGGGTCGCAGTTCTGAGAAATTCGGACTGGTCGGACGAGTCGGACAACTCGGACGAGTCGGACAAGTCGGACAGGCGCAGCGCGAGCCGAGGCTTGCGCAGTTCCGGAATACAGGCTTCAGCCTGCAAGTTTTTTGGAGACCTTCGGGCAGGCTTGTGGCCACAACGGCAAAGCGCAAGCATGGCTTGCGCACTCCAAAGGGAGTGGCGCGGTTCGGCCTTCGCAACATGCTGCGGCGGACACGCAGGCGACCAGCCACAACGACATATCCAGAAAGAAACACGTGGTTCTCTGGACTGCGATGGCAAACCACCGCCGTCCAAAGAAGCATTCCGCACCCCGCATTCCGCATTCAACGGCGCAACGCGCCGTTGCGCCGTTGCCTACAGTCTGCGTTCCTGGAGTGCGCGCAGGATCAGGCCGGCCCGGTCGCTGGTCATGGCCTCAACGATCTTGCCGCGTTCCTTGGGTTTCACGAGATGCAGGATTTCGGCCACGTCTTCGATGGGCAACTGTTCGAGGCGTTCCGCCGCTTTGTCGGGCTTCATCACCGATATGGTGCTGGCGACGGTTTCAAGGCGGACCTTGCGCTCTTTTTCGGCGTCGGCGAGGGAATCGTCAATCTGTTTCTGGAGGTCCTCCAGGCGCTTCTGGAGTTGCGCGAGTTCCTGTTCGCGTTGCGCCACTTGGCTCTCGCGTCGTTTCAGTTCCTGTTCGCGCTGTTGCAGGGCGTTTTCGCGGCGTTTAACCTGCTGTACGAGCGGCGCGAGCGGGTCGGGGGGTGCGGCTTCGATGGGGGCCGGCGGGGCCTGTCCGAAGACGCGCTGGAGCGCGTCCGTGGAGAGGTTGCCGGTCAGGTAGAGTGAGAGGACCAGGGTGGCTGCAAATGAGAGCAGCCCGATAAGCGCCATCACCACGGTTTTCATGGCTGCCTCCGATCCTTGGGTTGCGCCGTGCGCGCCGCCGAAGATTGTCGCAGGGCGGCGCGGGTTGTGGCGGCTTCGTCCAGGGCGGCCTGTTCCATCTTGCGCCGGTACAGAAGATTGGCCGATGCGCGCCGTTCCACGAGGCGTTCCATGACGCGGCGGGTTTTCGCCGAGGTCTCCAGTTCCACGCGCTTTTCTTCAGCGATGTTCTCCAACTGGCGGATATCGGCGTCCCTCGCGTCCCCCAGGCGCGCGAGATGCCGCTCATATTGGTAATAGCGGCGCACTTCGTCCGCGTCGAAGCGACCCTGCGCGATGGCTTGCGCGGCGTGCAGGGCGCGCATCTGTTCTTCGGCGATCCGGGCGCGTTCGCGGCGCGCGGCATGGACCTGCCGCCGGGCCGACGCAAGCGCCTGGGCCTTGATGTCTTCCTGCCGCTTGCGGATGCGCAGGATGGTCTCGTAATGCGCGATATCCTTGATCGCCATGCTGCTATCCCTTCAACGCGGCGGCCATGCGCGGTTCGATTTCCGTATAGGGGGACGCCTCGAAAAGTCCCTGTTGGAGGAATGCCCTTATTTTGGGCATGAGCCGCAGGGCGGTGTCAATTTCCGGGTTGCTTCCGGCGACGTACGCGCCGATATTCACCAGGTCCTCCGCGTCGCGGTAGGTGGCGAGAATCCGGCGGATGCGCGCCGCGAGCGCCTGGTGGCTCTCGCTGGTCACTTCGGTCATGGACCGGCTCACGCTTTCGAGCACGTCCACCGCGGGGTAGTGATTGCGCGTGGCCAATGCGCGCGACAGCGCGATGTGCCCGTCGGTGATGCTGCGCACCGCGTCGCCGATCGGGTCATTCAGGTCGTCCGCTTCCACCAGCACCGCGTAGAAGCCTGTGATGCTGCCTCGCCCATCCGCGCCGGCGCGCTCCAGCAGTTTGGGCAACAGCGCATAGACGGAGGGCGGGTAGCCCTTGGTGGTCGGCGGTTCGCCCACGGCCAGCCCGATTTCCCGTTGCGCCATCGCGAAGCGCGTCAGCGAGTCCATGACCAGCATGACATCGGCGCCCTGCGCCCGGAACCACTCCGCCACCGCCGTTGCCGCGTAGGCGCCGTTCAGGCGCACCAGGGCCGGCTCATCGGCCGTGGCGACCACCACCACGGACCGGCGCAACCCTTCCGGGCCGAGGTCGCCCTCGATGAATTCCCGAACCTCGCGACCGCGTTCGCCGATCAGGGCGATCACATTGACATCCGCGTTGGTATTGCGGGCAATCATGCCGATCATCTTGCTTTTGCCGACGCCGCTGCCGGACATGATAGCGATGCGCTGTCCTTTGCCGCAGGTGACGCAGGCATCCACGGCGCGGATGCCCGTCGCAATCGGCTCGGCGATGCGGCGGCGCGCCATGGGCGGCGGCGGGTCTGCATGGAGCGGCACTTCCTGCGTCCAGGGCGGGGGCGTGCCGCCGTCAATGGGGTTTCCCATCGCGCCGATGACGCGGCCCAGCAATCCTTCGCCCACCCGCACCATGCGGGAATGGTGGGTGGGGATGAGCAGGTTGCCCGGAGCGATGCCGCGCATGCCGCCCAGCGGCATGAGCAGGATGCGGTGGTCCCGAAAACCCACGACTTCCACCGGAATGGGCATGCCCCCCCCCTCGGCCTGCACGTAGCACAAGTCGCCGATCTTCATCTTTGGGCCGGTGGCCTGAATGGTCAGACCAGCGACTTCGGCGATCTTGCCATAGGCGACAATCGGTTCCGCGGCCTCGGCGCGCGCGAGGTACGCGCTCAGACTGACGGCGGGCATGCATCCGACCCTTCCAGCGCGCTCAGGAGGTTGCCCAGCAGGGTTTCGAGGCGGGCGTCCACGTGCATCCGTTCGGATTCCACGATACAACCTCCGGGCGACACGGAATCCGACGCCTGGACTTCGAGGATGTCAACGCCTGGAAAATCCTCCAACAGGCGTATCTTCCGGGCGCGCAGCGCCTCCAGGTCGGCGGGATGCACCCGCACCACGAGCCGCTGTCGGTCGGCGATTTTCTCCAGGGCGCGCCGGACCGTATTGTGGATGAGTTCGGGGTCTTCGCGTGATTCGCGCGCGAGAATCCGCCGCACGATCAGCGCCGTCAACTCGATCACCTGCGGCGTGAGCGATGCCAGAAATTCCTCACGCGCCCTGCGAATCGCCTCAGCGGCGCTTTCCAGGGCCGCGGCCGACTGCGCCACCGATTGCGCAAAGTGGTCGCGGCCGGCTTCCATGCCGCGCTCAAAGGCCTCGGCGTAGGCTTCCTGAATCTTCTGGGCCGCTTCTTCACGCGCTTCGGCCAAAACCGCGCGGCGTATGGCTTCGGGATCGGTGTAGTCGGGACGCGTCGGATCACCGATGGGTGCAAGATCGAGCCGGGGCGCTTCCCGGGGCGGGAATTCCTCCAGCGTGTCGGTTGCGACACGCACGGCAGCGCGCCTGTGCGCGCCATCCACCTTAATGACCCTCTCCATGCACCCAATGCTCCCTGCCGCGGCGGGGCGGAAAACCCGGACGCAGCCGCTGTCAGACCAGAATCTCGTCCCTCTCGCCGCCGCCGCGCCCGGAGATGATCAGTTCGCCCGCTTCTTCCAGGCGGCGGATTGTCGCCACGATGCGCTGTTGCGCCTCCTCCACGTTCTTGAGACGGGTCGGCCCCATGTATTCGATTTCTTCCTTGATCATTTCGCGGGCGCGCTCCGACATATTCCGGAAAATCTTGTCCGTCACTTCGTCGCTGGCGTTCTTGAGCGACAGGGCGAGGTCTTTCGTTTCGATCTCCCGCAACATCTTCTGAATGCCGGTGTCATCCACGTAGATGATGTCGTCAAAGGTGAACATGAGCCGGGCGATTTCGTCGGCCAGTTCCGGATCGCGCTCTTCCAGTTCCGCCATGATGGTCTTTTCCGCGGTGCGCTCGACGCGGTTGAGGATTTCCGCCACGTCCTTCACGCCGCCGGCAAAGGTGAATCCCTGGCTGAAGATGGCGGCCATTTTCCGTTCGAGCACGCGCTCCACTTCGCGCACGATTTCCGGCGCGGTGCGGTCCATGGTGGCGATGCGCATGACGACGTCGGACTGCACATTCTGCGGCAGGGCGGTGAGGACAATCGCGGCGGTGGCGGGTTCCAGATGCGCGAGAATCAACGCGATGGTCTGGGGGTGCTCATCCTGAATGAAACTGGAAATCTGGGCGGGATCGGCCTTTTTGAGAAACTGAAACGGGACCTCCTGCAGGCTGTTCTGAATTCGGTTGAGGATTTCAAAGGCGCGTTCCGCGCCAAAGGACTGTTCGAGCAGGTCCTTGGCGAAATCAATGCCGCCTTGCGCCACGAACTGCTTGGCCACGGCCATCTGGTGCAGTTCGTCGAAAACAGCCGCCTTCAAATCCGGGTCAATCGTGCCCAGGCCGGAAATATCCAGCGTGATTTGGTCCACTTCATCCTCGCGGAGTTGGGCCAAAACGCGGCCCGCGTTCTCCGGTCCCAGGCAGGCCAGCAGGATCGCCGCCTTCTGCCGACCGTCCAACTCCTCCAGTGTGAGTTTTTTATCCTTCTTCTTGGCCATGCTCACTCATGCTCTTCCGCCATCCAACCCCGCAACAACGCCGCCACTCCCTGCGGTTCTTCCCGCGCCATGCGGTTGACTTCCATGGCCACGTCGTGGCGCCGCAAATCCTCGCGGGTCGCCTCGGGCAGCGGAATCACTTCCTCTTCCTCCTCGCCCGGCGCTTCTATCGCCCGACCCAGCAGCACCCGGAGCACATAAAAGCCCGCCAGAATGGCCAGAATCTGCGCGACAGTCCACACCCACTGCATCCGTTGCGTCCATTGCGCGGCGGCCCGCGCCTCGTCCCGCGCGGCGACCGCGATTGGCAGTTGATCAATGGCGAAGGGATGATCATGAATCGCCACCTCCGTGGGAATCTCACCCTCGCCCACAGCCGCCTTCGCCAGATCGATATACGCCTGCCGGCGGTCCTCCGACAGGCCCACGTACTCCCGAACCGTGTTGCCCGCTTCGTCCGTTGTCTCCTGATAGTCGCCCTCCACGATCAGGGCCACCTGGAATTTTACCACATCTCCGGGGTCGGTGCGCGTCTTCGTCACCGTCCGTGAAGGCTCATAATTGATGATCTCCTCCTCTGTCTCCTCGGTCGTCACCACGCCTCCCGCCGCCGCTGCGGCCTCAGGCACATTGGCGAAAGCGCCCGGAGCGCCTTCCGGCAGCCGTTCCGCGCTGCTGACGCTGACAGTCGAGGTGAAGGTGCTCAGTTCCGTGCCCTCGCTCACCTTCTCGTCGCTGATCTCCTTGTGATCAAAGTTCAGTTTCGCGCTCACCGTGACGGTGCCGCGCACGCCCAGTTCCCGCAGTTTGGCGAGCAATTTGCTCTCCCGCTGCTTTTCCCAGTCCGCCACCAGTTCCAGTTTGGAGTTGGCGATGGAGGCGAAATCGGATTGCGGCGGCAGATAGAGCACATCGCCCCGCGTCGTCGTCACGGTGATGTTGCCGGGATGCAGGTTCGGGCCCCCCGCGTGCGCCACCATGTTCACAATCGCCTTCACCTCCTGCTTGCTCAGCGGCCGCGTCACTTCCAACGTCACCGCCGCCTCCGACGGACGTTGCTCGGAAACGAACAACTCCTCCTTCGCCTCGCGGATGAGGACATAGGAATACTCGATGAATTCAAAGGCGTTGAGTTGCCGTTCGATTTCCCCCTGGATGGCCCGCATGAACTTCACGTCCTGCAGCCACTGATTGGTCATCAGTTCCCGTTCCTGGAAAAGTTCCAGGCCCGGCGTCACGCGCCGGCCCACAGGCAGGCCGCTCTCGGACAGCAGCAGTTGTGCGCGGCTGCGATGCTGCACCGGCACCAGGACGGTCCGGTTGTTGTTTTCCAGCCGGTAGGCGATGTTCTGCTGGGTCAGAATATCTACGATCTTGGTGACCTGATCCGGCTCGACATTGGCGGTGAGCGTCACATATTGGGGGCGGGCGCCCGTCACCACCAGGATGACCATCAACGCCACCACCGCCGCCCCCGCCAGCACAATGTTGATGCGGGCGCTCAGCGACAGGCGTTGCCACGCCTGGATGATCCCGCTCAAAAGTTGGCGCAAAAAGTCCACAGGGCTACACCCCATCGCCGTCCGGCGGCATCCGCCGGGAACGGCCTTTTTTCCTCAGCCCCGCCGGATGCTCCGGCGCGCCGCTGCACCCTATCCACATCTTGCGCCCGAACGCCGCGCGTTCGCAACAATCATGAACCGGGAAATGCGGGACCCCGCATTTGTACCCTCATTTCCCGCCGCGTCTTCGCCAATGAGGACCGGCGCGGCGATTGCCGCCGCACATCGCGCCGGTTCGTCGCGTTGTCCCCCATTGGCATGGGCTGGATTCAATTATAACCTCCGCCGATACGGCGGCGAACGCCCATCGTCATGTCCGCCGCCGGGAACGCTGCGCGCCGGCAAATCACGGATCGGGTCCAGGGGAATGCAGCCCTGCATTTCCCGCCGGAATCCCGCGCCTGGCGCGCCCGCGCTTCAATTGTCCCGGATGCGCCGGTCCGCCCCGCGGCCATCGGGCCGCATCAGACCTGCATCCGCATGATCTCCTCATAGGCCGCGACGACCTTGTTCCGCACGGTCATCATGGTCTGAAACGCCACATCCGCCCGCTCCACCGCCAGCATGGCCTCCGCCACATCGGTAATCTCGCCCGCCACCAACTGCTTGATGGTCTTGTCCGCCTCATTCTGCAAACGCTGCACCTCTGTCACCGCCTCCGCCAACACCGCCTTGAATGACGCCCCGCCTTCCGGCGCGCGCGGCTGCGGCGGGCGCATCTGCAGCGGGCTGACTTCTACAGGGCGTGCGCCCAGTCCCGGCACTTTCAGCGGATCAACCATATCCCATCAATCCCACGCTGGCGGCTCACCTCTGTATGATTTCCAGCGCCCGCTGCCGCATCCGGCTGCTGGACACAATCACTGCAATGTTCGCTTCATAGGCCCGCTGGGCCGATATCAGGTCCACCATCTCCACCACCACGTTCACATTCGGATATTGCACATACCCGTCGGGGTCCGCATCGGGATGCTGCGGATCAAAAACGGTTCGAAGCGGCGTCGCGTCCGGCACTATTTTCTTGACACGAACACCCAGTTTCTGGGGATTCGCACCCCGCCGAATCTGCTCCCCCCGAAGTATCGTCAACTGTCGCCGAAACGCCCCCCCGCCATCCGGCGTGCGGGTCGTTTCCGCATTCGCGAGGTTGTTCGCGATCACGTTCATCCGCATGCGCTGGGCACGAAGCCCGCTCACGGCAATGTCACGCGCTGAAATGGCTTCGATCATGTTCCCCTTTCTTAACGCGCCAGCGCATTCAACATGTTCTTCACCATTTCAAAGCGCTTGGCGGTCAGCGCGGCGTAAGTCGTGTACCTGCTGGTATTTTCGGACAACTTCGCCATCTGATCGTCCAAGTCCACCTTATTGTAGTCATTTTTGGACAAAAATGCAAGACGTTCGAATTGTGGTTTATGTTGGGTGAAATCGAGGTGGCGGGGTCGGCTCGTGCGGAGGGCGAGGCCGCCCCGCCCCTCGAGGGCTGCGCGCAGGGTCTTCTGGAAATCCATCTCGACCGGCACGTAGTTCGGCGTGTCCACATTGGCGATGTTCTGCGCCAGGTAACGGTGATGCAATGCCGCCGTGCGCATGCCTTCCACCAGCACGCGCGTGGCGTCAATCCCGGCAAAAGGGGTCATGATATTCCTCTCCCACCCCCGGAAGATGCGGGGTCATCCAGGCAAGAGCAATGCCCATGCCAGGGTATCATTTGAATGTAAGTTATTAAAAAATAATGACATAAGAGGACCTTGCGCACGGCGAAACGCGACCCCGAATCGGTAAGGAATGCCGAGAAGAGGGCGTTTTTTCCCATCCAACCCAAGAGAGGGAGGCGATCAGCGCCAGAACCGGCGCTTGCCGCCCGCACACCGATAAATGGGTATGTCAGACTTGATAAACCTTTGCCGCAAAAGTTGACCAACCCAGTCAAACAGGGGTGTTCTGACCATCTCCGCAAATCGTTTTCGCAAAATATGTTACGACTTTTTCTGGCAATGCGCCGGAATTGGCATCGAAATTGCCCATTATAGGGTACGCGGTGTTCATGCAGTGAACGCCGACAAGGTTTTTGTGGGTTGAAACTTGAATCTGCGGGGATGTGGCGTGAGACACGGAGGGCGTGTGAGGTTCTCCCGGGGCATCCAACGCGGGCAACAACACAAGGAGGATAAAGCAAATGAAGAAAATGACGGTGGTGGTCATAGCACTCGCGATGTGCCTGACCATGGGAAACGCGACGGCATCACGATTGCCGGTGCTTCAAGACCAGTACAACATTACTGTGCCTGACGGCATGAATAGTGCCTACTTTGGTGGTGGGCCTCTGGGCATAGGCGGCGAAGACCAGGAAGTCGAGGCGAATTGTCTGACAGGCCAGGTCTGGGACTTGGAAGGGATGTTCTTTGACAAATCCACGCTCACATTTCGGATGGTCGGCGGATATGATTTTATCAACGGCTACCAAGGGTGGACGTCCGGTGACATTTTCATCTCACGAGGCATGCCATATTACGGTGATGCCGGTGAGGGGGGTAATCCATTGCCTGGCAGCGCTAACAAGGGGCTAATGTCCAGTTATTTATATGATTGGGTGATAGACGTGGATTGGTTGTCACCGACCCTCGCCTATACCGTCTACACGGTTGGTCCCGAAACGCCCGTCAATGTGGTGTACTATGCTCAGAACAATGGATCAAACCCCTGGCGACGCTCCAGCGGCGGCACAGCGATCGCTACCGGCAACTTCTTGTCTCAGACGGGTTTGACAAACGATCAGACAGGTTTTCTGGGTGGTTCCCATAACATGGTCACCTTTGACATGTCCGGGTGGCTGGTTGCCGCTCTTGGATTGCAGCCGGGCGATACAGTGACAGACGACTTGTGGTTCCATTTTACGATGGAATGCGGAAATGACAATCTGATGGGAACTCTGGGAGGCGGTTGGAGAGTGCCGCCGCCAGTTCCGGAGCCGGCATCCATCGGGATTCTGGGTCTGGGCATCCTGGGGATTATTGCCACGCGGATGCGGCGGAGATAACCGCCTCCCTTAATAACGCGAAGCCCCTCAGCACTCCCCGTCGTGGCCCTGAGAAGGGCCACACGGGGGGTTGTTCTTTCATTGCACCATAACGGACTGGCGGAAATTGGGGAACGTTGTGTTTTTTCCACATCCCCCGGCGCTCCGCGCCACCTTCACCGATGTTGCGCCATCTGAGGACCCTGCTTTGTTTCTGCATCCCTCGGCGCTGCGCGCCACCCCCTTCAACGGGGATTTTCCCCTCGTTACACCGCTCCTGCGGGATAACGCACCACTGCGACGCTCCCGCATCGCGGCGTGCAGCGGCACGTTCCACTAGAATACATCGTTCCCCGGCGCGGAGCGCCTTAAACATGCGTAACGCAAAAACGGGGCAGCCGCTGTCACGCTCGCGGACTCGCTCGATTGTGTCAGTCCCCATTTTGCTTCACATGTCCGACCGAAGGTCTCCGCCAGGAGTTCCCTCGTTACACCCCTTCAAAGGTATCTCGTATTGCGTATCGCCGTTTGGTGTCGTATCATGGCTTTCGGACACATGCCGCCGGGCGCGGCGGCGCAACAGGGAGATCGAGGAAATGGCTTCAATTTCACGACGGAGTTTTCTTGCGGCGTCCGGGCTGGCTGTGGGCGCGGGGATGGCGTTGCCGCGGACGGTGTTCGGCGCGAACGAGCGCATTCGGGTCGGGGTGGTCGGCACGGGCGACCGCGGATCATCGCTGATGCAGGACATCGGCCGATTGCGCGAATCGCACAACGTGGAAATCACGGCGGTGTGCGACGTGTGGCGGCCGAACCGCGAGGCGGCGGCCGCGCGCGTCGAAAAGATGTTCGGCAAGCAGCCGTTTCAGACCTCGCGCTTCGGTGAATTGCTGGCGCGGGACGACACGGACGCGGTGGTCATCGCGACACCGGACTTCGCGCACACGCCGATCATGATCGAGGCGCTCAAAGCGGGCCGGGATGTCTATTGCGAGAAGCCGATGTCGCAGACGGTGGAGGAGGCGACCGAGGCATTGACCCTCGCGCGGGAGCGCGGGCGCGTCGTGCAGGTGGGCACGCAACGGCGAAGCGAAGGGCGCTGGAAGGCTGCGCGGGAATTTGTAGCGACGGGCGCACTCGGCCACATCAGCCGCATCTCCGCCGCGAACTGCTTCAACCATCCGAGGTGGGCGCGCGACTGCGGCGCCTGCAAGGAAGAGGATGTGGACTGGGATGCCTATTTGTTCAACCGACCGAAAGTCGCCTTTGATCCGTGCCTGCTCCGGCGCTGGCACCTCTACCGCATGTGCTGCAACGGCATCTCCGGATTGTGGATGTGCCACCTTATCGACGCCGCCGCCATGGCGATGGACGCGACTTACCCGGCGAGCGCGGTGGCGCTCGGCGGCATCTATGTGTGGAAAGACGGGCGCGAGCACACCGACGTATTCCACGCGCTCCTCGATTACCCCGAGGGCTTTTTGTTCAGTTGGTGCATGAGCCTGACCAACGCGGCGGGCACGCATTTCACCATCCACGGCCTGAACGGCACGCTCGACATGGAAAGGGCGACGTATTCCGGCGACGGCGCGGAAGGCGGCACGGGCATCGAAGCGGGAAAACTGGAGGCCCCGCCGGACGAGAACCACATGGCGAACTGGCTGGACTGCATCCGCAGCCGCAAGCAGCCCAACGCCGATATCCTTTTCGGCCACCAGCATTCCGTGGCCACAATCATGGCCGCCGAGGCACTGGAGAGCGGACGGCGCATGCGTTACGACCGGGGAGAGGGAAAAATCTTCGCTGGATAAACACGTGGAAATCAGACATAGACGCAATCCCGGAACCCGGTGACGCCGGTTTGAAAAAACGGCCATGCAGCCTCACTCGTGGCCTGTGCCGTTTTCCCGGATCCTCAACGGTTCTCCAATATGTTGAGCGCGTAACTGCGTCCGTAGGTGGAGAAAAGGTCCAGCGCCTGCGCCTGCAATTGGACCAGGCTCGCAATGACGGCCTCGCCGTGCTCGGCACAGACCATCTCCACAATGTTGAACCTGTTCGGACAATTGGCCAATTCCACGGCGGGGTTCCTTACAAAATGGGGCGGCATATAGGTTTCGACCGCCTTGTCCATTCTCGCCGACAAATCGTAGGAGGCCTTGGCCAATGCCGTTCGTGGCAGGTCGTCGGTATAAACCGGCGTCTGCCGGTCGCGACGCAGTGTGGCAATCACCGGGTCGGAAAGGTTGTTGTTGCGACAGGCCTCCGCCATGGTGAAGCCTTGGAAAAGTTCCAGCGCCATGTGGCGATTGGATACCAGTTGCACGGCATTGTTCTTGTATTTTGACAGGCCGAGCATGTCCAGAAGGTTTATCCAGAGCATCCGCAAGGTGCTGTATTGCGGCAGGACGGTGGTGTGATAAGGCATGGACATGTCCGCAATGTAATGCAGCCCCCATCCCATGAAACGCCAGCCCCAATAGTCCTGCCCCTTGCTGAATGCGTATTCCGAGAGCGCTTTGAAAAGATGAATCCGGTATTCCAGATACGACTGCTTGAGGAATCCCGCAAAGAGATAAATGATCCACGATTCGTGATAGAACCCCATATGGAACGGCGCCTGGGAACCATAATCCAGGTTGGGGTTCCCGAAGGGCTGGACGCCGAAACCGAATATCCTGCCGATGGCTGTGCCATTGTCGCTGAAAAGCCCCACGTCCATGCCATAGTCGGGTTCGTTGCTCGCACCGGAGACGATGTCCACGGGATGAACCCAATCGCCGGGGACCAATTCCTCAAAGACAAAGGCTTCGAGCATCGGCGTGCTGCGGAGAATGCTCACCGCGCTTGGCGGCAATATGTTTGCGCCCCCAGACTCCTGTCCCGCCAGATGGGTGACATAAAGAGGGGTCTTTATCGAAGGATTCACCCGAATGGCGCGGAAAAAACGGTGGCATATGTCATTCGGATTGCCGGTGGGCTGAAAGGCCAATACATCCGGCCGGGGCGCATACCAGGCCAGATTGGCTCTTGCCCAGGCCTCTTCCCGCGCAAGCAAATCGGCAATGCCGCTTTCCTCCTGCAGCAGAAATTCCTGGAGGGATACCGCCTGTACAGGGTCGGCATTGCTTATGTGCGGTATCGTGTCAACAACATGGCGAGTGATGAGCGGATGGTGTTCCCACGCGCCTGCCCGCAAGGATCCCGACAGGGCCGCTGCGGTCACAATGATAACAATATGCCTGTACTTCATGTCACACAATTCCCCGATGAGCGTACCTTGGCATGGATGGAGAGACCGGGTTCACTTGCCGTTTCCCATCCCCAATCGCCAACAATACGCGATCCCAGACTGTTACACGATTCTCGAAAATTTGAGCATCTTCTGACACACATGCCAGACCTGCCCAACCGTGGCGGGGTGCAACCGACCACATGCCTGTTTATTATATATTGGAAGGCTATCCCGGCAAAACCCGGTCCTGTCACGGCACCTTCCGTCACTGCTCTACGCGTCATGCAGCGGGAATCGGATCCATTCTGAAAACGCTCTGCCTGCTTGAAGCCCAATGACCTGAACCAAATACAAATATCAGATTGTCATTCGCGCTGCAATGCAGATGGACGAGCGGTTGGCGCAGGATTCCGAAGGGGCTTGCTTTTTTGGGCGTATCCTGCCTACTATAATTGAGTTGGGAGAATTTTTTGTTTTTCTGGATTGGAGAGGGACCAGCGGGCGCCATCGCTTCAAGCAGGCTCCCAGGCACTGCCCGGGCGCTTGGCGCAGGGACCGCACATCACTTCCGTTCAATTTAAGGAGTTTTATCATGAAATATTACAGCGCATCCAAAGGATTCGTGCGGGTACTTGTCATCTTGCTTGCCGTGGCCTTGCTTGCCGTGGGCGCTTTTGCGGATGCCGCACATATTCCCCGAATATTGCTTGTGGGGGACAGTTGGACGGGGTTTTTGCTGGCGTTTCGGTCGTTCCGGATCGTGATGCCGGAGTATGCGGGGCTGGAGCGGTGGGTGGAGGTGGGCAACCGGACGGCGGTGATGGGGGCGCGGGCCTTTGAGTTGCACGACCCG
>CALEDJ010000039.1 GCA_937951485.1 uncultured bacterium
CTTCCAACCACAGCTAGATGAGAATGGCAACATCATCGTGCCGAGTATACCTGAGCGGGGATTCCCTTCCAACCACAGCACATGCTCGGTACGAACCTGTCCGGCGCGAAGTATACCTGAGCGGGGATTCCCTTCCAACCACAGCTCCAGTGTATCCATTCAAGCGCAGTCATATAGTATACCTGAGCGGGGATTCCCTTCCAACCACAGGCCGACGGGAAACACGAAATTTTGGCATGTTAAATTAGGAACGGGCGTCGGCAATTCATTGCCGGGCGCCGCGTTCCATCCTGAAGCGTTTCCCGTGCGCCGAATCCAAAATTCACAAATCCGAAAAAACGCTTCAGGGTGGAACGCGGCGCGTTTTTGTGTGAACGGCTAGAGCGGTTCGCTGTTCTGCGGCGGGAGCGGCATTCGGGAGAGGGCGGCGGTGAGGATTTCGACGATGAGGTCGTTGCGACGTTTGCCTTCGGCGCGGGCGGCGATGCGAACGGCTTCGTAGAGGTCGTTGGGGAGGGCGAGGGTGAGTTTGGTGGTTTCGAAGGGCGGGGTGTCGTCGGGCGGGAGGCTTGCTGCGGACTCCTCATCGCCTTCGAAGAGTTCGGGCTGGCTGGGGATTTCCGGCGGGGGCGGGGGAATCTTTTCCCCCGGGAAGCAGAGGGCCAGGATTTCGTAGTTGCTGTTGCCTTCCTCGATGAGTTCCATGACGCGGGCGCGGCCGCCCATCATGCGCAGGTGGTGCGCAATGCCTGCGGAGGTCACGGCATAGCCGTTGAGGCGGACAAAATCCACCGCGGCATCGCCTTCCAGCCCCTGGCGCACCGCTTCGATGATGCGCTCGCGTTTGGCGTGCGTTTGTTTCATCGCGTTTTTTCCCCGCAGGGAGGCATTTGCGAAACAGGAGTTTTTGACGCCCGCATCCTGGACAATTCCGGATATTTCCCATTTGCATGCGAAGACACAGCCCATTTCTCAAATGCCTGCGCTGCGCACGCCGCTTATGATACAATAGAGACGCAATGTCGGTTGGATTATAGATGTTGTAAGAAAACTGCGCAAGCCCTTGGATTGGGCCGGGGCGGGCGCCGGGAGTAATGCTTCGGAACAGGCATGCGGATCGTTATGCAGGAGCGGAGGGGAAGGCCTTTGCCTTAATAAAAGGCGAAGGTCTGTTTTTCTACCGGGAATTGACAGTCATGCAGTCATGTTCGCTTTGTCTGGGCTACGGCGCAGCGTGCGGCAGGGCGTCGTTGACTCGTTCGGGGACCGGGTGATACTATTGCGCGCCTGAACTGGGGAATGACAGGAGGTTCTCAAGCCATGAAAACCACGATTACCGGACGACACATGGAATTGACGGACGCGCTTCGTTCTTATATTGACAATGCGCTGAAAAAAATAGAGACGCATTTTGACAAGGTGATTGAGGCGAACGTGGTGCTGGATGTGGAGAAGCACCGGCATATCGCCGAGATCAACCTGCACGCCAACGGGGTGCGCATTCACGGGCGCGAGGCGTCGCAGGACATGTATGCGTCGGTGGACGCGGTGATAGCGAAGTTGGAGAAGCAGATACGGAAATACCGGGACCGCATTAATCGGCATCATCCGCGCAGCGTGAAAGAGATGCAGAGTTATCAGCATGCCATCATATCGCTTGATCAGGACAATGGCCGGGATGAGACGGAAGAGCGGCCCGTGCTGCACAAGGTGGTGCATCGGGAAAAACTTTCGATGAAACCGATGACGGTGGAAGAAGCCGTCATGCAGTTGGATTTGGTGGATGATCCGTTCCTGGTGTTTTGCAACGCCGACACATCGCTGGTGAACGTGCTGTACGCGCGGGACGACAACACATACGGATTGATTGAGCCGCAGTTCTGAGGCGCGCCGCGCAGCAGGTGCGCGGGCGGAGGGCCGGCATGGATACGCAATCGTTGCCAGTGAACAGGAAGCGGTCCATCGCCGTGGCCCGGTTGCTGGACCGGATGACGCACGACCTCGAACTGGAGGTCATCGGCGGTTTCCAGGGGATTGGACGACCGGTGTTCACGGCGGATGTGAACCGCCCCGGACTGGCCCTGAGCGGCTATCTGGAGTATTTCGCCAACGACCGCATTCAGATTCTCGGGAATACGGAAATCCATTACATGGAGCGGCTGTCGCCCGCGGTGCTGAACGCGCGACTGACGGCGATGTTCTCCTTTGAAGTGCCGGCGTTTGTGCTCTCGCGCAACCTGATGCCGCAGAATATTTTCCTGGACACCTGCAATCGGAGCGGCATCCCCGTGTTGCGCTCTTCGCTCAGCACCGACGAAGTCATCAGCCGCATCATCCTGTTTCTTGCGGAGGAGTTTTCCCCGGAAACCGTTGTGCATGGCACGGCTGTGGACTGCTACGGCGTGGGCTGCCTGATCATCGGGCATCCGGGTATCGGCAAAAGCGAAACCGCGTTGGAATTGGTGGAACGCGGGCATCGCCTCGTCGTGGATGACGTGGTCGCGCTCAAACGGCTGCGCGAAGACCACCTCTATGCCGAAACCAATCCCGTGATCGAGCACCACATGGAAATCCGGGGCGTCGGCATCATTGACGTGAAGGCGATTTTCGGGGTGGGCGGCGTCCGCAACACCAAGCGCATCGGCCTGGTCGTGGAACTGGAGGAATGGCGTCAGGATTCCACCTACGACCGCACCGGGCTTTCCGAGGAATATGTGGATATTCTTGGCGTCAAGATTCCCTACCTGCGCATTCCCGTGCGACCGGGACGCAATATCGCGATCATCATCGAAGTGGCCGCGCTTAATCACCGCCTCAAAGAACTGGGCATCAATCCCGCGCATCGCTTGAATGACCGCATCATGCAGTTGACGCGCGAGCGCCCCAATTAGCCATATGGCAACACCCGCGTGGTTCCGTGGCGGGCGAAACATGCCATATTTCTGCAAGACAGCGTATACTGTGTGTCACCCGGCGGCATATGCCGCCGGATAGCGCGCAGCACAAAACAGGGGAGCGTGTGAATGAAAAGCATCAATCTCATTTTCGGTTGCCACTCCCACCAGCCGGTCGGCAATTTTGATTTTGTATTTGAAAAGGCCTATGAGCAGGCCTATCTGCCGTTTATTGAAGTGTTGGACCGTTTCCCGGCGGTTCGGGTGACCCTGCATTTCACAGGCCCCCTCTGGGACTGGTTCGCGGCGCACCAGCCCAAGTTCCTCAAAAGGGTGCGCGCCCTGGTGCGCGCCGGCCGGGTGGAAATCATGGGCGGGGGCTACTACGAACCGCTTCTGTGCGCTATTCCCGAACGCGACGCCATCGCCCAGATTGCGCGGATGAACCAGTTCTGCAAGAAACACTTCGGCGCGGCGCCGCGCGGCATGTGGCTGGCCGAGCGGGTGTGGGAACCGCAGATGCCTAGGATACTCGCCCGCGCCGGCGTGGAATACACCGCCCTGGATGACACGCATTTCCTGTGTTCCGGCCTGCGCCCGGAAGAATTGTTCGGCTACTACATGACCGAGGACGAGGGTCACTGTATCAAGGTCTTTCCCATTCTTGAGCGTCTGCGTTACTTGATCCCCTTTCATCAGGTCGCCGAGAGCATCGCGTTCCTGCGCGATCACGCCACCGAAGACGGGCTGAGATGCGCCCTTATTCACGACGATGGGGAAAAGTTCGGCATTTGGCCGGGCACCCATCACAGCGTGTACGAAGAGGGGTGGTTGGAGGAATTCTTCACGGCATTGACCGAGAATCGGGACTGGTTGCATTCGGTCACCTACGCGGACTATCTGGCCAAAGCCAAGGCGCTGGGGCGCGTCTATCTCACATGCGCTTCCTACCAGGAGATGATGGCCTGGGTGCTGCCCACCCCCATGCAGCGCCAGTTGCTCCAGGTTCAGGAAGAATTGAAACGGGACACAGAGAAGGCTGCCCGCTATGGCATATTCATCCGGGGCGGATTCTGGCGCGGATTTCTGGCCAAGTACGAGGAATCAAACAATATCCAGAAGCGGATGTTGCGTGTCAGCGACCGGCTTGCGCGATTGCGCGTGGCGCATCCCGACGCGCCGGAACTGGACGCGGCGGAAAAACTGCTGCATGAAGGCCAGTGCAACTGCGCCTACTGGCACGGCGTCTTCGGCGGATTGTATCTGAACCATCTGCGCACGGCGGTATATGAGCGGCTGATTGCCGCCGACCGGCTGATGGATGAACTGGAACACGGCGAAAAAGCCTGGATCCGATGCGATCGCTGTGATTTTGACGGCGATGGAAACGACGAGGTGGTGCTGGAAAACGAAAGAATGGCTGTTTTCATCAGCCCGAAGGATGGCGGAACGATCTTCGAACTGGACTACAAGCCCAGGCCGTTCAATTTCGGCAACACGCTCACACGCCGCGAAGAGCCGTACCACGATGCGCTTCGCACCGGCAATGTCCAGGTCGGCGAAGTGCAGAGAGGAGACACCAGCATTCATGACCTGGTGCGCGCCAAGGAGGCCGGGCTGGACCATTATCTGGTCTATGATGCGTACCGCCGCACGTCGTTGCGCGACCATTTCCTCCCCGATGGCGTGAGCACGGAAGACCTCTGGAATGGTCACCATACCGAACTGGGCGATTGCGCGCAAGGGGCCTATGAGGCCGCGACGACCAGGAAATCGGTGGTGTTGACGCGAAACGGGACGGTTGGCCTGGAAAATCCGCAAAAAGTGCAGATTCGAAAACACCTGCGCATTGTTCCAGGTGCATCGCGCCTCGAAATTCGGTATGATATCCGTAATGATGACGCGGTCCCCTTAAATGCCCTTTTCGGGGTGGAATTCGCCGTGAATCTGTTGGCGGGCGCAGCGTTTGACCGCTACTATCGTTCCGATGAACGCGACTTGGGATACGCCAGGTTGGGCGAACGCGGCTGCGACGAAGACCTGCGGCATATCGCCCTGCGGGACGACTGGCAACGCCTGGAATACGGGCTTCGCTTCACGCAGCCCGCGCAAGTGCACCGCTTCGCCATCGAGACGGTGAGCCAATCCGAGGCGGGACAGGAGCGGGTCTACCAGGGCAGCATCGTATTGCCGTGTTGGCGGCTCTCGCTCGCTCCGGGTAAAACCGGAACACTAATCATGGAATTGGACATTTTGGAACCTGCGGCGCCATGAAGGCAGCCATGCGAGACGAATAAAATCATGCCGGAAATCACTCGGGAAGTTGTGGTTGTAAATCCGTTGGGCATCCATGCGCGACCCGCTGCCACGCTGGTGCAGCGCATGCTGGAATTTGACAGTAATGTCTATATTGCTTTCAACGGAAATCGCGTGAATGCGAAGAGCATCATGGGACTGTTGACACTGGCCGCGATGCGGGGCAGCCGGTTGACGGTCACCTGTTCCGGAGAGGATGCTGAGGCGGCGATGCAGGCGCTGGAGGAGTTGTTTGCGTCCGGGTTTGGAGAATAGTTTGGTGGAAAAGACCATCCGAGGCATAGGGGTGTCACCGGGCATTGCCATCGGCCGGGCGCTGCTTTTCGATGTCCACCGGGGCGCCGTCCCAAAATTCAAAGTGGATGACCCCGAGGCGGAAATCCAGCGGGTCACGCGCGCCATTGAAACCGCCCGCGAAGACCTCACCGTCCTCTACAAGCAAACGGCCGCGCAGTTGGGCAAAACCCATGCCGACATCTTCAAAGCGCACATGATGGTGCTGGATGATGTGGCGATCCGGGAAGAACTCGTCCAACGCATCCGCAAAGAACGCTTCAACGCCGAGCACATCCTCGATGAACTCGCGCGCCAATACGCCAGGGTGCTGGAGGCTTCCAGCGAAGAGCGTTTTCGAGAGCGCACCGCCGACCTGCTCGATGTAGTGGACCGCATTTTGCATCATCTGATGGAGGCCAAGCGACCCAACCTGAAGGAATTGGCGTATCCCTGCGTGGTTGTGGCCCATGATCTCTCGCCTTCCGACACGGCAACGATGAATCTGGAAAATACGCTCGGTCTGGCGACGGATGTGGGCAGCGTTACGTCCCATACCGCCATTCTCGCACGCGCCATGGAAGTGCCGGCCGTGGTGGGGCTGAAGGACGCAAGCGCCGCCATCGAAAACAACACCACGCTGATTGTGGACGGGTCCGAGGGGCTGGTGATTCTGAATCCCTCTTCGGACACGCTGAGACGGTATCGCGAAGCGAAACGCGCTTTGGAAAAAAAACGCGCCGCATTGCAGCGTCTGGTGCGCGGGGGGCCTTTTCTTACCCTCGATGAAACCCTCATCGAAACGCATACCAACATCGAGTTGCCGATAGAAATTGAGCACAGCGTGAAATCCAACGCGGACGGCATCGGCCTTTATCGCACGGAATATCTCTTTCTGAACCGGGATTCCCTCCCCAGCGAGGAAGAGCAGTATGAGGCTTATGCCGAGGTGGCCAGAGCGCTGGAGCCGCGCCCCGTCACCCTGCGCACCATTGATCTCGGTGGCGACAAATTGTCCGCGCATCTGCATTTTTCAAAAGAGGAGAATCCCCAGCTGGGGTGGCGCGCGGTGCGTTTCTGTCTCCAGCGCCCCGATATCTTCAAGACGCAACTGCGCGCCATGCTTCGCGCGTCCGTTCATGGCAATGTGCAAATCATGTTCCCGATGATCAGCGGCGTGGATGAATTGCGCCAGGTGAAAGCCCTGCTATGGGAGGTGCGCGACGATCTCAAGCGCATGCGCATTCCGTTCCGCCGCGACATCAAGGTGGGGTCCATGATTGAGGTGCCCTCGGCTGTGGCGATTTGCGATCTCCTTGCAAAAGAATGCGATTTCTTCAGCATAGGCACCAATGACCTCATTCAGTATTCACTGGCGGTGGACCGGGTCAACGAAAAAATCGCGCATTTGTACGAACCGGCCCATCCTTCGGTATTGCGCATGGTGCGTTGGGTCGCAAATGCCGCGCGATCGGCGGGGATTCCCTGCGCCATATGCGGGGAAATGGCGGGGGACCCGCTCTACACCGAAGTGCTGATCGGCCTGGGTGTCATCGCTCTGAGCATGTCGGCCGTGTCGCTGCCGCTGGTCCGGGCCGAAATATTGCATACCCATATGAACGAGGCGCAGGCGCTTGCCAGGCGCGTGCTGAAAATGGCCACCGCTGCCGAGGTGAAAACCCTTTTGCGGGAACGCTATGAACGCAAGGGTGCATTGGAGGCATATCTGGTGGAAGCCGAAAGGCAGGCTACCCCGCCCCGGAAAGATTCCCGTGAGTGAAGGAATTCCCCGGAAAAAAATCGTCGTGCTGGGCGCGACAGGCTCAATCGGCCGCAGTGCATTGGAGGTGGTGCGGCGCTGCCCGGATTTGTTTGAGGTGGTGGCGGTCGCCGCGCATTCCAACGTGAATCTCATCGCTGAGCAAATCGCTGAGTTTCGTCCGCGTTGCGCAGCGATGGGTGACCAATCTGCTGCCGCCAGGCTCAGGGAACGCTGTCCGGAGACCACCGTCTATGCCGGCCCGGAAGGGCTGGAGACGGTGGCCTCCCTTCCGGTTGATGTGGTGCTGTGCGCCATGGTGGGCGCCGCAGGATTGCGGCCGATGTTCGCTGCGATTGACGCCGGCAACCGCGTGGCTGTGGCGAACAAAGAGCCGGTCGTCATGGCGGGAAAACTTATCATGGAACGCGCCGCCGCCCGACACGCGGATGTCATACCCGTTGATAGTGAACATAACGCCGTTTTCCAGTGCCTGCAAGGCCACAAGCGGGAGGATGTGCGCTGTATTCATCTCACGGCTTCGGGCGGACCCTTTTATGGCAGGCCGCGCGAGACCTTGGCGCGCGTCACCCCCGAAGAGGCCACCCGGCACCCCACCTGGGACATGGGAGACAAAGTCAGCGTGGATTCCGCCACGTTGATGAACAAGGGCCTGGAAATCATCGAGGCGATGTGGCTTTTCGGCCTGCCGGAGGATCGCATTGCAGTGCTTATCCATCCCCAGAGCATCGTGCATGCGCTGGTGGAATTCAATGACGGTTCCATACTCGCCCAGATGGGCGTCACTGACATGAAATTCCCCATCCTCAGCGCCTTGACATGGCCGGACCGGGTGGCGTCGCCGCTCGGGCGTCTCGATTTGGCGACGGTCGGCGCGCTGCACTTCGCCTTGCCGGATTTCGACCAGTTTCCATGTCTCGCTTATGCCCGCCGTGCCGCCGCCGAAGGCGGCACCGCCCCCGCGATTCTCAATGCCGCCAACGAGATTGGCGTGCAGGCATTCTGCAATCACCGCATTACGTTTCTGGATATCAGCGAAGTGGTTCGGATTACGCGCGATTGCTGCGAAGTCGTGCAGGAATACAGCCTCGAAGATGTAGTGGAAGCCGACCGCGTTGCCCGTGAAAAAGCCGCCCGGACCGTGGAGCGGCTGGAAAGAAATCTTAAATGATAACAAGCACTCTGATATTCCTGATTGTGTTGAGCATCCTCATCTTTTTTCATGAACTCGGCCATTTCGTCGCCGCCAAGGCGTGCAATATTTATGTGGACAGATTCAGCATCGGCATGCCTCCGCGTCTGTTCGGCGTGAAAGTCGGCGAAACGGACTACTGCCTCGGCGCGTTGCCGATTGGCGGCTTCGTAAAGATGGCCGGGCAGGAGGATGCGCCGCTGACGGAGGAACAACGAGAAGAAGAATACGGCGGCGTTCCAGAAGATCGCTGGTTCAACCGGAGGCCCGTGTGGCAGCGATACATTGTTGTCCTGGCGGGGCCGTTCATGAATTTCGTCCTGGCCATCGCCTTGTACAGCGCGATGGCCGCAGTGGGCGGCGAAGTGCCGGAATCGGAAATCAGTCCGCGCATCGGCATGGTGGAGGAAGGGTCACCCGCCGCGACGGCCCCGCTCTATCTCGAAAGACCGGGCGCTTCATGGGATGATTACGACGGTCCGCCCGATGCCATCGGCTGGAAAACCGGAGACCTGCCGCTGGAAATGGATGGACGGCCGCTCACAAATTTTATGGACCTTGCCTACGCCGCCGCCTTGGGAGGCGGCCGCCGGGAATTTCATGTGCGGTTGGAACGCACCGTTGCCGATGGCTCCGTGAAGCGTTACGTTTCGCGCATCACCCCCCGCGTCCTTGGTGATGAGAAGAATCCTCGCTTCGGCGTGGCCCCGTTTGAGACGGCGATTGTCGCGGAATCCACTGAAGGCCTTCCTGCGGCGGCGGCGGGCCTGCTTCCAGGCGATGAAATTGTGCGGGCAAATGGCGAACCCGTGGACAACAGCACCTTTCGCGCATTGACCGAGAAGGCTGAACCCGGATCGGTCATTCATCTGGAGGTCCGCCGCAACGGCGAAATCCTGTATTTCGACATTTCTCCCAAAACTGTCGGCCGCATTCGGGGATTATCATATGGCGTTTCGAGAAAACTCGCTCCGGATGAGATTGAACAAGCGCCCCCTGAAGTGCTGGCCGTTTCAGCGGAATTGACGGAAAACACCGGCATTCAACGCAGAGATGTTATTGTCTCGGTGAATGGCGAACCCGCAACACTGCGGCGCATGCGCGCCCTCGAAATGGAAAATCCCGACGGCGCCTTGACGGTAACAGTGCGCCGCCCGGCGGTTCTTTTTGGCCTCATCCAGCAGGCGGACATATTGACCCTGGAATTGCCGGTGGATGCCGTGCGCGCCGTCGGGGTGGCCATGCGCCCCAAAATGGTCTTCCATCGCAGCGCGCCGTCGCAATGGATTCCGGAGGGATTCCGCCAGAGTTACAAGGCGTTGACAATCACCATCTCCACCCTTAAAGCGCTCATTATGCGCGATGTAAGCGCGACGGAACTGGGCGGCCCGGTCATGATCGCCACGGTCGTCGCGCATGCGGCGGAAGGCGGTCTTTTCTGGCTGCTCAAACTCACCGCATTCATCAGCATCAACCTTTGCGTATTCAACTTGCTGCCGCTGCCGGTGCTGGACGGCGGCCTGCTCGTGATTCACGGGTACGAAGCCGTGCGCCGAAAACCGTTGAATCCTGTTTTCCTGGAGCGATTTCAGATGATCGGCCTCCTGTTCATTATCGCCCTGATGCTCTTTGTCACCTACAACGACATCGGGCGACTGATCGAGAGCATTACCCCGTAGAGGAAAACACGGATGTTCGTGCCGGCGACAGCACCCAAAGCGAAGAAATTTTTCTTTTTGGGTTTCTGCTGCGCGTTGCGATACGCCTTCGGAATGGCGATGCTGTAAGCACTACCTGATATGACAATGCGTGCGCGGACAGCGATCTGCATTATTGACCCGCCGGGATTTGTGCGCGCCTTTGATCCGTGTCTCTGGCACGATCCCCAAGGAAGGCTGTGGCTGTTCTCGGCGCAAAGCGTCACCCTTTGGGATGGGCGCGACGGGGTTTGGGCCATTGTAACCGAGGAATCCGGAAAGGAATCGCCCGCGTGGTCGGAACCGCGCCGCATTTGCGACGGCGTCATGATGAACAAGCCGACGGTATTGCGTGACGACGCCCTGCTCCTGCCATCCGCCGTCTGGTCCATGCCATCCGTGAAGCCGGTCGGAGACCAGTATCTCATTGACAACAGCGAAACGACCGGCTCCTTGGTCATCGCTTCAACGGATGCCGGAAAAACATTCACGCCGCCGGGACGGTCGGATGTTCCGGAACGCCAGTGTGATGAACACATGGTCGTGGAACGCCGCGACGGATCGCTCTGGATGGTAGTGCGGACGAAATACGGTCTGGGCGAAAGCGTGTCCCATGACGGCGGCAGGACCTGGAGTCCCGGCGCACCGGCGGCGACTGTCAAACACCTTGATTCCGCCGCCCGATTCTTCCTGCGCCGGTTGAATTCCGGACGGCTGTTTTTTGTGAAACATGGGCCTCCCTCGAACCCGGGCCGGTCGCACTTGACCGCTTTTCTCTCCGACGACGACGGCAAGACCTGGCAAGGCGGCCTGCTGATTGACGAACGCAGCGGCGTCCTATATCCCGACGCGGTTCAATCGCCGGACGGCGCGATCTGCCTGATCTACGATTACAGCCGCCGCGCCGAGAAAGAGATGCTGATGGCTGTGTTCACCGAAGATGACATGCCGGCGGGCGCGTGCGTCAGCGATGCTGCCCGGCGCCGCGTGCGCGTTTATAAGACCACGGGAGGTGAAAAACACCCGTGATGCAGAACCCCGAAGATCGCAAACAAATCGCCCGGATACTGCGACAAGCGGAAACGGCCCTGGCGGAAAACCTGATGCCGTTCTGGGCGAAGAACACGTGGGATGCGGAATACGGAGGATTCCTCACCCGGCTGGACAGGCACGGCCGACGCATGGACGACAGCGAGAAGGTCTTGATGATGCAGGTCCGCATGATACACAGCCTTTCTGCGGCCCACCGCCACGGTCTGCGCGATTGCGGGTATCTGGATTTGGCGCATCAGGGTTTTGACTATCTCATCAACACATTCTGGGATGATGAGAACGGCGGTTTCTATTTCTCGGTCACGCGCGACGGATGTCACCGATGCACCCGCAAAAACACCGATTTTCACGGCTATGCGATGACGGGCTTGTCGGAATATTACCTGGCGTCAGGGCGTGCGGAGGCCCTCGCCTGGGCGGATCGCGTCTTCGATGTGCTGCTGACGAAGGCCGCGGACCGTGACATGGGTTTCGTAGAAGATTTCGACAGCGGCGACTGGCCAGCCCTCAACGCTGATCAAATGAAACTCGGCGACCAGCGGAACATCAAGACAATAGACATGCACACCAACCTCCTGGAGGGCATGATGTACCTGGCGAACGCGTCGGGATTGGTCAAACACAAAAATGCCCTGCGCGCCCTGCTTGACCTGATCTGCGACAAAGGCATTCATCCCGCCCACGGATGCACCATTACCGCTTTCGACGCCGATTGGTGTCCCGTCGGCGATGCCGGGGGAAGGATGACCACCTCCTATGGACTGAACGTCGAATTGGCGTGGATCATCTGGGATGCGGCGGCGATATTGCAGGAATCGCGCGAAATCTACCATCAGACCGCTTTGGGGCTGATTGACCACGCGTTGGCATTCGGATTCGATCACGAACGCGGCGGCCTGGCTGCCTGCGGCCCGCTCACAGGTCATGTGCTGGATGCAACGGACCTTGGGGCAGACCGGCTGTTTAAGTCGTGGTGGGCGCAGGCCGAACTGCTGAATGCCTTATGCGCGGCCTGTCAGCAGACGCAAGACCGGAAATATTTCGATGCGCTCGTTAAAACCTTTGACTGGGTTTACCGGCGCCAGATTGACCACGAATGCGGCGACTGGTATCAGGACGTGCACTGGGATACTGGAATCCCCGTGACCACCGACAAAGGCCGCGAATTCAAAACATCGTTCCATGCCGGCCGCGCCCTGATCCGCACCATCAACGCTTTGCAATCGTTGACGTGATGCCTGTCCACCTGAATCATCCGAAAGATGAAGAGACGATTATCCATTCCCTGTCGGAATGAATTCGACGACCTTCATTGAAAACACGATGGCGGACAGGGTACGCTTGCCTCGATAGGAGGGATTGCAGCCCCATGCATGCGGAAGACCGAATCATTCATTTCTCCGCGGAATTGATCCACCGGCCCATGGAGCACAAAAAGGATGTCCTGAGAAAGTTGTACTTTGACCTTTCGCAGGTGCGGTCTGCCGCTTATGACAGCACGGATTTCACCGCGCCGATGCAGAGCCGTTTCTATTCGCGGCGAGGCAAGAAAACACAATCCGTCGCCTTGTTCCTTCCCGACCGTGTGGTTTTGATCGAGGAATGGGCGGATATCAGTGTGAGCGAATTTATTGAGCGCGTGCGCGAGGTGGGTGATCGCACAATGACCATTTGCGGCATTGATCGGTTTATGGCGCACACCGCCACGATCAGGTCCACCTTTGCGCTGAGTTATTACAATGACGCCAGGGCTTTTCTGATGGACCGTGCCTGCGGACAGGGCGGCAAGATCGAACCGTTTTTTCAGCGGCCCATCGCCACCGCCGGACTGCGCTTCGTCCTGCCGGAAACGAATGAAGACCCCGGCATTCTGAATGTGCTCATCGAATCCTTCCGCCACGACACCAAGGAAATTTTCGTTGAAGTCAAGGGCATTTTCGCCAAACACCCCGTCGCCCCCGACGAAATGGACGAAATTGCTCGTAACATCCGTTTCGTGCGATCCTTTATCACCGAACGCATTTTCCCGTATGTTGACCAATTCGACCAGCCCCGGGATGTGTTTTCATGAACATCATCTCCGCCGCACTCATCGTGGGATAGTTCTGTGTCATGGCCGTCCCCGCCGTCTCTGTCATTTTGCCTTTCTTCAACGCCGAGAACACCCTGCGCCCTGCAATCAAATCCGTTCAGCGGCAACGTTTCCAGGACTGGGAACTGATTGCCTTTGATGACGGCTCCGAGGACGAATCACTGCAAGTTGCGGAAGCCTTGGCTCATAAGGATCCTCGCATCCGGGTGGCATCTGCGGCGCATCGCGGTATTGTCCCCGCCCTGCGCGACGCCTGCGCCGCTGCAAAGGGCCGCTTTCTGGCGCGGATGGACGCGGATGACGTCGCTCACCCTGACCGGCTGAGATTGCAAATGGCCGCAATGGAGGCCGAACCGGCCGCTGCGGTGTGCGGGGCGCGCGTGCGTATCGTGGGAGAGGCCATAGGGCTGGGACGCCGCCGCTATGAAACATGGATCAACCGTCTCGTCCGGCATGAAGACATGGTACGGGAATTGTTTGTCGAGTGTCCGCTGCCGCATCCAACGTTCTTCATGCGGCGCGACGCCTATGAAGAGGCAGGGGGATATCGCGATCAGGACTGGCCGGAAGACTATGACCTGATCATGCGTTTCTGGATGGCCGGCCGGCGGCTCATCAAAACGCCGGAGATTCTGTTGGACTGGCATGACCGCCCCATGCGGCTTTCCATGAGCAGTCCGCGTTACGCCGAGACCGCTTTCCGAGCGCTGAAGCGACATTTCCTGTTTGAAACTTACCTGAAAGGAGACATGCGATTCTGCCAGTGGGGTGCGGGCGAAGTGGGCAAGCGCTGGCTTCGGGACTGGGGGCCGCGACGTCCGGAATTGGTGGTGGATGTGCATCCCCGGAAAATCGGCCGCAAGATTCATGGATTCCCCATCGTGCCCCCCGAAGCCCTGCCGCCGCCCGGTGATACGTTTATTCTTGTCGCCGTTGGCGCGCGCGGCGCGCGCGATGAAATCCGAAATTACCTCAACACACGCGGATATAAAGAACTCGAAGATTACCTCTTTCTTTCCTGAACCATGGCGAGATACCGGATTTCAGTCCGCAAACTGTAAAGAAAATACAGAAGTCTTCACTGACCTTATCTTCCTCGCGATCTTTCCTTGACCATGCTCCCGTTGAGATGGCAGAATAAGCCTTCATTTCTATTGACCAACAAGCGAGGATGTCATATGCCCATTTACCATGACGAAAACGGCTGTAACGAGAGAGAGGAAACGCGGCAGGATGCCTATCTCGCCAAATTGCTGAAGGTTCGCACTGTGCTGGTTTCCGGAACGGTGGACCAGGAACTCGCCGAGCGCGTGATCGCGCATCTGCTGGTCCTGGACGCCGAATCACATGACCCGATTAAGGTGCTGGTCTGTTCCCCAGGGGGACACGTGGATTCGGGCTATGCAGTCTTTGACATAATGCGGTTCATTCAGTCTCCGGTGACTACGGTGGGCGTTGGCTGGGTGGCCAGCATTGCCGTGCCCATCCTGTTTGGCGCATCGAAGGAACGCCGCTTTTGCCTGCCCAACACGCGCTTTCTGATCCACCAGCCCAGCGGCGGCGCGGGCGGCCAGGCTGCGGATATCCGCATTGAAGCGCAGGAAATTCTGAAGATTCGCGCGCGGATCAATCGGCTGATCGCCGGGGAGACGGGGCAGCCTGAAGAGAAGGTGGCGCGCGACAGCGACCGCAATTTCTGGATGAACGCGGAAGAAGCATTGGCCTACGGCCTCGTCAGCAAGATCGTTCGCAGCATTCAGGAACTCGGGTAAACCACGCATTTTTCGGGCGCAAGGGAGGTTGCCATGCCACAACTCGTGTTTGACACCAGCAGCGGCTGGGAACTCCGCAAGTACGTGCTGGAAGCCGTCGCCGCGACACCCGTGACCGACATCCATACCCACCTCTATGCGCCGCACTTCGGCCCGCTGCTCTTGTGGGGCGTGGATGAACTGCTGACCTATCACTATCTCATCGCGGAATTCTTTCGCGTGTCGGACATGCCCTGCGAGCGATTCTGGAAATTGAAGAAAACCGCGCAGGCCGAGGCGATATGGCAGGCGCTTTTTGTGGATGCCTCTCCCGTCAGCGAGGCATGCCGGGGGGTCTTGACTGCGTTCAACAAATTGGGGATTGACGCAGGGAACCGCGACTTGTCCGCCATCCGCGACCAATACGCCAGGTGGAAAACGAATGAATTCGTGGATCGGGTTTTCGATACGGCCCGCCTGAAATGCGTTGTAATGACCAACGACCCCTTTGACCCGGCGGAGCGGAAGGTCTGGGAAAAGAGAACTCCAGACGATACGCGCTTCCAGGCGGCCTTGCGCATTGACCCGCTGCTCAATGCCTGGGAGGAAAGCCATATTCTTCTTGGGAAAATGGGCTACGCGGTGAGCGCCACACTCCCCAAGACCACACTTGCCAAAATCAGGCGCTTCCTGTCGGATTGGATCAAGAAAACAAAGGCGCTCTACATGGCGGTATCGCTGCCGCCTGATTTTGCGTTTCCAGAAAACCCGCCCCGTGCGCGCATCCTTGAGGAATGCGTACTGCCGGTTGCCCGTGAATTCAACATCCCGTTCGCAATGATGATCGGCGTCAAGCGAAACGTCAACCCCGCAATCCGCCTCGCGGGCGACGGCGTGGACCGCGCCGATGTGGGGGCGGTAGAGCGCATCTGCGCCGCATTTCCACAGAACAAGTTCATGGTCACCATGCTTTCCCGCGAAAATCAGCACGCTCTGTGCGTGGCCGCACGCAAGTTTCGCAATCTCATGCCCTTTGGGTGCTGGTGGTTTCTGAACGTTCCCAGTCTCATCCAGGAAATGACCCGGATGCGCCTTGAGTTGTTGGGGCCGACTTTCATTCCGCAGCATTCCGATGCGCGCGTGCTCGACCAGCTCATCTACAAGTGGGAGCATTCCCGCGCGATCATCGCCGACGTGCTCGTGGACAAGTATGGCGACATGCTCACCGCCGGCTGGCGCGTCGCCGAAAAGGAAATCCGGCGCGACGTGGAATCCCTGCTCGGCGGCGCCTTCTGGAACTTTCTTGAGCGGAAATTGTAATTGGGTGTGATCCCCTTTCCCTCAGCGTCGTTTCCGCTTTGGCGTCCGTCTGCTCCTCGACAGGCTAAAGCCTGCACTCCAGAACTTTGCCCGTCCAGCCTGTATGACGCCACGCTTCGCCGATAACGCCGCCACAGGCACGTGCCGCAATGATTTTATTGGCTTTGTTGCCCGGCCGGGATTATAATCATTTATCAGCCCCGCATGCGGTAAGGGGACATACGAAAAAGGAGCGGAACACCGATGAAAAAGAAAAGCGGTTCGGGGAGAAAAATGGCCAGGGCAGCCCAGGATGCCGTGGCCAAGAGCGCTGACAAATTGCGGGAACAACTGGCGCAACGTGCGGATGATGCGCGGGAACAGGCTCGGCGAAGCGCGCTGAAAACCGTCGAAGGGATGATGCAATTGCAGCAGAAAACCTTTGATGGCGCCTTCAAGTTGCTCTCCCAAGTGCAGAACCATACGGAGAAGACTGTCAAGGACTTCGTTTCCGATTCCCAATGGCTGCCCAAGGAAGGCAAGGCGGTTGTTGACGAGTGGCTCAAGACCATCCACAGCGGCCGGGTGCGTTTCCAGCAGACCGTGGACAAGAGTTTCGATCTTGTCATGGCCTACCTGAAACGTGTGCAGGAAAAGCCGGAACCAGCGGAACCGGCCGCGGCCAAAGCAAAAAGCGCGAAGAAAAAAACGACCAAAAAAACAGGCAAAAAACCGCCCGCCCGGAAAAAGCCGGCGGCGGGATAGGCGCCGAATTGCCTTCGGGAAAGCACCCCTGTTACGATCAGCGAACGGCTCGGCGACTCAGCAAGAGGCGCATAAGACCTTTAAGCATGGAGAAACAAGCGTGACAATGCACTTACAATGGAAAGCCGTTTTGGGCGTGGGCCTTGCAGCCGCGCTGTTGTCCGGCACCGCCGTGGCGCAATGGACTTGGACCCCCCAGACCGGGCGTTTCATCAACATCAAATACATGCCCAAGGAAACGCCGGAATTGCAGGTGGAACATGCGCGTTCTCTCATGCTGAAAAACCGATACAAGGACGCGCTGCGCGAAACAAACCGCTTCTCGCGCGTCTATGGAGATACGGATTTTGCAGACGAAAATCAGTTCCTGCGCGGGGAAATCCGCATGCGCCAGGGAAAATATGTGGATGCCGCCAAGGAATTTCAGCGACTGCTCGCGGAGTATCCCGATTCCGATTTGTACAGCGAGGCCATTGCACTCCAATACGAAATCGGCGACAGCCTTTATCAGAAAGGACTCAAGCGGCAGAACCGATGGTGGATTCCCCTGCGCAAGCGGCCGCTGAAAAGAGCCATCCAGGTCTATTCCATGGTCATCGAAAATCAACCCTTTACCCTGGAGGCCGCCGAAGCGCAATACAAACTGGGACTGTGTCACTATGCGCGGAAGGAATACCTGGAAGCCGCATTTGAATACCGCCGCGTTATCGAAGATTACGGCAATTCGGAGTGGGTGAACGAAGCGTGCCACGGCTTGGCGATGAGTTACTACAAGGCGTCCTATCCTCCCGACTACGATCAGACGCCCAGCGAACTTGCCGTGCGCGCCATTGACGATTTCCTCGCGAGGTATCCCACAGATGAACGCGTGGGGGATCTGCGGGAGATACGCGGGGAGGTGCGCGAGAAGATCGCCCAACAACGCCTCAAGGTGACCCAATTCCATGTAAAGCGGCGCGAGTTCGACTCCGCCCGCATCTATCATCAACTGCTGGTAGACCAATACGCCGACACCAAGGCGTCCGCCCGCGCAGCAGAATGGCTTCAGGAAAACCCCGTCGTGGAGACGGATGCCCGGCGGGAGATTTCTGATCTGCGTCGGAGAAATATCCCATGATGCGGACGATCTTGTGGCCGGCGGCGATCTGCGTGGCGTTACTGTGTGGGAGTTGCGGCTACACCACCCGCAGCACCTTGGACCAGAAGTACCGGACCATCGCCGTTTCCCCGTTCTATGATGTCTCGCGTGAGTATGACCTCCAGGCGCCGCTCACCAACGCACTCGTGCGCAAGTTCGTCCATGACGGGCGCCTGAAAGTGGTCAGCGAAGACAACGCCGATCTACTGCTCGAGGGAGCCATTCTGGATTATAAACTCCGCGGGATGACCTACGACCGCTTTGACCGTATCACCCAGTTTGTCTTGATCATCACGGCGGCGGTGCGGATGACAGACCGGCATACTGGAGAAATTCTCTGGCAGGAACCCTTGATGGCAGGGGAGACTACTTTCTACACGCGCGCTGCGGGCGAAACCGCGGACCGGCTCAGGGGCAATGCCGAGGTATTCCTGCCCACGGTGCGTTCCTTCTCCAGCGAAGAGGAAAACCGGGCGGCCTCGGAAGCGCTCGAGCAATTGGCCTCCGATATTTTTTACCGCGCCATCGAACCTTGGTGATTGCATGCACATCCTTGAATTTCTGGCGCAAATCGGCAAACATCCCCTGCCCCCGGTCATTCTCTTTGCGCCGGGCAACCCGCCCTTCGGCAGGGAACCATGGGATTCCTTCCTGGTGGAAGAGGCCGTGGACCGCATCGTCAAAGTGTGTATCCCGGAAGGCATGCACGACCTGGTTTTCACCGTTTTCTACGCCGATGAAACGCCCATCCCCGCCATTGTGGATGAAGCGCGGACCATGTCGTTGCTGGGAGATCGCCGCTTTATCCTTGTGCGCAACGCCGAGCGCTACGACCGGATGTCAGGCGAAAAAGGTTCTTTGCTCGAACCCCTCATTGAATACGTCAGGAACCCCTCCGACAGCGCCGTGCTCATGCTGATCGCTTCGCGCGCCGACGCGCGCAAGCGCTTTTACAAAAGTTTTCGGGAAAAAGGACTGGCTGTGAATTGTCCGCAACTGGACCAGCCCGCGTTGGAGCGATGGGTGCAGGATGCGGTGAAGAGACACCAAAAAAGCATTGATCAAGACGCCGTGAATGAATTGCTGAAACGCGCGGGCAATTATCTGAGCGATGTGAATAACGCGGTCCAACTGGTGACCACCTATGTAGGAGCCGCTGCGAGAATACGGCCTGAGGACGTGGTCGCCGCGTGCAGCGATGTGGCCGAGGAATCCGTCTGGGACATGACCGACGCCATTGCGGCCTCTTCTCCGGAAAAGGCGCTGCGCGCCCTGCGCCAGATCATGGAGTATGGCAAATCACCGGATGAAATCATGGGCACCATCCAGTGGCTTTTCGAGAGCGCCTACCGCGTGGCGAACAACACCGCACGCAACATGAAACCCAACGTCCGCAATAAAGTTTCACAATTGGCCCACAAATTCCCTCAAGGGAAACTCAAAGACGCCATGCGCGTCATCACCGACACGCATTTTCTGCTTCGGACGACGGGAGTGGATCGCACACTGGCGCTGGAAATCCTCGTGATCAAATTGTCGTATCGCCGATCCGCGCGCGCTTGACCTCAGTTACACACCCCGACCGAAGGTCTTCAAATTCTGTTGTAGCCGGTCTCCCGCGCGCGCCACCCCGCGAGGCCATGTTACGGTTCCTGCGGCGGCTTCAGGGAACGAATAGCGTCCAGGTTTTCCCAGTACTGATTCAAAGCGGCGCGGCCTTCCTCGGTGATCGAAAACTCCGTGTGCGGCACCCGGCCATTGAAACTCTTCGTCACCTTTACATAGCCGGCTTTCTCCAGTTTGTCCATGTGGGAGGAAAGATTTCCCTTGGTCAAGCCCAGCGCCGTGAGCAGAAAGTTGAAATCAGACACATCCACCCCGGTAAGGATCGTCAGGATGCGCAACCGCGCCGGCTCATGAATGGTTCGATCCAGATCCGTCATGGTGTGTCATCCTCGGAAGGCGGCGGCGTTTCCGTCTCTCCGGGAAGCCCGCTGCGCGTCACGCGCTGCAACTGCTTCAGCGCAAAACGGCTGTAGATATGGCCGACCACTATCGCGGCGAGACCATAACCGAAAACCGGCACCACCATGTTCAGCAACTGCCACTGGCCCGTGAAGGCAATCGGCACACCGGCGACAAGCAATGCCCCGTGCAATGCGTAGAGCACCGGCCACACCCAGGCCCAGAAACCCAACTGCTGATAGACAATCATGATTGCGAGAAACGGCACCATATAGGCCGCGGAAAACGGCTGCATGTACTTCAGTTGGAGATAGTTGAAACTGACCAGAAGCGCTCCCGCAAGGTGGTACACCACCAACCCACCACCCAGCGCCGTCAGCCACCACGGCGTCGGGCCGTTATCGCGGTCCCCCAAATACGCCACATAGCCCTCCTCGCCATACAACCACTGCGTGATCTGCCAGATCAGTTCCCCGCCCCAACGGGACATGGAAAACCATGTGAACGCCAGAATGGCCAACGACATGGCGACGACGGAGATGGTGAAAAGCACCATATTGCCGCCCTTGTACGCCATATTCGTCAGGCTGGCCGCGATGCCGATACAGACGACCATCGCCACGATGAAGACCCACTGCACCAAGAAGGAGATGGTGCGGCTTTTGGCGTAACGCCGCGCCCACTGCACGATCAATCGCGGATCGCCCGCCTGCATCTCCTGTCTGTCCCGATCCGTCATGCCGCATTTCTCCCCTGTACGCTTGCTAGGTGGTTGTAACATACGCTTTGCATTGAATCAACCAGCCCATTTCCGGATGCCTCCATCTTCGATTACGCCCCGCACGGCCTTCGCCTGCATCAACATCGCTGTCGCTCTTGCCGCCCTTGCCATCCCCGCCATCCTCGCCATCCTCCTCGTCCTTCTTGTCCTTGCTGTCTTTCTCTCTATGCAACGCAGACATTATAACACCCGTGAAACGGTTCGCCGGATTCCCTCCGGGACCATCTCAAACCTTGCCGCCAAATTCCTCCGGCCGAAAATAAGATGCCGGATGCTGCCTGTAGGCCCGTCGCATTTCTTCGTAAAATTCGGGATAATGCCGGAGAAATGCCGCCGGGCGCTCGAAAAACGCTTCGGTCACAATGGAAAAGAATTCGCTGGGATTTTCTGCGCCGTATTCGTCAAATAAAAGCGGCTTGCGCCGTTCCACCTCCACGCAGTGCCGCTCATAATGCCGCATGAATACATCCGCCCATTGTCGCGCCGCTGCGCGGCTTTCCCATATCAGTCCGCCGTGATGGTAGATTTGGTGGGCGAATTCGTGAAAAACAATGTTTCGACCGTTGAACGCCTGCATGTCCCGCTGCACATCGCGCCAGGAAAGAATCACCGCGCCCACATCCCACGACTCGCCCTCGAAACCATCCGCATCTTCCACCACCACGCCAAGTTCCTCATGCTCCCTTGGATTGACCTGGAACGCGTCGGGATAGACCAGAATGCTGTGCAGGCCGGGATAACAGGCAGCGTCATCGCCATAACCCAGATTCAGCACACACGCATAAGCGGCGATAACAAGCCGCATCGTGTCGGTGACTGCCAAGCCGCCGCAACCTTCAAAGCGCTTTTCCTCCAGGAACACGTGCATGTGCCCCTGCAGCGCGCGCCGCTGTTCCTCCGGCAGCCGCGCATAATACGGCGCCCGGCGAATCAATTCCGCGGCCCATGTGTCGGGAAAGGGCTGCGCCCGCAACTGCGCCTGCCGACGCTTTCTCAGGAAACCGAACATGGCGTTGCGTCCTCTGGAATCAATACTCCCCGGACAGCCCACAGCCGTCCGGGGAGCCTTCCTATGACACGGATACGCTCACAGGTCTGAGAGGTTTTCAAGAACCTTGCAGACCCTATGGCTCGCGAAGCGCCTAAAACGGCAGTTCACCCGTCGTGGCCAGGCTGATGATGGCGGTATATGCCTTGCTGACCGGCGTTTTGCCGGGATAGCGAATAAACTCACAGTGACCGTCCATGAACAACACGTTGCCGCCGCCGGGAACATGGTTGAAGTCTTTGACGTTCGGGCTGATGTTGTCCCACATAATCGGAATTTCGGATTGTGCCTGGGCCGCCGCCGCCGGATTGTTGATGTCGGTTATCATAAACCGCTCGATGCCCTCGCGAAGACGGTAAACAGTCGCCTGCCGGCCATATAGGCTCTGATAGGGGCCAATGTCCTTGTCGGCCGCGGCGGCAATAATTGGAATGCCTTCCGGCTGGGCCTGATTAAGGATGGGGTCAATTTGGGCATACAGCAACACCAGTTGCGCTATCAGGCCGGGTTGGAAATCATTAAGGGTAAAGACGCCTTCTTTGTTGGGGTCAACCCCCTCATTCAGAATATGCCGGTCCAGCAAGGCCCAGCCAAGATACGCGTAGGATAGCGCGTCCACATCGCAGGGCCAAAAGCCCAGAGATGGATTGTTGTTGATGTTCCAGCGCCCGTTGGAGAAACTGCTTTTTCCATCGGCGTCGGATGGACAAACCAACGTGGCCAAATCCGTCATGTATTCCGGGTAAACCACGCTGGCGCGTATCGAAGCATCGAAATTGGCCACGCAGATGGTATTGCTCTGGGCGCCGCGTTCCACCTGCAGGGTTGGGAATTTCTCTCCCTTGGCCTCATTGGCGTACATCTTCAGCATCAGCCCGACCTGTTTCAGGTTGTTCTGACAGGCGGACCGCCGCGCCGCCTCCCGCGCCCGCGCCAGCGCCGGAAGCAGAATGGCCGCCAGAATTCCGATAATCGCGATGACCACCAGCAGTTCAATCAATGTAAACCCTTTCATGCGCATAACCACTCTCCTCAAAATTGAATGACAAATATCCCTCTCCCGTCATCGGAATGCGGAAACCTATCCGCATGACGGGCAGTGTACCATGTATTCGATGTAATATGAAATCCTGGCCCCCTCGTTACACCGCTACTGCGGTGTAAGGCGCCACGGCGACGCCCCCGCGTTGCCGCATGCGACGCCGCGCTTCACGGGAATGCCTCAGTCATTCCCCGGCGCGGAACGCCTCAAGCGTGCGTTGCACCGCGTAAGCGGTGCAACGAGGAGTATTGACACGGGGGAAGCCTGTTGAGCCAACACGATGACTCCGGGATATAATATGCTTGCCGGTTGTCTGGGCGGCATCACCGCCTCCCTCGTGCACGCATCCTCCTGAAGTGCGACGCAAAATTGTCTTCACGGGGTTGGATGGGACCAAGGCTTTCATCTCATGGATTGACGAGGACCATGCCGCACTGGTTATTGCCGAAAGAACAGTTGGAAGACCGGGAAATTCACCGCGGGCTGAGAATGCTGCACATGGACGCCGTCTTCGGGCAGATGATGGTGGCGCTGACGATGGGGCCGTTCATGATCGCGTTCGCGGTGCTGCTGGGCGCGCCGAACGTGGTAATCGGTCTTCTGGGGGCTATTGGGCCGCTCTCCCAAATCATTCAGATACCCGCGATTTTTCTGGTGGAGCGGACTGGCCTGCGCAAGGCGCTGACGGTGGGCACGGCGCTGGTGGCGAGGAGCGTCTGGATTGTGGTGGCCGGCATTCCGCTATGGGTCCCGGAAGGGCTGCGCATTCCTGCATTCACGGGTTGCCTGATGGTCTATTTCGGATTGAGCGCAATCACCAGTTGCGCGTTCGCGTCATGGATACGCGATGTCATTCCCGATCCAGTGATGACGGGGTTCTTCAGCAAACGGATGATGTTCGCGACCGCGGCAGGCGCATCGGTGAGCCTGCTGGCGGGGATGGGGGTGGACGCCTACCGTGCGGTGTTCGGAAACGCGATGGGGGCGTACAGCATTATTTATGCCTTGGGCGCGCTGGCGGGGTTCGCGGGGGTCTACGCGCTGGGCGTCATCCCGGAGCCGAAGATGGCGCCGCCCGGCGGCCACGGATTCCGTGCGGTGCTGTCGCGGCCGTTCAAGGACCACGCTTTCCGCGATCTGACGTTCTTTCTCGGCGCGTGGGCTTTCGCGACCAATTTATCCGGACCCTTCTTCGCCGTGTATATGCTCCGGCGGATGGAACTGAACATGACGTGGCTGCTGGGCCTGTCGGTGCTGAGTCAGGTCATGAATATCGCATCATTCAGCATCTGGGGCCGTATCGCTGATCGATTCAACAATAAATCCGTGCTGAGCGTCACCGTTCCGCTTTATTTCTTTTGCCTGCTGCTGTGGCCTCTGATGTCATCATGGGGAATCGAGGCGGCCATGGTGCTTGTATTGATCTTTCACGTGCTGGCGGGGATTGCGACCGCCGGGGTGGGGCTGGCGGCCAACAATCTGACCTTACTGCGCGCGCCGCGCGGCGAGGCGACGCCTTATCTCGCGGTGAGCGCCCTCGTGCAGGGCATCGCGGCGAGCGTCGCCCCGGTACTTGCCGGTCTGGCGGCGGACACTTTCGAGCGGCATGCCATCAGCATTGATTTCCACTGGCATTACGAAGATATGCAGCAGCCGCTGGACATCATGTTTTCAGCGATACAAATCCACGGCCTTGATTTTATCTTCCTGATTTCTTTCGTCTTCGGGTTGTACGCCATTCACCGGTTGCTGGCGGTGCACGAGGAGGGCGAGGTGTCGGATGCGGTGGTGCGGCGCGAGTTTTTCCTGGAACTGGAACGGGTGGCGCGCAAGGTTTCCACAGTCGCCGGGTTGCGCCTTTTTGCAGACGTCGCCTTCAGTCGCATGGCGGGGTATTCCAAGGAGAACAGCAAGAAACAACGGGACCCGAACGGTTTATCGTGAGGCGCCCGGCGGCGCATCGGCCAGATAACGGCGCGATTCTTCGCAGAGCAACGCCCCGATATCCTTGTGCAGCAGTTCCAGCGCGAGATCAACAATGGCGCGGATTTTGATGCAGTGGACCCGCGCCGCGCCAACCCGAACCGTGCGCAACAGCCCCGCCTGATCGAAAACGCGTCCCATCCGTTGGAAATCGTTGTGATAGGGGCGATACAGGAGGAATTCCAAAGCCTTTGACGGCACGACATGCCCATCCGCGCGAATGACCGAAGAACCGCGAAAATGGCGGTAGTAGCGATACGGTACTTGGGTCAGTTCCTCAGCGATGTGCAGCGCGGTGCAGGCATGAAAACCGCAGCCCAGCAACAGGCACCAGCAGTCGTGTACATACAACTGGTGCATACTGCTGCCCTCGGCGAAGGGGCGCACGCCGTCGCCCATGAGGTCGTCGGCGCGCGGGCCGATCGCCGCGATGGAATGACAGACGTGGTCGCTGCGCAGCGCCTCCGGGCGACGCCGGAACGCCTCCGGCACGGCCCCGTTGTCCGTGGGGTCCTTGCGCACGTTGAAGACCACCTGCTCCTGATCGTGGTAAAGATGCCAGGTGAATGTGGGCACGGCGACAGTGCCATTCGGCCCCACGGCGTCCAGCAGCGCATCGCACACCGCCTCGGCGTTGCCTTCCACCCAGCCGAAGGCGCTCAGCGATGTGTGCGCGAATACGCCGTCACCCGGCCGCACTCCCAAGGACCGCAGCCCCTGCACGATGTCCGCCCGGTTAACGCGCGCAACACCCGATGTAGGTCTCATTGCCATATATGCACAACGATGACTGTTCTATTGCCCGACAGCCTCGACAAATACCAACGCCGATTGACGCCCTTTGTCGAAAGCGATGCCCAGTCCTTCCTTCCAGAAAACAGCGCCTGAAATCTCCCGCGTTTCGCCGGTATCCACGTCTTCCACACGATATACGGCGTCTGCAAGCAGGCCCTCCAGCCGGACCGGCGGTATGAACGCACCTTTGGCGTTCCAGCGCAGCAGCAGTACAGCCGCCTGGCGGCCTGCCGCGTCGTAATAGACCACGCCTGCGGCTTTCGCCGCGCGGCTTGGATGCAGCACGTCATAGCGGCAATCGGTTTTCAGGGCATTCAAGCGGCGGTAGTGGGCGGCTTCGCGCACGATGGTCGCCCGCTGGCGCTCGGTGATTTTCGGCAGGTCGGCTGCCAGTCCCCAAGTGCCGGCCATCGCACTGCGGCAGTAGCGTTTTGTGAATTCATCATCTCTGGGATCATTGCGGTCCGGGTTATTCGTCCAGCGGTTCACCGTCCACGGCGGCATGAATTCCAACGCGCCGAGCGCCTCGCTCAGGTTTGAACGCGCATGCGCGGGGCCGGTGCCGCCGCCGTCCCGTATCCACTGATTCTGCGTCATCAAAACAGTGAATTCGTTGATCATGCGTCCGCCGCTCTGGCAGTTCTCCATGTAAAGGTCGGGGTGAGCCTTGCGCACGGCAAGCAATGCGCCCTGCAACGCGACAACGTTCTTGGCTACGCCATGGCGCGTCCGGGCGACAAAGAAATCCTGGTCGTATTTCCACCAGCCCGCGCCGTAGCGGTCGCGCAGCGCCTGCACATGATCAAGCAGGTGGCGCGTAAAGTCCATGCCTGCGTAGTCCAGCAGATAGCCGTCAATGAATTTCCGGTAGAAGGGCGGCTGCTCCGCCTCCGGCGGCAACGCGTCTGCAGTCGCTCTGATGAATTGCGGACATGACCATATGCCCGTCATGATGCCCTTTTCCCGGATGGCCGCCAGGATGCTCTCGAAAGCGCCGGGATCGTATTTGTCCGGGTCGGGTTCCCATTGCCCTACGGCCGCGTACCAGCCCGCATCCACGATGAACACATCGAACCCAAATGGATCGAGCGCCTCCATCTGCCGCCGCAGAAACGATTCCGTCACGTCGAAACGGGTTGTGTACCAGTTATTGTATGCAAACGGATACCAGGGGCCGGGGCCGCCATAGAGGACACGTCCCAGCGCCGCCCGCTGCCGCATCCACGCGGCGCGGCATTCGCGATCGTTCGTTTCGCGGGTGAAAAAAACCTGCAATACCGGCCCGGTGATGGATTCGCCCGGAAGCAGAGTCAACTGGGTTTCTTCCGGCGGCAAAAAAATCCGAAAATCCAGTTCCTGACCGTCGTTTCCGGAGTTCAAATGCGCCCGCCATCCGCCGCACCAGGACAACGCGAAATAAATGCGCCCCGCATCCCCGCCCCAAATCCAATAGGGGTTCACGCCGTCTTCGATTTCGTCGGAACTGTGAAGGCGGCTTCCCAGGGTTATGTCCGACCCATCCAACGATATTTCCACGGTTTCAAAAGATAATGATCGCCAATAACGCAGCCATGCTGCTTTTTGAGCATGCCACACGCCGTTCCATGCCGGCAGCCGGGAAACCTCACACGGCGCGTCGCCAATGTTTTCCAGAAGTATCCACGCGCGGAACAAAGCACCCTCTCGAAACAGTTCCACCATCCATGTCGCCTGCAATCCGCCGTTCATGGCGCACGAACTTGTCGCGTGGAGGAAATGCGGGTCCTCTTCCACGCGCCACGCCGTGGCCGGCCCACCCGCGGGCAGAAACGCTTCGGGCAACCACGCTTCCCAAGCGTGGTTATCGGCGGCGTTCGTAAAAACGGTCTCGCCGGTATCGGCCCATAGCGCCGACAAGATGCAGGGAACACCCTCCCGATTCGCGCCAAGATGCAGCCGGATCGTTCCGTTGTCCAGTTCCGTGTCTGAAGCCATGGCACATGCCCCTGTTATCCACAATACAACCGACAACATACCGTAATGCCTGCCCGCTGTACGTAGACCAGGAATTTCTGACTGCATTGCGAAGATGCGCGGTGTCGTCATTTCATGTTTCCATAACGTTCCACATAGAGGCGTTGGTGCAGTTCCGTGGCGGCATCGGTCAACTCGGCATACGGCGCGTCCACGACGCTGACAAGTCCAATCGCATAGTTTTCTCCGTCCAGCGTCCGGCCGGTCAATGGCTGATCCATGTATTGAAACCAATGACAGCCGACAAAGACGGGATTCGCCGCGACGCTTTCCACGTAACGCACATACTTCCGGGCGCGGTCCTGCTGATCTTCCGACGCCACCAGCCCGGTGTGAAACATGCCGCGATCCAACGCGCCGAAGTGGAATTCCCCGATGATGACGGGCTTGCCGTACTCGATCATGCGGTCCTGGGCGATTTCCGAAGCGTAGGCGTTGATGCTGATTACATCCACGACTTCCGCACAGGCGCGCACGACGTTTCTGGGCGCATACATCGGCGTCAAGCGGCAGCCCAAATACAACTGCCCCGGCGCATGCTTGCGCAACGCGGCGGCAACGGTGTCGAAGTAATGCCGGGCGAATCTGTATTCAAAGGCCCCCAGGTCCTCCAGGCTTTGTGAGGTCAGTTTGACGGGCGCACGGAGTTCATTCCAATCCGTCGCGTTGACGCCCCAGGCGGCGTTGATCATTTCGATAGTTTCGTAGCGCCGTTGTAAATCTTCGATGAATGCGATGCGTGCGGGCTGGTCCGGCGGGCTGGCCAATACGCCCTGTGGAACGCCGGACCACGACAACTCGTTGTCCACAAAGTAGCCGATGACCAGCGGGTTCTCCCGGAATTTTTCCGCCACCGACGCAATGGACGCTTCGGTTTTTTCGACAAAGGACGGGTCAAAGACATCAATCATCTTGCCCCAGTAGCCGGTGCTGCCCGCCACGACGCGGTCGCTGCGCGACCCTGCGGTCACCACGAACGGGATGCCGCTCTGTTCCAGCACATCCCCGCGCGACCACATCCCGATTGTGTTGAAGCCCCATGCTTTCAGGCGATGCGCCGCCCGGTCGCGGAGTGCTTCCTGCCAGGCATCGCCGTAGATGCGTTTGAGATTGGCCGCGTGAAAATTGAAACAGACGCCGCCACCCCCGATGGCTTCCGCCATGCTGTGGACCGGTTCGTGACGCCCCAGGAACTCGCTGAACGCCTCCCCCGGCTGGGGTACCCATTCAAACCAGTCGCCGCGTCCGTCAACAAAGGTGTCGTCGCCTTCACGCACACAGTTCACCCCCAGCGAAAAAAACAGATGGCCGTCGGGCGTCACCAGCCACCACTTGCCCTTCACCTGCTCCGTGCGGAACCGTCCCGTCGCTTCCAGTTTTGGCCCGTCGGCCCAGCCGCCATAGGCGTCGCGCCCGGACAGACCGGGCGCTTCACGCAGCACCGCGTCCTCCCGCGCAGCCATCGCTTTGAGGCACGATTCATCATGCGCCTTGCCCGGCCAGTCCGCGTGTATGTATTGACCAAACGCATCCACGAAGGGATGCGGCACAAGGCGCGCGCGCGGGCTGTCCGCCGTGAACGCATGGACGCCTTGCAGGCACATCTGGGCATCTTTGCCGGCGCGGTCCAGGCGCACCGTGATCCGCGCCACGCGCAGCGGGGCGACGTTCGTCGCGGACTCCGGGAAAGCCACCATGCTCAGCGGGCCATAAACCGGAATCCCGCGCATCCCCCAATACGGTCCAGCGTTGCTGCTGTGGAAGAAAAGGGGGATTCCCTGATGGGATTTGGCGCGCAAGGTGGTTGAAAGCCGGGCGCGCATGGATTTTCCGGCCTCATCGAGACTCTCGACAATCAACGTGACCGGCAACGGCGCGTCACCGGGATTCTCCAAGTCAAACGACACGCCGACATAATCCGCCAGATTCCATGTGTTGGTCGTGGGGGTGATGCTGACATCGGCGGGTTCGCCATCGCGGCGGGGTCGCACCACCAGACATGCTTCAACCTCGCCCCGCGCCCGCAGAATGCGCGCGCGCGCCTGTTCCTTCTCCACGCGCGCATCCGCATGGCGCGGCGCATATAACAACATATCCGCCGGAGACGAAAGCGAAACGCAAACCAACAAGCATATAATGCCCATCACCTTGTTCTTCACTGTACCCATTTCTCATTCCTTCCCTGTCGAGACCGTATCTTCCATCCGGCATCCCCAAGGCACTTTTCACCGCCCTTGCTTCACCGGCTTTACAAACAAAACACAGACCGGCGTCGGCACTGCAACTTCCTGCCCCGCTGCTTCAAGCGTGCCGTTGTCCTGATCGATCCGAAATACCACGACGTTATTCGTCGCCTGGTTGGCGGCGATCAGAAAACGGCCTGAGGGATCGAGATTGAAATTGCGCGGGGTGCGCCCCCCCGTCGGAGTCTGGCCAAGCGCGGTGAGGCGGCCGGTTTCCTGGTCAATCGCAAACGCGGCGATGCTGTCATGCCCGCGATTGGAGGCATAAAGGAAACGGCCCGAGTGATTCACCCGGATTTCTGCGGTGGTGTTCTGTTCCGCGAAATCCTCGGGGAGCGTACCGATGCTCTGAAGGGTATCCAGCCGGCCCATCGTCGCGTCATAGGAGAAAGCGGTGACCGTATTGTCGAGTTCGTTCACCGTAAAGGCGAAGCGCCCCGTGGGATGAAAGGCGAAATGACGCGGTCCAGCCCCCGGCGCAAGCGTCGCCGACGGGGGATCGTTCGGTTCCAAGACGCCGCGTTCCGCATCGAAGCGGTAAACGAATATCTTGTCTGCGCCAAGATCCGCGGCGAAGAGAAAGCGGCCTGCGGCGTCGAAGGTGACGGAATGCGCAAAGGGCCCCTGCTGACGTTGCGGATGGACGCTGGAACCTTCGTGCTGGATATGGCACGCGGCTTCTCCCAAGCGACCGTCTTCCAGAATGGGCAACACAGCGACGCTTCCCCCGCTGTAATTGGCCACGGCAACATGGCGGCCCGACGGGTCCACGGCGACATGGCACGGCCCGCGTCCAACGGAGGACTGGGTGTTCAGCAACACAAGGCGGCCATCGCCGGGATTGATGGCAATAGCGCTCACTGCGCCGCCAACCTGGCCATCGGCGTCCCGCATCTGCCCCACCGCATACAGCAGCGGCTTCGAGGGATGCAGCGCGAGAAACGACGGGTTCTCCACGGCGCATGCCAGCCCCTTCTTTTCCAGCAGCCCGCTTTCCGCGTCAAAATGCAGCAGGTAAATCCCCTCACTGTCACCGCCGGTGTAGGTGCCGATATACACCCACCACAAGGAACCAGTCGCATCTGTTTCCGGTGCGGCAAAGGCAGCGTGCAATACAAGGCACAGCAATACCCCGGTCACACAGAAACATTGGCTTGTCCGCATGGCGTCTCTCCTTTCTTTGCCGATTTTCACAAAACTTTGGAATCCGCGTTGGCAAAAAATTGTTTACCCCAATGGAAATTTCATCATGGCGCGATGTTCTTCACCCTGGGATTGTGCCATAATACCTCCGGGCGCGTCATATCACCCCGGACAAAGGCCGATACGGAGGAATACGCGATGAAACGACGCACATTTATCGGCGCATTGGCCACATCGGCCGCCTGGTTTGCCGGCGGCATGCCAAGAGCAGCGGGGGAGAGGACCGGCGCAATCAATGTCCTGCCCAGACGTCCCCTCGGCCGCACAGGATTGACCTTGCCCGTCATCGGGTTCAGCGGTCTCGTGGCGCGGGACAACACACCGGAAGCGGTGGACCGCGCGGTCGGCGAATCCCTCGACATGGGCATTGATTTCTTTGATACTGCTGCCTCTTATGGCGATTCGGAGGTCATGCTTGCCCCGGCCTTGCGCCAACACCGCAAGGACATCATCCTCGCGACAAAAACCCGCCTGCGCACGCGCGAGGAAGCCGAAGCCGAATTTAATAAATCCTGCGAAATCCTGGGTACAGACTATTTCGACATGTACCTGTTCCACGGCATTCAGCATTTGGACCGCGACGTGGACCCCGCCTTCGCCGCTGGCGGCGCCATGGAGTTCTTCATCGAGAAAAAGAAGGCCGGCCAAATCCGGTTCTTGGGCTTTTCCGCCCATTCCACCGAAGCCGCGCTCGCCGCCATGGACCGCTACGACTACGATTTCTTCTATTTCCCGGTCAGTTATGTCTCGTACTATGCAGGAAACTTCGGCCAGGAAGTGCTGGCAAAAGCCAGGGAAAAAGGCGTCCCATGCATATCGCTCAAGGCCATGGCGCGGCAGCGCTGGCCCGAAAGCGTCCCACGCGAAGACCGCTGCGCAAAGTGCTGGTACCAGCCCATCGAAGACCCCGTAGAGGCGTCGCTCGCGCTGCGCTGGGCGCTGAGCCAGGATGTCGTGAGCGTACTGCCGCCCGGCGATGAAAACCTCTATCGCAAGACCCTCGCCCTCTGCCACAACCTCACGCCCATCACCCCCGAAGAAACAGAACGGCTCAAGACGATGGCGGCGGGTATGAATCCGTTGTTTCCACGATGACGGAATGCTGCATACAAACGCAATCAGCCGGCCAGTTCACTTCAATGCATGTACTTTAAATGTGGTCTCCATAAGGATTGGCGCTGATGTGGAGTGCGCCGTCTGTTCGGCGTTTTGGCTGGGTTTTCCAAAGCACTTCGCTCTGTTCAGCCAAAGCGCCGAAGGTTATGCTTCACAAGTTCTGCAAAAAGAGGGCATGACGATCTCGGAAATTTGCTCACAACAAATCAATAAGGTGCCAGCACCATGCCTGGAAAGCAGAATATCACGAAGTCGTTGAAGAGGAGTCTTATCCGTACCTGGTGCTGGATGCGCGTTACGAGAAGGTGCGTGAAGACGGCGTGATTCGCAGCCGCGCCGTTCTGGTGGCGATCGGCATCAACGCGGACGGCCGTCGCTGCGTTTTGGGGGTCGATCTGGCCAACCGGGAAAGCCGCAACAGTTGGCGGGACTTCCTGATTCGGCTTGAAGAACGCGGGTTGCGGGACGTAGAGTTCATTGTCAGCGACGACCACGAAGGGCTTAAGAAGGCCATCGGTGAAACATTTGCGCAAGCGGTCTGGCAGCGCTGCTACGTGCATTTCCTGCGGAACGCGCTCGATTATCTTCCGCGAAAAGCGGACGACGACTGCATGACGGATCTGCGCTGGATTTACGAGCGGCGCACCCCTGAGGAAGCCCGGCGCGATCTCGCGGCCTGGCTACGGAAATGGCAGGCACGGTACTCCAAACTCTGTGAATGGGCTGAATCCAATATTGAGGAAACCTTTGCCTTCTATCGGCTGCCGCAGCAGCATCACTGACACATGAAGTCCACGAACATGCTGGAGCGGGTCAACGAGGAGATCAAACGACGGACCCACGTCGTGCGCATCTTCCCCAACGAGGCCGGTTGCCTGAGGCTGATACGAGCCTTGGCCATCGAGATACATGAAGATTGAATTGAGGCCACACGGTACCTCAATATGGACATTCCGGAGGAACATGAGAAGATGATGAGATTTAATCGCCCGGACGCCGCATGAACTGGAGGGGCACCATGGCCTCTTTTGCAGAACGTGACGCACGCAACTAATATAGGTCCCCAAGCGCCCCCATACTTCTTCCCCTCACCCCACCCCTCTCCCGCAGGGAGAGGGAGCAACAGCCTGCAATTCGACCATGCGCTACCCCCTCACCGCACCCCTCTCCCGCAGGGAGAGGGAGCAACAGCGTTCCTCACGTTTCGCCATATACACCCTCTCCCGCTGGGAGAGGGGTGGGGTGAGGGGGAACAAAACAGGCCCCCCTGGTACAGAGATCAATGATGTCTCAGAGATTCCCGCGGAGAGGTCTGCATATGGAACAATCCCGCCGCATTATCATGATCATGATTCAACAGGTTTTTCAAGGATTCTGGGCATGGTCTTTCATTTGCTTAACAACCGATTCTGGAAAACAATGAGTCCCGATAAAATGTCGCATCTCTCCCGGGGCCGCGGATACCAGCCATCAGGTGGGCGATTCGATCCGGGCTACAAGGTCTTTGCGGACGGGATAGACCCGGCGACCATACTCGATATAGTAATACGGGTCTTGATCGGTCACCCGGTCGGCGGGCTGGGTCAGGCCGCTCTTGAAATGCACCGTGTATCGCTGGGACTGCGCCGGTGTGGGACGCACGGGCGACGGCGCGTGGTAACTCAGGTGACTGAGTTCGCCAGTGATGATCCGCGACCCGCCGCTCTTGAACCGGCGCGTATGCGCCAGTACATTGCGCACATATGCCTGGGTTTCCGCATAGGGGGGAATGCCATTGTGTTGCTTCACCGCGCCGGGGCCGGCGTTGTAGGCGGCGAGCGCGAGCCGCGTGTCCCCCTTGAACAGTTCCAGCATTTTCGCGAGATATTGTGTGCCTCCGGCGATGTTCTGCGCCGGATCGAAAATGCTTGTCACGCCCATCTCGGCGGCGGTGCCGGGCATCAACTGCATCAATCCGCACGCGCCCTTGCTTGATACCGCCGCCACGTTGAAATTGCTCTCCACCTTGATGACCGCATACACCAGGTCTTCTTCCACGCCGTAATGGGTCGCGTAGCGCCGAATGAGTTCGCGAATGCTGGCGCTCGAGTAATCCGTCACCGCCTTATTGCGATACTGCTGCGGCACTTCGATGGGCTGGTACTTGATGTCCACTTCGACAAAGCGCCGGTCGTGGCGATACTTGTCCGGACGGTTGGTGAAGGTGACGCTGCCCTCGCGATCCATGAACTGATGCAGTGAACGCGACTGCGCTGTCTTGGGCTTCGCCGCCACGGTTGTCTTGTCGGCAGGCTCCGCATGAAGGCCCGGCATCACGCCGCACAGCAGCGCAACCAGTATGGCAAGATCCAACATTATCTGGCGGATGTGCATGATCTCCCACAGTCCGGGACAACAACGTTTCTGTGCGGCCGACAGGCCATTGCTCCGCTCTGTTGTCAATAGTATACCCAAGTTTTAGATCTCTGGCAATGTTTTTGTCCCCTGGATTTGCTTGGAAAAATGGCCAATTCAATTCGGATTTCTGTTTTTACGGTATTCGCGGATATCTTCGCTTGCCCCAGAGCGTGCTCCGGTGCTAAGCATCGCGCAACGTAAATGCGTATACAAGATTGGGCAGCGGATTTGAGTTCAGCATCGGCGATTACCTATGCGACGCACTTGTTGGTCCGGTTGAATTGAGGCATCGCCGTATCAAATGTCAATATATTGTATACTCATTCGCGTTGAGCGGTACTGAGGTGTGCATATTCTTCCCGGCTCTGTAGTGTGGCAGCCTGTATAACGTGAAACGAAGATCCGATGCAACCTCTTGAAACAGTAATCGTGCGCCGATTGGCGGCATCACGCACGACATTGGCCGTGGCGGAATCATGCTCCGGCGGTTTGATTGCACACCGCATCACCAATGTGCCGGGCGCCTCGGCGGTTTTCCTGGGCGGAGTGGTGGCATACTCTAATGCGGCGAAGATGACGGTGTTGGGGGTGGGGGAGGAGACCCTGCTTCGGGACGGCGCGGTCAGCGAGGCGACCGCACAGGCGATGGCGGAGGGCGCGCGAGGGCTTTTCCAAAGTGATTATGCGCTTGCGGCAACGGGCATTGCAGGTCCGGGCGGCGGCACCGCGGAGAAGTCGGTCGGCCTGGTCTATATTGCGGTGTCACGCGCGGATGAAACGCGCGTGCAGCGATGTTGTTTTTCCGGCGATCGCGAAAACATCAAGCGGCGGACCGCAGAAACGGCATTAAACATGTTACTGGAGTGGCTGAGGTGAAATGAGTTTTGATTTCGTTCATCTGCATGTGCATTCGGATTACAGCATCCTCGACGGCCTGAACACGCTGCCGCAATTGCTCGACCGCTGCGAGAAACTGGGAATGGACGCGTGCGCCCTGACCGACCATGGAAACCTCTTCGGGGCCGTGGAGTTCTACAAGACGGCGAAAGGGCGCGGCATCAAGCCCATCATCGGATCGGAACTGTATGTGGCGCCCGTGCATCGCGCCGAAAAAAGCCCCAACGCGGCGGGCGCGCCGTATCATCACATGCTGCTGCTCTGTGAAAACGAAACGGGCTATCATAACCTCTGCCGCCTGAGCACCTTCGGCTATCTTGAAGGGTTCTATCACCGGCCCCGCGTGGATGATGAATTGCTGGCCAAATACCACGAAGGACTTATCGCCACGAGCGGCTGCGTGGGAGGACGCATCCCGCAGGCCATCCTGAACGAAAACCTCGACGCCGCGCACGCACACGTCAGAAAGTACATGGAGATTTTCGGGAAAGACAATTTTCTGATAGAGGTCATGGACCATGGATTGCCGGAAGAACGGCGTGTCAATCCCGTGTTGATGGAGATGGCGAAGCAGTACGGCCTGACACTGGTGGCGACCAATGATGCCCATTACCTCGACCGCGAGGATTTTGAGGCGCATGAGGTTCTGCTGTGCGCCCAGACACAAACCACCATGGAAGACCCCAACCGCTTCCGCTTCCAGAATGATGAGTTCTACTTTCGCTCCCCACAGGAAATGGAACGCCTCTTCGCCTCGTGTCCGGAAGCGCTCCGCAACACGCGAAGCGTCGCGGATCGTTGCAACGCAAAGATTCCTCTCAACCAGAGCCTGATCCCGAAATTCGTGCCGCCGGACGGTCGCTCGAAGGAGGAGTTCCTCCATGATCTGGTGATGCAAGGACTGCCACGGCGATATGGGACGCCCGTGCCTTCAGACATTCTCGAACGGGCCCGCTTCGAGTTGCAGGTCATCGAAGAAATGAAATTTGTGGATTATTTCCTTGTGGTGTGGGATTTAATTCGCTATGCGCGGGACGCCGGGATTCCCGTGGGTCCCGGACGCGGTTCCGGGGCCGGCAGCATTGTGGCATACGCCCTGCACATCACCAACATTGATCCCATTCGCTATAACCTGCTCTTTGAACGTTTCCTGAATCCCGCCCGCATTTCCATGCCCGACTTCGACATTGATTTCTGTTTCAACCGCCGCGATGAAATGATTAAATATGCCCGGGACCGCTACGGCGCGGACAATGTCAGCCAGATCATCACCTTTGGCCGCATGCTTGCCCGCCAGGTGATCCGCAATGTGGGGCGCGTGCTCGCCATGCCCTATGGCGAAGTGGACCGCATCGCCAAACTCATTCCCGAAGAACTCAAAATCACCCTGAAAAGCGCCCTGGAAAAAGAACCGGACCTCCGGCGCATGATCGCCGAAGACCCGCAAGTCGCCCGGCTCTGGCGACTGGCGGAGCGCCTCGAAGGCACCATAAACAACTGCGGCACCCACGCGGCCGGCGTGGTGATCTGCGACCAGCCCCTGACCGACCATATCGCCCTCTTCAAAGCGCCCAACTCCGACACCGTATGTACGCAGGTGGAGATGAAGGGGGTCGAAGACATCGGCCTGCTGAAGATGGACTTTCTGGGGCTGCGCACGCTCACGGTGGTGCATGAGGCCGCGCGGCTGGTCAAACAGCATCGCGGGATTTCCATAGACATTGACAACCTGGAACCCAATGACGAAGCCACCTACGAACTGCTCCGGTCCGGCCAGACCACCGGTGTTTTCCAGTTGGAAAGCCCCGGGATGCGTGATCTCGCCAAGCGTATCGGCCTGCAAAGCCTGGAGGAAATATGCGCGCTCGTGGCGCTCTACCGCCCCGGCCCAATGCAGTTTATTGACACTTATGTCGAAAACAAGTACCACCCCGAACGTATCCGTTATGACCATCCCAAATTGGAGCCTATCCTGAAAGAAACCTACGGCATCGCCCTGTATCAGGAGCAGGTCATGCAGATCGTGCAGGCGCTCGCGGGGTTCTCATTGGGGGAAGCCGACATTCTCCGCCGCGCCATGGGCAAGAAGAAGGCCGACCTCATGGCGGAGCAGCGGGGCCAGTTTGTCGAAGGCTGCCTGAAAAACGGCATCCCCGCCAAACTCGCCTCTGAACTCTTCGATAAGATTGAGACTTTCGCCGGATACGGCTTCAATAAATCCCACAGCATGGCCTATGCGTTCGTAGCCTACCAGACCGCATATCTCAAAGCGCATTACCCGGTCGAATTCATGTGCGCCTTGCTCACCAGCGAATTCGACAATCTGAACAAGGTCGCGGTCTATGTCGAGGAATGTCGCCGGCTGAATATTGATGTACTGCCACCGGACGTAAACAAGAGTTTCACGGGGTTTTCCGTGGAAGGCAATGCCATACGCTTCGGATTGAGCGCAATCAAAAACGTGGGGGTGGGACCTAGCGACGCCGTCGTCAAGGAACGCGAGGCTCGTGGTCCGTTCAAGGATGTCTTCGATTTCTGCCGCCGCCTGGAATCGCGCACCGCGAACAAGCGGTTCCTGGAAAGCCTGAACAAAGCGGGCGGCTTCGCCAGCACGGGATGGAACCGGCGTCAGGTCGAGGCCGTGATCGAAAGCGCTCTGTGCGAAGCGCAGATCGCCCAACGCGATCGCGATTCGGGGCAGACCTCGCTCTTCGAACTGACCGGCATGGAAAGCGTCACCGAAACCATCCACGTCAAGCCGGACCTCCCCGAATGGCCTGAATACGAACTATTGCAAACCGAAAAAGAAATGCTCGGCCTGTACGTCACCAACCATCCGCTCCAGCGCCACGCCGATACCCTGCGCCGCTTCAGCACCCTCGACATGAACGCTCTGCCCTACCTGCCGGAGGGGCTGGAAGTTTCCTTCGGCGGCATCATCACACAACTGAAGACCCACATCTCCGGCAGGGGGAAAATGGCTTTTCTCATGCTGGAATCGCTTGAAAGCCGCTGCGAGGTGACAATATTCAGCGACTTGTATGAACAAAAAGCCGGTTTGCTCATGCAAGACGAAATCATCATGGTTCGCGCCCGTGTCAGTGTGAGAAACAGCACCCCCAGCCTTGTGGCGCTGGATGTGTTTCCCATCGCCGACGCCGAAAAATTCCTGTGCTCCGCCCTGCATGTCCGGGTGCCCGGCGACCGACTCAAGGACGGATTCGCGCAACGACTCGCTGAACTGCTGGGAGCGCATCGCGGTTCGTGCGACGTCTATCTGCACTGCGCAACATCGGAATTTGAGGAAGTGATTATCCACGCAACCAGCGCCTGCCGCGTCGCGCCCAGCCGCGCCCTTCGCGCCGCCATCGAAGCGCTGACAGGCGAAAACACGGTGTGGTGCTCCGCAGGCATGGGACTCCCCAGCCACGCCCAGCCCAGGATCAGCGTTCCAGAACAGCCGCGCTGGAAGCGCCCTAAATTGGAACCCGAAGAAGACGATTGAATCTTCTCGCGGCATGACCGTTTCGGCTTCATTTTCCGACAGACTGAAGCCTGTGCTCCAGAAAACTGCGCAGCGCATTTGCATTGCCCGAACGTCGCGGCGTAGGCTGTGCAGGCAACAGCAAAAAGGAACCCCCCGATGAAAGCCCCCATTGGCGTCGGCGTGTTAAGTTTCGCCCACGGTCACGTCGGCCTGTACGCGGAAGTGATGAAACATTTCGACGATGTCCGGCTTGTTGCCGCTTACGACGATGACCCCACGCGCGGACAGGCCGTGTGCGCCGCCACGGGCATGCGCTACACGCCGCATGTCGAGGATGTGCTGGACAACCCCGACGTGCAGGCGGTGATGATCGGCAGCGAAACGAGCCGCCACGAGGAGTTGACGGTGGCGGCGGCGCACGCGGGAAAACACATTCTCCTGCAAAAACCGATGGCCTTCACCCTCGATGCCTGCGACCGTATCATCGCCGCCGTGGAAAAGGCCGGCATCCATTTTTCAATGGCTTTTCAAATGCGCCATGACCCCGCCAACATGCGCATCCGCGAGATTGTCCAATCCGGAATCCTGGGCGACATCGCCATAATTCGACGGCGGCACTGCATCGGCGTGCTGCTCATGGATGCATTCATCAACGGCCCCACCCACTGGCACCTTGAAGCGGACAAGAACAAGGGCATGTTCATGGATGATGCAGTGCACGCCGCCGACTGGTTTCACTGGATTTTCGGAAAGCCGACCAGCGTGCTGGCCGAGATCGACAATGTCATCACCAGTATCGCCCCCGATGACTGCGGCGTGGCGATCTACCGTTTCAGCAAAGGAGAGATGGGGATCCTGCTTAACAGTTCCGTGGTGTTGGCGGCAGAGAACACAACGGAGATTTACGGACGCAACGGATGTCTGATCCAGAACTACGGCGACGGGCCATCCTGTGCGCTGCCGCGCCCGCCCGACAGCCCCGCCATCAAGGTCTTTCGCCACGGGACCGCCGGTTGGGAACCGCAGGATGTGCCCGTGCCGCCCGGCGGACAGGCCGACCGCATCCGGAACGTGCCCCGGCCGTGGGTGGACAGTCTCATTCACGAGACCCCCCCGCACGCCACCGCGCAGGACGGGCGTGTTGCGACGGAAATGATCCTCGGCGCCTACCAGTCGTCAGAAACAGGACGGCGCGTGAAGTTCCCCCTCTGATTCGCACCGGATACTGAAAACAACATGCTTTCAGTACGTTGTTCACGCTTCAGCGTGCGGGGGTCGAGCGCAGCCTTGTGAGTCCTTGCGTCCATAAAAGCCCATTGCAAAGGATCAACAGTCGCAAGAGTCTTGCAACGGGCTGCCGGCATAATGAAGCATGAACGACATACTGCACCGAACCCGCGGTGTAACTTTTTTCGACGGATCGGCAATACACGATGATTGTTCTTCGCGCTGTCGCGCCCACCCTGCCGTTCACTTTTTCCGCTCTGCCAGCGGCACATAATGCCGCATCTCGGCGACGCTCTTGTAGGCGGGACGGATGATTTTCCCGGCGTTGGCGAGTTCCTCGATGCGATGCGCGCTCCAGCCGGCGATACGGGCCATGGCGAACAGGGGCGTGAACAGTTCGGTCGGAATGTCCAGCAGGCGATACAGAAATCCTGAATAGAAATCAATGTTGGCGCTGACGCCCTTGTACATCTTGCGGACATGACCGATCACTTCCGGAGCGAGTTTCGCCACTTTTTCGTAGAGACGCATTTCATCCATCAGCCCTTTTTCCGCGGCCAGCCTTTCCACATGGTCCTGGAGAATCAGCGCGCGGGGGTCCGAGACGGAATAGACGGCATGACCGATGCCATAGATGAGGCCGGAGCGATCAAAGGCCTCTTTGTTCAACAGTTTGAGAAGATAATCTTCGATCTGGCGGTCATCTTCCCAGTCCTTCACATTTTTCTTCAGGTCCTCGAACATCTGTACGACCTTGATGTTGGCGCCGCCGTGGCGCGGCCCTTTGAGCGAACCCATGGCCGCGGCGATGGCGGAATAGGTGTCGGTACCACTTGAGGTGACCACATGGACCGTGAATGAAGAGTTGTTGCCGCCGCCATGTTCGGCGTGCAGCACCAGCGCCAGGTCCAGCAATTGCGCTTCCAGCGGGGTGTACTGGCTGTCATGGCGCAACATGTGCAGGAAATTGGCCGCGGTGGGCAATTCCGGATTTGGGCTGTGAATGACCAGACTTTTGTTGCCGTACTGATACGAATATGCCTGATAACTGTACGCCGCCAGGAGGGGGAAAGTGGCAATCAGCACAATGCACTGGCGCAATACATTTTCGATACTGATGTCATCGGCGCATTCATCGCCGACATACAACGCCAATACATTCTGCGCCATGGCGTTCATGACGTCGCGGCTGGCCAGTTTGAGGATGGCGTCATGGACAAAATTTTCCGGCAGCGCCCGGTTGGTTGCCAGCAGACGCTGGAAACGCGCCAGTTCCCCGCTGTCCGGCAGTTCGCCGAACAGCAGGAGATAGCATGTCTCCTCGAAGCCTTCGCGTCCTTCGGCAAGAAACCCTTGGACAATTTCATTGATGTCAATGCCCCGGTAGATGAGGCGCCCCGGACCCGGCACCGTCGAATCACCCACCTGTGTCTGGGCCTGCACCTCGCCGATCTGGGTCAACCCGGCGAGCACCCCCTTGCCGGAAATGTCCCGCAATCCCCGCTTGACGTCATATTTCGCATACAACGAGGAATCAACCAGACTGCTCGATACTGCCATGTCACACAGTCGTTTCAGCCACTCTTTGTCGTTCTGTGTCATGTTCAGTCTCCAGGGTTGTTGTCTGCACTGTTTTGTCTTCGGTGCCTCCAGATGAATTTGGACCCGATTGCCCATTATGCCTGATTCCTGATGTCCAGGCAATTCCCCGATGCGTTCACCGCCGCGCGGCTATGCGCCTGTCGCAGAAACGGACATCGCTTCCGCCCGTTTTGTCGCGCCGCTTCTCTGAGTCTCCTTACTGAAGGAATGGTATTATTGCCAGTGGGAATACCATGAAGGAGCAACGCGCTGATGGAACGCGTGGTGTATTGCGGATGCGGCGGGCGCATGCGCGCCCCGGAATCTGCATTGGGCATGCAGGGTGTCTGTGTGCGATGCGGAAACACCATCGTTGTAGGCGAACAGAACAGTTTTCCTCTGCTCGACATGCCGCATCCGCTGCCGCCCCTGGCGGACATCAAAACGATGCCCCGGGCTGCGCCCGCGCACCGGGATGCGCGCCATACGCCGGATTCAGGGATATCTCCGTCGGCCTATGCGGCTCCCGCTGCGAAGTCGTATGCCTGTGCGCGATGTGGCAGAACATTTCGCGGCGCATGGGACCGCAACAGAAGCGCCGAGGGCGAGATATGCCATATCTGCGCGCGACGGCTTGACACCCAGGCGCCGCCGCCGCAACCGGCTCAGACGCCACCGCATCCTCTGCGCGATTTCGCCCATCCGCAGGACCGGCATGTGGGCGCGCCACAAGTGATAAAGCGTGGATTTGTTGGGCGGATGCTCGAACCGCTGCGCCCTGTGTGGGAGGACTGGCGCATCGGCGGCGCCGCGTTGGCGGGGGTCGCCGTTATGGGTATTCTGCTGGCGGACCGCTTTCCCGTAGCGGAATATATCGCCGAACTCTTCGCGGCCCCCGCGGACCTGGATTCCGCCGCAATTGCCCCGTGGGTCTACTGGTTGGCCCTTGCGTTGGTGCTGTTGCGTCCGGTCGTGCAACATTTCATCATGTTGTACATGCTGCTTGCATGGTGCGACGCGCTGCCGAACGACACCTTTGCGAAGAATCTGATCGCCCTGGGTGCGGTAGCCGTCCTATTGGCGTTGATAGGTTGGTGTGCAATGATGCTGCCAATTCTTGGCTTTATCCTGGCCGTGGTGTTACAGGTCTATTTCGTGGTTCATCTGTATGACTTGAACCTGGAACAGGCCATGCGCATGTTCCCCTGCTGGTTCCTCGCCTGGCTGTTTTCGAGAACCGGATTTGCGCTCTTGATGGGCGTGGCCGCGGCCCTGGTGATTTGAGCAGATGCCCTCAGCCCTTCACCGCGCCGAGTTGGATGCCCTGCACGAGGTATTTCTGCATCACCAGGAACAGGATGATCAACGGCAGGATGTTCATCACCGACGCAGCCATGATCAGGTTGGTCTGCCGCCCGTATATGGTGTCGAAGTAGAGCATGCCGACGGGCAGGGTTCGCAGGTGTTCGCTCTTGATCAGCACCAGCGGCCAGAAGAAACTCCCGTAATTCCCCATGAACGTGAAAATGGACAGAACGATCAAGCCCGGACGCGACAGCGGCAGAATGATGTCCCAGAAAATTCGCCAGTGCGATGCGCCGTCAATCGTGGCTGCTTCGTCGAGCGAGGGGGGGATGGTCATCATGAATTGGCGCAGGAGAAAGGTGCCGAAGGCGGTGAATGACGCCGGGACGATAAGACCCATGTAAGAATCGAGCAGGTGCAGTTTCACCATGAGCGCGTAGTTGGGGATCATGGTCACCACGCCCGGCACCATCATGGTGCCCAGGTACAGTTTGAAGACGTGGTCGCGCCCCGGCCAGCGCATGCGCGAAAAGGCGTAGGCCGCGAACGCGCTGGTCAGGCACGAGAGGAAAGTCACCCACGCCGCCACGAACACGCTGTTGAAATAGTAGCGCTTGAATGAGATGTCCTTGTGGTTGAGCACTTCCGCGTAATTGTCGAAGCGCCACTCCGTCGGAATGGGGTTGATCGCCTGCACCTCGCCAAGCGGCTTGAGACTGGTCAACAGCATCCACAGGAACGGCGCCAACGTGGTGAGCGCGAAGGCGGCCAGGACGACGTGGGTGAATATGCGCCCCGCGCCGACGCGCCGTCGTCCGCTTTTCTTGCGCTCAGTAGTTGACATAACGGCTCCCGAAACGCCAATTTACCAGCGTAATGGCGAACACGATGGCGAAAAGCACCCACGCCACCGCCGACGCGTAACCCATCTGAAATTCCTCGAAGGCCTTGATGTAGATGTAATACGAGAGCGTGGTGGTGGTCCGGGCCGGTCCGCCCAGGGTCATCACCCGCGCCTGCTCGAAGCCGCCCTGCAAGCCGCCGATGAAACTCATGATCACGATAAAGAAGGTCGTGGGCGCCAGTTGCGGCCAGGTGACATGCCGGAATTTCGCCCATGTCCCTGCCCCATCCATTTCCGCCGCCTCATACAATTCCTGCGGAATATTCGAGATACCCGCGAGATAGAGCAGCATGTTCGCCCCGCCAATCGTGGTCCAGATGCCCATGATGATGATGGCGTCGCGCGCGCCGAGACCAAATTGCGACCACTCGATGCCGACATACTCGACCGCCAGCCCCAACAGGTTCCTGGTGGAGGCGAGCCATTGCGGCGGCTGCAAATCTGCATGCGGGCGAATCAAATCCAGCGCATGATCCAGCACCACATTGATGGGACCAAAGGACGGATTGTACAGCGCCTTCCATAGAATGAGCAGCGCCACGCCCGCGGTGAAACTCGGCAGGTAGAACAACGTGCGGTACGCCACCACGCCGCGAATTTTCCGGCTGAGCGCCACTGCCAGCAGAAGTGATCCTGCAATCGAAACCGGCATGCCCAGCATCAGGTAAACCGTGTTGATGAAATAAAGCCAGAATTCCTGAGAAGAGAACAATTTCGCGAAGTTTTCCAACCCCACCCAGCGCAGGGGAACCGTGCGCATCAGGTTCCAGTTCGTGAAGGATGCGCCCAGCGAGAAAAGCACCGGACCAAGCATGAACACGCCAAAGCCCAGAAAATTGGGCAACAGAAAGAGCATCGCGATGATGGTGGTGGATTGCCCTTTCCTCATGGTCCTCCTAACCTGGGCGGGGTTATCCGGCCCGTTTATTCCAAAAGCGCCTCAGTGCGCGCTGTAACCGGGGCTATCGGCGGCAGATTGTTTTCCGGACGGTCCATGTAGAAAAACGCCACGGCGCAAACGTCATCGCGGCGGTAAAAGTTGGTCCAGGCGTCAGGCAAGGATTTATCGGTGCGCACATCCGGAATCGGGTCCATTTCCAGCAGTTTTACGAATTGTTTGCTGTCATGGATGGTCACCGGCTGGATTTCCACGCCTTTCTGCAGCAGTTGCGCCACTTCCTTTTTGCCTGTGCCGCCCATCTGCTGAAGGGTCACGCGCAAATCCTGGTGAAAATAGATTGGATCAGGGACATGATACCGATAGAACGCATAACGCCGTTTTGCGTCATCCACGAGCAGCGATCCCTGATAACGGCCCGCGAATTCCCCCTGGCCATAAGCGGTGCCCACGTAATCTTCCGTGCCCGTGCCGACGATGGTCGGGAAATCCGTATCCCCATCCACGTACATTTTCACTTCCCCTTCGCCCCACCAGCCCCGATTGTCCGGATGGCCCAGGATGCCGATGTGCGCGCCCAGAAAACGCCCTCTGCCCTCCACACGCGGCAGTATCTCAAAATCCCTGCCCAGTTCCGTCCAGCGTTCGCGCCGCCACGATGCGTGAAAATACAGCATGTTGGCCCCGTGATTATCCTGAAGCGTGTAATTGATATCGTAAAACAGTTGGTCCAGATCGCGGCTGGATTCGTTGGTGAAGGTCACCCTCGCCGCGCGCCGGAAAGGCATAGGCACATAACTGTTGAACGAGCGTCCTTCGGGGTTGGCAAAAAGTTCGCTTTCAAACGCGACCATCTTCCCATGAATCGCGCCAAAGAAATCGCCGAAGGGAACCTCGACCGCCGGTTTCTCCGCCCCGTCCCAATAGCAGCGCAACACATAGGATCGCAATGGCTGCGGCCCGCGCGTGCTCAGCGTGAACCACATCCGGTGGATGACACCGCCCCCCTGCACGTCCATCAGCACCTTTGTCTCCCCGGCCTTCACCGAATCAAACGCGGCCCCTTTGCCGCCTTTGTTCGCCATCCCGCCCTTGCCCTTTTCGCCGAGCGGATTCTCGAAACTCGCCCAACGCGATTCCACCCCCTCCGGCATCTCGAACAGAGCGGTCGCCGTCGCGGCGGCGCCGGGAAGGACAATGGCGCCCAATACGAAACACGGTATCGTCCATCGCATCGCTGTAGCCCTTTCATCGCATGTGCTGTCTGCAAAAATCTTATACTCTGCCACGCCGCCACGCTGCAACCCGGTGAAAAAGCAAGGATACCAGGGACATCAGCAAGGGCAACAAGGACAACATCCTCGTCCTCCCTCGTCACACCGCTCCAGCGGTGTAACGCAAAGACATGGGGACTCCGCGACCAAAAAAGATTTCAGACGGACCACCCGCGTTCCCAGTCGAGACATCTGCTAATCTGTTTTGACGGTCTCTGCGGGGGAATGCTCCTGAACAGCATCGCGGAGGATGACGGTGAAGGTGGTTCCCTTGTCGGGTTCGCTTTCGACCTGAATGTCGCCGTTGTACATTACGGTCAATTTCTTGAGAATCGAGAGGCCGAGTCCGCTGCCGAGAATGTCCTTGGTCCTGGCGTTCTTGATGCGCACGAATTCCTGGAAGAGTTTGGCACAATCCGCTTTGCTCATGCCGATGCCGGTGTCCGCCACGCGGATGACCGCCGTTGCGTCCCGGCGTTCGACGGTTACGTCCACACGACCGTTGTCCCGGTTGTATTTGATGGCGTTGGACACAAGGTTGTTGAGCACAATGTCCATTTCGGAGCGGTCGCCCCATAACGGCACGGGACCATCAGCATGCAATTGCAGCGTAATATTGCGCGCGTTTGCTTCCGGGGCAAAGGTGTCGAGCGCATGTCGCGCGACTTCGGCCAAATCCAGGTTCGCGATTTCCCGTTTGCGTTCGCCCGACTCGATGCGTGTGAGGTCGAGCAGATCGGCGATCATTTTGCGCATGTATTCCGTGCGCGTAAGACAGCGGTCCACCATCGGTATGACCACCTTCGGATCATATCCGACACTGCCGTCCTTCAGCACCTGAAGATATCCCTCGATGGCGTTGAGAGGCGCCTTGAGTTCGTGGGCGAGCACGGAAATGAACTGGAACCGAACCTTGCGCTTTTCCGCCGCCAGTTCCCGCGCGTGCCGCGCCACAACGAGATGTTCCGCCGCCTTGCGGACGGTATTCTTGAGGTCGGCGGGGGTGAACGGCTTGGGCAGGAAATCATATGCGCCCTGCTTGGTGGCGCGCACCGCCGTCTCAATCGAGGCGTAGGCAGTAATCATGATGGTGAGCATATCCAGGTTCATCTCCGAGATAATGTCGAGCGCTTCGATCCCACTCATCCCCGGAAGTTTGTTGTCCAACAATAAAATATGTTGCGGTGTTTCCCGGATGATCTCCAATGCCTGCTCCGCGCTTTCCGCCTCGGTCGTCTCGAAATGAATCTCCTTGTCAAAATTCGGCACCTGAACAATAAAACCACGCAGCACCCGCGCCACCCCCGTCCGGATCCCAAGTTCATCGTCCACCACAAGCACTTTCATCAATTCCACAACAATCTCCTTTCCGATGCGGCAATATCCCCCCGCCCGGTTATTCTATCATTTCCGGAAAATCCTGATTTCCCGAAGATCGCGACAATGTTTCCTGCGGCGCCCCATGGCGCGGCAGCGTCACCGTGAAAGTGCTTCCCGTGGGACCGCTGCCGGGGTCGGCATTGGATTCCACGGTGATGTTCCCCCGATGCATCTTGACAATGCCGTGGGATACAGCCAAGCCCATCCCGGTCCCTTTTTCCCCTGCCTTGGTAGTGAAAAACGGTTCGAATATCTTTGAAAAATGCTCCTTGGGGATGCCGGTGCCGGTGTCGCGCACCGAAACACGAATCTCGTCCGGATCGCCCCACAAGCGGATAACCAGTTCGCCGCCCTGAGGCATGGCCTGGAGGGCGTTGCTGACCAGGTTGTTCAGGACCTGTGTGATCTGATCGCGGTCAACGGACGCCAGCGGGTCGTCCAATTCATTTATAAAACGGACCGTCACGCCGTTTGGAACGGGAATCAAACGGAGCGCGCCTTCCGTGAGTTGCGCAATATCCGTTTCCTGCAAGGTGAGCCTGTTCTGCCGGGCGAAATGCAGCAGGCCGGCCACGATCTTTTTGCATCGGTCAGCCTGCGCCGCAATCAATGAGAGGTCCTCTCTGATGGGTCCGTCGTGCGCATGTTCTTCCAGGAGCATATGTGCGTACATCAGCACCACGCCGAGAGGATTGTTCAATTCGTGTGCGATGCCCGCCGCCAACTGACCCATGCTCGCCAGTTTTTCCGCCTGCACAAGAATCTGCTGCGTATGCGCCAGTTTTTCCTTCGAGACTGCCAGGTTTTGCACCGTCTGCCGCAACCGCTCAATGGTATAGGGGAGACACATCTCGTTTTCCGCCAAGCCCTGGTAAATTGCCACGGCATGTTCACGGCAGGTCGCATAGCCGCACGCGCCGCAATTCAATTCGTCCTCGGCGCTGTATTTGCCCATGCGCTCCAGGATCGCCGCCAGTTCATGAAAAGACGGCTCCGGCGTGCGCCGGTCTTCAGGCGAAAATCTGCGCGACAGGTCCAATCCTTCAAACAGGGGCTGCTGCCGACGCAGTTGTTCAGGGTCAATGGAGGCGAGGCGCGTTCGCACGTACCGCCCGATGCGGGTCTTGCGGCGATAGAGGGGGCCTTTGTCACCGATTCCCGGACCCATCACGCACCCCTCGCAGGCCATCACCTCCAGCAGGCGCGCATGCCAGAAACCTGAATAAAACTCCTTGACCGCCTCCACGAAGCGGGTCCGTCCATCCGCCACCACGATTTCATCCGTCGCCAGGTTTTCCGGTATTCCCGCCGACTGCAACAAGCCCCGACTTACGGGGAACAGGCGTCCCCGGCCCGCCAGCGGTGGATCAAATTCCGACCATGTCACCCTTTCCGGCGACAGACCGCCCTTGTGCAACATGCGACGCAATTCCTGAAAGGTCAGCACCGCATCTACGTCATAGGAAAACCGGTCAGCCTTTGCCTCGCCTTTCTTGGCAATACACGGGCCGACGAACACAACCGGCGTTTCCGATCCATACAGTACTTTCAGGGCGCGGGATGCGGCGACCATCGGAGACACTATCGGCGCCAGCGCATCCACCAATTCGGGATAATAGCGCTCCACGTAGGTCACTACCGCCGGACAGGTCGTGGCTATGTATTGCTTGTCGCCCGCTTTGCCCAACAAACCCTTGTAGGCTTCGGCCACCAGGTCCGCACCCGCAGCGACCTCAACAACATATCGGAATCCCAGTGCGCGCAACGCGCCTACCAGCGCACGATGATCCCAGTCGTCAAATTCCGCCGGAAAACTCGGCGCGACGATCGCCGCCGCGTCGCCGCCACAAAGCAGCATCTCCACCTCCGCAATCGAATCATAAACCTGTTTCGCCTGCTGCCCACAGACCCGCACGCAGTTTCCGCACCCGATGCAGCGTTCAGTAATCACCTCCGCCTGTCCGTCAACGATACGTATCGCCTTGGCTGGACATTCCCGGACACAGGTGTAACACACGCGGCACCGCTCCTTGATGGTCCGCACCAGCGGAATGTCCGCTGACTCGCGCATCCGTCCTCCTTTGGTCGCGCAGCCCCGCAACATCAGGAAACGTGGAGACGCTTCTGTCTCACAACGCCTGGCGATTTGTGCGACATCCGTATTCTAACCGGAAAAGCCGCGGATTGCACGAACGATGCGGGGGAGATTCTACGAGAATATCAGTCAAGATTTTCAGCGCTGCGCACACCTGCCTCTTTTTTTTTGCGATACGCGCAACTTCATGGGAGCACGCTTCTTCTGAAAAGAAGTCGCGTTCGAGCATTCTGGTTTGCACATATTTTACCGTGATTTTTCTGGAAAAAAGAGAGAATCAAGATATACCTAACGGTAAATACAAATAATAGATTTGGAAGGAACTGATTGTTATGCATACTGAACATTTGTTCATAATGTGGATTGAAAACCGCGCTGTTACGTTCTATAACGATCGGTAAGTTCGCCCCAAAGTAGCGCCCGGATCTCGTAGCGCGCAGCGCTGCAAGCGCGGTCGGTACATGGCATGGACGCAGTCCATCGTCACTGGTGAACATAGTGGCAGTAGAATGCGATTCAGGAATTTGGGAAGCCTCAATGCGTCCGCGGGCAAACAGGCAACCGGCAGCGCGCAACCGGTGTTGCACGATTGCAGGACTTGTCGGCAAGGACGCAAAGGCGTTTCCCGCAACGGTGGAGGCAAGGAAGGCATGGCAGAGGACATGAGAAGTTTGGTGAACCAGACGGTGGAGCGGTTTGGCAAAGACCGGCACCGCCTGATGGATATTGCGAGGGCGCTCCATGCCAGGTTGGGGTATCTGTCCGAGGAAACCATCGGCCACACTGCCCAGGCGCTTGGCATTCATCGGGTGGAAGTCCGCGACATGGTCAGTTTCTACTCGTTCTTTTCGCGTAAGAAACAGGGCAAGACGGTGATCCACCTGTGCAATGCGGTGGTGGAGCGCATGAAGGGCGCAGACGCAGTGGGTCGGGCCTTTGAACGGGAACTCGGCATTCATTTTGGCGAAACCACGCCGGACGATGCCATCACGTTGCATCACACGGCCTGTATCGGCCTGTCCGACCAAGCGCCCAGCGCACTCATCAACGGCATCCCGTTTACAAATCTCAAGCCGGAAGATGTGCCGGGTATTGTCAAGGCCATACGTGAAGGCGAAGACATGTTGAACATGCCCCAGGCGGAGGTGGACTCGAATGTGCGCCGTCCGGGCGAAGTGATTTTTGCGCCCATGGAGCGCGGCGCCGCGATTCGCAAAGCCATCAACATGACTCCGGAATCGGTCATCAATGAGATCAACAAGGGGCGCCTGCGCGGGCGCGGCGGCGCGGGATTTCCCACCGCGATGAAGTGGGATTTCTGCCGCAAGGCAAAGGGGAACGCGCATTATCTTGTCTGCAACGCGGACGAGGGTGAGCCGGGCACTTTCAAGGACCGGGCCATTTTACAGGAATGCCCTGACCTGGTGTTTGAGGGCATGACCGTTGCCGGCTACGCCATCGGCGCGCGTGAAGGCATCATGTATCTCCGAGGGGAATACGAATATCTGCTGCCATCGCTGGAACGGGTGCTCGCCAAGCGCCGCCATTTGGGGTTGCTTGGAGAGAATATCTGCGGCTGTGAAGGTTTCTCCTTCAATATCCGCATTCAGATGGGCGCAGGCGCATATGTCTGCGGCGAGGAATCAGCGTTGCTGGAATCCGCCGAAGGCAAGCGCGGCGCACCGCGCGACCGGCCCCCCTTCCCCGTGCAGAAAGGATACAAGGGCGAACCGACATCGGTGAACAACGTCGAAACCCTGTGCTGCGCGGCCCGCATTCTGGACCGGGGCGGCGAATGGTTCGCCTCGATGGGATCCCGCGACTCCACGGGTACGAAACTGTTGAGTGTCTCGGGCGACTGCGAGCATCCAGGCGTCTATGAATTGCCGTATGGCATCACGGTAAAGAAACTCATCGACATGGTGGGCGCATCCGACGCTCAGGCGGTGCAGGTGGGCGGCCCTTCGGGACGCTGCCTTGCCCCGAAGGATTTTGGACGCAGCATCTCCTTTGAAGACGTCCCCACCGGCGGTTCGGTGATTATCATCGGACCGGAACGCGACCTGCTGGAATGTGTGCGCCAGTTCACGGAATTCTTCGTGGAGGAATCCTGCGGCTGGTGCGTGCCATGCCGTTCCGGAACCACCATTCTGCTGAAAACGCTCGAAAAGGTCATGGAAGGGCGGGGCAGCCGATCGGACTTGGCCAATCTCGAAAAACTCGGCAAGACGGTCAAAACAATGAGCCGTTGCGGACTGGGCCAGACCGCAGCAAATCCAATCCTGACCACGATCAACGGCTTCCCTGATCTATATGAAGCACGAATCAAGCACGAAGAATATACTCCCGCGTTTGATTTCAAGAAGGCGTTGGAAGTGGGTTGCGAAGCCGCGGGCAGAAATCTTGAACTGGAAGGGATTCACGTATGAGTAAGGATGCGGTGACTTTCACCATTGACGGCGTGGAAGTGAAAGCAAAGCCGGACCAGACGATCATGGAGGCGGCCGATGCCGCCGGCATTTACATTCCCAGGCTTTGCTATCACAAGGACCTTTTGCCCGGCGGTCACTGTCGGGTCTGCACGGTGCGCGTAAACGGACGCCCCGCGAACGCATGCACCTTCCCGGTCAACTCGGGCATCGTCGTCGAGAACGATACCGAGGAACTCAAAGCGCTGCGGCGCGACATCATCGAGATGCTCTTCGTCGAGGGCAATCACTACTGTCCTTCCTGCGAAGCGAGCGGAAAATGCGAGTTGCAGGCCATGGCATACCGGCTTGAACTGCTGACCCCGCAGATGCCTTATGCCTGGCCGAAACGCGAACTCGACGCCACGCATCCCGATGTCTATCTGGACCGCGACCGCTGCATTCTATGCGGCCGCTGCGTGCGCGCTTCCGTGCAACTTGACGGCAAGCGTGTCTTCGGATTTGAAAACCGCGGCGCACAGAAACGGATTGCCGTGGACAGCGCAACGGGCATGGGCGACACCGACTTGTCCGCCAAAGATCGGGCCGCAAGCATATGCCCTACGGGCTGTCTCACCATCAAACGCCAGGGATATCTCACGCCCGTGGGCAAACGCCCCTATGACAAGGTTCCCATCGGTTCCGATATTGAAAAGAAACAGGCCGCGGGTTGACGGCGAAGCGCTAAGAGAGGGTTGACACAATGACAAAACCATTAGTCGCGACCGGACACTTCACGGGATGCTTCGGATGTCATATGTCTTTGCTCGACATTGACGAACGCATCCTGGACCTGGTCCAACTGGTCGAATTTGACAAATCCCCCATCAACGATATCAAAACCTTCAACCGGCCCGTGGATATCGGTATTATTGAGGGGGGCGTCAGCAATTCGGAAAACGTGGAATTCCTGCGGGAATTCCGCAAGTACTGCAAAATTCTCGTGGCCATCGGTTCCTGCGCGCTGACCGGCGGCGTCCCCGCCATGCGCAACACCGTCCCCCTCAAGGAATGCCTGCAGGAAGCGTACCTGGACGGACCAACGATCGTGAATGGGGTCATCCCCAACGATCCCGAACTGCCCATCCTGCTGGACCGCGTCTATCCCTGCCATGAAGTCGTCAAGATAGACTACTTTTTGCCGGGGTGCCCGCCGTCCGGCGATACCCTGTTCAACGCGATTGTCGCCCTGCTCAAGGGCGACGCGCTGGCCCTGCCGTATGAACTCGTCAAATACGACTGATAGGAGGTGAACACACCATGGCGAAAACGGCGACACAAGGCAAACGAAAAATCACCATCAATCCCGTCACGCGCGTCGAAGGCCACGGAAAAGTGACGCTTCACCTCGACGATGCGGGCCATATCGAACAGGCCCGATTCCACATCATCGAGTTCCGAGGCTTCGAGCGTTTCGTGCAGGGGCGTTTCTACTGGGAGGCCCCGACAATCGTGCAGCGCCTGTGCGGCATCTGTCCGGTGAGCCACCATCTCGCCGCGTCCAAGGCGATGGATGTCATCGTCGGCGCGGACAAGATCACGCCCACCGCCGAAAAAATGCGGCGGCTCATGCACTATGGACAGACCTTCCAGTCGCATGCGATGCACTTCTATCACCTGTGCTCCCCCGACTTGCTCTTCGGGTTCGACGCGCCGGTCGAAAAGCGGAACGTTATCGCGGTCATCGAAGCGGCCCCCGAAACGGCGACCCATGCGGTCCTCATGCGCAAATATGGTCAGGAAATCATCAAGGCCACCTGCGGCAAAAAGGTTCACGGCACCGGCTCCATTCCCGGCGGCATGAACAAGAATCTCAGCATCGAAGAACGCGATGTGTTCCTCAAGGACATTGATACGATGCTGGAATGGTCCGTAGAAGCGCTCAATCTCTGCAAGAAAATTACCTTGGAGAAGAAGGATTTTCTGCTGGCTTTCGGGGCCTTCGATTCCAACCACGTCGGCATCGTCCGGGAGGATGGCTGCCTGGACCTCTATGACGGCAAACTGCGCGCGAAGGCCGCTGACGGCGCGATCATCTTCGATCAGGTCGCCCCGGCGGATTACCTCGACTACATCGCCGAGGAGGTGCGCCCGTGGAGTTACATGAAGTTCCCCTTTATCCGCTCACTGGGCAAAGAGAAGGGCTGGTACCGCGTCGGTCCGCTTGCGCGCATTAACATCTGCGACTACATTGATACGCCCATCGCCGAGAAGGAACGTCAGGAGTTCATGGCCTTGGGCGGCGGCAAACCGATCAATGCGAGCATGGCCTATCACTGGGCGCGGATGATCGAGTTGGTGCATTCCGCGGAGAAAATCAAGGAACTGCTCAACGACTCTGATCTGCAGGGTGACAAACTGGTCACTTCCGGCAAGCGCCGCAATCGTGGCGTCGCATGGATTGAAGCGCCGCGCGGCACCCTTTTCCACCACTACGAAGTGAACGACCGGGACCAGATTACGCTCGCTAATCTAATCGTCTCCACCACGAACAACAACGAGGCCATGAATCGTGTCGTACAAGTGGTTGCGAAACAGTACCTTGAAGGCAAGGAGATTACGGAAGGGCTGCTCAACCACATCGAGGTGGGCATCCGCGCCTACGATCCCTGCCTCAGTTGCGCCACCCATGCGCTCGGCCAGATGCGCCTGCACGTGCAATTGGTAGGCGCGGACGGCGCGGTGCTGGATGAGAAATATCGCGGGTGATCGCAATGCCGGGCAAGGGCGTTCTGGTGATAGGCTATGGGAATCCGGGACGCCGTGACGACGGCTTGGGGCCGGTTTTCGCCGAGGAATTGGAGACGTTGCGCCTGCCCGGTGTTGACAGCGACGCGACCTATCAGTTGAATATCGAAGACGGCGCGGCAATTGCCGCATACCCGAGGGTGGTCTTCGCCGATGCCAGTGTGGACGCAGCGGAACCCTTCGAGTGGCGACGCATCGCCGCGGCCTCGGAAATCGCGTTCAGCAGCCACGCAATGTCGCCTGAAGCGGTTCTGGCGGTCTGTGAAGAACATTTCCACAGCCGTCCGGAAGCGTGGGTGCTGGCGATTCGTGGATATGACTTTGAATTCGCCGAAGGCCTTTCGCCCCAGGCGCGTAAAAACTGCAACGAGGCGCTGGACTTTATCCAGGCGCTGATACGCTTTTGGAGGGAAGAGACCATGGAATCCAAGAAAAAGACCATTCTCGCCATTGACGACGATCCGGATATCCGGGCGGCCCTGCGCGTGGTGCTGGAGGCGGCCGGCTTCTCCGTGGGCGAGGCGGCCAACGGCGAAGAAGGACTGGAAGTGGCCAACCGCATCAAGCCCGACGCGGTCATCTGCGACCTCATGATGGAGACCGTTGACTCCGGAAGCACGGTGGCCCTGAAACTCAGGGAATCCGGCTACAGCGGCCCCATCTACATGCTCAGCAGCGCCGGCGACGCTGTGCAGTACAATCTGGATGCCCGCGCCCTCGGCCTTTCGGGCATTTTTCAGAAACCCATTGAACCGAAGACCCTCGTGAAAACGCTCAAGGCCGAATTGTTGGGCGAATAACCGCAAGCGAATCTGTTGTCTGAACGCCGGAACATTGCACGCGGCGACACTGTCGGGTGTAATGATCCGGCTTTTTATTGTATTGTACATATTGCATAGAATGGAAGATAAAACCAGAGATACGTGCGGAAAAAACCGCGTTGTATCAGATAGAAACAATTCCGGCATCAATATCCAGCGCTGAAAGGGTTTCAGCGATCAAAAATACCCATATCGCAAATACCTGAACCAGATTTCTATTGATTTTCGCAGCACTTGGAGTGTAAAATTGAAAGGAAACAGGTAAAACAGGAATTTATCAGATCACAGCCGCGTTTATTTAATCAGGCGCTTTGGTGCTGCATAAGTCCTGATTTGGCACCTTGGAATCCTTCATAAACGAAATTCCCCTTGGAAAGAAGGCAGATATGTTGGACACAACAAGCAGTACGATTATTGATTCGGACCGCATTCATGAAGTTCTGGCGCATCGCGCCGCCCCAGACGCGGCACATGTGCGCGAAGTGTATGACAAGGCGCTTGCACTGAAAGGCCTGGACGAAAATGATGTGGCCCTGCTGGCATCGGTGACTGATCCGGAATTGCTCGAAGAATTGTTCCACACGGCGCGGCAGGCGAAGGAAGAGATTTACGGGCGTCGTCTGGTGCTCTTCGCCCCATTGTATGTGTCCAATCTCTGCGGCAATGAATGCAGTTATTGTGCATTCCGGGTAAGCAACAAGGCGCTGAAACGACGCGCCCTGCGCCAGGAGGAAGTTGCGCGGGAAACGCGGATTCTCATCGAACAGGGACACAAGCGGGTCCTGCTGGTGGCCGGAGAGGCCTATCCCCAGGAGGGCTTTTCCTACATTCTCAAATGCATCGAGACGATTTACGGTGTTAAGGATGAGAAAGGTGAAGTCAGGCGGATCAATGTCAATGTGGCCCCATTGACCGTCGAGGAATTCAAGGAACTCAAAGCCGCGAAAATAGGCACCTACCAGTTGTTCCAGGAAACCTATCATCGGCCCACCTACGAGCAGGTCCATCTGGCAGGGAAAAAACGTGACTACGATTGGCGCGTCACCGCCGTAGACCGCGCCATGCAGGGCGGCATTGACGATGTCGGCGTGGGAGTGTTGTTCGGCCTTTACGACTGGCGTTTCGAGGTGCTTGCGCTCATGCAGCATATTGCCCATCTGGAAGCGCAGTTCGGGGTGGGTTGCCACACCATCAGCGTGCCGCGCATCGAACCGGCCTTCGGCGCACCGGTTTCCGAACGGCCGCCCTACCCGGTAAGCGACACCGATTTCAAAAAGGTCGTCGCCATCCTCCGGCTGGCGGTCCCCTACACCGGCATCATCATGTCCACCCGCGAAACCCCGGAAATGCGCCGGGAAACCTTTGCGCTGGGCGTCTCGCAGATTTCAGCGGGCAGCCGTACCAATCCCGGCGGCTACAACGAAGACGGCGAACAATTCGACGGCAGCCAATTTTCGCTCGGCGATCATCGCAGTCTGGACGAGGTGATTCGGGACATCGCCGAACTGGGTTACATTCCATCCTTTTGCACCGGCTGCTACCGGCTGGGGCGCACCGGTGAAGATTTCATGGATCTGGCCAAACCCGGCCTGATCAAAAATTTTTGCGAGGTGAACGCCCTCAGCACCTTCGTCGAATACCTGGTCAATTACGCTTCGCCGCGAACAAAGAAAGCCGGAGAACGGTGTATTGCACAGATTCTGGATGCGATGCCTTCTGCTCGACGCAAACGCGCGGAATCACTGATGGACCGCGTGCGCGCCGGTGAAAAAGACGTCTATGTTTGACACAGTCCGCCTTCTGAGATGCGGGATTCGGAATCTTTCATTTCAAATTTTATATATCAAATTTCGCAACATTATGGCGCAATGGCATAAATCGAAGGGGCGCACCATATGGCCTTTTACATCCCCCGGCGCTTCGCGCCACCTCCTTCCAAGGGGGACATCCGCCGGCGCTTCGCGCCACCCCCTTCAAAGGGGGACATCCGCCGGCGCTTCGCGCCACCCCCTTCAAAGGGGGACATCCGCCGGCGCTTCGCGCCACCCCCTAAGGGGGATTCATAGATGCGCCGGGTGAATGTATATTCTATCACGACCTTCGTGCCCTCCCTTCAAAAAGGGATTCATAGAGAAACTTCTGATAATGAGTTATTCATGAGCAAAAAGTCTCTGACATGGGCCTGCAAGTCATTTGTGAGCATTGTGGTTAATTCCCCCTTTGCAGGGGATGCTGACGGCAATATCATGCAGGACCGCGAAGAGTCACCTGTGAGCATTGTGGTTAATTCCCCCTTTGAAGGGGGTGGCGCGAAGCGCCGGGGGATGTAGAAAGAACACAACATTCCCCCATGCACGCCACTGCGCTAAAATGTAACCAGATTTCAAATTTCAAATGGAAAAGATGCAAGGTGTGGTTGTTTTTTCGCATTGCATGCGGAACTGCCCGGGTGTATAAACAATTGGGAATCGGTCATTAACCGGAAGGAGCGGGAACAGTGAAGAAGAAACATGTAATTCTCGGCGTACACATTCAGGACCGGGCCAAAGATGCCGTCAAGGTGCAGAAAGTGCTCTCGGAAAACGGCTGTATCATCAAGACGCGCCTGGGGCTGCACGAAATCAGCGAGGATTTCTGCGCGATGGGCGGCGTGGTGCTGCTGGAACTGGTCGGCGATGACAAGGCTTGCAACGCTCTGCAGAAATCATTGACGGGCATGAGTGGCATAGAGGTCAAGAAAATGGTGTTTACGCACCGATAACAACTCTCCATGGCAGAAAAACGGTTGCGGATAGAGGGTGATCTTCTCGGCCAACGGGAAGTGGATGGGGACGCCATGCATGGCATCCACACGGTCCGCGCGTTGGTAAATTTTTCCCTTGCAGGGCGTCCGGCGCACCCGGAATTGACCCGCGCCTACGGCGCGGTGAAATTCGCCTGCGCGCGCGTCAATCGGGAATTGGGCGCCTGGACAAAGGACCCGGCGAAAGCGGATGCGATTAGCCGTGCTTGCGAGGAAATGGCCCAAGGCCTTTGGGACGACGCCATATGCGTGGATGCGCTGCAGGGCGGTGCCGGCACCAGCACCAACATGAACGTGAACGAAGTCATCGCCAATCGCGCCCTTGAAATTCTCGGTCTGCCGCATGGCGCCTATGAGCGCGTGTCGCCGACCGATGATATCAACCTGCACCAATCCACGAACGACACCTATCCCACCGCGCTTAAATTGGCGGCCATCCGCCTCCTGCATCGCCTGGAACGCCGCGTGGTCATGCTGCAAGAGGCCTTTCAGGAAAAAGAGAAAGAGTTTGCGCATGTGGTCAAGGTGGGGAGGACCCAGTATCAGGATGCCGTGCTCACCACCCTTGGTCGGGAGATGGGTGCCTATGCCGAGGCTTTCGGCCGCGACCGCTGGCGAATTTACAAGTGCGAGGAGCGCCTGCGCGTGGTCAATCTCGGGGGTACGGCCATCGGCACTGGCATCGCCGCGCCGCGCGGCTATATTTTTCGGGCGGTCGAAGTGCTGCGCGAGATCACCGGCATCGGTTTCGCCCGCGCGGAAAACCTCGTGGACGCCACCCAGAACTGCGATGTCTTCGTTGAAGTTTCAGGCATTCTCAAAGCATGTGCCACGTCATTAATCAAGGTGTGCACCGACCTGCGCCTGATGTCGTCCGGTCCGGAAGCGGGGTTGGGGGAAATCCGCCTGCCCCCGATGCAGGCGGGGTCATCCATCATGCCGGGCAAAGTCAATCCCGTAATCCCGGAAGCGGCAATCCAAGCGGCCCTCCTCGTCATGGGTTATGATCAGGCCCTTTGCACGGCCTGCGCCATGGGCAGCCTGGAATTGAATCCATTTCTACCCCTGGTCGCCGAATGCCTCTTGAACAGTTGCACATTGCTTGAACGCGCCTGCGAAACGCTGGCAACCCGTTGCGTGGCAGGCATCGAGGCCGACGAAGCGCGTTGCCGCGCCCATGTGGAAGGCTCCACTGCGGTTGCCACCGCCCTGATCCCCGCCATCGGGTACGAACACGCCTGTGAGGTGGCTCGCCGCGCCAAGGAAACTGGACAAAGCATCCGGGAAATCGTGGTTGCCGAGCGTATTCTGGACGAAAGCGCGTATAATGACCTTATTGCGCCCGAAGCGGTATGCCGCCTCGGCATGCCGGGATTGCCCCTGCGCTGAGGAAATAATGCAATGCAATCCACGCCAAAATCCATGCGACTGCACATCGGCCTCTTCGGGCGGCGTAATGCCGGAAAATCCAGTCTGCTGAACGCGATTACCCGGCAGCAGGTTTCCATTGTCTCCGATTTTGCGGGCACCACCACTGACCCGGTAGAAAAACCCATGGAACTGTTGCCGTTGGGACCGGTGCTGTTCATTGACACTGCGGGCATTGATGACATGGGTGCACTGGGTGAACTCCGCATCAAGAAAACCAGGCAGGTTTTCGACCGCACAGATTTGGGCGTGCTTGTGGCCGAAGCCGGAACCTGGGGCGCTTTTGAAGAGGAGATTCTGCGCGCCCTGAGCGAACGCAATGCCCCGGCGATTGTGGTGTTCAACAAAACAGATGTAGCGCGACCGCCGGACGCCGTCATTGAAATGCTCAACACACAAAAAGTCCGTTGGGTGCAGACCGTCGCTTCCGAAGGGCGGGGCATCCAAGAGTTTCGACAAGCGCTTCTGGACGCCGCTCCAGAGGATTTTGTCAACAATCCGGCCATTCTAGGCGACTTGGTCGGCCCCGGGGAAATGGCCGTCCTGGTCGTGCCGATTGACAAGGAAGCGCCCAAGGGGCGTCTCATTCTGCCCCAAGTCCAGTCCATCCGCGATTTATTGGATTCCGACGCTTTTTGTATGGTTGTGAAAGAACGCGAACTGCGCTGCGCCTTGGACCGGTTGAAAACCCCGCCAAAACTGGTAGTCACGGATTCACAAGCCTTTCTGAAAGTGGCGGCAGATGTGCCGGATGATATTCCTTTAACAAGTTTTTCAATACTTTTTGCCCGTTTTCGTGGAGACTTGACCACGCAAGTGATAGGTACTATGGCCATTGACCGGCTCCGTGCAGGCGATCGGATTCTGATTGCCGAATCGTGTAGCCATCACCCCATTTCTGACGACATTGGCCGGGTCAAGATTCCCCGCTGGCTGACGCAATATGTCGGCGGAAAACTCCATTTTGACCATGTCCAGGGACATGATTTCCCTGAAAATCTCCAGGAATACAAACTGGTAATTCATTGCGGGGCTTGCATGACCAATCGGCGGGCCATGCTGAGCCGCATCCTGCATTGCAAGCAGGCAGGCGTGCCAGTCAGCAACTATGGGTTGACCATCGCCTACAGCCTTGGCATATTCGAGCGCGCCTTGCAGCCATTCCCCGCCGCCTTGGAAGCCTATCACGCGGAGAAAACACGACTGGCTGGCCGACCGGGCGGAATGCCGCCCGAATCGAATTCGGGCGCGTCCGATTATGTGTGCATCCGGTCCTGATCAAGGGAGTGCGTCGTATGCATTTGAGTAAAGAGGAAATTCTCTATTGGCTCAAAGAGGATGACACAGGCCGTCTGGAGGCCCTGTACGAGGAAGCCGACCGGGTTCGCCGGGAAAATGTGGGGGATGCGGTACACCTGCGCGGGCTGATTGAAATATCAAATATCTGCTCGCGGGAATGCGGCTATTGCGGTTTACGTGCTGACAATCAGGGCGTGGAACGTTACCGCATGTCGCAGGAGGAAATCCTGCAATGCGCGCGGCAAGCCGTGGACTACGGCTACGGCACCGTCGTAATGCAGTCCGGTGAGGACTACGGCATCACGCGTGAATGGATGTCAGACCTGATCCGCGCCATCAAAACCGAGACCCCGCTGGCGGTCACACTCAGCCTGGGGGAGCGGCCCGATGAGGACCTTGTTGCATGGCGCGAAGCAGGCGCAGACCGGTATCTCTTGCGGTTTGAGACCTCCGACCCCCAATTGTATTGCATCATCCATCCTGCGCCCAAAGGACGGCCCGGCCGGGACCGCATCGCCATGCTGCGGAGGCTTCGAGAACTTGGCTACGAAGTCGGCAGCGGTGTCATGGTGGGCATCCCCGGACAGACCTACGCCTCGCTCGCGCATGATATTGCATTGTTTCAGGAATTGGACCTCGACATGGTCGGCGTCGGCCCCTATATCGCCCATCCCTCAACGCCGTTAGGGTCCCGCGCAGTACTCCCCCTTGCGCCCGAGGGCGAACAAGCGCCCAACTCAGAGGAAATGACTTACAAGGTGGTGGCGCTCACGCGCCTCGCCTGTCCCCAGGCAAACATCCCCAGCACCACGGCCCTCGCCACGCTCAATCTCGCCCAAGGGCGCGAACTCGGCCTGCAACGGGGCGCAAACATCGTCATGCCCAACCTGACGCCGCCGCAGTACCGCGTTTTGTATGAGATATACCCGGCGAAGGCGTGTATCCAGGAAGACGCCGTTGCATGTCACACCTGCATGAAAGCGCGCATTCGGTCTATTGGCCGCACCGTGGGCGTGGGATCCGGCGGACGAAAGAGACATGCGGAGAATACCTGAAACGGCTGTCAGCGGGGCGGACAAAGCGGACCATCAGAACAGGGAACAACAAGTCGGAAAGACAACGATGCCAATAAAGCCCCGGCAAACAACGGGATTGCCGGAAAAAAACGCGCTGAATCAACCAACAATTTCCACGTCGTCCATCACGTCCACCTTGTTCATAGAATATCAGTGCTGTCCAAAATATTCTTCGCGTTGAGAATAGCCTTCGATCAGATTGGCCTTCCCCCTCACCCCACCCCTCTCCCGGAGGGAGAGGGAGCGACAGCATTACGCAGGTTGCGCGGTAAACACCCTCTCCCGCTGGTAGAGGGCGCAACAGCATTCCTCAGGTTGTGCGGTAAACACCCTCTCCCGGAGGGAGAGGGAGCGACAGCATTGCGCAGGTTGCGCGGTAAACACCCTCTCCCGGAGGGAGAGGGTGCGACAGCATTGCTCAGGTTGTGCGGTAAACACCCTCTCCCGCTGGTAGAGGGCG
>CALEDJ010000040.1 GCA_937951485.1 uncultured bacterium
GGTGGAGATGGTGATGCCGGGGGACAACGTCCGGATCACGGCGGAACTGATCACGCCGATAGCGATGACCGAGGAGTTGCGGTTTGCGGTGCGCGAAGGCGGGCGCACGGTCGGCGCGGGCGTCGTTACAAAAATTATCGAGTGAGATTATTATGCGCGAACAAGTGACTTTACAGTGCAATGAATGCAAGCGCCGCAATTATACGGCGATGCGCGACAAGCGCAAGAAGCCGGAGCGGCTGGAACTGAAGAAATATTGCAGGTTTGACCGCAAGCACACGGTGCATCGTGAGGTGCGCTAGTTGCGTGTCGCGACATACCGCGGTGCGTTCAGGGTGTGGCGTATTTGCTTTTTTCGTGGCGCATGCGCTATGGTATGACGACGGGCGGCGCCGGAAGGCGACAGCGCATCCCCAAGCGCAACAGGCGGCCGGGGCGGTGCGTGGCGGCGTTTTTCTGCAGGCCTGTAGCACAATCGGCTAGTGCAGCGGCCTCCAAAGCCGAAGGTTGGGGGTTCGAGTCCCTCCAGGCCTGCCATATTTATCCGAAAATATCAGCCTACACGAGGAGCGCATGTTAAAGCAGTCGAACGCAGTGGAATCCAAGCCTGGCGTGGTGCAGCGAGTGACGACCTACTTGCAGGAGGTGCAGGTGGAGTTGGGGAAGGTGACTTGGCCCAGCAGGGAAGACCTCAAGGTGTCCACGAAGGTGACGATGATGATGCTTGGCATCATGGCGGGCATCATATTTGTGTACGACGTGTTCTTCGGGCAGGTGGTTGTGTGGCTTCTGAACCTGGCGTTTTTCTGAGGAGTGAGTCGGGTGACCGAAAATACCCAAAGCGGACATGACGCGTCGGCGGACGAGATGGGTGCGGACGCCGCCGCGGAATCGGAGGGGACGCTGCAATTGCGGCCGCTTCCTGATGACGGCATCCGGCGGCGCTGGTATGCGCTGCATGCGCATTCCGGCCAGGAGGCCAGTGTGTGCAAGATGCTGACGCAGGGCGCGGCAAACATCGGTTTAGGCGACCTGATCTCCAATGTGTTCGTGCCGATGGAAAAGGTGACGGAATACCGTTCCGGAAGGAAAACGACCGCCCGGCACAAGTTCTTTCCAGGCTATGTGCTGGTGCAGTTGCCGGAGCATCCGGAAAAACATCCGGAATTATGGCATCTGATCAAGGAGACGCCCGGTGTAACCGGTTTTATCGGTTCGCGCACCGCCCCGGTGCCGCTCGAAGACGAAGAGGTCAACGCGCTGGTGCAGGTGATTCGCGGCGAGCGGGAGCGGCCCAAGCCCAAGGTGGCGTTTGAGCCGGGCGAGCGTGTGAAGATCGTGGACGGCCCCTTCGCGAATTTCCTGGGCAAGATAGACGAAATCAACGTGGAACGGGGCACGATGAAAGTGATGGTGGAAATTTTCGAGCGCCTGACCAGCATCGAAGTGGAGTTCTGGCAGGTGGAACAGGTGTGAACCCGGCATGGACCGGGGCATGGCGGCACGACGCCGTCCGGGAGAATTGAGGCATGCCTCCGAAGAAGAAAGTCAAAACGCAGGTGCGTTTGCAGGTGGCCGCGGGCGCAGCGACACCCGCCCCGCCGGTGGGTCCGGCGCTGGGTCAGCATGGCCTGAACATCATGGACTTCTGCAAGCAGTTCAATGAGCGCACCAAGGACCAGCAGGGTCTGGTGATTCCAGTGGTGATCACGGTCTATGACGACCGGAGTTTCACGTTCATCACCAAAACGCCGCCGGCACCGGTGCTGCTGAAGCGCGCGGCGAAACTGGCCAAGGCGTCCGCCGAGCCGAACAAGACCAAAGTGGGTTCGGTCACTGAGGCGCAGGTGGAGGAAATCGCGAAGTTGAAGATGCCTGATCTGAACGCGGCGAGCCTGGAGGCGGCCAAGCGGATGATCAAGGGCACGGCGCGCAGCATGGGGCTGCTCGTGGAGGGCTGATCGCCCCGGAGCGCTGTGAACAGGAAAGTCTTTTTCGGCTCCGATGGAGCCGTACAACCGCGTGGGAGGGCTGGAAAAGCCCGTTATCAACCACAGGAGATTCGAACACATGGCCAAGTTGAGCAAACGCATGCATGCGCTCCGGCAGAAAGTGGAGCGCGGCCGTTTCTACACCCTTCAAGAATGCGCAAGACTGGTCAAGGAATGCGCGACCGCCAAATTCGATGAGACTGTCGAACTGGCTTTCTTTCTTGGCGTTGACCCGCGCCACGCCGAGCAGATGGTGCGGGGTTCGGTGTCGCTCCCGCACGGTACCGGCAAGCCGGTGCGCGTGGTGGTCTTCTGCAAGCAGGACGACCAGATACGGGCGGCGCAGGCCGCCGGGGCGGAAGCCGTGGGCGCGGAAGACCTCGTGGAGCGCATCCAGGGCGGCTGGACCGATTTTGACGCCGCGGTAGCCGCGCCCGACATGATGGGACAGGTCGGCCGTTTGGGGAAGATTCTGGGACCGCGCGGCCTGATGCCCAGTCCGAAGGCGGGCACCGTCACCCCGAACGTAGGCGAGGCAGTGGCGGAAATCAAGCGCGGCAAAATCGAGTTCCGCGTGGACAAGAACGCGAACATTCACGTGCCCATCGGAAAGACTTCATTTGATCCCCAGCAGATTGAAGAAAACGCCGCAGCGGTCATTGCTGCGATCGTGAAGGCCCGCCCCGCCGCATGCAAGGGGCAATATCTTAAGGTGTGCTGCATGAGCAGCACGATGGGACCGGGCCTGAAAATGGACCCGGCCGCCTTGACAGCGCAATTCCGGTAGGCGCGCGATACCTTTCCGGATGGAGCGCGACTATCGCAGGACAGGAGCAGGAGATCATTTCATGAGCAAGGAAAAGGGCATTTTGTTCACGTCTGAATCCGTGACTTCGGGGCATCCCGACAAACTGGCCGACAACATCTCCGACGCCATCCTGGATGCGATGCTCGCCCAAGACCCCCTAAGCCGGGTGGCCTGCGAAACCCTCGTGACTACAGGCGTGTGCGTCATCGCCGGGGAGGTGACCACAAAGGCCGTGGTGGATATTCCTGCCGTTGCGCGTGAAACCATCGCCGATATCGGCTATGTCGGCGGCGAATCCGGTTTCGACGCCTACACGTGCGCCGTTCTAATCGCGCTGGACAAGCAATCCCCCGACATCGCCATGGGCGTTGACGCCACCGATGACCACGAACAGGGCGCGGGCGACCAGGGTATGATGTTCGGCTACGCAGTCAATGAAACCCCCGAACTGATGCCGCTGCCCATTCTCCTGGCGCATAAAATCGGCCTGCAACTGGCCACCTTGCGTAAACTGAACCAGGTCCCTTGGCTGCTGCCTGACGGCAAATCGCAGGTGACGGTCGAATATGTGGACGGCAAACCCCGGCGCATCCACACCATTGTCGTCTCCAATCAGCACTCGGCCAGCGTGCTCAACAGCGTGATCCGCGAGACCATCATCGAGCAGGCCATCAAACCCATCCTCCCCCCCGAGTATGTTGATGGCGACATCATCTATCACATCAACCCCACCGGCCGCTTTGTTGTCGGCGGTCCCTGCGGCGATTGCGGCCTCACCGGACGCAAGATCATTGTGGACACTTACGGCGGCATGGGACGCCACGGCGGCGGCGCGTTCAGCGGCAAAGACCCCTCGAAAGTGGATCGCAGCGCCACCTACATGGCGCGATATATCGCCAAGAATGTAGTGGCCGCCGGTCTGGCCGAAAAATGCGAGGTGCAACTCGCCTACGCCATTGGCGTGGCGCATCCCGTTTCGCTCAACGCCACCACCTATGGCACGGGAAAACTCGACGATCGCGCCCTCAGTCAATTGCTTAAGGAACACTTCGACTGCCGGCCCGCCGCCATCATCGAACTGCTCGACCTGCGCAAGCCCATCTACCGCAAGACGGCTGGCTACGGGCACTTTGGCCGGGAGGATCAGGGGTTCCGCTGGGAGGATACGGACCAAGTGGAAGCCCTGCGTAACAAAGCGGGCCTTTGAACGCGCTTCCACGACCAGCGCAGTGTGGAAGTGCGCCCTGTTGTCGGAATATTAGCCGCCTCTGCCGGTATCGTGCCGTTCGCGGCGGAGATTGTGCCTTGAAATCCGGCGACCGAATACGGTTTAATGTGCACAGGTTTTGGGGCTTTCCGGGCCAATCGCATCCTTGGGGCTGTGACATTGCGTCCGCTCCGCGTCCAATGGAATCATGTGCTTGAAAGGGAGAACCATGCCGAGGCGCGATGACATCCACAAAATAATGATCATCGGTTCCGGGCCGATTGTGATTGGGCAGGCCTGCGAGTTCGATTATTCCGGTACGCAGGCCTGCAAGGCGCTGCGCAAACTGGGCTACGAGACGGTGCTGGTGAATTCCAATCCCGCCACGATTATGACGGACCCCGGTATGGCGGACTACACCTATGTCGAGCCGCTGAACGTGGAGACCCTCGCCAAGATCATCGAAAAGGAGCGCCCGGAAGCGCTATTGCCCAATCTCGGCGGGCAGTCGGGGTTGAATCTCTCCTCGGAACTGGCCAAGGCCGGTGTGTTGGCCCAATACGGCGTAAGAGTGATCGGCGTGGAGTTGGACGCCATCGAGCGCGGCGAAGACCGGCGCGCCTTCAAGGAAACAATGGAACGCCTGGGCATTGAAATGCCGCGCAGCGAATTGGCCTACAGCGTGGAGGAGGCCGAGGAAATCGCCTCGAGATTGGGCTATCCGGTGGTCATTCGTCCAGCCTACACCCTGGGCGGCACGGGCGGAGGGCTGGTGTACAACGTGCAGGAGTTGCAGACGGTGGCGGCGCGGGGTATTTCAGCGAGCCTGGTGGGGCAGGTGCTGGTGGAGGAATCGGTGCTGGGCTGGGAGGAGTTGGAACTGGAGGTGGTGCGCGACGCCAAGAACCAGATGATCACCGTCTGTTTCATCGAAAATGTGGACGCGATGGGCGTGCACACGGGAGATTCCTTCTGCACTGCGCCGATGCTGACCATATCGCAGGAGTTGCAGGAGCGGCTCCAGCGGTATTCCTACGCCATCGTCGAGGCGATTCACGTCATTGGCGGCACAAACATCCAGTTCGCGCACGATCCGGACACCGGGCGCGTGGTCGTGATCGAAATCAACCCGCGCACCTCGCGGTCCAGCGCGCTTGCTTCCAAGGCGACCGGTTTCCCCATCGCGATGGTGTCGGCCATGCTTGCCGCCGGCCTTACATTGGACGAAATTCCCTACTGGCGCGACGGCACGCTGGAGAAATACACGCCATCCGGCGACTATGTCGTGGTGAAGTTCGCACGCTGGGCTTTTGAGAAATTCCGGGGCATCGAGGACAAACTGGGCACCCAGATGCGCGCGGTCGGCGAAGTGATGAGTATCGGCCGCAATTACAAGGAGGCCCTCCAAAAGGCAATCCGGTCGCTGGAGACGGGCCGCTACGGACTGGGATTCGCGAAAGATTTCAACCAGTTGCCGCTGGACGAACTGCTGCGTCGCATCAGCACCCCGACCAGCGAACGGCAGTTCCAGATCTATGAAGCGCTGCGCAAGGGCGCCGACATCGAAGAGGTCTATCGCCGCACGCACATCAAACGGTGGTTCCTGGAACAGATGAAGGAACTGGTAGCGCTCGAGGAGGAAATCCTGGCCTGCAAGGGACGGGAATTGCCCGATGAATTGCTGGTGCGCGCCAAACGCGACGGCTTCGCCGACAAGTATCTCGCCAAGTTGCTGGGCATCCCCGAAACGGAAATCCGGCGACGGCGGACCGAACTGGGCGTGGTCGAACAGTGGGAGCCCGTGCCGGTGAGCGGCGTCGAAAATGCCGCCTATTACTACTCCACTTACAACGCGCCGGCCGGCGCGCCGGACAAGGCTACAGCAAGCAGCGGGAAAAAGGTGATGGTGCTCGGCGGCGGACCGAACCGCATCGGACAGGGCATCGAGTTCGACTACTGCTGCGTCCACGCCGCGTTCTCCCTGCGCGATATGGGCTACGAGTCCATCATGGTCAACTGTAATCCGGAGACGGTCTCCACGGACTACGACACGTCAAGCAAACTGTATTTCGAGCCGCTGACCGTCGAAGACGTGCTCAGCATCTACGAGAAGGAAAAGCCGCTCGGCGTAATCGTGCAGTTCGGCGGGCAGACCCCGCTGAACATCGCGGGCGAACTCGAAGCGGCGGGCGTGAAAATCCTCGGCACCTCTGTCGAAACCATTGACCTGGCCGAGGACCGCGACCGGTTCCGGAAGATGATGCAGAAACTGGGCATCCCGCAGCCGGAATCAGGCATGGCGAGCACGCTGGAGGAGGCGCTCGAAATCGCGGCGAAGATCGGCTATCCACTCATGGTGCGGCCCTCCTATGTGCTGGGCGGACGCGGCATGGAAGTCGTGCACGACGAAGGCATGCTGCGGCGCTATGTCGCGGCGGCGGTCGAGGTCACCCCGGAACGCCCCATCCTCATTGACAAATTCCTCGTGAATGCCATCGAGGTGGAGGCGGACGCCATCGCCGACGGCGAGACCGCGTTTGTTCCGGCGATCATGGAGCACATCGAACTGGCGGGCGTGCATTCCGGAGATTCCGCCTGCGTCATCCCTCCGATCAGCGTGCCGCCCAGGCATATCGAGACCATCAACGAATACACCCGGCGCATCGCGGTGGCCCTGCACGTCTCCGGCCTGATGAACATCCAGTACGCCATCGCCGATGATGTCGTCTACATCCTCGAAGCAAACCCGCGCGCCTCGCGCACCGTGCCCATCGTCTCCAAGGTCTGCAACATCCCCATGGCGGCCATCGCCACCCGTGTCATGCTCGGCGCCAAACTCGCCGACATGGACCTCAAGCAGAAGCCCATCCCGCATTTCGGCGTGAAGGAAGCCGTTTTCCCCTTCAATATGTTCCCGGAAGTGGACCCGCTCCTCGGCCCCGAAATGCGGTCCACCGGCGAAGTGCTCGGCATGGCCGACTCTTTCGGCATGGCCTACTACAAGGCGCAGGAAGCGACGCAACTGCGCTTGCCCACCGAAGGCGCCGTATTGATCACCGTCGCCGACGCCGACAAGCCCGCCGCGCTCGAAACCGCCCGCCTCCTGGCCGCCTTGGGATTCAAGATTCGCGCCACCCGGGGCACCGCCGCATTTTTCGGCGAAAACGGCATCCCCTGCGAACCCATCCTCAAAATGCACGAGGGACGCCCGCATATTGTGGACGAGATTAAAAACCGACGCATCCACCTCATCATCAACACCCCGAACAGCGCCGACAGCCAGCACGACGACTCCTACATCCGCAAGGCCGCCATCAAATACAAAATTCCCTACATCACCACTACCGCCGCCGCCATCGCCGCCGCCCGCGGCATCGCCGCCGCCCGCCAAACCGGTTCCGAGGTCAAAGCCCTCCAGCGTTACCACGCCGAAATCGGCTGAACGCCGGAACGCATGAATGGACCCGGTGGTGTTGAAGAATCCCAATATCGGCACTCAAGCGGAACATACGAGACCGGACGGGATTCATGGGGAGACTGCACCGGAAATCGCGAAATATGTGTAATATATGAAGAAGAGGATGTTGTCTCCAAGCCTCGGCGTTTTTACATGGATCAGCCCGCAGATACGTCATGAACTCGGATTAAAGCACCCAAGGGATGCCTGATTTGCGTTTCACCGATGAGACACGACAGGGCTTGCGTCTCAAAAATTGAAACATATGAGACAAAAAAGAGATAATAATGCAATAATGAGAGCAGGCAATCATCAGCGAACCTTGACTGTTGGCTGAATAGAGAAGCCCAAGGTCGTGCCGGAAAGATACAGATTTTTTGAAGGGAGACTCCGGATATGTCCACCGTACCAGTCTCTTATCACCTGCATAAATTCCCTCCCAGGAACCTTGATTTGAACCGGCTGATCCCCTTGATTGGTCCGGCCAATGCCGCCCTTGGCCGTTATGATGGGTTGCTTTCTGCAATCCCCAATTCCCAAGTGCTACTCTCGCCGCTGACCACGCAGGAAGCGGTGCTGTCTTCAAAAATAGAAGGGACGCAGGTCACCATCAGTGAAGTGCTGGAAGTGGAGGCTGGGGGAGATTCAGAGGCCATTACGCAACCCAAACGAGAGGATGCGCTGGAGGTGATCAATTACCGGAGAGCAATGCGGGCATGTGTTACGGAACTAAAGAATAGACCGCTTTCCCAGTACGTCTTGCGAACGGCACACCGCCTGTTGATGGAAGGTGTTCGTGGGCAGGATAAAGCCCCAGGATACTACCGGCAAGACCAGAACTGGATTGGTCGGAAAGGTTGCAGTATAGAAGAAGCCGATTTCATCCCGGTGTCGCCACAACACCTCCAATACGGCATGGACATGTGGGAACGATACATGATGAGCACTTCGGAGCCGGACCCGCTGGTTCAACTTGCCATCGTTCATGTTGAATTTGAGGCACTCCATCCCTTTAGAGATGGGAACGGCAGATTGGGGCGAATGCTGATTCCGCTGTTCCTTTATCAGCGTAAACTCCTGGCCAGTCCGGACTTCTATATGAGCGGCTATCTGGAAGCAAACCGGGAGACTTATCTGGAACGGCTGCGCGCGGTTTCAAGGGATGACGATTGGACAGGGTGGTGCGCTTTTTTCCTTCATGGAATTCGCGAACAGGCGGAGGAAAACGAGCGTAAGGCCCGCGCCATACTTGCACTCTATGACCGCATCAAGGCCCAGATGGCCGACCTGACTCATTCACAACATTCAATCCGGGCCGTTGATTTCATTTTTCAGGAACCCGTCTTTAATGCCCCTTCGTTCACGGAGAACTCGAAAATACCCAAGCCTACGGCGAACCGGATTCTGAATGTTTTGCGAGAACAGGGAATCTTGCGGACGCTTCGTAAAGGAAAAGGACGGCGTCCCGGTATTTTTGCATTTCGCGAAGTGCTCAATATTGCAGAAGGCAAGGAGGTGTTTTGAGTCTCTTTTATTGAACCTAAGGCCTCTTTTGTCTCAAGGAAAGCAAAAAACGAGACACAAGAGGTTTTCAGTCTGTCGAAAATGAAAACTGGACCCCTGCACCGCCGTTTTTGAATACAGGCTTTCGCCTGTGTCTGGAATGCAGGCCGGATGGCTGTGTTACAACATCCCACCCCCCAAACGTTATGGAGCCAACCTGAATCTGACGATGGCGGCTGTATTCCGGCACAGGGGGTGCAATTACCGGTCTCGGCTTTTGTATAATGGGCGACATGTTGGCATGGCGTCTTCTGCGGTGGACGTGAGGCATTTATTCAAATGATCGCCATTGTGAATTACGACATGGGAAATCTGGAGTCGGTGGCACGGGCGTTCCGCCATTGCGGTGCGGAAGCGCTGTTAACGTCGAATCCAGAGGAAATTGCGCGCGCGGCGGGCGTGGTGCTGCCTGGAGTGGGTTTTTTCGATGAGGCGATGCGTAACCTGAAGGCGCGCGGGTTGGACGCGCTGCTGACGCGCCGGGCGCTGAAGGACCGTGTGCCGTTCCTGGGCATCTGTCTCGGCTTTCAGATGTTTACGAAGCACAGCGAGGAGGGTGATGCGGCGGGGCTGGGATGGATTGACGGTATTACCCGACGTTTCCGCTTCGATGACCTCGAAAAACCCTTGAAGGTGCCGCACATGGGCTGGAATGCGTTGAGGACGAGGAAGGATTCGCCCTTGCTGGCGGGCATAGGCGCTGATTCCTGTTTCTATTTCGCCCATTCCTATTACGTATCCTGCACCGAGGAGGATGCCGTGCTGGCGACGACATCCTATGGGACGGAATTCGTAGCGGCGGTGGCGCGCAACAACCTCTTCGGCGTGCAGTTTCACCCGGAAAAAAGCCACCGGGCGGGCTTGCAGATGATCGCCAATTTCATCGGGATGACCCGCCATGCTTAAGGTGCGCGTGATTCCGGTGCTGTTGCTGCGCGGATGGGGATTGGAAAAGAGCATCCGCTTCGACACGCCCAAGTACGTGGGATGTCCCATCAACGCGGCCCGGGTCTTCAATGGCAAAAACGTGGACGAACTGATGCTGCTCGACATTGTCGCCACCAGGGAGGACCGGGGGCCGCAGTTGGACGTGGTGCGGCAGATTGCGGAAGAGTCTTTCATGCCGTTCACGGCGGGCGGCGGCATCCGCTCCGTGGACATGATGTGGGAACTGCTCCAGGCCGGGGCGGACCGCGTGGTGATTAACACGGCGGCCATTGAACGCCCGGAACTGGTGCGCGAAGGCGCGGCCCGTTTCGGCAGCCAGTGCATCGTGGTTTCGATTGACGCGCGGGCGCGCCGCGACGGCGGATATGAGGTTTATACCCGCGCAGGAACCCGGGCCACGGGATTGGACCCGGCGGATGTCGCGCTGCACATGCAGGAAATGGGGGCGGGTGAAATCCTTCTGACCTCGATAGATCGCGATGGTACCATGGAAGGCTACGACATTCCCCTGATTCGATACGTTGCCGACGCATTGCGTATCCCGGTGATTGCCTGTGGCGGCGCGGGCAGTGTGAACCACCTGGCCCAGGCCGTTTATGAGGGACACGCCGCCGCCGTCGCAGGGGGCGCCTTTTTCCTGTTCTATGGCCCCCGACGAACCGTACTTATCACCTATCCCACGGACGAGGAACTGCTGCGCGTGTTCCGTCCCGAACATGTGCGAATCAAAGACCTTGCCCCCGTGGTGGACCGCGCCCAGGCGCGACTGTAAAATGGGCAACCCTATGACTGAACCAACACTGAAACGTTGCACGCGCTGCGTGATGGACGCGGGCGTTCCCGGCATTCGCTTTGATCATGCGGGCGTGTGCAACTATTGTCACATGCACGACAAGTTGGAGGCCATGTTCCCCCACGGCGGGGAGGGTGAGCGTATCCTGCGCGAACTCGCCGTGAAAATCCGTCGTGACGGCCATGGCGGGAAATACGACTGCGTGGTGGGCGTCAGCGGCGGCCGCGACACGTCCTATTGTCTGTATTACGTCAAGGAGAAAATGGGACTGCGCCCGCTCGCGGTGCATTTCGACAACGGCTGGGATTCCGACGTGGCCAAGGCGAATCTGGCGCGTCTATGCGACGCGCTCGGGGTGGAACTGCACACCATTATTATGGACTGGCCCGACTCCCGCGAACTCACCAATTGCACCATCCGCGCCTGTGTGCCTTATATTGACCTCACGGACGACGTTGGGATTGCCGGCGCCCTCTACCGCACCGCCGCAAAGGAAAATGTGCGCTACATCATACTCAGCCACTCCTTCCGCGAAGAAGGGATTACGCCCCTTAAATGGAACTACATTGACGCGCGGTACACCCGCGCCCTCATAAAACGGTTCGCACGCACAAAACTGGAACATTTCCAAAATGTGGACATCCACCACATGCTTTACTGGATGTTCATCAAACGCATTCGTGTCGTCAACATTACCAACTATTATGATGATACCGGGGAAAAGATAGAGGATTTTCTTACCAGACACTTCGGCTGGACGGACACCGGCCAGCACCACATGGACAACGAAATGTTCGCGCTGGTCTATAACTATGCGCGCCGCAAATTCGGATTCGACTGGCGCGTGGTCGAACTTTCCGCCAAGGTCCGCACGGGGGTTATCACCCGGGAAGAAGCCTTGCGCGCGCTGGACACCGTGCCCTATTTCGAAAACGAGGCACTGGTGGACTATTGCCTGAAAAAGCAAGGCATCTCCCGCGAGGAATATGAAGCGATTATTTGCGCTCCAAACAAATACTTCACGGATTATCCCTCGTATTACCCGTTATTGAGGCTTTTCCGGCTTCCCATCAAGGGGCTCTGCCGCCTGCACTATCTTCCCGCACACACCTACGAGAAATTCTTTGAAGCCATTTGAAGCATCCCGGCAACCTCAGTACTCCCCAGTTTTATGCAGGCAACGCCTGTAACGCGGCGAATGCGTCCTTGAGCGAAGATCGGTGCAATTGCACGAAGCGGTTCCCAATCCGCGCCAGGTTCATGACCCGCCCGGCCCTGGTATTGGCGTTGAGTTTTTGTGCGATATCAAATGTCGCCCCGGCGTATCCCCAGTTCCTCGAGCGTGCCCATGCAACTGAAAACTGGGGATCACTGAGCCCTGCAACTTGAAAAGTCCCGCCATCTTTGGCAGAATACGAAGGCTTGTTTTCATTCCGCGATAGCTCAGTCGGTAGAGCGGGTGGCTGTTAACCACTAGGTCGCAGGTTCGAGTCCTGCTCGCGGAGCCAGTTATTTCCCGCGTGATTTTCGCGGTTGATTTGTTGACGCAACGCCCCGGAGAGTGTCCCTCTCCGGGGCGTCGTCATTTTCGGCCAATATTCACGGCCTTTCTCGCAATCCCTCCATTATTCTCTCCCGCTCTCTACTCTCCACATTAACCGGCAGGTCGGCTGTTCCCTGCCGGGTTGCGACCGTTGAACCGGAGTTTTCCGGCACGGAATCTCTGACCCTCTGGTTGCCAACCCCCATTTTGTTAACGCAACCGTTGCTTCCGCTCGCCCCAGACCGAATCACATCACATAAATCGTTCCGGTAGATACCATCAGACGGTCTAGCCGACACCCCGGAGACGAGTGATGAATACCTACCGAGACCCTGCGGAAATGACGCCCGACGAGCGCCTGAACGAAGTGGCCGCTATCTTTGCCGCAGGGCTTCTCCGCATGCGCAAAAGCCCTGTCAACAAAGGCGTCGGCGCATGTGCGAAGGCCGAAGAAATGACTGGATTTCCGGTGGGGAAAGAAGCATTCATGGTCACGCCCGCGCAGGGAAACAGAGAGTAGGAACTACGGAGAAAACTGAGCATGAACCGAGACGTACACGAGGAGATACGAAGACTGCGGGATGCCGGCGTGGCGGAACTTCAACGGCGTTACCGGGAAGTCTTCAACGAGGAGCCGCGGTCGCGCCACCGGACATTCCTTTGGAAGCGCATTGCATGGCGTCTCCAGGCCCTCTCGGAAGGCGACCTGAGCGAGCGGGCGCGCCGGCGCGCAAAGGAGCTGGCGAACGATGCCGACATCCGTCTTCGCCCGCCGAGAGAGATGATTCAGCAGTTCGCGCCTGCGCCGCCGGTCACCACGGCCACGCAGATCTCTCACAACCTTGATCCACGCCTCCCCATGCCCGGAACGCTCTTGAGGCGTGAATTCCGGGGACGCCAGGTTTCCGTGATGGTGTTGCAGGACGGCTTCGAGTGGCAGGGAAGGGTGTATAAGACCCTGAGCGCGGTCGCCAAGGCCATCACCGGCACGCAATGGAACGGCTACGACTTCTTCGGCCTTCGCAAGGAAGCGAGTTGATGCGCGCCTCGGACCGGCCAAGACAGCGTGAGGCGGACACGCCTCAGACGGTTGTCCGCTGCGCGATCTACACGCGCAAGAGCACCGACGAAGGGTTGGAGCAGGAGTTCAATTCTCTGGATGCCCAGCGCGAGTCGGCGGAGGCGTATATCGCAAGCCAGCGCAGCGAGGGTTGGACGTGTCTCGCGGAGCGATATGACGACGGCGGCTTCACCGGCGGCAACATGGAGCGGCCCGCCCTCAAGCGGCTCTTCACCGGCATCGAGGCGGGCGAAATTGACTGCGTGGTGGTCTACAAGGTGGACCGGCTGAGCCGATCTCTCCTGGACTTCGCCCGGATGATGGAGCTCTTCGACAAGCACTCCGTGAGCTTCGTCTCCGTCACCCAGCAGTTCAACACGACCAGCTCCATGGGGCGGCTCACCCTAAACACCCTGGCTCAAACACTGCTTTCCGTGATCGCAACGCCGCCAGGGCCTCGGCGACTTCCCGGCCCTTGGCCTCGATGATGTCCATGAGTTCCTCGGGCGTCCGCGTATCCACGACCGGCTTCTTGTTCGGGTTGACCGCCTTGAGGTCGTAGACGGCGTCCTCGATCTCCTTGGCCTTGGCGGCGAGGTCCCTCGACTCGCGGGTCAGTTCCTTGACCTTGGCTTCGGCCTCCTCGATGGCGGCTTCGTCGCGGGGCTTGGCCTTCTTGAGGTCGGCCAGTCGCTGTGTCCACTGGGCCGCTTGCTGCCCCTTCGCCGCGGCCTGGTCCTTCAAGGGCTGGGCTTCCTCGGCGGCCAGGCGCTTCCGCTCGTCCATGTCCACGGTCCAGGACAACTCGCTGTCTGAGCGCTGCGGCAGCAGCCGCATGAAGTCCTCGAAGTGCTTGAGCGTCAGCGGCGTCTTCTTGCGTACCTTGATATCCGTCAGGTCGTAGTACCAGATCTGCCGCGTGGGCTGGCCCTTGGTGAAGAAGAGCAGGTTCGTCTTCACGCCCGCCCCGGCGGCGGTGAACACACCGGCGGGCAGACTCACCACGCACCATAGATCGCATTCGTCCAGCAGTTTCCGCTTGGTCTTGGTGAAAGCATCCTGATTGGTGCGGAACAGCAATCCTTCATCAAGCACGATGCCGCAGCGCCCGCCGTCGCGCAGGGATCGGATGACGTGCTGGAGAAACAGCACCTGCGTGGCGCTGGTTTTGTAGTCGAAGTTGGTCTGGGCTTCCTTGCCTTCCTTACCGCCGAAGGGCGGGTTGGTCAGGATCACATCGAATGTCTGCGGCGCGCCGTCGAACAGCCCGCCGTAGGTCTCCCGGCCGGTCAGCGTGTTGCCGTGCCAGAGGTTCGGCTTGTCGATCCCGTGCAGGACGAGGTTTGCCAGGGCGATGGGGTAGATGAGGTTTTCCTTCTCGCGGCCCCAGAAGGTCCGCTGCTTGAGCGTCTCCAACTGCTCGGCCGTGGCGTCGTTGCCCAGGCTGGCTTTGATGTGCTCGAAACTCTGGGCCAGGAAGCCGCCCGTGCCGCAGCCGGGGTCATAGACGGTCTCGTCGATCTTCGGCTCGATCACCTGCACCATCGCCCTGATCACCTGGCGCGGCGTGAAGAACTGGCCGCCGTCGTTGCCCTTCTCGCCCATCTTCAGCAGCAGCCCTTCGTAAACCTGCGAGAGCGTGAAGACGTGCGTCGGGTCAACGGCCTCGGTCGAAAGTTGGTGCACCTTGTCCAGCACATCGAGGAAGTTCCGCTCGGTATCGATGCGGACACGCTCGACGCCGGTCATGATCTCGCTGATGACCTTCTGGCGTGGCGTGGCGTCGGGCCGGTTCTTCAGGGCCTTCAGGTGCGGCAGCAACTCCGTGTTGATGAAGTTGAACAAGGCGTTCTGCGGCGCGTTCTGCAGATCGACGCGCTTATTGGTCTGGCCCTCGGGCAAGGCCTCCGGCGGGCAGCCCCAGTCGCGCCAGCGATACGGCGGTTCCAGCGACGGCCGGAACGGAACGCCCAGCGCCTCGGCCTCCTGCTCCTCGCGCTCTTCCTTCTCGTCGAGGATGCGCAGGAAGAGAATCCAGGTGAGTTCCGGCACGTACTGCATCGCGCCGGCGCAGTTGCCGCGCCGCATGATGTCGCAGATGCTC
>CALEDJ010000041.1 GCA_937951485.1 uncultured bacterium
CATAAACGCCCTCTCCCAGCAGGAGAGGGAGCAACAGCATTCATCAGGTTTTGTCATAAACGCCCTCTCCCAGCAGGAGAGGGAGCAACAGCATTCATCAGGTTTTGTCATAAACGCCCTCTCCCAGCAGGAGAGGGAGCAACAGCATTCATCAGGTTTTGTCATAAACGCCCTCTCCCGCTGGGAGAGGGGTGGGGTGAGGGCGGAAGAATGGGAAACCTTGGAGCACGGGATCAATGAAGTGTCAGGAATGCCTCGTGGGAAGTTTTCGCATGGAAAAAGCCCTTGAAATCATCTTGATTCAATTGGATTTTCCGAGGCTTTTGGTCATTTCCGTTAAGTTACTGAACAACTCATTTTGGGCAACGCTGACACGCTATGTTGGGCTGTTCTCCACCAACCTGCCCCTCTCCCAGACGAGGCTCCAAGAGTTCTTGGCATCTGGCTTGGACAGCCCATAACATTTTTTGGGCAAACACGAGGAACGTTTTGACATGCCATGTCTCCTTGGCCAGGAATGGAAATCCCTGCATTTGACTCATTCATTCGCGTCTATTGGCGTTCATTCGTGGTTTAATTGTGGAAAATGCGCCGCAATCGTGAAATACATCATGAATATTTGACTTGACAGGAATCCCACAATGGCGATTGAAATTCGTGAGTATCGCGACACAGACCGTGACGAATGGATGCGAGTCCACGCCATCATCCTCAGCATCTCCCACGCATGGAACTACAGCATCCAGGAACGCCCCGACTACGAAGGCCACCAAAGCACCCGCCTCGTTGCCGTCGAAGACGGCCGCATTGTGGGCCTGCTCGACGCGCAATATGACAACACCCCCGGCGATCTCTGTTTCCTCAAGGACAGCCCCGGCGGCTACGTGCTCGAATTCGGACGCCTCCCCGAATATAAAGGTCGCCGCATCGGCTCGCTGCTCATTGACGCCGCCGTCGAAGACGCCCGCCGCAAAGAATTCCACCGCCTCGAATTCTGGACCCAGGACCGCGCCGCACAGCGCTTCTACCGCCGTATTGGCCTCCCCGAAATCGGACGCCACTACCGGTTCCGCATCCGACCGCCCCAGGACATCACCGAGCGCATGCGCCGGGATGCCGTCGGTGTCGAATACCTCTATTGCGTCTGCCTGCCGGAAGAATGGCCCCTGGTCAAGCAACAATACGATGTCATCCTGAAGCACCCCCTCGAACCCCACCTTTGCATCGGCTATGAGCGGCGATTCTGAAGGGCTGCCTTTGGGACTGCCTGCTATTCAAGAATCGCATTGCGTATCTGAACGACTGCATCGTTAAACTTGTCGGCCTGACCCATAAATGGCGCATGACCGGCGTTTTCAAACCAGATGGTTCTTTTCCCAGCGGGGGCATGCCGTTCGGCGCAATAATGTTCAACCAGCAATTCGGGAGTGCCATTTGTCAGATTCTGCGAGAGGGTGCTATGATTGCATTTCCGTTCCCATGCGCGTTGCATGGGCGCGTGGTGGGGAAGATTTTCAGGGAGTGGTGAATCCGTGAAAACGATCAAGGTGCAGGTCCGGGAGGACCACTTGGAAATCCTGTCGCGCACGAAACCGATGACGGCGTTGGCGGAACTGGTGTGGAATGCGCTGGATGCGGATGCGACGGAAGTTCGCATCGAGTTTGACACAAACGAAATGGACGGGATTGATTGCATCCGTATTCGGGACAACGGCCATGGCCTGAATTATGAAGATGCGCTGGTGGTGTTTCGAAACCTCGGCGGTTCCTGGAAGCGCGCGGGGATGCGGTCGCCGTCGCGGCGGCGCGTCTTGCACGGACAATATGGGAAAGGGCGCTTTCGCGCCTTTTCGCTGGGGCAAAAGGTGGCATGGCACACGGTCTATGAGAATAAGGGGGCCGTTTGCACTTTCACAGTGACCGGCCGCGCCGAGACCCCGGGCGAGTTCACCATCACCAATCCCGTTCCTGTGGAAAACGCCGCCACGGGGATGCTTGTCGAGATTCACAACGTCCCGCGCAGCGCCGACCTGCTCCGCGGCGTCAAGGCGCTGGAGGAAATCACGGAAATTTTCGCGTTGTATCTGCGGCAGTATCCCGATGTTCGCATCTGGCATGACGGCGTGCTCATGGACCCCGCGCATGTGGAGCGGCGCATCACGGAGTATGAACTTGATGAAATGGTCATGCAGAACGGTGAGCGTGTCCGCGCCACTCTGACTGTTGTGGAGTGGAACACCCCGGGGAAACGCGGAGTCTTTTTGTGCGACGCGGAGGGATTCATGCGCGGTCATGCGTTGCCCCGGCTGTATTTTCGCGGATTCAGTTATACGGCCTATCTCAAATCCGATCATATCGCGGCGCTTGACCGCGAGGGACTGCTCCAGACGGAGGAACTCGCAACGGATGTGCGTCAGATGCTCGACGTGGTGCGCCGCAAACTCCGTGAGCATTTCACCCTGCGCGAAGCGGAACAAGCCCAGGATGTGCTGGAAGAATGGAAAGAACTGGACATCTACCCATACGCGGGCCGTCCAAAAACCGACGCCGAAGCGACAGAGCGCCGTATTTTCGACATCTACGCCACGCATCTCAATCAGATTTTTTCTGATTTTGCGACGGCGTCCCTGCCCGTCAAACGCCTTACCCTGCGCATGATCCAGGAATTGGTCCATGCGGAACCCACGCGCCTCGCGCGCATTCTCGACGAACTCCTCGAATTCCCCGAAGAGAAGGAAGGAGAAGTGATGGAGTTGGTTCGCGCATGACGCCATTGTTTGACGGGCATTCGCCGTCAGTCAGGAGGGATCTCACTTCGTTTTACGGCCATCACCGCCTGAGATCGCCCAAAAACGTGTCCGAGAGATGGGGCGCACCTCACCTGAACAATTCGTCCAGCCATCGAATCGGTTGAAACTATTGCGTGGGAACACACCAAGAACTTTCTCACGCGAACAAGCACACATGCACGAAAGAAGGAATTTTTCCTTGTAACGATTCATTCGCTTGCGAGCGGGCGTTTGATCGTCACCGGCGTTGCCAAAAGCCGTTCCAGATCGTGACCTTCTGTGAGCCATGCAAGGTCAAACCTGGCAACGGATATGGTTTCGCAGGGTTGCTTTTCGCCTTTCTCGAAAAGCAGGTAAACGTTGCCTTGTTTGTCCACTGCGAGGGAGGAATAGGCGCTTGGTCCCTCGTAAACGAGGCGTTTCACCGGCCAGGTCTTTCCCCTGTCGAAACTGGCCCATGCCGTCATGCGAATCCGCGTCTTGCCGGGATTGTCCGGGGTGCTGAAAATCAGTACGTCCTTCCCACCGGTAGATTCGAGCGGCAGACGCACCAGGCCCGCGTTGCAGCCGTAACTGGGTTCAGCGCCGTACTTGAAATAAAATGGCTCGCCCACCTCGCGTAATTCATCGCAGACGCGCCAATCCACATACATCGCGCCGCCGTCATAACTCCATGAAATGCGCCGCCGGTGATCCACGGACATGTGCGACCGCGCATTGTAATAGATATCCCCGTTGGACATTTCCGCCAATGTGCCTTCGCCGGTGCCGCTTTGGACCGGCGCGCTTGTCTGCCATGTCCTGCCACCGTCGTCGCTGTAGATGGACGTGTTGTAGTGATACGGCCACCACTCCTGGTCATTACTCCCAAACGGCGCCATGACGCGCGCGGGCATCAGCAACCGCCCTGCGTGCGCGCCGTATTGCAACGTTACGCCGGATTCCGAACAAGTGGTTTCCGCGGGGACGCCGTCCGGAATGCCGTGCCCGTAAGCGTTCGGCTTGAATACAGCGGCTTCCTTTGTCCAGGTTTTGCCATGGTCTTTGCTGCGCCACAGGTAGCCCTTGCCCGCGCACACCATCATCACGTCGCCTGTCTTACGATCCACGATACAACTTCCTTCGGTATCTTCGCCTAACTGCTGCGTCACGCTCCAGGTTTTTCCGCCGTCTTCGCTGCGCCGCAACAACTTGCCGGAGTCGGCAAAGGCAAGAATGGTCCCATCTTCGGCCACATCAATGTTCGGGATGCGCACTTCCTCGAACAGGTCCAGGATTTCAATCGCTGGCGCAAGTTCCTGCGCCACTGCGAAGGATATCGGGCACCCCACTCCGGCTGTGACCAGGGCGGCCGCAGGAAAAAACGCAGCAAACAACAAACTGTGATGGAGTGGCACGAAACAATACGATTTCATGGCTGATTTCCTTCTGGTTGTTTCCTGTTTCTTCCTGTTCTGGCAGGGATTTACTGCGGCGCTTTTCTTTTGGTTTTTTCCCTGTCTTGTCACGCTTCATTGTACGTTTTGACTTGTCAATAAGACAAGGGTGTCTACGCCTTGTTTTCCGTCAGACGCCTGCGGCGCCGCTTTGGATTGCACCGTGTTTGCGGAGATTTCTAAATGATGCTCTTGAGAATCGAGAGGGAAGCGTCGGTGAGCGGCAAAGACTCCGCTTCCCGACAGGCCCTGGTATTGTCATCGCCCTGTCTTTCGGGCAATTTCAGAACGCACATGCGCCGCACCGCCTAACCGTCAGGCCGTTAGGCGGTCAGGCCGTTGTCTTTCGGGCAATTTCAGAACGCACATGCGCCTCACCGACACAGTAAGTTCACACCTCTTCTGTTTGCCGTCAGTGGTGTGCCAACGCGATAGCAAGCGTTGCCGGTTCAGCAGATTTTGAGAGGCCAACAGCCTCTTTCACAACCCCCTTACCTTGAATTCAGGGCGGAAGTCTGTGATACTTATCAAAGGCCTTATACACACGATACGACCGGAGGAATACAGGGCATGATTAAGCAGGCGATATTTTCTGCGGCATTGCTGATTGGGACGTTGTTGGTGCTGGTGGTGTTCGTTCTCGGTGGTTCGGTGGGCGCGCAGTGCCCGCTGGCGCAGCGCCCCCCGCAGGTCTTGCGCCACGTGGTCCTCTTCAAATTCAATGAAGGAACAAGTGCGGAGAACATCCGAAAGATCGAGCAGGAGTTCTGTGCGTTGCCGGGAAAAATTGATGCCATCATTGATTTCGAGTGGGGCACTGATGTCAGCACGGAGAACCTGTCCGAGGGTTTTACACATTGCTTCGTGGTGACCTTCCGCGACGAAGCGGGACGCGCCGCGTATCTGCCGCACGAGGAGCACGAGGCCTTTGTGGCGTTGCTGCAACCCCATCTCGCGAAGGCGCTGGTGGTGGACTATTGGACCAGGCCATAAGCGGCCATGACCAACCGGGAACGCACAGTCGCCGCGCTGGAACACCGGCAGCCGGACAAGACCCCCTATCACATCGAGTTCACCATCCCCATGCGCGAACGCATGGCCGCGTATTACAACGATCCCGAATTCGAGAAAAGCATCGGAAATGCCTTTTCCGTGCTCAGTACCCAGTTGCCGGACGGATGGCGCGAGGTAGAACCGGATATCTGGGAAGACGAATTCGGCGTCCGGTGGAACCGCGAAATAGACAAGGACATCGGGGTGGTCTGTAACCGCGTGGTTACGCAGGACACGCTGGATGCTGTCACGTTTCCAAATCCCGCTGATCCGCGCCGCTATGCGTCGTATTCGTCGGCCCGGACCGCCGCGTCCGACCAGTTTCTTCTGGTCAATCTGGGATTCAGTCTTTTCGAACGCGCCTGGACGCTATGCGGCATGGAAGAACTGCTTGTTGCGATGGTGGCGGCTCCGTCATTCGTCCACCGGTTGCTGGACCGCATTCTCGAACACAATCTGACGCGCATTGAGCATGCATGCGCGCATGACATTGACGCAATGCTGTTTGGCGACGACTGGGGTTCACAACGCGGTCTGATCATGGGGCCCCTGATGTGGCGCGAGTTCATCATGCCGCGCGTGCGCGCAATGTATCAGGCCGTGCGGCGTCACGGGAAATACGTCTTCATCCACAGTTGTGGCTGCGTGGGCGAGTTGTTTCCTGAACTCATCGAATGCGGCGTGCAATGTTTCAATCCCTTTCAGCCCGAAGTGATGGACCCCTTTGAAATGAAAAGACAATATGGCGATGCGCTCAGTTTCTACGGCGGCATCAGCACCCAGCGCACCTTGCCTTATGCCGATCCTCAGGCGGTGCGCGACCAGGTGCGGCGGCTTATCGAAGAAGTGGGACGCGACGGCGGCTATGTTGCCGCGCCCGCCCATGCCGTGCCCGCCGATGCGCGCCCTGAAAATGTCGCGGCGATGATCGAGGTGCTTCAGGAACAGTAACGCCCCCCGAACGCAGCGAACTGGTCAGCAGTCTTCCTGCAGCGCCTTGAAGTGCGCGACTGCGGATGCGCCGAGTGCGTCCAGATGATAACCGCCTTCCAGCAACGACACAATGCGTCCGCCCGCAACGTGTCGCACACGGCGCGTCATTTCCGAGAAATGGTCCGTTTCAAGCAATTGCCTGCCGAGCGGGTCCATGCGGTGCGCATCGAAGCCGCTGGAAATGAGCAGAAACTCCGGGTCAAACCGTTCGAATTCCGGAAGAATCATCTTGTCCAGTGCGGCAAGCCACTGGTCCGGGTCGCAACCCGGCGGCATCTGCACGTTAAGGTTGGTGTTGTTCTTGCCACGCTCGTCGGGATACCCCGTCCCCGGGTAGTGCGGATGCTGGTGGATACTGGCGTAGTAAACGGCGTCGTCCTCGTAGAAAATGTGCTGTGTGCCGTTGCCGTGGTGAATGTCCCAGTCCAGGATGGCCACCCGCTTAAGTCCCGCTTCTTCCAGCAGCCACCGCGCCGCAATCGCGATGTTGTTGAAAAGACAGAAGCCCATCGCCTGATCGCGTTCGGCGTGGTGTCCGGGGGGACGCATCGCCCAGAACACATTGTCGAACTCCTTTGCCAGAACGGCCCGACATGCCGCAATAGCGCCGCCTGCGGCCAGCAGCGCCGCGTCCCACGAACCGCGTCCCATCGAAGTGTCCAGATCCGGGTAGGGATAGCCATGCGCGCAGGTTTCGCGAATCGTTTCCACATGATCTTCGGAATGCACCCGCAGCAAATCCGCGCGCGTCGCAGGGTCCACCTGGATCCGCGGAGTTTCAATTTCCGCGCGCTCAAACGCTTTCAGCACTGCCAGCAACCGTTGCGGCGACTCCGGATGCAGCGGCCCCGTGTCATGCAGCAAACCCTCTTCCCGAAACACAAACCCGGTTCTTGCCATCAGTGAATCCTTTGCCTCTGCGCGGCACGTTTTTCATTCTACCCGGCCATACCGCATGATGCAACAATAGGATTGCGTGTCGCGAATTACCGTTCAGTCTTTTCGAGGGAGCATAAGCGACCGGGAAATCCTGACCTATGCTGAAGATTTCTCGCTTCGTTCGAAATGACAATGCTTCGCCCGCAATGACGCAGTTCTCCGCAATGATTACTTCAGTCCGCTGAAATGATACCAAAGTGTTAACCTGTACGGCGGGAAACGGTATTGTCCGGAATCAGCGCCAGAGCAACAACAGCACCAGCATCGCCAGCGCAATCCGATAATATCCGAACACGGTGAAACGGCGCTTTCGGATATAGTTCATGAAGAACGCCACCACGCTGTATGCGACCATAAAAGAGACAACGGACGCCACGGCGATAAGGCCCCACTGGTGCGGTGTAAAATTGACTCCGTTCTTGATGAGTTTGAAGGTTGTTGCGCCGACCATGGTGGGAATGGCGAGGAAAAACGAAAACTCCGCTGCGGCAGGCCTGCTCGCACCCAGCACCATCGCCCCGATGATGGTGGCGGCGGACCGGGAAGTGCCGGGGATCATCGCCAGGCATTGAAAGAAACCTATAGCGATGCCGGTGGCGTAGGTGATGGCGTGTACGGTGGGAATGCGTACCGGACGCTCGCCGCGTTCCAGCAGGATCAGCACGACACCGCCCACGAGCAGCGCCACCGATACGGTGAAGGGGTTGAACAGTTTCTCCTCGATGAAATCATCCAGCAGAACGCCGAGTACGGCGGCGGGCAGGAACGCCGCCACGATCTTTGTCCACAACATGAGGATTGCATGGGCGTCCTTTTCCGCGCCGAAAGGCCACAGCGCGTGCCAGAAATAGACCACCACCGCCAGAATGGCCGGCAATTGGATGACCACCATGAAGGTTTCCGCAAAACCCGGTTCTCCGCCCAGCCGAAGATAGTCCTCCACCAGAATCAGATGCCCCGTGCTGCTTATCGGCAGAAACTCCGTCGCCCCTTCCACTATCGCCAGAATGATCGCCTTCAGATACTCCACAAAACCCTCCATCGTTTTCTTGCAGGTTGATGCCTGGGTCGCGTTTGCCTGGGCGATGGTATCACAAGCGTGCGCATTTTGATCAACGCATGAAAACGTCCCGCGCTCTGCTATACTCTTGTGCGGCGACGGAGACCGGTACTCATGGACACACAATCAGCGGCGCGAACGGGACGCGTGCATTTTTCCGGCATTGGGGGGACTGCAATGGTCGCGGGCGCGAGGATCGCCCTGGAGGCTGGCTGGGAGGTGCGCGGGAGCGACATGCCCCTGTATCCGCCGACTTCGGATATGGTCGCCGAACTCGGCGCACCCGTATATGTCGGCTACGCGGCTGAGAATCTGGACTGGAACCCGGATGTGGTCATTATTGGCAACGCGCTCAGCCGGGGCAATCCTGAAGTGGAGGCGACGCTGGACCGTGGATTGCCTTATACGAGCCTGCCCGAATGGCTGAAAGAGCATGTACTGCGCCGCCGCCGTCCGGTGGTCGTGTGCGGCACGCATGGTAAAACCACCACCACGGCGATCGCAGCGTATCTGATGGACCGCTGCGGCCTCGCGCCTGGTTTCCTTATCGGCGGACAGCCATTGGATTTCCCTTTTTCGGCGCGCCTGGGCCAGAAGGATGGGCCCTTCGTCATCGAAGGCGACGAATACGACACGGCCTTCTTTGACAAACGCGCCAAGTTCTTCCATTACCTGCCGCATATCGCCATTGTCACCTCCATCGAATTCGATCACGGCGACATCTATCGCGACCTGGAGGAAATTGAAACGGCGTTTCAGCGCATGCTGCGGCAAATCCCGCGCGGCGGTCGCCTGATCGCCTGCGCCGATAATCGCGCCGCAAGCAGCCTCAGCACCCATGCCTTCTGTCCCGTAGAAACATATGGGTTTTCCGAACTGGCGCATTGGCGCGGGGAGATTCTTTCATCCCGAGAAGGCATACAATGCTTGCGCATACACCGAGAGGGTGCGTTGTGGGGAGAATTTGAAACCACCCTGGCCGGGCGACACAACCTGCAGAACGCCGTCGCCGCCATTGCCGCTGCGGCCCTGGCCGGAGCCGAGAAAGCCGATTTGCAGGAAGCGATAAGGACTTTTTCGGGTGTGCGTCGCCGCATGGAAGTTTTCCACGAGGTCGGGGGTATGATTTTTGTTGACGACTTCGCCCATCATCCCACCGCCATCCGCGAAACCATTGCCGCCGCGCGCTTGCGCTGGCCCGACGGCCGCATCCGGGTCCTGTTCGAGCCGCGCTCAAATACTACGGTCACCCGGCGTTTCCAGCGCGACCTGACCGAAGCCTTCTCCGGCGCGGATGATGTCTGGCTGGGGCCGATTTATCGCGCCGAGCGCATCCCCGAAGAAGAACGGCTTGACCGCGCCGCCGTGGCGGATGCGTTGCGCAGGCGGGGCCTCGTCGCGCAATTCTCCGACGACGTGACCGCGATTGTGCGCGAAGTGATTGCGACAGGCAAACGCGGCGATGTTGTGCTGGTGTTGAGCAACGGAGCCTTCGGCGGTATTCACGCCCGTTTCAAGGAAGCCGTTCTCTGATGAAAGATGCATGATGACAGCAGCGATAATAGGCGGGAAGAACGGGCGACCGAGGGGACGCATAAAAGGCATTGCGGCGGATTTGTCGGGTCCGCCGCAATACCTGGTGGAAGAACAGAGAGACTACTGTACATAGACCGTGCGAACAGCCTGGCTGGTATTTCCGACGTCATCTTTCACGGTGTACACCACGGAATAAGTGCCGCGTTTCCAAGTGTTGACGTTGCTCGTGGTGATGATACGGGCAGTGACATCGCCGCACATTTCGTCCCATGCTGTGGCGCCGGCATCAACATACTTGGAAAAACGGCGCACGGTTACCACAGAAGACCCCTTCAGCGTAATTACCGGTGCGGTGCGGTCCAGTATCAGTTGATTCACCGCCTCCACGGTGGCCGATTTCTTCTCGCCACTGCGCGCCAGTGCACGCACCTCGTAGATGCCGTCGGCCAGCGGCTGTACGATCTGCGCCGACCAGGTGGAACCCGATACCGTGGCACGGTGATAGTTCACGCCATCCACGCTCACATCAACAATCGTCGCATTCTCCACAGTGCCGGTTATTTTCGGATACGTCGCACTGGTGGTGAGGGGATCCACCGTTACCTTCATCTCGACCGGCGCCGATGTCGCCAGCGTCACTGTGACCGCGTTGGTGCCGTCCGGGCGGACATAAATCTGCGCTTCCTTCGTGGCGCCATTATGCTGCACCACAACGCGATAACGGCCGTAAAAGCCATTGAACTGGTACTGGCCGGAAACGGATTGTCCCGTCTGCGTCGTTTTCCATTCATTATGAATAAGTTGCATGAGCGTGGTATAAACGGGTTTCGGCGTGCAATCGCTGCGCAGCATGCCGCCGCCCGGCACCCACGCGCCGGTATCGGAAAAATCCCACCAACTGATCGCTTCCACGGCGGGGTGCGCAAAACAAATCCGATAGAAGGCTTCGGCATAAGCCGCCTGGGTGTTTTCATCCCACACACCGCGCCACACCGCCCCGGTGACGGGCTGACCGTTGGCGGGCGGGGTGAATTCCGTGATGTGCACTTTCTTGCCCAGGGAGGCGTACCGATCAAGGATATACTTCACATGCTCCAGGGGAAATGCACGGTCCACCGGCGCGTGCGCCTGAAAACCCATGGCATCAAAGGAGATGCCATCCGCGATGGCCTGCTGGATCAGGTTGTAATATTCGGGAAGACCGTTGTAGAAATGGCCGTATTCGTTCACAATCAATCGTCCGGTGGGATCAATCGCGCGCGCCCATTGATGGGCCGGATTCAGGGTAAGCCCCGATGCGTTCACCGGCTCATTCACCACTTCCCAGTTCCTGATCAACCCGGCATAGCGCTCCATGATGTCCGTCACATGCGCCTGCTGAAGGGTGGCATTGGGCATGCCGCCGGACCAGGGCGGAATCGCCGCCGGATCGGTCCACAGCAAGGCGTGTCCCTTGACCTCGATGCCATTCGCAACACACCAGTTCACCATGGCGTCAATCCACGCATACTGGCGCTGGCCGCGCACCGGTTCAACCAGCGACCAATAGAACGGGACCGTGGCATAGTTGAAGAGTTCCGCAAAACGTTCCTTGTAGGCATTGTTGAGCGCCGAATCGCTGAACTGCTCGTAACCGCAGATGTTCGCCCCGAACAGGAATTCGTGGCCGATCTGTTCCACCCTCACGGAGGCGCCTTCGACCGGATTGCCTGAAGCATCCAGCACTGTCACCGTTGCCGCGCCCATGCGATGCGCCGCTATGGCGGCGGGTGTTGCGGCAAGCAGCGCATTCTCGCGCGCCTGCACGCTCGTCAGCCACGCCGACCGCGTGGTGATCACGGGGTCCGTCGCGCCGCCCGGCGCAAATACACCAATGGCGTCAAGATAGATATTGCGGTCTTCGAAGGCGTTGACGGCGTCGTTCAGGAAGGCCATTCCGATGGTATATACACCCGGCTCCAATGCCACCGAGAAGTTGTACTGCACCATGGTCATTGTACCGACCGTCACGGTGTCACGGGGCAGGCCGTCAATGCTCAGTCCCATGAGCGGCCATACGCCGTCCAAGGGAGTGCCCAGCGCCAATACCGCCACCTGATACGTGCCACTCTGGTAGATGCGCACGTATTCAGCCACTTCGCCCTTAATATACAGATGACCATCCGGGCTGTCCTTCAGTGCAGCATTCCGTGCCTGGAAAACCAACGCTGCGGCATCCATCGCACACAGCGCCACTCCGAGGAGTATCATGTTTGTCATTTTTTTCATGGCACTTTCCTCCACGACGCTTCGGCGTTCAGTTTCATGCGCGGAAAGAGCACGGTTCGTGCCATGACGATCCGAAAAGAGACAAGATTTATAAATCGTTTTATCTGCGTGGTTTATGGGTTCTTGAAAGAATCCGGAACACAAAGAATTGCTTGACGATCCGGCGAAGCATTGACAAAGTGACGGATTCCTGTCAGCAAGGGAGCGCCGGGCGAACAGCAAACAAATAGCGACCGCCCGGACCTTGCGGGATCGGTAGCGTTCGCACAGGTGCCGTACCATGCACACCAGGGATACAATCGCAGTGTTTTGCGCTTTCCTGAACGCCTTCGCTAGAATCCGTCCATGAAAATTCAAGTCATTGGCGCGGGAGGTTGGGGGCTGGCCCTCAGCCGCCTGCTTGCAATACGCGGCCATGCCGTTCATCTCTGGTGTCGGGAGGAGGATGACCCCGACCACCTTCGTGAGACCCGGCGCAGCGATGCCTACCTGCCCGGCGTGGACTTGCCGGACAAGGTGGCGGTGGCGCGCGAGGTGGAAGAAACGGCCGCCATGGTCGTTCTGGCTGTGCCTTCCCACGCCATGCGAAGCGTGCTCAGAAGTCTGCCCATCCCCAGGGAAGCACTGCTTGTCAGCGTCGCAAAAGGTATTGAAAACGACACGCTCATGCGCATGAGCGAGGTGATTGCGGAATGCATCCCCGGCAGTCAGATCGCAGTGTTGTCCGGGCCGAGCCACGCGGAAGAAGTGGCCCGTGATCTGCCCGCTTCGGTGGTGGTCGCCAGCGCGGCTTCGTCCGTCAGCGATAGCGTGCAAGAAGCCTTTTTCGGACCGACCTTTCGCGTATATACCAGCGATGACGTGGTCGGGGTGGAACTGGGCGGTGCGCTGAAAAATGTCATCGCCATTGCGGCAGGCGCCTGCGACGGGCTGGGCTTGGGAGACAACGCCAAGGCCGCACTAATCACTCGCGGCCTTGCCGAAATAGCGCGTCTCGGCGTCGCCTGCGGCGCTTCTCCCCTAACCTTCGCCGGCCTGAGCGGCATGGGTGACCTCATCGTCACCTGCGCCAGCCGCCTCTCCCGTAACCGTCGTGTGGGCGAAGCCATCGCACGCGGCGAGACGCTTGACGCTGTGCTCGCCGCCTCGCCCATGGTCGCCGAAGGCGTGCGCACCGCCCGCGCCGCACAAGGCCTCGCCCTGCGCCACAACGTAGATATGCCCATCACCCATGCGGTCTGCGAAGTACTCTACGAAGGCGCATCGCCCCGCGCCGCTGTCGCCGCGCTCATGCAGCGCGACGCCCGACCCGAGCGGGGATGAAACGTTTCCGCCGGCAGGGAAGGAATCTGCATGGGCATAGGGGAAAAGGAACATTGATGTGCGCTAATCACCACAAATTGAATATTTTTCGCATCCCTCATAATCAACAGCATGGATGCCCCAAATGATTCTCTGCCCCGGGCGTGCAACATGGATATGCGATGTCATTCGTGCCGATTAGCGCAGATCAGTGTTCCAAACCGTCCGGTTCAGAGCGTCAGGCGTTTGGGGCGGGTGATCTTGGTGTTTGGCAATTCAAGCAGGTGTTGAACCCGATCCTTGAGTTCCTCAATCTTAAACGGCTTTTTCAGAAAATCATCGAAGCCATAGTCCGCAAGTTGCCGGATTTCTGCTTCCTCAATGAATCCGGATATGCCAAGGATACGGGAGTTGCGGGTCTCTGCGCGGCTTTTGATACGCTCACAAACCATCCTCCCATCCATATCGGAGAGGTGAATATCCAGGATCACCAACTGCGGATTGTGTTCCACTACCATTGCGCCCGCATCGAACCCGGTGGAGGCCGTCAAGACCAGCATATCGCCTTCATGCGACAGCGCGGTGGGGATGATATCCAGGTAGAAGGGGTCGTCATCCACCACCAGCACCCGGCGCTCGCCTTCTTCGAGGCGTTCCAAGGGGATCCCGTGGCTGAGCATGAACTTGCGCAGGCTCTCATAGGGAATACGCCGGTCGCCGCCGGGACCGAGCCGGTAGCCGTCAATCTGCCCCAAATCGAACCAGCGCGACACGGTATCCGCGGATACCCCGCAAATGGTGGCCACTTCACCCGTAGTAAAAACCCTGTTTTTCATTTCACTGCCTCGTCCTCACGCGCCTGTTCCCCGACCTGGATTCGCCGGATATTCGGACTTTTCCCCTCCATAATTTACCAGCATTTTGTTGATTTGTCAAAAAGGTATTCTTCAACTAGTCCAGTATATTTCTCTTTCTCAACTTCCAAACGAAAATGAAACGCCCCCTGTCTGGGACAGGGGGCGCCATCTGACCGTGCAGAATCAGATTGACAGTCAGTTCGCCGAACTGAACAAACCGATAATGGATGCGAGACTCGGCAGGACCGGGGGCGTGGCGCTTTGGTCCATGTTGGGACCTTCCGGCGCGCCCACGTAACGGATGAATTCAACATGTCCATCCATAAACAGGACATTGCAGCCGCCGGGGATATGGTTGAAGTACTGAACGGCGGCCGTGCCGCCATACAGGTCCAACATTACCCACAGTGTGCTTTGCGCGGCAGCGGATGCAGCCGGATTGTTGATGTCGGTGATCAGGAAGCGTTCGATACCTTCCCGGAGGCGATAGATCGTTGTCCCACCACCATTGCCATAGCCACTGGATACGCTGACATCGCCGTCCGCAATTTGCTGAAGTTTGATGCCGGGCTGCGGATGTGCGATGTTGTTCAACGCATCCTGAAGTATTGCATTGACCCCTGCGCCGAACTGCGCGGAAACAAGACCGCTTCCGGGAATCTGGAAGCCGAATGCGCTGGCCGCTGCGTGGAGCGCCGGGAATGAAGTGACCGGAACCGGCGGCAGTTCGGGAACATTCAAGCGGTCAAAAACCCACCCGGTGTAAATGTAACTATAACCGATTTTTTTGGGGTCCAGATGAATGTTGAACTCCCCCGAACTATCCTTCAGGCTGTCAACCGTATTTTCTGCATCGGAAGGACAGATGATGATGGAGGGGTCCGTCAAGTATTCCGGATAAATGGAATGAACCTGTGGCCCTGCAGCGATATCCACGCGCATTGCGGTGGGATAGTCGCTACGCGAGGGATTGCTCACCTGAAGATGCGGAAACCGCTCACCTTTGGACTCGTTGGCGTACATCTTGTACACCAGGCCCCATTGCTTGAGATTGTTCTGACAACTGGAGCGCCGCGCCGCTTCGCGTGCGCGCGCCAGCGCCGGCAGCAATATCGCTGCCAGGATACCGATAATAGCGATGACTACCAGCAGTTCGATGAGTGTAAAACCCTTTTTACGCATGTTGCTCTCCTTTTGTTCTTGTTTATTCCCTGACGGAAAACCTGCAGATTAAACCCAAGATTGTTCGCGGTGCAATGGGCATCGCGTCAAAGGTCAATGGAACTATACCACAGCGCCGAATAAAATTCAAGTATTTTTTCAGGATTTTCTTGTATCAATGTAAGTTATTATATATCATTATGTTATGTATAATTCAGAACAATTAATTTCTGGAAAATATTACTTCGAAATGAAATATGAAGAGAAAAAATCCAACAATTCCGATGCTGTAAAAATCGGCCCTAACCCGAATATTCCACAGGCAATATAGGGAAAAGCAACCTAAAAAAGAGTGTAATCGATCAATTCCAGGGCCGTTGTGGCCCGTGCGACACCGGCGCATACAGGGGGAGGGCCGCCTTCCTGGTAACGCAGGAATTCCACGTGGCCGTCCATGAAGAGCGTATTGGCGCCGCCGGGGATGTGATTGTACAGGGCGGGGTCCACGGAAAGTTTGTCCATCATCACCCACATTTCGCTCTGGGCCTTGGCAGAGGCGGCGGGATTATTGATGTCGGTGATGAGGAAGCGTTCAATACCTTCTCTCAGGCGGTAGACAGTATCGCCGCCGCCATTGCCCACCGGCGGCCCCCCGGTAAGCGCAGCCGTGGTGGAAGAAATTTTAATGTCGCGGTCGGCGACGGCGTTGTCCTGCTGCAACAAGAAGGGCAACAGGACTTCAATCAATCCCTGTACAATTTGCCGCGGGGCGTTGCCGGAGACCGGACTTATCGGCAATACGCCGAGATTGGTCTGGGGGTCAGTGTCCGCGCCGACGTCGAAGACCCAGCCGAGATAATAATAGCAGGCGTCAACGAGAAGCATACCCCGGTTGCGTTCGACGCAGGGGATATGGAAATCGGGTTCGCCTGTCACGGGATTGTAGAGCGAATCCGGGCCGTGCCTGGCGTCGGAAGGACACAACAAAACGCTGATATCGGTGAGGTACTCGGGGTAAATCGCGGAGGGGAGCGGTCCGGCGGCGATGATGGCCTTGTAGCCCGCTGATTGGATGGGGTTGCTTTCGCAGGCGAATGCATTCATCCGTTGCATCAAAGCGGGAGGATAGCGGTTTCCGCTGGATTCGTTGGCATACATCTTGTACACCAATCCCCACTGCTTGAGATTGTTCTGGCAACTGGCGCGCCGGGCGGCTTCCCGGGCGCGGGCGAGGGCCGGCAGCAGAATGGCCGCCAGGATGCCGATGATGGCGATGACCACCAACAGTTCGATCAGGGTGAAGCCGTTTCTTTTCATTAATGCGATTCCTTGGATGATTCCATTCAGACATCAGGCAGGGGCGAAGCGCCCGTTTTTGACTTCGGCATCTGCGAAAACCCACGATGTTTCCCGGGAAGGTTGTTCCTGTGTGCGACCAGACAGTCCATTTCGCAATCGCCTCACCAGTAACAGTAAATACTTCTTCTTGCTTAGTTGTTCCAACGCCGGCGCTGTTACATGCGAGGCAGGGATTCTGTGGAACCATTGTCGTGACTTACGGCCCGGGAGACTTCAGTATATCTCATGTGCGCGGTTTGGCACAAATGCTTGTTCTTGCGCGTGGCATGACGCTAGAATATGCGCCAGGAACGGTGCTCCGGTGACTCGGTGCGCTGACGGACGGAGAAACGCGCGTGGCGGTTCCTTGGCTGCCTGTGAGGGAAAAGGAACAATCCTGCGCAATCAGGGCAAAGGCGTGTATCCCTTGCATGGGGACGCGCGGGGAAAGGGAACAACGATGACCATGTGGCGGCGATTGGCGTGTATGGCGGTTGTAACAGTTTGGGCGGGTATCGCCTGTGGGGAATTGCAGAACGTTCAGGTCGGGGGGGAAATCCGCATCCGCGGCCGTTACTGGGAAGGCGGTTGGGCGGGCGCCCCGATACAACCAATTCCCGCCCAATGGGCGCGGGGGCGTAGCCTCGGGCCTTTCGGGTTGACCAGCATGTACAACTGGGACAACCGTCGCTACATCACCCAGCAAATCGCCCCCGGCGTATGGCGGCGCAGCAAGGTGGACACGGGGCGGGCGTATGTTGAGCAGCGAACGGCTCTGCATGTCAAGGCCGACTTCACGCAGAATGTGTCGGTCTATGTGGATATCCACGATTTCGCCATCTGGGGCGAGGATTTTCGGTCGGATTACGTCACCGGGGCCGACCGGCGGGCCAATACCTCCAACGATGTGGAGATTTATCAGGGCTATATCGAGGCGGACCAGATATTCGGCGTGCCTTTGCGGCTGCGCCTCGGACGCCAGGAACTGGTCATGGGCAAGGGCTGGCTTGTCGGGAACATGATTTCCCCTGTGGTGGGCATGTCGTTTGATGCTGCGCGACTGACTTATACCCATGAGATGTTCACGGTGGATGCGTTTGCGGCGAAACTCGTGGAAACGATGGCGTGGGATGATGACGTGAATCTTTTTGGAATCTACGCCACGTATACGGATTTTGCGCCGCTGCAAGTGGCGGGTTACTACTTTCTGGTGCGCGATGCCCGGGAGATTGACGATTCACCCAATTCAACACCGATTCGCGACTGGGTGGAGGACGTGCTCGGGTATAACAATTACAACGACACCTATTTGCATACCGTCGGCCTCCGTCTGAATGGCAGACATTGGGGTTTCGATTATGACGCCGAAGTGGCCTATCAATTCGGCGAGGCAGATCAGGTGGGCACGCTTTTCCGCCGTTTTCCCGGCGGTTACGGTGATCAGTACGCCCGATGGGACAACTGGGCCACGGATGTGGAAATCGGCTACACGGTGGATGTGAAGTGCAAACCGAGGTTCTTCATCGGCGGCGCGTATTATCAGGGTGATGATAATCGCGATATGAGTTTCTTCGACTGGATCAACCCCTTCAACACCAAGGGCAAGGCCAGTGTATCCTTTAACCGGCTCTTTTCCAACATCTGGTACAGTTCCATTTTCGACATCCTCGGCGGCGCTTCGGCCTTCACCAATTTCTACCAGGTGCGCGGCGGCGCCACGGTCAACATCACTGACAGCGTATCCACGGGACTGCGCGTGGCGCAGTACTGGATTGATGCCACCTTCGATCTGCCGGTGACGTGGGGAAATATCCCCATTGCCTCCGTGTTCCCCTTCATGACGAAGCCCGCCAAGAATGATCTGGGCACGGTCGCCACGCTCTGGCTGAAATACAATTACACCGAAGACATTTTCATCACCATTGGCTGGGAGCACATGTTCACCGGTCGTGGCGTGGACGGCGGCAGTTATATCATGAAACACGGCCTGGAATATGCCGGCGGCACCAACAGCCGCGACGCGGACTATATCTGGTTCGACACTGGCATCAAATTCTGATTTCGGTCGTGCCGTCAGGCATGGCGATGCCGGTGAACAATGCATATGCGGGGGGATGGAGGGAATTGTTCATGAAAGTCCTTGTCATGGGTGCCGGCGCCATCGGCTCGGTTGTCGGCGGATTCATGGCGAAGGCCGGACATGAGGTTATGTTGGTAGGCCGTGACCCGCATATCGAAGCCATTGCCCGGCATGGCCTGCACATCAGCGGCATCTGGGGCGACCACGTGGTATCGGACCTGCACGCCGGCACCGGTTCCAGGGGATTCGGCCAACGGTCTTTCGATCTCATCCTCATCACCGTAAAATCCTATGATACCCTCGATGCGACACGGTTTATCTATCCACTGGTGGAGGCGCAAACACTGGTCTGCGCGTATCAGAACGGGCTGGGCAATGCCGAGACCATCGCCAGACTGGTTGGATGGGAACGCACCATCGGCGCGCGCGTCATTTTTGGCGCGCGTATCACTGCGCCAGGCCATGTCGAAGTCACGGTTATCGCCAATCCCACTGCGCTCGGTGTGTATCATCTCTCCGCACCGGCGAGCCGCGTCCGCGCCATCGCCGAAACGATGAACGAAGCGGGCATTCCCACGGTCTTCACCGAAAAAATCGCCACGTTGCTTTGGGCCAAGGTGGCCTATAACTGCGCCTTGAATCCGCTCTCCGCCCTGCTGGATGTCCCCTATGGAGTCCTTGCGGAAACGGATTACACCCGCAGCATCATGGAGGAGGTCATTGATGAACTGTACCGGGTCGGGCATGCCGTGAACGTGGACCTCGAACCGGCGGCGGCCGACGACTATAAGCGGTTGCTCTTCGACGAACTGATCCCCCCGACCGCCACGCATTACGCCAGCATGCGCGAAGACTTGCTGCTGCGCCGCCGCACCGAAATCGAGGCAATCAACGGCGCTATCGTCCGCAACGGCGCAAGACACGGCATCGTCTGCCCTGCCAACGCCTTTCTCACCCGGATGATCCATGCGCGCGAACATGCCCTGGGAATCCCATTGGAATAACACGTGAATCGAACGGCAGGCAAGAAAAGTATGAAATATGACCTATAGGTCCTGTGAGTCCAGTGGGTCCTGTTGAGCACGCAAAGTCATTGCGTGAAATTGGAACATGGTCGCGCAATGTTATGTTCACTGACAACACATTTACGCATAACCGGAGCATAATTCGACCATGCGGGCGATAAAATGGTTCGGCACCAGAGATTTACGGCTGATAGAAACCCCGAAACCCATTCCTCGTCCGCATGAGGCGTTGGTGCGGGTGGAATCCGTGGGCGTCTGCGGGTCGGATATTCATTATTATCTGGATGGTCGCATCGGGACCCAGGTGCTGACTGAGCCGGTGATTCTGGGGCATGAATACGCCGGAGTCGTTGAGGCGGTGGGAGAGTTGGCTGACCCTGCACTTGTGGGGCGTCGTGTGGCGGTGGAGCCGGGCATACCGTGTCAACGCTGCGAGTGGTGCCGCACCGGACACTACAATGTGTGCCGGGACATGTTTTTCCCCGGTGGGCCGGGTTGCGACGGGGCATTATGCGAGTACATGGCGGTGCATGCGGCGTTCTGTTTTCCCGTGCCGGAGGGGATGCGCGCACAGACGGCGGCGATGATAGAGCCGGCAGCGGTTGGCCTGCACGCGGCGGCGCTGGCCGCGCTGAGGCCGGGCGCAACGGTGGCCGTGCTGGGACTTGGGCCTATCGGCCTCCTCACGGCGCAGGCGGTGAAGTTGTGCGGCGCAGGCATGGTGTATGGGACCGATTTGCTCGCGTATCGCGTGGCCGCAGGCGCCTGTAATGGCGCGGATGCAACATTTGATGCATCCTCCGGCGAGACGGTGGAGTGGATCATGGACCAGACCCATGGCCGGGGCGTGGATGTCGCCATTGACTGCACGAATCGCTCCGAGGGGCTGGCGCTGGCGGTGGCGGCCACGCGCCCTGCCGGGCGATGCGTATTGGTGGGCATCTCCGGAGAAGAATACGACGCGCTGCCGGTCAGTATCGCGAGACGGCGCGAATTGCAATTAAATTGGTGTCGCCGGTTCCGGGACAACTTTCCGGCCACTATAGCACTGGTGGCGAACGGTCGCCTGGATGTGGATTCATTGATCACCCATTCATTTCCTTTGGACCGGACGGCGGAAGCATTTGAACTGGTCGCCTGCGGCGGCGATAATGTGTTGAAGGTATCTATAGACCAATAACCTTTGGCGAGGCGGGGGTCCGAACATGGGCGGTCAAGCGCTGTCCGTGTCGGATACCCCGCGTTTCCCAACCAACCTGCGGCGGCGCGCCGCGGTTCTGGAGAGAGCATAATCATGGTCAAGAAAATCCTGAAGGTCACCGGTCTGGTCATGTTGGCGCTGGTGATCCTGTTTCTTGTCGTGGTGGGACCTTGGCCGGCTTACAAGGATTCGCGTTTTCAGAGCGCGGCATACTACAAGCGCGCATTGGCGGCCCTTGAAGACAACATGCGGACACAGCATCTCACGGCGGATCCCGGCCGCCTGCAAGCGGGGTGGGCCACGAGGATAATCACCCCGAAGGTGGGCACGCCGCTGGGCGGCTACGGAGACCGGCGCGGCGCGCCGTCCACGGGCGTCCGGGATGATCTGTATGCGAAGGTCCTGGTGCTGCATGACGGGAACGACACCGTCGCCATCGTGGGCACGGACCTGCTGCTCGTGCCGCCCAATGTGGCCGACATCGTTCGCAAAAAAGTCAACGGCAAGACCGGCCTGACCGCCAATGAAATCTACTTCACCGCAAGCCATACACACTGCGGCCCGGGCGCGTGGGCGCCGGGCATCGCGGGTTATGTCACCGGCGGAAAATATGACCCGTCGCTGGTGGACTTTCTGGGCAACGCCATCGCAGACGCCGTCATCGAAGCCCACGCCCGTCTGAAACCCGCGAAACTGGCGCACGGCGCTGTGGATGCGCCCCAGTATATCCGCAACCGCACCCGCAGGGCGCCGATTGACACGGAGTTGAGTTTCTTGCTGGTGGAACAGGACGCGGGCAATCGTTGCTACATGGTCCGCTATTCCGCGCATCCCACGGTGTTTTCTGGTCGCATGATGGAGTTCAGTGCAGAATTCCCCGGTGCGATGCAGCGCTATCTTGAAAACGCCACCGGCGCAACGGCTATCTATTTGGGGGGCGCGTTGGGTTCCAGCGGCCCGGTGGCCCCGGAAGGCCCCAATGCCTCCGCGCGGGTGGACGCAATGGGCGAAGCGCTCGCGAAACTGGTGCTGGAGCATAGCGCCGACCTGGAATTTCATACCCACCTGGACATTGCTTCGGCGGGCGCGGAAATCGGCATGGCATCCATGCAGATGCGTCCGTTTGCCACAAAGTCAAAATGGCGCGTGTCGCCGCTGTTGGGAAGGGTCTTCGGCGTGCCGCCGCTGGGCTGGATTCATGCCGTGCGGGTCGGCGATTTAATGTTTATCGGCACGCCTTTTGATTTCAGCGGGGAGACCAGCAAGGAGTGGAAAGAATGGGCGGCGCGCCGCAATATCACGCTTTGGCCCACCAGTTTTTCCGCCGCCTACTGCGGTTACCTGTCACCCGACCGATATTACTGGGAAGAGCCGCTGAATTATGAAACCGGCCTGATGAGTTGGTTCGGGCCGAACATGGAGGCATACTTCACAGCCTTGCTGCACCGCGCAACCGAACTGATGTATCCGCCGCAGGCGCAGGCGGCGCTTGCGCAATGAGTGAATTTTCCCCTGCGCCGATGATGGATGATCCGGCGTGTTCTCCCGCACCGCCGCCACCGCTGTTGCCCCGTGGGCTGCTCCTCGGGCTGCTGCTTATCATAACGGGCATGCTGACCATGATGGTTGTGGGGGGCTTGGAATACGGTTGGCTTGCGGAACAGCCCTGGCATGCCGCGCTGGTTGTGGTCGGTCGCGAAGCGGGTGCGGACGACGCGCTGCCCGTGTGGATTCGCGCTGTTCCGCGCGGGAAGGCCGAGACCGGCAATCCCTTCCTGGATGAATTGCAGGCCGGATTCGATGCGCAGGGTCTTGATATCATCGTTTTTCCTGAAGAACGCGCCATCATGGCGGAGGTGTCGGAGGATATGCTGGCGTGGCTGACGGCTACGGGCCGTCCCCCCGTGCCAGGGCGTGCTGAGGCGTTGGCGGGTGATCTGGCCTTGGGAACGCCGTTCGTTCTGGATGGCGTAACCTTTGAAGTGGTGGGGCGTCTTCACCAGGGGGTATCGGGGTTTCCGTTTGCGTATCTGGTGCCGCGTCATCCGGCCATGGCGGCCATCTTCGAGGATTCACCCGAAACCCTTGAAGGGGTGCTGATAGAAGATGGATTGGTACGGCTGTATGAGTTCTTTGGAAAGGAGGAGGAAGAAGACGCCTTGGACTTGGTGGACGTAGTGGACCCGGTAGACGATGCGGAAGATGAAACAGAGACGTTGATGCTGGGTGGGAGGGCGCGAACCCGTCTGAGTTTCGCGTGGATCGTCTTTGCGGCGCTGATGGTCACGGCATTGGGCGGCACAATCGTCCATGTCAGCATCTTTGTCCGATGGGGGAGCCAGGCGCCGCGTGTGCTGCGGCCTGCGCTGCGCGAAATCGCCGCACATCCGGCACTGTTCGCTCTCATGCACATGCTCCTATATGGTCTGTTCTTCGCCGCCATGGCGCAAGGCATTGCCCAGCCCGTACTGAATTATCGAGCGGCTGACTATATCGGTTCCATCTTCACGGAAGGCGGACTGAGTTATATCGGCGACGCCTATGCCTCCGGGGAAATTGTACGGGCCGCGGCGGCGACCTTCTTCAACAACTATGTGGTGCAGACGCTCGGCTTGACCTTCGGCATCTCGATAATTCCACTGGCGCTCGGCGTGGTGAAGACCGCCTTGAGTTTTGTCATGGTGGGTTTTGTCATGGCGCCGGTCTGGACCGGCATCGCCGCCGGCTATTCATTTCATTGCATCACGATGGTCCTGGAACTGGAAGCCTATATCGTGGCGTGTTTCGTGGTCGTGTTGTGGACCCGGCGCTGTTTTCAAGCCATGTACGAGAATCGAATCGTCGGGGAAATGCGGGAAAACTTCGCGTTGTACGGCAGCGGCATCATGCTTACGGGGCTGATGCTCGCCCTGGCCGCATTCTACGAAGCGACAACCCTCATTCTGCTCTGAGGCAGGGGGCTATGTCGCTGTGGACCCCGTGCGATAGCCCGCCAAATCGAGCGTGACGTAGCGGTAGCCCACTTTCTGCAGGGCGTCCAGCAATTCGCTGCGCGCGTGCACGTCCAGGATGCGCGCAAAATCTTGGGGATCAATCTCAATACGGCAGATATCCCCATGATGCCGGGCGCGGTACTGCCGGAAGCCCAGGCGCCGCAGCACCTGTTCCGCGCGCTCCACCTTCAGCATCTCCTGGATGTCCAATCGCGTGCCTTTCGGGAAGCGCGAAGAAAGACATGCAAAACTCGCCTTGTCCCACGTGGGCAGGCCGCGCCGGCGGCTCAGCGCGCGGATCTCGTCCTTGCTCAGACCCGCCGCCGCAAGCGGCGCGGTCACCTGCCGTTCCTGCGCGGCGCGCGCGCCGAGGCGCGTCGGGTCCAGCGCGTCGTCCGCGATTTCGCCGTAGGCCAGCACGGCGATGCCGTGTTCCTGCGCGAAGGCGTCCATCTGCGCAAACAGTTCCGACTTACAGAAATAGCATCTCCGCCCGTCGTTGCTCAGGAATTCCTCGATCTCAAATTCCCGCGTCTGAATCACCGAAAGCCGCCACCCCCGCGCCGCTGCCAGTGCCGTCGCCTCCTGCAACTCTTCGCGTGGGATGCTCGGCGAGTCCGCCAGCACCGTCCACGCGTTTTCGCCCAGAACCTCGTATGCGACGTCCGCCAGATAACTCGAATCCACCCCTCCTGAATACGCCACCGCCAGCGACCCATAGCCCGCAAGCAGTTGTTTCAGCGCCGTCTCCTTCGCCTCTATCTCCGGCGTGATGGGCAGCAGGTCGGACTGTTGCATAGAATGACTTGTTTCCGGATTGGTCATGAGAACCTCTCAAAAAAAGGACACACAGGACAACAACGAGATAAAGGACATCGGGGTCAAGAGTGCCAATCCCTGGAATGGGGAACCCCGTATATGCAGGATATACTGTCTTCTTGTTCCGTCATCTTTTCCTTGTACTTTTTGTCCCTGTTCTTACCATTCGTCCTACAGACAACGAAAAATTCAAGGCTATGATTCCCCAAAAATTTCTTACTGCTCAACTATCTTGTATCCAGCCAAGAATGGCATCTTCTTGGATTCGCACCAGGTTCACGCGCCGGATTTCGTTTTCAAGCGGCATATCGCTGTGCGCGGCGACACGGAGGTAGTTCTCGGTGTAGCCGGTCCAGAGGCCGTTTTCGCAGGACTCGAAGAGGACGGGCATGGCGTGGCCAAGATGTGCCTCCTGGAAGACGCGGGTCTTTTCGGTGCTGATCTGGTGCAGCCGGGCGCTGCGCGCGGCGACGATCTTGGAGTCCACCTTGTTCGGCAAACGGGCGGCGGCGGTGCCGTCGCGCGCGGAGTATTTGAAGATGTGGGCGTAGAAGGCGGGGCTTTCGAAGAAAGTTTGACAGGAGGCCTCAAAATCGTCGTCGGTTTCGCCGGGGAATCCGACCATGATATCGCATCCGATGCCGATGCCGGGGACGGCGTCCGCGGCGCGGCGGAGCAGATGGAGAAATATTTCGCGGCCATGGGGCCGGCGCATGGCTTGGAGGATGCGGTCAGAGCCGGACTGGAGCGGGACATGGAGGAAGGGCATGAGGGGGTGCTCCGGGTCGCGCATGAATTGCAGGAGTCCCTCCGGCGCGGCGGCGGGTTCGATGGAACTGATGCGGATGCGGCGCAGTCCGGGGATTTCACCCAGCCGGGCCACGACATCGTACAGGGTCATTCCGTTGCAGGCGTAGGAGGCCGTATTGACACCCGTAAGCACCAGTTCCTTTGCGCCGCGCTGCACCAGCGCGCGCGCTTCGGCCAGCAGGTTTGCCATGTCTCGCGACCGGGAGCGCCCCCGCGCAGACGGCACGATGCAAAACGAACACATCGCATCGCACCCGTCCTGAATCTTGAGGTTGACGCGCCGCCGGACGGGTGCGGCGTGCGCATCCGCGAAGTTCAGCCGGAATGTGTCGCGCGCGATTTTTTCGCGGACGATCAGAGGGCGTTCCTGTTTGGCGGCGGCGACATAGTCCAGCACCTTCATTTTCTCGCTGTTGCCAAGGATCAGGTCCACACCGGGAATCTCGGCGATGCCGGCGGCGGATATCTGCGCATAGCAGCCGATGACAACGGTGAAGGCGTGCGGATTGCGGCGGATGAATTGCCGCAGCATCTTGCGCGACTTGGCGTCGGCCTCACGGGTGACGGTGCAGGTATGCACGATGCCGAGATCGGCGGGCGCGTCAAAGGGCACAATGTCATAGCCGGCGGCGATCAATTGGTCGGCGATCAGGGCGGATTCCGCCTGATTCAGGCGGCATCCGAGGGTGTGAATTGCGGCGCGCATGCCGTTTCCTCCGCCTGCTCCGGAAGCAAGGTTCCTTCCAGCCAGTGCCCGCGATGTCCGGTGACCCGCACGCGCACGAGTTCGCCGACTTCCAATGCCCCGCCGCGCACGCTGATGGCGCGGTAGCCGTCCGTGCGTCCGTTCATCAGGGCGCTGTCGCGCGGATGCGCGCCGTCAATCAGTACCTCCTGGACGCTGCCGCACAGGGCGCGCTGGCTTTCCTCGTTGATGCGGTCCTGCAGGGCGATGACACGCGCGAGACGTTCCTCCTTCACTTCGCGCGGCACGTCATCGGGCATTTCCGCCGCCGGCGTGCCGGGACGCGGCGAGTATTTGAATGGAAAAACCTGGCTGAACCGGACGGTTTTCAGCGCGTGCAGGGTCTGTTCAAAATCAGTTTCGCTTTCTGTCGGGAAACCGACGATGAGGTCAGTGGAGACCTCGACGTGGGGGATGACCCGGCGCAGATAATGGATTTTTTCCAAGTAGTCCGCCAGCGTGTGGTTGCGGCGCATCAGTTTCAGGATACGGTCCGACCCCGCCTGAAACGGCAGATGGAGATGTTTGCAGATGTTCCGGCGCTCCGCCATGAGATCAGAGAGCCGGTTGTTCCAGTCCTTGGGATGCGGCGAAGTGAAGCGAATTCGCAGCAGCCCCTCGATCTGCGACACCGCGTCGAGCAGTTCAGGAAAGCGGTAGCCGTCGCCCGCGCGGTAGGAATTCACGTTCTGCCCGAGTAGCCAGATTTCCTTTGCGCCCCCTTCCACCAGGCTGCGCGCTTCCCGAAGAATATTCCCAGGCTCGCGCGAGACCTCGCGCCCGCGTGTATGCGGCACGATGCAGAACGTGCAGAGGTTGTTGCAGCCCTTTGTAATCGCCACATACGCCTTCACCCCCTCGACATGGCCGCGTTCCACCCACTCTTCGGGGATGAAGTTCTGGATGCGGCGCGTACGCGGCAGCCACTTCGTTTCGCAAACCCGTTCGCCCCGGCGCACCGCCGCCAGCATCTCGGGCAACCGGAAATAGTTGTCCGGGCCGAAGACCATGTCCACGGTCTTTTCTCGCGCCAGCAGGCGCTCGCCTTCCTGCTGGGCGACGCAGCCCGCCACGCCGATAATCAGGCCGGGATGGGCGCGTTTCCAGGTGCGGGCCGCGCCCAGATAACTGTAAACTTTATTTTCGGGATTGTGCCGAACCGAACAGGTGTTCAGCAGAATCAGCGTGGCTTCTTCCGGATGGTCGGTGAATTCATAGCCTTCCTGGCGCAGAATTTCCATCATCCGGAAACTGTCATGCTCGTTCATTTGACAGCCGAAAGTCTTGATATGCGCTTTCTTGTCCATGAATTGCGGGGTAATCCCTTGAGCGTCCGGAGGCCGCAGCGCATTTCCTGCCGCGTTGGCGGACATGTTATGGTGACTATCACAGGCGAAATAAGTATATCATTCCCGGATTCCGGCTCACAAAGCCTTGTCGGTTTTTGAACTGTATCAGTATGGAGAACAACATGACATTCGCAAAACCTTCCGAAGTCGGCACAGTTTTTTTTCTTGCTGCGATGGCAGCGGTCTGCGTGGCGGCGGTCGCCGGCGACCCGGGCTATCGCCTGGTGCGCGCTCCCAATCCCGATGACCCCATGCAGGCGTTCATCTACCGGCTGGACAACGGCCTGGAGGTGCACATCACCGAGAACCGCGAAGCGCCGCGTTTCTATGCGGAACTCGCCGTGCGCGCGGGCAGCAAGAACGACCCGCCGGAAACCACCGGCCTCGCGCATTATTTCGAGCACCTGATGTTCAAGGGCAGCGAACGGCTGGGCACGCTGGATTACGAAAAGGAAAAGCCGCTGCTGGACCGCATCGAGGAACTGTATGAATTGCATTTCCGGGAGACAGACCCGGCGAAACGCCGGGAGATTTACGCGGAGATTGACCGCGTCGCGCAGGAAGCCGCGCAGTACGCCGTGCCCAACGAACTGGACCGCCTGTACTCCGCCATGGGCGGCGACGGGCTGAATGCCCATACCTGGCTTGAGGAAACCGTGTACAAGGTGGACCTGCCCGCGAACCGGCTGCGGCAATGGGCGCTGATCGAAGCGGATCGCTTCGCAGCGCCGGTCTTTCGTCTGTTTCCGACCGAACTGGAGACAGTGTATGAAGAAAAGAACCGGTCCATGGACAACAAGGGCCGTATCATTTATGAGGCGGTAAATCAGTTGTTGTTCAAGAAACATCCCTATGGGCAACAGACCACCCTCGGCGATCCGGAGCATTTGAAGAACCCGTCAATCAGGAACATCACGCGATTTTTCGAGCAGTGGTATGTCCCGGAAAACATGGCCATATTCATTTCCGGCGACATCCGCCCCGACGAAGCCATTACAGTCATCGCCGAACATTTCAACGCCCTGCCCCGGCGCTCGCCGCCAAAGCAAAAGAAATGGAAAGACCCCAAGCCCAGGGGTCGAGAGTTCGTGGAGGTGTCGTTTGAGGCTGAGGAATTCGTGTTGCTCGCCTTTCGCACGGTGAAGCGGTCACACAAGGACGCCGAGGCCCTGCAGATGCTGGACATGATCCTTGACAACGCCACTGCCGGCCTTATCAATCTGAACCTGAACCAGCGACAGCGGGTGCGGCATGCAGGCGCTGCTCAAATGCAGTTGAACGACTATGGCGTGCAGTATCTCTACGGCATTCCCAAAGACGGGCAGACCCTGGAGGAAGTGGAGCAGTTGCTTCTGGAACAACTGGAAATCATCAAGCGGGGCGAAATCGAGGATTGGATCATCCCCGCGATCATCAACGACTTCAAGAAAAACGAAAAGGCGGCGCTGGAATCCAATGTATCTCGCGTGTCCATGATGTGCCGCGCCTGGCTGGGATATCAGAGTTGGGATCATGCATTGCAATACATTGCCCGCATGGAACGCATTGCCAAGAAGGATGTGGTGCGTGTCGCACGCAAGTATTTTCAGGGAGAGTATGTCGCCGGATTCCGGCGGGATGCCCCGCACAGCCCCATGGTCGTCGAGAAACCGCCAATTACGCCTGTCGAGATAGACCCCACGCGGCAGTCCTCTTTTGCGAGTGAAATACTTGCCTTGTCCGTGGAGCCCATCGAACCGGTTTTCGTGGACCCGGAAAAAGATTTTCAGAGGATTGAAGACGAACACGGAGTCACCGTCTACCACGCGCCGAATCCGATCAACGACATCTTCACTTTCAGCATCGCCGTGGAATTCGGCAGCCATCAGGACAACATGATCGCGCCCGCCGTGCAGTTGCTGGAGAAATCCGGCACCGATCGCTTATCGGCGGAAGACCTGCAGAAGGAATGGTATAAACTCGGCACGAATTTCGGCATCGGCGCCGGGGATAACCAGACCACCATCACCTTGTCGGGGCTGGATGAAAATTTCGAGGCCTCGCTGGCGCTGTTGATGGAGGTGCTCCGCACGCCTGCCGCGCCGCCGGAGACGCTGGAGCAATTGAAACGCATCATCCTGGTGCAGCGCGCCGACGCCAAAAAACAGGCGGAGAGCATTTCCAGCGCGCTTATTCAGTTCAACCGCTATGGACAGGATTCCTATTTCCTGCGCATGCTGCCCGACGCCGCCATCCTGGAATTGACGGTTGACCAACTGCACGGGCTGACGCGTCGCCTGCTGGATTACAAGCACACCGTCAGTTATACGGGCACGCTGCCGATGGACCGCGTGCTCGCCCTGTTGCGGCAATACAATCCAGTGGATGCCCCCCTCGCGGACCCGCCGCCCTACCGTTACCTGAAAGCACGGCGGCCTGGCCAGACCGAGGTCTATCTTTTCGACAAGGAGATGGCCCAGTCCCATATTCGCATCGAATTTGGCGGCGTAGAATATGACGAAACGCTTGTCCCGGCTATTGAGTTGTTCAACGACTACTTCGGTCTGGGCATGGCCGCCGTCGTCTTCCAGGAACTGCGCGAAGCGCGCGGCCTCGCATATGTCGCTGGCGCCCGTTATCTCACCGGCTATCGCGCCGGCGATGAAAACCTGATGATCGGCGTCATCCAGACGCAGACCGACAAAACCATCGAAGCCGCCGAGGCGTTCATTGCGCTCTTGGACCGGATGCCCGTGTCACAGGAGCGCTTCGCCGCCGCGCGCGAGGCGATCATCAACCAATACCGCACCGGAAAGATCGGTTTTCGGGGTATTCTGGGCGCTGTGCAGGCGTGGAGACGTCTTCAAGTGCCCATTGATCCCCGTGTGCAACGCTACGCAGCGATCAGAAACAGCGACCTGGCCATGCTCGTCGGTTTCTTCGAGGAACACATTGCAGGCAGGCCGAAACTCATTTCACTGGTCGGTGAAAAGGCGCGGATGGACCTGGATGCGCTGAAGAATATCGGCCCCATCCGCGAAGTGGGTTTGGACGATATTTTTGTGAAATAAAGAATCGTAGCAATTGCCTCAAAGCCCTAAGCGCGATGAAAACAGAAGGATCACAACGATGAACAGATTATTGGCCGCCTTGTTATTTGCGCTGTCTTACGGTGTCGCGTTGCCCGCCCATGCGGAATGGGTGGCCTTGGTCATGCCGCATTACGGCGTGGAACTCATTGACACAACGGACCCCGCGAAGTGGATCAAGACGACGCCAGATGAAATATTCACGGCGCACGGAATCACCTTCAACCTGGACTTCGAGGACCCGGATGGCTTTGGATTCAATGATACACTGCTGGGCGAAGCAAGACGCGAGCGCTTGAAGGATGTGCTCGAGTATGTTGCCGAGACGCTCAACATGAGCGGCGAACTCGACATGAAAGTGAACGTGTCGGAAACCAATCCGGGCGGCCCGCTGGCGTTCGCGGGATCGGTGTATCCGTTGCTTGCCGGTTTTCACGATGCAAGTAGTTTCATTCGGTTGAACACGGGCGCAAAACCATACGCCGGCTTTCCGGAAATTGAGTTGACGGTGAACTTTTATTACAACTGGCATCTGGGCACGGACAATCCGCCATCGAACAAGGTGGATTTCTTTTCGGTAATGCTCCACGAGATGACCCATGGTTTGGGCTTTACCACGCTCTCCACCAATACCGGCGCCAGCATGACCGTCCCCGGCGCGTATACCAGATTCGACCAGTTCATGGTGCGGCGCAGCGAAGCGCGTTACCTCTTCGAAGATGCGCCGCCCGCTTTCGCCGGTACACCCAATGATTTGATCAGCGGTGACCTGGGTTTCAATGGCGATACAGCGTTCACTAACTACGGGCAGGGCATTGTGCCCCCCTTGTATGCGCCGAATCCGTTCCTGGTGGGCAGCAGTCTCCAGCATTGGGATACGGGGCATATCGTCGGCGGGGCGGTCATGGAGCATCAATTTGCGCCGGGCCAATCCAAGCGCAGTTATTCTCCCTTGGATGTCGGCGCATTGGTGGACCTGGGTTATGCAAACGCTTCGGTGATAGATTTGCCGTGGTGCGGATTGCAGTCGTTCGCCATCACGCAGCCCACGGGAAATTTCACGGTGTCGCCAGGGCAACAGGCGACCATCGCGCTGCGCGCGTCCGTGACATTCGACCATAATGTGGATTGCCGGGAATCGGACGTGCTCGTGACGTACTATATCAACACGCAGAAAGTGGGGGAATCCCCGGACAGGACGGGCGGATTCCCGGTAAGCATTCAGCGGGGCGCGGGGACCTATAATCTTCTTGCCGAAGCCAAAGTGATGCAGACGGGGGAGACAATGACTGCCTCCAAGTCCTTCAGCGTCACTGAGGCGCCCGCCTTGGCAGTGACGCCAAGCGCAAGCACCGGCCTGATCTTTCCCGACGTGGTCGTAGGCGGCGCGGCGGACCGGAACGTGACTGTGCAGAACACCGGCGGCACTGCGGTATCGGGCACGGCCACCGTCGGCGCGGGGCCATTTGCATTCAGCGATGGCACGAAAGTGAAGGATTTCTTGCTGAATCCCGGCGCATCTGCATCATTTGCGGTGCGGTTCAGCCCAACGCGCAAGGCCCTGGAGAATTCCACGCTGACCATCACCAGCGATCCTTCCGGAGCAATCACCCTCGCGCTGAAAGGCAACGGCATTCAAACGGGCGCGTTCAGTTGCGGCGCAAGTGATGCGTCGCCGGGCGCAGCAGACGGCTTTGTCGTCGCGCTGATGTTTATCGCCCTGCTTGTCACCTCGCGCCGCCGCGCGATCCGATGCAATTGGTGATTGCGAAGGCCGGTGTCAGGGCGTCAGTTTGAACACATAGGCGTGGCGGCAGGGCATGGCGTCAATGTGGAGCGCGGGGGGGACGACGCGCACCGTGTTGCCGCTGACGGCCATCGCGAGGGGCTGATCATGCCCGAGCATTGTTGCCGTCTTCGGGGAGAATCCGACAGGCGTCTCGATGACCAGTTCCGGGTGCGGCCATTTCAGGCAGATGGCATAGACAGCGCCGTCCTTGGTCGTGAATCGTACATCTTCCATTTTCGGCGCGTCTTTCCAGGGCTGTGTGCCGTAAATGGCCTCGCCGTTCACCTCCAGCCAGGCGCCCATGTCCAGCAGCCGTTCCTCCATGATCTCCGGGATGCGCCCGTCCGCCGTCGGGCCGATGTCGAGCAGGAGATTCCCGCCCCGGCTCACGTTGTCAATCAGCAAATGCAGCAGTTCCGTCGCGCTGCGGTAACATTCCGCGGTTTCGTTGCGGTTGTAGCCGAAGGATCGGCCCATGCCCTGGCATTCCTCAAAACGGCCCATGCTTATCAGTCGCCCTTCCGGGATGTGGCCGTATTCCGGGGTGGCGAAACCGCCGTGGCGGTTTCGGGTTTCCTTGCCCCACCTGTCGTTGATGACGATGTCCTCGGGGGCGGAGGATTCATTGAAGAGCCACGCGATGAATTCCGTGCTGCGCCACGTGTCGCTGGGGTGGTCCCATTCGCCGTCCGGCCAGAAGATGTCCGGCTTGTAACGTTCGACAAGGTCCTTCATTTGCGGCAGCATGTGCTGGTCCACATAGCGGTGCACATCCGCACGGTAGATGGGGTTGTACCATTCATAAAAGGAGTAGTAAAAACCGATGCGCAACCCCCGCCTGCGTACTGCTTCCACAAGGTCGCCCGCCAGATCGCGGTGCGGTCCGATGTCCACGGCGTTCCAGTTCCAACTTTCCGCGCTGGGCCACATGCAGAATCCGTCGTGATGCTTGGAGGTTTTCACCACATATTTCGCGCCCGATCGCGCAAAAATATCCGCCCAATGGTCCGGGTCATAGAGTTCCGCCTTGAACATGGGCGCGAAGTCCTGGTACTGAAACTTCGCGCCGTAGGTCTTCTCGTGAAACTTCCAAGTTTCCCCGTCCTTGTTCTGCATGTGATTCCAATACCACTCGGAATAGGTGGTCTTCGGCGCCCATGCCGGCACGGCATAGACGCCCCAGTGAATGAAAATGCCGAACTTCGCATCCTCGAACCACTGTGGATTCGGACGGGCATCCAGCGATTCCCATGTGGCCTCATAGGGGGCCGCCGTCGCGGCCATCAAGATCAGGGCAATCATCGTCATCGCGTTTCTCCTTCTACTCGCCGAGAATTTCGACGCGCGCCTTATAACCAAGTTGATGGAGCAATTTCTCACAATCCTTCCAGGCCAATCCGAAGTTGCGCACATCGGCGACGCCCAGCCGCGCAAGCACCTCGGCAAGTCCCCCGGTGTGTTCTTCGGCCAAGTCGCCTTCCATGAGCGCGCACTCCGCCCAGTCCGCCCACTCATCAACACATGTTTCATGCCGCAGACAGGCCCAAGTTTTTTGGGGATGTCCCATTTGTAACACGCATGATTATTTCACATTACGATGTCCGTATCTATGGGATATTTCTCATGCGCTTCAATGAGTTCTCCTATCTAATTATAGATTTCCTGACGAAAGGATACAATCCGTTCATCCTTGTCAACCTCTTTGATGTAAACTGCGCGCCACTTCAAGCATCCAGATACTGTGCGCGAAACGCGGACGCTCAAATCTCTGTAGACAATGGTGTATTCCATCTCCCTTGGCATTGATCTGCCTTATAGCAAAACTAGATTGGAGTTATGCTCAGGAAGGGAATAGCGTTGGCGGATCGCACCAGTCACCAGCATCCTATTGATTACCTTGTCGTAGACCAATGTGACATAAATAAAGCAGAAATTAATTGACTAAAATAAAATATAAATACGCAATAAATTTATAATAAGAATAAGAAGATAAAGAAGTAAGATGCCATAGATTGGCCATTTTCCCTGTTGCCAGGAGGGAAAATTTTCCACTTGACAAGATCGGGGGGGGGAGGGGGTAAAATAGGAAGTGATGTAAGAATTGAAAGTAAGTCGTATATGCGCAAGAAAGGCTATAGCCTGGTTGAGTTGCTTGTGTCCCTCTCAATCCTGAGCATGCTTGCAGCCATGCTCTTGCCAGCGTTGTCGCGCGCCAGAGAAGCCGCCCGCCGCGCTTCATGTCAGAATAATCTGCGGCAATGGGGTTTGATTTTCAAAATATACGCAACCGAATCCCGTGCAGCGCTTTGGCCTCCCATGCAAATATATGCGCCAACTCGCCCTAATGATCTTCGCACCATTGCCGCCGGCCCTTGGGTGGCAGCCCTCTATCCCGATTATTTTGTGGAAACCAACATCGCCCTCTGTCCTTCCAGCAATATACTGGGAGACCCCACGCTCTTCGATCAAAAAAAGAAGTTCGCACTTGCGGAACAACCGTGGTTGATTGACATCAGTTATGCATATCTTGGCTGGGTCCTCGATAAAACGAACCGGCCGCTGGCCGCTGCCTCGGATTTTCCTTTCTTGGTACTGCTCGAAGAGATTCTTGGCCTCAATATGCACCTTGAGGGCAATCAGGTGAACGCCCAGATGGCAGCTGGATTGGAGGCCATCCTGTACCATCATGCGGCGCCGTCAATATCGCCCATTGTCGCCCAACGTATCTTGGATGAAAACATTCAAAATGTTCGGCCCCATCCACTGACCGGTGAGCCTTTGGGAACTGGCGCAAGCACAACAATATTTCGCCTCAGAGAAGGTGTTGAACGCCTGCTCGTCACCGATGTCAACAACCCCGCTTCTGCCAAAATGGCTCAGAGCGTAGTGTGGGTTATGTTTGATCATATCATCAGCAAAGGGCCCACAACGGTTCTTAACCATGCCCCAGGGGGATCAAATGTACTCTATATGGATGGGCATGTCGCTTTTGTTCCATATCTTCGGGCCGCTTATGGCGAAAATGACGCTAATCAATGGATTCAGCCGGTATCGCCCAGCGTAGGGGAAATGCTGGGCGCTTTGATTGCGAGCAAAAAAACTTAGAGGAGGACATCCAATGTTAAACATCTACTGAATTGTCACTGTCTTGATTGCATGTTCATGTGCAGTCGCCCTTCAATCCTGCTGTTATTGTAGTTATTCGTTTTTCGCTTGCCCTGATGGCAGCACCCCAACTCCACCTGCCGCGGGATGTGTATTTGACCCTGGATGGTTTAATCCGGGTGGTGTATTGGCAGGAACATGCTACTGCCCCGCTGTTAGGAAATGCTATGGACGAACACAATGCGTAACGGGTAGCACTGGATCCGGGACCACACCTTGCTGCAATATTGATGGTTGCGGCGGCAAGTGCGTGGAATGCTCTTTTGAGGTTTATCTTCCGGCAGGTGAGAATACCTGTGGCAATCACGATATCGCAGAGTATTGTATACCAGACATGTCATGCAGGTATGCAGCATGAACGTATTTTGTTCGTGCTCCACAAGATGGCCGTAATGAAGAAAATCGAAATGAAACTCAATATTGCTCCAGTGTCTCCTCACCGTTGGCACGTGCGAGACGCCCACCATTGCATATTCCGCCCGGTTCTTTTGGTGTTATTGATTTGTATTGGGACGGTTGTTTTCGCTGCCGACGTGGAAACAACGGCCATAAAAACAAAAGCATCAGACTTGGAAACTGTGAAGCGCGCATTGCTCGACTGGTCAATGTCTGTTGAAAACTTTGATATTCAGTACGCAATTCGCAGCGTGTTGATAGACGGTGATGGAGAGAAGTTCCGGGGCCACTGGCGTTTTGATTACCGCCGAGCGGGCGAGAATTTCTATTTTCTGCGGGAAACGTTTGACGAGAGCGGCGCCTCGAAAGAAACTCATATTTTGGCCTGTGTCGGTGGGACGGGTGAGTTCCTTCAGACCCACAGAAGTGGTGATGTTACCGGGACCATAAACATAAAGGCGCCGGCGTTTCCGTATTTTCCCTGGGGCGCCTATATCACCCCCGAAGAAATTCTGGGGGAGTATATGGAGCGGCCTTTGCGTCAAATGCTTTCAAGCGGTGCTTCAAGTTTGCGCACGAAAGACGGCGACTTGCTGTTTGTCCATGAAAACTATGATCTGCGCTGCTCCGTGGAAGTGTTTTTTGATGAAGCCCTGCGTGTGAAGCGCATTGACTGGTTTTTTCGGCCCTATGAACTGACTGAAGAGGAACTGGAAGTTTTATGGCCCGGCGATCCGCTCGATTTGCGCCTTTTGATGACATCACTTGTTTTTGACGATATAACGGAAGTGGACGGCGTTCCCTTTCCTGCTACAGTAAAGAAAATTTGGTGGGACTCCGACGAAGCGCCTAAGCAACGTCTCGTTCGTCAGCGGGATAGTGGCGAAATAGGCAACGCGGAATTCTTGGTAAAGTATTTTTCGAGGCCGCAATTTGCAGTAGTAGTGCAAACCTTCAATATTGAATCCATAGGATTCAATCAACCCTTGACAATTGCGGATTTCAAGATCGCTTGGCCTGAGAGCGCGATTCTCTTCGACGCGGAGACCGACAGGCAGGTGGCAAATCCAAATGCTTCCCGATGGAGGCAACTGCTTTCGCGGGGTTATTGTATTCCCCGCCTTACAGAGTTGAGCGTCTATCAAGTGTCACTCTTGCTTTCTGTCCTGTCGCTCATGTTCGCAGTGTCGGCGGTTGCCATTGTAAGGTTGCGCCGAAAATCTTCGGTCAAGTAGTTTTTCGCCTTCTGTGACAAACAGTACTTTACCTGTAATTCAGCGAGATTATACAAAAGGGGTTACTCTTACTCCGAAGTGATCGTGTATCTCTTGCCTTTCTCCACTGGAAACGTAACGACGAATTCGCTGCGGTCGGATATTTCCTGGCGGTTGGTTTCGGTCAGGGGGATGGGGCTGTCGTCGGCGTGGACGGTGATGCCCGCGACGTTGGGGATGCGGATGCGGCAGAGGCCGTCGTGCTTGGGGCGGATTTCGGCATGGGTCAGTGCGCCATTTTCCCACGCGATGTCCACTTCGTAACCGCCGCGTGCGCGGAGGCCCTTGACGCTGCCTTTCGGCCAGGCTTTTGGCAGGGCGGGCAACAGGAATATCTCGCCGGTGTGGCTCTGGATCAGCATTTCGGCGATGCCCGCCGCGCCGCCGAAGTTGCCGTCAATCTGGAATGGCGGGTGATCGTCGAAGAGATTCGGCAACGTGGATTTTGCGAGCAATGCCTGGAGGTTCTCATAGGCCTTTTCGGCGTCATGGAATCGCGCGAAGAAACTGATGATCCACGCGCGGCTCCAGCCGGTGTGGCCGCCGCCGTGGCTCAGCCGATACTCCAGCGATTTCCGGGCGGCCTCGAAGAGTTCCGGCGTGGCGTTGCGGGTCAATTGCCGGCCAGGATGCAGCCCGTACAGGTGCGACATATGCCGGTGGCCCGGTTCCGGTTCGTCGTAGTCTTCGATCCATTCCTGGAGGCGTCCCGTTTTGGGGCTGATTTGCAGCGGCGGCAAGCGGTCCAGCGCCTGCCGCAGGTCCTCCCGGAACGCCGCATCCGTGTCCAGCAAGGTTGCGGCCTCGATGCAGTTCGTGAACAGGTCGTGGATGATCATCAGGTCCATGGTCGCGGCATAGGTGAACATGGACTGCGTGCCGTCGGGCTTGCGGAACGCGTTCTCCGGTGAGTGTGAGGGATTGGTGACGAGGCGTCCCTGCGGGTCTTCGACGAGGAAATCCAGGAGAAACAGGGCCGCGCCTTTCATCAGCGGATAAGCGCGTTTCTCCAGGAATTCCAGGTCGCCGCTGAACAGGAAATGATCATAGGGGTGCTGCGCCAGCCACGCCGCGCCCATCGGCCACACGCCCCACACGCCGTCGGCGGGGGTGGTAAAGCCGAAAATGTCGCTGAGATGGTGCACGACCCAGCCGCGCGCGCCGTAGTGCACGCGGGCGGTGCGCTCTCCGGAAGGCACAAGGCTGTCCATGTAGTCGAAGAGCGGCAGATGACATTCGGCGAGGTTGGCGACTTCGGCGGGCCAGTAGTTCATTTGCAGGTTGATGTTGGTGTGATAGTCGCTGTTCCAGGGCGCGTTGATGTGTTCGTTCCAGATGCCCTGCAGGTTCGCGGGCAGGCAACCCGGTCGGGAACTGCCCATCAACAGATAGCGTCCGAATTGGAAATAGAGCGCGGCGAGATGGGGGTCGTCTGCGCCGGTGCGCACCATCGCGAGGCGTTCATTGGTCGGGAGCGCCGCATGGGCGGTGCGCCCCAAGTCCAGAGAGACCCGGTGAAACGGCGACTGGTGGTCGGCGATGTGATTGGCCTTCAGGGCGGCATACGGTTTTTTTCGGGCTGCCTCGAGCGTGGCAGCGCACAGCGCCTCGGGATCATCGCCGCGATAATTTGTGGCCGCAGCGACCAGCATCACCGCCGCGTCGGCCCCGCGAATGCTGATCGCGCCGTCACGGTTGGCCGTTTCGCCGCCCTGCGGCAAAGCGAGCAAGCGCGCGGCAAAGCGCATCCCGACGTTCTCACCGGTTTCATGGTGTTCGCGCTGAATCTGCCCACGCAGGATCAGGCTGTTTTCGCCTTCGCTGAAACATTGCGCATCCTGGGGGCGCGACATGCGTAAATCGAGATGCAACGCACCCGGCGTGTTCGCCTTGATGTGCAGCACGAGCACATTGTCCGGCGCGGACGCAAAGACCTCGCGCCGGATGGCCGCGCCGTCGGCGTCATATTCGACCGCGGCGATGCCGGTACCGAGGTCGAGCATCCGGCGATACCCGCGCACCGTTGCGGGTTTCCGAAACGTTATCCAAAGGTCGCCCAGTGTCTGGTAGGATTTGATGCGCTGCGGATCGCCCATGAGCGCCTCTCCGGCCAGCGCTCGCGCTTCTTCATTCTTGCCTTCAAACAGCAGACGGCGCACTTCGGGCAGTGCTTCCAGCGCCTTGGGATTTGTCGTGTCGCGGGGGTAGCCGTCCCACACTGATTCCTCGTTCATCTGGATGCGCTCTTCGTGAACCGACCCGAAAATCATCGCGCCCAGGCGGCCATTGCCTACCGGCAGCGCCTCGACCCACGCGCCCGCCGGGCGCCGATACCATAGAAGCCAGTCTCCCTCCGGGGCATTTGCCTCCCCCTCGAAGACCACGCCCTCTGATCCGGGAACCGAATGGAAGGTCGTGTGAAATGTCTCGGCCATTTTGATTGCCTCGTTACTCTCCGGGGGCGCCGGCCACTGGCTCCAGGCAGGGTCATCGCCGGTCCGGAAGCGCCATACGCCTTCCAGACCAATCAGGCCTTTTGCGGAAGTCAATATCTGGCCACCTTGCCAGATGCCGCCATCGCCCCGCCGGTCATAAACCCGCACCGCGACCAGATTCCATCCGCCGAAGCGGATGCATTCCTGCGGCAGCGCATAGCGCCGTTCCGCTTTATACGCCCCTTGGTATGGCGGCGGGAACGATCCGGTCGTGCCCACCTTCACCCCATTGAAAAATGTCTCGTCCACATCGTCTATCGCGCCGAGATGAAGCGTCAGTGATTCCCCCGTCCAATCCGCGGGAATAAAAACAAAACACTGGTACCAGGCAAAACCGTCGTATTGTTCCAGTCCCGGGATGCCGGACTTTTCCCAATGCCCAGGCACGCGCATCGGCATCCAATCGGCCCCGGCACTATGTGCCCATATCCCACATCCTGCCACAAGGACCAGTATGATTCGCTTCATGGTTTACCCTTCCATGCGGTGGAGCCGTGCATTTGAAAACAAGCCCGAAGGCCTGATGAGGCCTTCGGGCTTGTGCTGCTGACTGGTACCGGGGCAGGGGGTCGAACCCTGGACCTTTGGATCCACAATCCAACGCTCTGACCAACTGAGCTACCCCGGCGCATGACGTCATATGATACATTTTGTGCCGCGTTTTCGCACATGCCACCCCCTCCGCCAGACACGCATGTGGTACCGGTGCGCAGATGCTGTTTTTCTGTGATTCGCCCAAGTATAGGACATGTTCCCGAGACGATGCAAACAACCCATGCGTCACTATGGTGAAGTTTGTGGCGGATGCCCAGGCGGAAATGCAGGGGCCACAGCATGAAGCCAGGCGATGACGTGCTGTTGCATGATGTTGTCGAAGTGGTTATAGGCGATGGGCATGTCATGCAGGAAGGTCTCAGATGCGCCGAAGGCGGCATAGGCTGCTGCCACGTGTTCGCCGGCGGGCCGCATCAGTTCGAGCGGCGCTTCGCGGTCAAGCGTGGGGGAGACCAGCAGCAGAGGCCGGGGCGCGATGCAGCCCAGCACTTCATCCACATCATAGGGCACACGGCCCTCCTGGCCCACGAAATACCCCAATTGCGGCAGAATCATCTGCACCTGCGCCCAGCGTCGGATGCCGCCGGTGCGCAGCAGGTCAATGTCGAGTCGGAATGGCGGCGGGGCGCAGACGAGGGCGTAGCCGGCAGGCCGGTCGTCCAACGCGGCAAGATGAATCGCGACCATTGCACCAAGGCCGTAACCCACCACATAAATCCGGTCAGGGGCGACATAGGGCAGGTCGGTCATGGTATCGAGCGCGGCGCGGGCATCCCGGACCATTTGCCCCAGCAACGACCAGCGCGGATAGCGTTGGTAAAATCCCTCCACTTCCTCAATACGGCGGCCAAATCCCGGCAAATCGAAGCAGAACACGGGATAGCCCGCCAAGGCAAGGCTCAGATACGGCTGTTCCCCCCGGCGATATCCGGCGGCATAGCCGTGGGGCGTGGACCATGGATGCAGCCACAGAACGGCGGGATGGCGCTGTCCGGATTCCGCCAGTCCTTTGGGGTAATACACATCGGCGTTGATGTAATCGCCGAACATCAGGTCGTGCTTCTCCAAAGCGGGAGGGAGCATACCGCGTCCCAGCATCACCTCGATGGGGGCCGGTTCGCGGCCATAGGTGCCGATGGGGGAATAGGCCGCCGGCGGCGCCTGCCCCAACATGGCGTTGACGGCGCGGCGGATTTCGGGCTTCCGGCTTTCCCATGCTTCCCGGGACGCAGGCATGACATCCCAAGGTCTTGATGGCAAGGCATTTACGTCAAATGCCGACGGAGTTTGCGCGGTCCATGCCTCCCAGTCGTGGGGATGTATCAGTCGTTCAGGGAAGGGATAATCGCCGCGCCCGAACTGGGCGTCGCACCAGTCCAGGTAACGCTCTATCACCGCAGGCCAGGTTTCATGGCTGCCGAAGCGCCAAAGAATGCGCAGCCGCTCTTCCGCCTCATGCAACGCATAGACTGGCTTTACGGCCAGATAGGTCTTTTCCATTGCCCATGTGGATTCCACAGGGTCATTGATAGCGATGCTCAGCAGACAGGCCCGCGGCGCGACCATGGCCACGAGGTCCGGCAGGTCCACTGGCAATTTGTGTTCGCGCCCCACGAAAAAGCGCCAGCGGGGATGGAACCAATCCGGAAAACGGCGCGTAATGTTTTCGATGCCTTCACCAAAGTGATGCTCGCCAAAATATCTGGCGGACAGCGATCCGCCCGCCCCGGAACTGCTCGATATGACGACGGCGATGCGTTCGTCCATAGCCGCCGCCATCAGCGACATTTTTCCGTTGCGTGAGTGGCCGGTGAGGGCAATCTGGTCCATGTCCGCCTGCGGCACCGTGGCCAGATAATCCACGCAGCGTGCGGCGGCCCATGCCCGGCGGCAAAGCAGCGACCAGTCATATCCCGGATATGCCGCCAGGAAGGAGTCGGTATCATCGTAATCATCACATCCGAAATAAACGCAGGCGAGATAGCCGCGACGCAGGGCGATCAACGCCCAGTCCCGGTGGTTGGTCTGGGTCATGAACACGGGGAATGGTCCCTGTCCATCGGGAATAAGCAACTCGACCCGCAAGTGCGCGGCACTGTTCGGACCGAAACGCAACAGGACCCGTCGCGACAGCGCACCGGATTCCGGGCGTTCTTCCAGAATCTCCGCTTCCACGCGGTCAGGGGGCGGCGGCACATTGCCCAGAATCCAGTGATGCAGCAGGGCGAGGGTCTGTTCCCGGCGGCCCCGCCACTCCTCCACGCTTTCTATCCTGTCTTCCGGCGCGTCCGGCGCGCCGCCAAGCATATCCGGCAATTCCGCGCGGTCGGGCAACGCATCGAAATCCGGTGGAACCTCCCCCGACGTTTCCAGCCACGCCTCCCATTCTTTGCTCGACGGCAGGACGGCCTGCAGTTCCACCATCCGTTCCCGTCCTGCCGCTGATATCATGTCTTCTGCCGCTACGAGAGTCAAGACAATCAGCATTGAAGTCATTTTTCCCCTCCCGGATCGTTAATCTGCAAAGTCTTCGGCCTGGATGGGCCTTCTCGACGCACATCGGCGCTTATGTTAGGCCCATCAGACCGTTATGTGCAAACTATTTAAGGCGCTGGACCCAGCAGCCCAAGAATCTTGACTTTTTTCCGTGACAGGCGTAAAGTAGAAAACGGTCAAGAGAACAGTGTGTGTTTGGGAATAACGAATGGCGTCGGTAGGGGCGTTATTCACAAGATGCAAGAAGGAGAACACCATGAAACGATTAGTGTTAATAGTAATTCCGGTAATGATGTGTGCCGTGGGACTTTCCGCTTATGCTGACCCCGGAGACGTACCGATGCCGGACCCGATTCTGGAAGCGGCTGTCGAGGCCATCATAGGCGATGACGGTGTACCTGGGGCGGTGGATGGAAACTGGCTTATCGGCGATGGCAACTCCAGCGCTGGACCGGGACTCAATGACCCGGATGGCCTGGTGGAATTGGGAAGTCTGGACGACTTTATAGTTGGTGTGACTGATTTGACGGGTTTGGAAGCGGCATTGAATCTGGAAGTAATGGTTTTGGCACTAGGCGATATTGCCAGTCTGGAACCGATTAAGGATTTGCCAAACCTGTTTGGTCTTGCCGGCGTCAACGTTGGTATTGGAGATGCGGAATTGGCCGAACTTGCAAGCGGCAGTGCTCCTCTGGCAGTCCTGCTATTACTCAATGTTAACCTGGACGATTTCCCGAATGACATTACGACAGCGGGTATCAACAGCATCGGCGCGCTGAGTGGTCTGGTGGAGTTAGCGGTTGTCAATACCGGAAATGATCTGGACATCTCAGGACTGAGCGGATTGTCCCTCGGCGACTTGGGGTTGGGAGTCGGTTTAAACCTCTCTTCGAACAATATCGTTGGCGGCCTGGACGTCATTGAGGAGTTTGTCGGCCTGGCCAATCTGACCTTGGATGATATCGGCATGACCGACAGCGATTTGGGCGGGATTGACTGGTCCGTCTTCACCGCTCTGACGGAGAGTTTGAGCCTCTCCGGGAATGAACTGACGGATATCAGCCCCCTTGCGAATCTCGGTGCGACCCCTGCGTTATTGGGCCTGTCTTTCAACGATATCTCCACAGGGCTGAACGCACTGAATGTGTTGTCCGACGTGAATGAATTGTATTTGGGCGGCAATGCGATTGATGACGCTGCATTGGCGGAAGTCAATTGGGCCAATTTCGTCAATCTGGTCTGGCTGGGACTTGCCCTGAATGAGATCACCGATTTGACGCCGTTGCTTGACCTGGTTGGACAGGCTGCGCCAGGACTGGAGATATATCTCTTTGGCAACCCGTTGAGCAACGAAGCGTTATGTGTCCAAATCCCCCTGTTGGAGGCGGCGGGATTTGTCGTGAGTCCGGCAAGCGGACCGTGTTATGACTTGACGATTGCCGTGACGGGCGACGGCACGACCGACCCTGCGCCGGGTACGTATTCTTATCCGGAGGGGGGGGGCGTGTTGGTCCTGGCCATAGCCGATCCGGGATGGGGCTTCGTGGAATGGCAAGGGGACATCGGCGGCGCCGATCCGAATAATCCATCGCTGTTTGTTACGATGGATCAAGACCGCGTGGTCACAGCGGTCTTTGCGGAATTGATCTATTCGGTAACGGTTGCTGCCGGAGCGAATGGCACCACCAATCCTGCGCCGGGCGTCTATGGCTTCACAAGCGATCAGTTTTTTGTTGTTGAGGCCATTCCGGATGCAGGCTTTGCATTTGATCGTTGGGAGGACGGGATGGGCAATCCTATTCCGTTCGCCGAAAGAATCTTTGGCTTCAACGTGTCGCAATACGACACCATTGTGGCGATATTCGTGCCGGCGGACTACACGGTAACGATTAACGCGGTCGGTCCGGGCACTGTCTACCCTGTGCCGGGAGTCTATGGCATGCTTGCCGGTCGCTCTTTCTATGTTGTCGCATTCCCCGATCCCGGCGCCTATTTCGGCGGTTTCACGGGGGATATCGTCAGCGGCAACCCGTGGTTGAATTTCGTCGTTGATCAGGACTATGACATTACCGCGAACTTCACCAATACGGGCTACGAACTCACGATCCAAAAAACAGGTGACGGGTTCCTCATCCCGGCGCCAGGCGTCTATCGTGTGGCCGACGGCCTGAGCCTCACGCTGAAAGCGTTCGCAGCGCCCGGGTGGCAGTTCAGCGAATGGCAAACCGAGGATTTTGTGTTGGCTGATCCGACGAATCCCGAACAGGAGATCACGATCAGCGGCGCCGACGCCACAATAACGGCCGTGTTCGAGCCGATCCCCACGGCTACGGTGACCATCACCGTAGGCGGTGGGAACGGCACAACCGACCCTTCAGGTGCGATTGAAGTTCCGGTGGGCAATCCCATTTTCATCCAGGCAATACCCGACCCCGGATGGGTGTTTTCCCATTGGGAAGACGGAGATGGCGCCGTTATCGGAACGTTCCCGTTCCTGTCCTTCTTCGTGACGGAGGACATCACCGTCGTGGCGTTCTTCGTTGAGGCGGATTATGAAGTGGTCATCCTGCCCGCCGACAATGGCACAACGCTGCCGCCGCCGGGCACATATTACGTGCTGGAAGGCGCATCGCTCTTTATCGCTTCATTGCCGGACCCCGGATATGCACTGGGGTGGTGGGAAGACGGTGACGGCGGGTTGTTCAGCACCACCATTAATCTGTTTTTGGGCAATATAGAACAGAATATCACTGTAAAGCCTGTTTTCGTCGTAGCCGATTACACCTTGACGCTGTCCAGGAGCGGTCCCGGTTCGGGCAATGTGTTCCCATTCGTTGGCAGCCGGGGCTACCGCGCGGGCGACGAGGTTTACATCTTTGTGACTCCTGACCCCGGCAGTTATTTCGGCGGATGGCAGGGCGATGCCACCGGATACGCTATGGGGATCGTTGTGGTGATGGATGAAGACAAATCCATTGAGGCTGTATTGGCGGACAGTGGATATAATTTGACCGTGGCAATAGACGGTTTCGGGTTCGTCAACTATCCTCTGGGGACTACCCCTCTGGCAGAAAACGTGACGTTTGATATCGTCGCCAGGCCGGGGGTCGGTTGGTTGTTCGGCAGTTGGCAGGGCGATATCGGCGACGAAGACCCGTATGATCCGACCTTGTCAGTTGTGATTGATCAAGACCGGTCGGTTCTGGCCGTTTTTGTTCCGGAAGGTGGTGAAGGCGAAGGCGAAGGCGAAGGCGAGGGAGAAGGTGAGGGCGAGGGTGAAGGTGAAGGCGAAGGCGAGGGCGAAGGCGAAGGTGAAGGTGAAGGCGAGGGCGAAGGCGAAGGTGAGGGTGAAGGCGAGGGTGAAGGCGAGGGCGAGGGTGAAGGCGAAGGCGAAGGCGAAGGTGAGGGTGAATGCGAACGTGAGTTCCACAGCGCCGATACTAATGAGAATAATCTCATCAGCCTGTCCGAACTGCTGCGGGTGATTCAGTTCTTCAACTCAGGTGGATATCACTGCGCCGTTCCGCCAGAGAACACTGAAGACGGATACCTTGCCGGTCCCGGCGAGGACAGGGATTGTTGCCCACACACCAGCGACTACAATCCCCAGAACTGGGTTATCAGCCTGTCCGAATTGCTGCGGGTGATCCAGTTCTACAATGCTGGTGGCTACTACTATTGTCCGCTGCAGGGCACGGAAGACGGCTACTGCGTCGGCCAGCCGTAAACGAAGGTTAATCATAACAGTACGGGGCGGCCTCGGCGTGCCGGGGCCGCCTCACTTTTTTGCCTTGTTGGAATGTGTCTTCTGACGAAACACAATTCGTGTTGCTCATGGTGGTTTTTCGGTTTTGCACCGCTGTCTTTGTTGCACAAACTCATATATGCCACGAAGAATCCTTTCTTTTCATTCATCCTGAATTAATCTGAAACGAGTCCCCAGTCACACAGTTTTTGGTGAAAGGATTAAATACGGCGCGCCACGGGCGAACAAGGTCCGCACAGGGGGATTGCGCACGGGGAAGCGATGTTATGAGTAAGCGGTGATTTCCTTGTGTTCTTGGGAAGGTGGCTGGTCTGCTTGTCGTTTGTGTCGCCATGTGTGCGGGTTCCGGAGTGAGGGCGGCGGAGTAGCAGGTTACAGACACAGGCGACGCCGGCCCAGGCACCCTGCGCCGGGCGATCACCCAGGAGAACGCCAATCCGGGACCGGACAGCATCACCTTCGACCTCGGCCTGCCGACTGCCAGTGTAATCCACCCGCTTTCCTCACTTCCCGCGTTGAGCGACATAAGCGGCGGTACTGCGTTCACCACCCGCTTCGGCGTGGTATCAGACGGTACGCTTGCGGAGGAACTTAGCGTCAATGGATTGCATCTTATTTCCAATGATAATGACATTGGCTGTCTGACCATCCGCAACTTCAGCGGCAACGACATCCGCATAGCCGGAAAAGACAACATCGTCAAGAATTGTCTTATCGGCTGCTGCGTCGGCCCGCCTCCGTAATCCGCGGCTTTGTGTGTTTCCAGTGCTGTCCAAAATATGCTAAGCGTTAAGTAACCGTTCACGGGGTCAAGAATGCGAAAACACCCGGAAAACCGCACTTTTTCGGCGCACAAGTCGTCGCATTTTGCCGCATTTTCGCGCCGTTCTCCCGCTGCAATTGCGAAAAACCCCATGTTTTTGGGGGGTTCAA
>CALEDJ010000042.1 GCA_937951485.1 uncultured bacterium
GGGTGAGGGCGAAGGCGAGGGCGAAGGGGAAGGTGAGGGTGAGGGCGAAGGCGAGGGAGAGGGCGAAGGCGAAGGTGAGGGCGAAGGCGAGGGCGAAGGGGAAGGTGAGGGTGAGGGCGAAGGCGAGGGAGAGGGCGAGGGCGAAGGCGAAGAGCCGGTGTACTTGATTGGCTATCGTGATCTTGTTTTTGCAGATGCCTCCCGAGGCAATCGCCTGGTGGACGTACGCGTTTATTATCCAGCGACGGAAAGCGGGGTCAACAAACCTGTTGCGGGCGATGCCGGCGTCCAGTTCCCGGTGGTGATGATGGCGCACGGCTATCAGATCAGCACAACATCATACGACTACTTGTGGCAATCGCTTGTGCCCAGGGGCTACTTCTTCGTATTGCCGAAGACCGAGAGCGGTTTGTTCCCCAGCCACGGTGAATTCGGCAGGGACTTGGCCTTCATCGCGGATGTCATGCAGGCGGAAGGGGAGCGCGCCGATTCGCCGTTCCTGGGCAAGGTACGGAATGCCACCGCAGTCATGGGCCACAGCATGGGCGGCGGCGCCGCGGTGCTTGCGGTGCAGCACAGCGCCAACATCCATGCGCTGGTCCCCATCGCCGCCGCTGAAACGAATCCCTCCGCCATTGCCGCGTCCGCAAATGTGTTCATTCCGGCGCTGGTGATCGCGGGTGCGTCGGATTGTGTCACGCCGCCCACATCGAACCAGACGCCGATGTACGACAACATGCCGACTTCATGCAAATACATGGTCAGCATCACAAGGGGCAGCCACTGCCAGTTCGCACAGAACGCATCGCTCTGCAACTTGGCGGAGTCCTTTGCCTGCCCATTCCGGTCTTACATTGCGGCATCCCTGCAGCGTTGGATCACCCTGTCCGTGCTGGAACCCTGGCTGGATTTCGTGCTCAAGGAACGGAGCAGCGCCTGGGGTCAGTTCCAGGAGAATCTGACAACGTTGACCGGTCTGGACCAAATCAGCGTGGTGGGCGCCTGCGGGGGTTGAGTGCAAGGCGATTCTTAGGTTGGCGCAACGTGATTCTGCGGAACCCGCCGGGTACGGTTCGGGAGATTGGGTTGTCCGCTAAGTTCCGGCCAGACGCGTGATGCGCGCCCCGAGAATGCGCCATTCGCGGGATTTCTGCCCGCGTTGTCCGCTAAGTTCCGGCCAGACGCGTGATGCGCGCCAGCACGATGCCGTGTTTCTCGTAGAGCACTTCATGTTCGCCCAGATGCTGGAGCCAGTGGGACTCCGTCAGGACGACCAGATCGGAGCCGGACGGCGCCTTCGGCATCAGCCGATCCTGATAGACCATGAAACTCGGCAGGCTCACCTGCCACGGGACCACTTCCAGATCGCGCTCGCGCGCCACCAGCGCCGCCTCCTTCACCGGCTGGTGCAACACCGCCCCCGTGATCGACATCCCGGCGAAATTGACCATGGCCGTCATGATTATTCCCGCCGCAACCAGTTTCCATGCGCGCGACGGGCCGCGCGCGAAGGCCATCGCGAGAAGACAGGCCAGCCCGGCGCCCATCGGCAGCAGACAGGTCCAATGCCGCAGATACCCCGCTGCGGCGCGCAGCGCATCCGCCGCGTAGGGGTCTTTCACGCGCGGAATGGCAAGGGGCAGCACGGCGGAAAGCGCCAGCAACACGATGAACAACAGCGCGGCGGGCGCGAACAGCCAGCGGTCGCTACGCACGTCCTCCAGATGCAGCGCCATGAGCAGGAACAGCGGCGTGTAGCCGTAGATGACGTAATGCGGGAGTTTTGTGCCCGACAGCGAGAAAAAGACCCAGACAAACAGGAACCACAGCAGCAGATACTGCCGGAAGGGGTCGCGGAAATCCTCGCGGAAGCGCGACAGGCTGCGCAAGAGGACCGCCGTGTACGGCATCACGCCGACGAGGATGACCGGCACGTAATAGATGAGGCTGCCGCCGTGTCCCTCGAAAGGCCCTCCGAAACGCTGCACGTTATGGCGCAATATGAAACCTTCCACGAATTCCCAGCCCTGAACCCACAGCACCGCCGCATACCACGGCAATGCAATCGCCAGGAAGAGCAGGATCGGCCCCGGCGCGGCGAGCGACCGGAACCAGCGCCGCCATTCGCCGCGAATCAGGCAGAACAGGAATGTCACCGCGCACGGAATCAGGATCGCCACCGGGCCTTTGGTCAGCATGCCCAGCGCCATCGCGATGGCCGCCGCGTAGAGATGCGTCGTGTCGTTGCGTTCGTAATAAAGCCACAATGAGAACATCGTGACGGCGATGCAGAGGTTCAGCAGCGCGTCGGCGATGGCCGCCTTGCCGATCACTGTCACCTGCGCGGCGGTCATGAGGAAAAACGCCGCCCAGAACGCGGTCTCCGCGCCGAGGCGCCGCCGCGCGAAGAGATAGAGCGCCAATGCCCACAGGCTCGCGGCAATCGAGGAGGGCAGCCGGAACGCGAATTCCGTCAAGCCAAACATTTTCACACTCAACGCCTGAAGCCAATAAATGAGAATTGGCTTGTCGTATCGCGGCTCGCCGTTCAGATAGGTCATCAGATAATTGCCGCTCACAAGCATCTCGCGCGTGGCCTCGCAGAACGCTCCCTCATCCTTGTTGAACAGCGGCGCGCGGCCAATCCCCGCGAAGAAGGACAGCCATGCCACGGCAACCAACAACGCGATCCGGAGTTTTTCATTCCCGAACAATTTCCGCCCGATCCTTGTCCTTTTCGAAAAACCAGTGCCACGTCAGCGCCGACCCCGCGTAACCCAGCCATGCCCCGGCGATTACATCGCTGAGATAATGCTGCGTGGTGATGGCGCGCCCGAAGGATAGCACGATTCCCGCCGCGCACAACAGCCGGAACCATCGGGGGAACAGGCGCCCCAGCGCCCCGGCCACCGCCATGCAGGTCGTGGCATGGCCAGACGGAAAAGAAAGGTACGGGAGCTGATAGTGAAACAGGTGAAAACCATAAAGCGATTCCTCAAAAAGGAGGGTCGGACGATAGCGGGCAAAGATCATCTTGATCAGCAAAGCCGCACTGCCCGTGAGCGCCACTGTCACGATGAAATAGCCTGCATATGGCGTTCGCTCCGGTCGGAGCCATCGGCATGCCAGCCAGGCGATGGCCCCTGCGATGAGATAAGGGCGCGCTTCCCCTGTTTGCGCCAGAAACCGGAATGCGAGATACAGCGAAGATCCGCGTTGCCCGTGGAAAAATCTCGCGATGGGAATATCCCACAGAAAATACGCGGCCGTGCAGGCCGCAACGGCCAGAGAAAACAGTATGGTATGTTGGCTGGTTCTGAAGTTCACATGCGGCTCCGGTCGAGGCATTTGTAGAATGCGTTTCCCCACGCTGTGCGCAGACTGCTCGCATCAAAAATCAATGGCTTGTTCGATGTTGTGACGACCAAAAGGGTTTATTTCGCAAATGCCCCGGCCTTGAACGAGGACAATGCGGACATTACGATCAGTGCATCGTGACGCCCCTCCCGCGCGTCATCCAACGTGGCGGCGCTCAGCGCCTTATCATGCTTCCTGAAACAGTGAGGTGCTCGAAACCTGACGATGTTCTGCCCTTTCAAATGCATCCCGGTGTGTATCATAGGACGGATTGCAGGGAGAATGCCAGTCTGCGCTTCCTCATGTATGGCGGGCGATTGACATGCCGTAATCACAGGGAATAAGGTAGCAAGTCACAACAGGCAATCACGCAAAGGAAGTGAAAAACATGTCGGTCCAAATGTTGTTTGTCATAGGCGCGCCGCGCTCGGGCACGACTATGCTCGAGCACATGCTGTCGTCGCATTCGATGATTCAGGGCGGCCCCGAACCGCACCTGCTCACCCCGCTGGCGCATCTGGGGGTGTGGAACAAGGTGGATAAGGCCCCCTATGACCATGTGCTCGCGGCGGAATCGCAGAAACTCTTTGTGAGTCAATTGCCCCGCCAGGAACAGGACTACTGGGACGCCTGCCGCGCCTATTGCGATGTGCTCTACGGGCGCTATCTCGCCGCGAAGGGCGGCAAACCCATCTGCCTGGACAAGACCCCCGCCTATGCGCTCATCCTTCCGTTTATGATGAAGGTTTTTCCGGACGCCAAATACGTGGTCATCACGCGGCATCCGCTCGCCGTCTTCTCCTCCTTCGCCAATTCCTTTTTCGACGGCGACTACCTGGTGGCCCAACAGTACAACCCGATCCTCAACCGCTATGTGCCGGCCATCGCCGCTTTCCTCCGCCAACGGGAGATTCCGTTCATTCATGTGCGCTACGAAGATTTCGTGAAAGACCCCGAAACCTGGTTTGCCCGCATCTGCGAGTACATCGGCGTGCCGTTTGAACAGGAGGCCATAGAGTATGGCAAACAGGCGGGCAATGAAGACCGTCCCAAAGGGCTGGGCGACCCCATCGGCGTGGCGCAACACACCCGCCCGACCACCGCGTCCGTGAAGAAGTGGGTGCAGGAACTGGCGTCGGACCCCGCGAAACTTGCGCTCATGCGCCGCATCGTCGGCGAACTGGACCCGGATGACCTCGCGGTTTTCGGGTTTCCGCCGGACACGCTGTGGAAACCGCTGGAAGAGGCCGGCCCGGGCGTGGCCCCGCCGAAACCCCCGAAATTCGACCGCTATCGCCTGCAACGCAAACTCATCATCCGCCTGCGCGCCCGCGCGCAGAAAGGCGGCCTCTTCCGCAAGGCCATGCAGAAAATGCGCCTCGCCTGCGATGTGATTCTGCGTGAGTAGCCCCCGTGCGGCAAGACCTCGCCGGCCGTTCCTGTTTTTCGGCGGCACTTGAGCGGAATGGCGCGAAGCGCCGGCGGATGTGGAAAAAGCACAGCATTCCCCCCCGGCCCCCACTCCGCCAAAAAGTACCGGCCCCTGCCGGTTCTTCGCTTCTCAGGGCCTTGCCATCATGGCCTCGAAAGCGGGGGTGGTAATTTCGGTGAAGCCGTCACGGCCGTCGTGGAGGAAGAACAGCGCGGCGATTCCGTGACGCCGGGCGAAGGCCAGGCCCTCGTCGGGACCAAGCGCCATGATCGCGGTGGCGTAGGCGTCGGCCCAGGCGCATTCGGGGTGGAAAACGCTGACGGAAGCGAGCGCATGCGCGACGGGGCGGCCCGTGCGCGGGTCAATGGTGTGCGACTGGCGAACGCCGTCCACCACGCGGAAGTTGCGGTAATCGCCGGAGGTGGCCAGCGCCATATCGCGAAGCGCCACGACGCGCGCGACGGCGCGCCGGTCGGGATCGGGGCGTTCGATGCCGATACGCCAGGGGACGCCGCGTTCGTTCTCGCCGCGCGCGCGCACTTCGCCGCCGACTTCGATCATGTAGTGGGCGATGCCGCGCGCGTCGAGCGCCTCGGCCACACGGTCCACGGCGTAGCCCTTGGCGACGGCGGACAAGTCGCAGTAGAGGTCCGGGAGATGCTTGCGGAGGTGGCCGTCTTCGGTCATCTCGAGGTGTTGATAACCGACGCGGGCGCGCAGACCTTCGATGGCGGCGTCATCCGGCGGCGACGCGGGCGGGTCCGGACCGAAGCCCCACGCATTGACCAGCGGGCCGACCGTGATGTCGAATGCGCCGCCGCTCTGACGGCTGACTTCCAGGGCAATCGCAAACACCCCGGCCACGGGCGCATCCACGGGGAACGGCGCGTCGCTTGCGTGCCGGTTGAACCGGGAGAGTTGCGAATCGGGATCATACGTGGACATCAGGGCGTTGACCTCCTCCAGCCGATCCCGGATAACCTGTTCCATCGCGACGGACGAGAAATCCCCGACCGGCGGCGCAATCACCTTCACGGTGTACACCGTGCCCATCGTCTGCCCCGTAAAAACATGCACGACAGGCCCGCGCCCACACCCGCCCAGCAGCGCCGCGCAAAGCAAAAGAAATATCTTTGTTGTGGCCGGTCTTTTGTTGTGGCCGGTCTCCTGACCGCGCCACAGGTTCACTTTGTTGTGGCCGGTCTCCTGACCGCGCCACAGGTTCACTTTGTTGTGGCCGGTCTCCTGACCGCGCCACAGGTTCACTTTGTTGTGGCCGGTCTCCTGACCGCGCCACAGCCCCCGACCGAAGGTCTCCATATTCCCCGTTTTCTTACCACTCAATCGGCGTTATCTCCAAATCCGCATGGTCATCTTTTCCCTCAACATAGAAACGCGCGGACGAAAACCGCCAGTCCTCAGGATACCGTACAAGTCCTTTGCGGCAGGGATTATCATGCAAATAGTCCAGTTTCTGCCGCCAGAACCCTTCCGAGGCAATGGCTATGGGGTGTTGGCCCGGTTGCCAGAAACGGCGCATTCGGTCCGATGCGGCGCCGTCCCGAAATGCCTTGCTGAACATGGGGGGAAGATGCTTCGCCACGTAGTCAAGCATCGCGCGCCCGGTGTATTTGCGAAATGCATTCCAGGATTCCGCCAATCTGCCGGAATTGTGATCCTTGTCAAAGACGATCACATGCAAATGCGTCGGCATGATTACGTAAGCGTTGATGCGCAGTTCCGCGTTCACAACGCAATACGTCAAACTATCGGTGACAATCCTGCATGGCATTTCGTTGATGAAGACCGGTAGCCATTGAAACACGGAACATGTGATGAAATAGACGGAACAGTCTTCGTGAATGCGATGCGTGTACATGGGGAATAGGTTAGCGGGACGGGAAAGGAATGTAAAGCGCGCAATATGGAGACCTTCGGTCGGGGCTGTGCGCGCAATATGGAGACCTTCGGTCGGGGCTGTGGCACGGTCAGGAGACCGGCCACAACAAAAGTCAGGAGACCGGCCACAACAAAGGCACGGTCAGGAGACCGGCCACAACAAAGGTGTGCTGATTGGCGACGCACTGGAGACCTTCGGTCGGGGCTGTGGCACGGTCAGGAGACCGGCCACAACAAAAGTCAGGAGACCGGCCACAACAAAGGCACGGTCAGGAGACCGGCCACAACAAAGGTGTGCTGAT
>CALEDJ010000043.1 GCA_937951485.1 uncultured bacterium
CCTTCGCCTTCGCCCTCTCCCTCGCCTTCGCCCTCTCCCTCGCCTTCGCCTTCACCATCGCCTTCACCTTCCCCTTCGCCCTCACCTTCGCCTTCTCCTTCGCCCTCACAAGGTTCAAGACTTCCCAACCCGGGAGCAAAACCGTCTTCAGAGAAACAATCCACTCGATAGGCCCCGTAATTGAAGAATTGGATGAGTCTGAGCAACTCCGAAATGTTGATGGACCAATTCTGCGGATTGTAGTCGGAATCATGGGGGGGGCAGGTGTTGTCGCCGGGACCGGGGGCGTAGCCGTCGTCAGTGCCGGGCATGCAATGCAGGGAACCGAAATTGTAGAACTGAATAAGACGCAGCAATTCCGACAGGCTGATCTGTCCATGCGGCGAGTTATAATCGGCGCTGTGTCTTACTGTTGCAGCCCCTGACATCGGACTGATGACGAAAACCGCCAAAAGTACGACCCAGATGATCCGTCGAGCGCACATCATGTGAGTTCTCCTTCTGGAAGGGGCGCGGAATTGATCTTTAACAAGTCCACACTTTTCCTGCCTGTTGGAACGCCCCGCTGTGGAATGAATGCAGTCTGGAAAATTATATCATACGTCAGGAAGTCCTCGCGCGCATCCGGTCCAGCCTGGACCGCGCAAAACACCCCGAAATCGGCGTCATGTTTGCATGTGATCCCGCTTTCGCGTGTCTCCGCTGTCAGTTGCCGGAGCGTGGCGTCACTCGATGCGAATCAGAATCTCATTGCGGCGCATATAAGGAGGGGTCCAGGGGGGATTGTATTGGGCGACAACCGGCGCGCCTTCGGCCGTGATGCCTTCCCGTGCCAGCGCAGCCTTCAACCGGCTTGAGAGACGATTCGCTCGACCTTTGGTCGCATAGCCCCCGAACCGGTAAACCGCATAGCGATCTCCCCGCACCTCGCGAAGAACAACCTTGTCGTTTTTCGGTTTCGGCAGCGTGTCCATGGTGTATTCCGAAGGCATGATGAAAGCGATGATATAGGTGTCTGTTTCACCTTTCTTTTCATGCAACACGGGGGCGGTCATGGCAATTTTCTCGGATCGTTCCGACAATACGGGGGCGGTCATGGCGATGCCGGACTGACTGGCATTGTTGCCGAAAATATAATCCGCCAGATGTCCGAATCCCGCGTAAAGAGTCTCGCGGTAGTCCCCCTGCATGATGACTTCGGCCCGAATATGTGGTGCGTATTGGCGCACTTCAAATCCTTTTTCCTTGCGTTCCACCACATATTTCGGCGTTTCGATACCCTTGGTGTCACGATACCCTACAGCGGTCCAGGCGCCCAACAGGACCGCAATGAAAACACCGGCGATAATCATGCCCGTCCATCCTTTTCGCACCGCTTGTATCCTTTTTCCCAGGGACCCATACGCAATAACAAAGCGACTTGACGCCGCATTCCCGGGAATTGTCGTTGGCGGCGGGATGGAAGTGCGTTTTTCAGTCCGCCGGAATGCAGCCGTAATATCGTCCCAGCCAGTAGCCCAGCAGGTAATCGTGGCCGTTGTACTCGATGGGGGCATCCACAGAACGGTCTTCACCGGGGGCGTAGGGGTCCATCACCCAGGCCGACCAGGACTTCGCGCGGCGGTCCACCGGCAGTGGCCGGCCCTCTTCGGGTTCGGGACTTTGCGGCGCAGGATCGCAGGTGAAGCCGAACTGCCGCGCATACGCGGCGATGGTGTTCCGGTTCCACTTCATGTCCAGCGGAAACCATTGCAACGTGTCAATCGCCCCTGCGACGCCGGAATCGTCATCGAGGTATTTCGCGGCGAGAAAGGCGTAGATGGGGTTGGCTTCGGGTTTGACGCCGGGAAATTTGTCGCTGCCCGCCCACATGCGGCGGAATCCGGCGAGGTAGTGTTCGCGCAGGGCAGGGTCCGTTTCCAGACGCAGCAGGTTTTCATAGGCCAGAAACAGCAACACGTCGTCGGAATGATTGACCGCGCCGGGCCGGGTGGGATTCAACAGCAGCCGCGCCATCACCGACAGTTCGGCGTAGCCCTCATCCACGGCATATTGCCGGTAGAGCGCGTGAAATCGGTCCTCGCCCGTCACCTGGTGCGTCACCTTCAGCGCCTGAAGCCACAACAGCGCGTTCATGCGCTCCAGACGGCGCACATACGCGGGCGTGTAATTGCCCCACCGCGTGGCCTTGCCGTCCGCATCCACAATGCGCAGATTATTTCCGAGAATATGGTCTGTCATCGCTGCCGCATCGGCGGCGATCAGCGCCTTCTCCGCGTCATCCGCGGCAAGCGCATGCGCGAGTGAGAATCCGAACATCACGCCGTCCACCTGGTCGCTGCTTACGTCGCCGCGCCAGCGGTATCGCCCGCAGGCCGAATCGCGCCAGATGCCGTCGTCGGCCAGCGGGCGGTCCTTGGGCCACACGGCGCGGGCCAGCAGGCCCGGCACGCCGCTGACGGTGCACAGCAGGTGCAGCGCGCTGATGGCCTCGCTGACCGCCGCGCGGTCTTCGGGCGCGCCGGTGACGGCATACTTCATGGACAGGGTCCCCAGGCGGATGCCGGTCATGTAGGCGTTGTCCGGCATGTTGTAGTCAATGAAATCGCGGGTCGGCGTCGGCAGTTTCAGTTTACACAGCGCCTGACCGTCAAGGAGAAAGCGCGCCCGCATGTCGTGCTCGAAGACGGCCTCTTTTTTGGAGAGCGACAGGCCGCCTCCGGCGGCGGCGACCATCACCAGAATTGCCATGCCGGCATTGATCATGCTTCGATCCTTTCGTTATGTGTCGGATACCGCGCACGGCCTTCGCGGAGTGATGCTGGGGTGCTATTCCATTTTTTCCAGGGGCGGATCAAAATGGTCGCGTTTGATGCCGCCCTTCACCGCGGTCGGCGCGGCCCACTTGACGCCGTTGTAGATGACCTTGAGAATCTGTTCGTTGTAATAGATGGGGATGGTTTCATGGCCGGGGCGGAAATAGAAAACCTTGCCCAACCCGCGATGCCAGCAGCAGCCGCTCCGGAAGACTTCGCCGCCCTGGAACCAACTGATGAAGACCAGTTGGTCCGGCGGTGGAATGTCGAAATGTTCGCCGTACATTTCCGCGCGCTCGAGTTCGATGTATTCCGGCAGGCCGTCCACGATCGGATGCGCGGGGTCCACGACCCACAAGCGCTCTTTCTCGCCAATGCCCTTCCATTCCCTCCATTTCAGCATGCAGGTGGTGCCCATCAGCCGCACAAAGGGCTTCGACAGATGGCCGGAATGGAGCACGACAAGGCCCATGCCTTCCAGCACGCGCTGCTGCACCCGCGCCGCGTTCTCATCCGTCACTTCGTGATGGGCCATGTGGCCCCACCATGTCATCACGTCGGTGTTCTTCAGGATCTTGTCCGCAAGCCCCTGGTCCGGGTCGGACAATTCGGAGACATGCACCGAGGCAATGCCCGGCTGTTTTTTCAGGTATTGCGCGATCTGGCGGCCCATGCCTTTCGGATAGATTTTTTTCACCGCTTCGTGCTGCCGCTCATGCACCCCTTCGTTCCACACCGTCACCCGAATGCCTTTGTCCATGCCGCACCCTTTCCTTTGCTGCGTTGCATATTCCATACGCCCCGGTCATCGGGGCAAACCCCATTCTAAAGGGCATTCCCGAAGCACGCAACTTCCAATGAGGGACCGGCTAGAACGTATACCCCATACCCAGACTGAGCATGTTCGTGCCTTCATTGCGGCGGCCGATGTTGGCGTTGGAGATGTGCTCGAATTTGAGCGAAGCGTGGAAGTTCTCCTTGCACTTGTATCCCACGCCGACGCCGGTCAGGAAGTTGAAGTGAGAACTGTTGCCCCGGATGCGGGGATAGTTACCCATCGGATGGGCCTCGGCCTCGGCGTAGAAGCCCCGGTATTGGTTCTTGAGCACATAATAGCGAAGCACCGCGCCGACGCCCGCGGCAAAAACGGTTTTGTCCTTGTGTTGTTCATAGACCAGCAACGGCAGGAGGCGCAGGCCGGTGGTCAGACGGCCGGTCACCGGCACTTCGTATTCCACGGTGATGGTTCCCATCCAGTCGTCCTTGCGATTGCGCTTGTTCGTGTGCAGTCCCGCCGCGCCGGTCACTTCCACGCGCCACATGGCGTCTTCAAAACGCAGAACCTTGTGAATACCCCGTTTTTCCGGCTTGTTTTCCGCATCCACAGCCATGTCCGGCGGCGACGCGGGAACCTGAGCGGACGTCTCCGTTGGGGTGGCTTTTTCCGCCTGCACCGCCGCGCACAATCCCAGCATCACACACACTCCTGCCAGCATCCATCGCGTTTTCATGCGCACACACCTCTATACATTTCCAGAACAATATAAAGTAATCAGGGTGGATATGCCCCTGTCGGCACAGTGGCGGCACCAGAATCCGCTGCAGTCGCCGGCGCGCAGTATGCCACAAGACCGCCGCAAAAATCCTGCTGGCGTTTGCCGGGGCCGGCATGTCATGATGCAGGGGATGCTTGCGACAGAAGATAGAATTTTTTCTGTGGACCCGGTGGACGCTGTGGACAAGATCATCGAGAATGCGCCGAAAATCAGAGATTCCGGCATATGCGCATCGCATTTGTTGATTTGATGTTCTCGTGGCCGCCGCTGGGCGGGGCGGATGTGGACCTGTTTCACGTCGTGTGCGAATTGCGCCGCATGGGACACGAGACACATGTGTTCGTCGCGCATGACCCCGATGGTTGGGACCGCGGCATGGTGTCGCCGGACACGATGCCGTTTCCGGTGACCCGGCTGGACTTCCCTGGCATCGCGCTCGATGCGCCGCGATGCGCGGCGGCATTCCGCGACGCGGTGGACGCCTGGCGGCCTGACGCCGTCTTCGTGTGCGACGGGTTCTTTCTCAAGCCGCGCATAATCCTGGCGCTGTCTCATTATCCCATCGCGCTGCGGTACTATGCCTATGAGATGGCATGCCACCGCGACATCCTGCGCTTCAAGGACGGCGCGCCGTGTCCGAACGCCTACCTGGAGACGCCGGAGGTCTGCCGCCGGTGTGCGCTGGAATCACTGGGGCCGCGCATCCGGCGCGGCGCGGCGGATGCCTGGACGCGGGAATACCTGGCCGCGCGGGCCTATGCGCCGGAGTACCGCGCCACTTTGCTGGAATCGTTGCGGCGCGTGTGCGCGACGGTGGTGTCGAACGGCACCATGAAAGCGCTTGTTGCGCCGTATTGTCCGGAAGTGTTCGTCATTCCCGGCGGCGTGGATGTCGCGGCGTTTTCAGCAATGCCGATGCCGCCGGCAGATAACCGCCGCGTGATCCTGATGCCGGGCCGTGCGGAGGATCCCGCGAAGGGCGCGGCGTTACTATGTGAGGCGGGCGCGATGCTGTGGGAGCGCCGGCAGGATTTCCAAATCCTGGCGACCATGCCTGAGGATGCGCCGAAAACACCGTGGTTCCGGCCGATCGGCTGGAAAACGCGCAAGGCACTGGCCGCGTTGTACGCCGAAGCAAGTATCTGCGCGATTCCGAGCCTCTGGGAGGAACCTTTCGGACTGGTGGCGCTGGAAGCGATGGCCTGCGGCCGCCCGGTCTGCGCGGCGCGGACCGGCGGCCTCGTGGACATTGTTGTGGACGGTGAGACGGGACTGCTTTTTGATCGCGGCGACGCCGCGGACCTCGCGCGTTGCCTGGCGCGGCTGCTGGACGACCCTGAACTGGCGGCGCGGATGGGCGCGGCGGGCCGCCGCCGCGCGGCGTCGGAATACGCCTGGGACCGCGTCGTGGCGCAGCATTATCCGCCGGTGCTGGCACGGTTGCAGTCCGGTGGGGAGCATTAGACGGTGCGATTGGCGTTTGTGGATTTGATCTTTTCGTGGCCGCCCAACGGCGGCGCGGATATTGATTGTTATCATGTCGTCAGCGGCCTGCAGCGTGCGGGGCATGCCGTTCACCTCTTTGTCGCGCATGAACAGCAGTCCACCGATCGCGGGCGGGTGAATCCCGCTGATCTGCCGTTTCCGGCGACCCGGATCGATTTCACCCGGCGCACCTTGCGCGCGGCGCGCGTCGCCCGCGCGTTTCAGGAAGCGGTGGACGCCTGGCGGCCGGATATTCTGTTTCTGATGCATGGTTTCGCGCTGAAGCCCCAGGTGGCGCTGGCCCTGGCGCATTATCCCATCGTGAGCCGGTACTATGCGCACGAACTCGCCTGCGCGCGCGACGCGCTCCGCTTCAAAGACGGCGCGCCGTGTCCCAATGACTACCTGCGCACGCCTGACCTGTGCCGCCGCTGTGCCCTGGACCATCAGCGCCGGGCCATCCGTCAATGGCGCTTCCGCACCTGGACCGCCGACTACCTCGCGGCGCGCGCTTATGCTCCGGAATATCACGCGCAGGTTTTGGCCGCGTTGCGGTCCATGGACGCGGTCATGGTGTACAACGCGGCGCTGCGCGCACACTTGGAAGGCTTTCACGACAACGTGTTGGTGATTCCCGGCGGCGTATCCGTTGCGGCGATTGCGGCGCAGGCTGCGCCGGAAAAAGGTCCCGCCGAGGAGAAAATCATTCTCATGTCCGGACGCGCCGATGACCCCCTGAAAGGGCTGGACACATTGCTGGAGGCGGGGCGCATCTTGTGGGAACGCAGGCAGGACTTCGTGATTCACGCCACCCATTTCGACGCCACCCTGCGCCGCCCCTATTTTCGCAGCGTTCCCTGGCGCGACCACGGAGCCGCGCTGGCGCTGTACACGCAGGCCGACATCTGCGCCGTGCCCTCCGTCTGGGCGGAGCCGTTCGGCCTCACAGCGGTGGAGGCCATGGCGGCGGGCCGGCCCGTCTGCGCCAGCCGCATCGGCGGTTTGCAGGACATCGTGCGCCATGGGCAAACTGGATTCCTGCTGTCGCCCGGCGACGCCCCGGAATGGGCCAAGGCGCTGGAGATTCTGCTGGACAACCCGGCGCTGCGTCGGGAAATGGGCGCGGCGGGAAGGCGAGTGGCGGAAACAGAGTATGATTGGAACCGCGTCATCGCGCGGCATTACCTGCCGCTTCTGGAAAGGCTTGGACCATGAGCAGGACATTTCGTATCGGCGCGCTGTACAGTCGCGGACCGCATTTCCCGCGTGTGCTGCAAAAACTGCGCGAACAGCACCCCGGCGCACAGATCACCGCGATTATCCCCCCGGAATATCCGCGCGACGCGCTGGAAGGTCTGGCTGATGCCGTCGTGGTCACGGGACAGAACGCCCAAATGGGCGGTCACTGGAAAACCGCGTTCGCGGTGCTCGCTCAGATTCGCGCCGGGAAATACGACCACTTTGTGGTAATGTTCGACAGCCTTAAGTTACGGCTGCTCGCCGCGGGCAGCGGCGCGGCGTCACGTTTCTGCCATAGCGTGGATGGCCGAATCATCCCGTTGTCTCGCAATCCCCTGCCGGCGCTGCTGCGTGCATGCGCGCGTTCCGTGCGCGGGCACATCGTGTATGCGTACATCCGCTGGGTGGTCTATCATCGGCCTGTGGAAAAATCGCAGGGAGCGGGGGAGAAAAAGGAAAATGTCGTAAAGGGTATAGGGCGTATATGACATATAAGATGTCCAAGCAGGGTGTGAATTTGCGGTTTTTCTGAATTTTGTTTGATAATTTGTTTTGTGTTTTATATAAACCTATAAGTCCTATAGATCATTTTATTGACTGCGCAGTCATGCTTGCGAACGAGCCTCCCGCGCCTTGCGCCGGTCTTGGGGACGATCCCTACGGCAGCTGATTCAGCGGCACCGCCTCGTCAATCAACATGATGGGAATGTCGTCGCGGATGAGATACATATACGCGCCGTCCTGGCGCACCAGTCCGCCATCCGCTTTTTCGCTGATGGTTTCGCCGGCCCGGTTCTTCAGCGTTCCGGCTTCGATGGCGGCGTTCACCCTCGCCATCAGCGCCTCATCGGCGGGCATCACCGGCGTTTTGTTTTCCGGGCAGACCAAAATCTTCAAGAGTTCCGGATCAACCATTTCACAACACTCCTTGTATTGACTGGTTCGCTATTGTACCTGAGGCGACGCCATGTGTAAAAAGTCGAGATTTTTCGGATGGCTTCGCCGGATCAGGAGTCCGTATGACCGACTAATTGTTGAAAGCGCGGATGAGACTTTATCGCCTCCAGTCCCGGCGCCTTGGCGAACTGATCGCGCAAGGACGGGTCGCACGCGGCGGCGCGCTCCAGCGCGGCGATGGCCTCATCGGCGCGGTCAGGGTGACAGACGACATAGAACATGCCCAGTTGGAGATGGCCTTCCGGATTGCGGGGTTCCAAGTCCGCCCCCAGTTTCAATTGCTCCTCCGCATCGGCGAGGCGGCCGCGCTTCGCCAGCACCCCGCCAAGCATGAATCGCGCGGGCGTCCACGTCGGCATGAGGCGCACGCATCGCTGGAGGCTCTTTTGCGCCGTTTCCAGGTCTTTGTCCTTGAAAGCGCGCAGTGCGATTTCCCACTCGCGTTTCATCCGCGACATGCGCATGCGGCCCCTGCCCCACTGATACATCAGGAGCAGCGCCAGAATGCCCAAGCCGACGAAGATTCTATACATTGCCACTGGCCCTCGATCGTGTAAAGCATAGCCGAAAACGCGCAGACAGCGCATGTTTCTCCCCTTACGGCGCCAATACGTTATACTGTCACCTGGTTCAGGATGGTGACGAAACATGAAATATCATCGGTGGATATGGATGACGGCGCTGCTCGCGGCGGCGCTGGCTGTGGCGCTGGCCGCCGTGCGGCATACGGGGGGCGCCCGCGACCGGCTGCTCCCATCCCCGGAGGAGGCGGTGGCGCAGGCGATGGCCCTCCTCGAAAAGGATCCCATGGCCGCGCAGCGGGAAACGCAGAACGCCGTGCGCACCGCCGCCGTGTATGCCGAGCGCGGCCTGATTGCCACCGCCGAGGCGTGCTACGTGCTCGGATTGCAATATCAGCGCGAAGACAATCCGCCCGCCGCCGAGGCGCTGTACAAGCGCGCCATTGCGCTGCGACCCGATTGGAACCGCCCTTATGTGGGCTTGGGCGGACTCCTTGGCCGCCACACCTTCGGGCGGAACGAGGAGGCCAGGGAGGCGCTGGAGCGCGCCATCGAGATTGACCCCGACTGGGCGCGCCCCTACAACATCCTTGCCATCATCCTGCGCATGGAAAACCGCCTGGAAGAGGCCGAAAAGGCGGCGCTCATTGCGTTGCGGCTCGACCCGGAAGACATCGCCTCGAACAACAACTACGGTAACCTGCTGCTGGCGCAGGGAAGGCTGGAAGAAGCGGAGCGATACTACGTCAAAGCCACGGAGATCAACCCCGATCATCCCAAGCCCTATTACAATCTCGCGTGCCTGCACAGCCTGCTCGGACATCCGGAGACCGCCATTGAATATCTGCGCGAATCCATCCGGCGCTCATCCATCCTGCGCGGCGATGCGGTGTTTGACCCGCATCTTGACGCCATCCGCGATCATCCCGAATTCCAGCGGCTCATTTATGGCGAAGAAGAATCCGATTCCGAATGACGCAGCACCGGAGAAAGGAACCTTGGAATGGAAGCATGGCATCTGGCGCTGGGGGTGGTCTTTGTCTTGTTGCTGGCGCCGGCGATCATCTACAACCGTTTTGTACGGCTGCGCAATCATTGCATTGATGCATGGTCCTGCATTGACACGGAACTCAAGCGCCGCTACGACCTGATCCCCAACCTCGTGAACGTGGTGAAGGGCTACGCCGCCCACGAAAAAGCCGTGCTGGAGGAGGTCACGCGGCTGCGGCAGCAATGCGTGGCGGACACCAGCACGCCCGGACACCAGGCGAGCACGGAGAATCAACTGGTCACCGCGTTGCGTCGCCTGCTTGCCGTCGTCGAGCGCTATCCGGAACTCAAGGCCAGCGAAAATTTCCTCAAATTGCAGCAGGAACTCGCCATTACCGAGGACCGCATTCAGGCTGCGCGGCGTTTTTACAACGGCAACGTCCGCGAAATGAACAACGCCGTTCAGAGTTTTCCCTTTAACTTCTTCGCAAAAGCCTTCGGATTCGGCGCCGCTGAATTCTTCGAGATCGAAGACGTCCGTGCGCGCCAGGCCCCGGAAGTGAACATCTAAGCGCATGGTTTCATGGATGCCGATGCGGCCGGTCCCCCGCATGTCCGCCGTGGCCCCCGACCATCATTTCCATCTGGCGATGCGGCGCAGGATGACATCCGCTTCATCGCGACTTTGCACAGAAACCCCGAGCCAGACGCCCTCGGGGCGCAGATGCGCGGTGATGACGTCCAGTTCATCGGGTTCGATGAAAAGTTGCACGGCCTTCCCGGCGGCCTGGCATCGCTGATAGACGGGCATCCAGTCCGAGGCGCGGCCGTTGCCCGCGCCATAAACCCACTGAATGGCGTTGAGTTCGGGGATTTCGAGCAGGCTGTCGAGATGGCGCAGGGCTTGGGGACCGTCCAGATGGTAGATGGACGCTTCCATGCGGCGGCATTCCTCGGCGATGCCGGGCAGAAAAAAGGCGTCAAACATTTCCTTGGAAATCATGCAGGAGAAATCGTTGGAAGGCACATGCCAGCGCAGCGTGGACACAATGCCGGGCCAACTGCAGACGGCCTGCTTCGCACTGCGCAGGTGGGCATGGAAAAAGTCATGGACATGAAAAAAAACATCCTGCACCCGGTCCAGCAGGGCGCGCACGGCGTCGGGATGCAGCAGCAGGTCGGTGTTGAGCGCCAGCGGATCGCGGAACGCGGCGAGGGCGTCGCCGCCGGGATGCAGGTCGGTCATGCCGGTGTAGAACAGCCCTTTGCCGGCCTCGAGCAGCGCGTCGGTCATGGCCAGCAGCGCCCGCCAATACGGATTGTCTTCCGAAAAATGCAGGCGCGCTGCATCGGCCCAATCGAAAAGAAAGGGCTTCGCCCACGAGGTCGTCTCGGTGTATTCCAGTTCCTGGCCGAAAAAGGCGCTGAAGACCTCCGGGCCGAGGTTGGGCCACGCGTGGGGCAGGGCATCGCCGCCGTATTCGGTATTGCGCACCGATGCCACGGCCCACGCCGCCGCGCGCTGCGGGTCCCACCACCGGTCCCGCATGGTGGCATACGGCGGGTCTGCAGGCCAGGGGTGCGCGGGCGGGACCTTCGGCCATTGCATGACGACCACCGGCCGGTCCAGCACCGCGCATTGCCAGAACGCGTCCTGGCGCGCCAGGCGGCGGTCCCATTCCTCAATGTAATCCAAGGGCATGATGTCCTGCACGGAAGATTCCTCCGCCGCCATGGTATCAGGCGGCTGCCTCCCAAGGCGATGGGGCGCGTTGGGATTGCATCATGCCGGAAAAGTGTTTGGTGGTGTGTGGTGAAAACATCAGAAACAGGATGTATTTGTCACAACACGTTGGCCGAATGGCATGGATTGTGTATTTCCCCGACAGTCTATGCCCTTCAGACAAAATGTTACGAAAGTTTTTCCGAATTCCATATCTCTTCAGGCGGCGATTCGCAAAAGAAATTTTCACGGTGCGCGGTGCGGAACCGACCTCAGAAAGATGATCGTCTCCTGTCGCGATTCTGTCTGCATATGGTACGATAACGCCCGATACTTTCTCCTGTATGACAGGGTTTGTGCGACAGGCCGGCCAAAAAGGTTTCTTGCGTTCTGTTTACATGCGGTCAAAAATATTGCGGAAGGCGTTTATGGTATTCATGCAGAAGACGGGAACAGGTACGCGCGGTTACCTTGGCGTGCATGGTTGGGCGGGCGACCACCGCACTTTCGCCCCTCTGGTATCGTTGCTGCCCGAGGGGAAATGTCTTTACGCGTTGGACCTGCCGGGCTGGGGAAAAAGCCCCGCACCGGCGACATGGGACCTGGATGCATATACGGCCGCATTGCAGGAAGCGGTGAACGCGACAGGCCTGCAAGAGATTACGCTGATGGGGTATTGCGGCGGGGCGAACCTGTGTCTGGAGGCGCTGCGGCGCGGGCTGTCGCCGGTGCGGCGTCTGGTGATGATTGACCCGTTCGCCTTTGCACCGTGGTATCTGGCCCTTTTTACCTGGGGCGAGTTCGGGCGGCATGCCTATTACGTCACGTTTGCGAATCCGGTGGGACGATGGATTGCGAATGCCATGACCCGCAACAAACGCCGGCGGGGGCGGAACATGACACGGTCTTTCGCGAACATCAATCACGAGGTCGCGCTGCGCTTCCTCCGAATGCTTTGTGAGACCGGGGATGTGCGGTGTTTTCGTGGACTTGACGTGGCTGTGGACATTGCCTACGGGACAAAAACCTTCGCGGCGGTTAAAAAAGGCATGGCGATTTGGCGGGAAGTGTTTCCTCGGGCAGGCATATTTGAACTTGCCGGCGCGGGCCACGAACCGTTGCGCGAAGCAACACAGCAATTGGCGGACATTATCTTTCATTCATCCCCTGTCGCAGACAATCCCGCCATCGGTGGCGTACAAGAGGTGATTGCTTGACTCCGGCAATGCAGGTGCTTGGATACGGTGCACTCGCTGTAAATCTTCTGGTGCTTTGGATCGTGTTCTGGAACATTCGCGCCTGGCCCAAGGTCCGCCGGACGGAACACAGGCGCTTCACCGACTGCATTTCGGTGTTGATTCCGGCGCGCAATGAAGAATTCCGCCTGGCTGCATGCCTGGAAAGCCTCGTGGCGCAGGACGCCGTCGTCGGGGAGATTCTGGTCTATGACGACCATTCCACCGATGGCACCGCCGCGCTGGTGCAGGATTGGGCGCTCAGAGATGCGCGCATTCGACTGGTCCCGCCGGTGCCGCTGGAGGCGGGGTGGCTGGGCAAGCCGTTCGCTTGCGCCCGGATTGCCGAGGCTGCGCAATATGAATGGCTGCTGTTCCTTGACGCCGATACGCGGGTGCGGCCTGGTGCCGCGGCGGCCATCCTGCAGGAAGCGATAGACCGACAGGCGACACTGCTGTCCTGCTGGCCCGACCTGGTGATGGAAAGTTTCTGGGAGCGTCTGCTCATGCCTCTCTTCCCGTTTTTCCTGTTCAGCCTCTATCCCGCGCCGCTCTCTTTGAAATATGATTACTCCCAACTCGGTGTAGCCCACGGCGCATGTATATTGGCGCAACGCCAAGCCTACCGGCGCACCGGCGGGCATTATATGGTCAAGGACGAAATCGTCGAGGATGCATGGCTGGCGCGGCGCTGGCGCGCCGCCGCGGAAAAAGGGATTTTCCTGGACGGCAGCGAACTGGTGCAGTTGCGCATGTATGCCTCTCTTGGCGAAATCTGGCGGGGATTTCAGAAGAACTTCTATCCCGGCTTCCGCCATGCGACCAGTTTCTGGGCTTTTCTCATTCTGCATGGCGTCGCCTTTCTCCTGCCGTTCATCATTTCGCCGGCGATGCTTCTGGGCGAACGCCATCTCTGGCCGTTTCTGGCGGCGGCAGGATGCACTTTAGCCTCGCGTGGGGCGCTTGCGGCGCGGTTCCGCCAGCCCTTCTGGCCCGTGCTGCTGCACCCGGTGGCTCAGGCCATGCTCATCGCGTTGGGCCTATCGTCATGGTGGCGGTGCATCACGGGAAAGGGCGTGCGCTGGAAGGACAGAAATTACTTCTCCACTGGAGAAAACGGGCGGAAGTAAGCCGGGGGCTTCGGTGGCGAGTGCGCCGCCGCCTTTGGCGGAAACCTCTTCACCAAAGTTCGTTGGCGAATTGGCGAATGACTTCCAAGGTAACTGCGACGGAAGCATTCACAGGAGCAGGTCCCTCCTCCTCATAACGGCGAAACTCTACGTGGCCATCCATATGCAGGAGATTGCATCCGCCAGGCACGTGACTGAAAAAATCCGGTTTGGCAATGACGAAATCGCTCATGATCCACAGGCGACTTTGTGCCTCGGCATTGGCGGCGGGACTGTTGATGTCCGTGATCAGAAAGCGCTCTATCCCTTCGCGCAGTCGGAAAACGGTGTTGCCGCCGCCGTTGCCCGCGCCCGCTGCCACCACAATGTCCCGGTCCAGCGGTTCCGGATTGGCGAAGAAAACCAGCTGAAGCACCGGTTGCCCCAGAATGCTCGTCAATTGCAGAGGGCCGGACAGGTCCGCGCGGCCGTAAATGGCCAGGGTTTCCGACGGGTCGCTTCGATCGCATTTGTCCAATACATATCCAAAGTACATGTAGCAGGCATTCGCGAGGGAAATGCCGCGATTTCTCTGGAGACCGCCGGTTCCATCATCACACGCAAAGACCACATCCCACGCGCCGTTCGCATTCTTGAATGAGTCCTTTGAAACGAGGGCGCTGGAAGGACAGGCAAGGACGGCAGGATCGGTCAGGTATTCCGGATAGATCGCCGAAAGGCGGGGCACTGTCCCAAAAACGGCCGCCCGTGCGCCCGTGGGATTAAGCGCGTCGCAGTCATACAGTTGCTCCAGATTCCCCTCAAGAGGGGGGTAATATTCGCCGCGCGACTCATTGCTGTACATCTTGAAGACCAGCCCCCATTGCTTCAGGTTGTTTTGACAACTTGCGCGCCGTGCCGCTTCTCGGGCGCGCGCCAGGGCGGGGAGGAGGATGGCGGCCAGAATGCCGATAATGGCAATCACTACCAGCAACTCGATTAGCGTAAAGCCCTTTCTGGACACGGGGACCTTCTCCCGACCCGGTTTGGACACGGCAATTCCTATTGTACTGCATTGGGAACCGGTAATCATTTTCAATTGTACTCTTCTATATTCAGGTTTTGGCTGCGGGGCGAACAGCGGGACGTACGATGTTTCCGCTTAATGTCCCGGCGCTTCGCGCCGATCCTTTCGAAAGGGGCCGGAAACGGCCCCGTGGTGTGCTCCGCCTGTCATTGCCATTCCGCTTCAGCATTGTTTCCATGAACACGGTGTTCTGTGTGGCCTGCTTGACAGCCGACGGCACAGTCCCTGTTCGCTGTACAGACACCCGCGAGGGCGGCGCGGCCGCACCGTCTGATAAAACGTTTTTGACCGGCGTTGGATTCCGAAAATTGATTGGACCCGCCCGGGATTGCGATTGCCGGACAAAATGTTTAGTCTAAGAGTGGACTGAAAACAGACGAAATGGGCACGGATGAAAAGGAAAAATCCATGAAAAAATCTTTTTTGTCAATCGCCTGGTGTCTATGGCTTGCGGCGGGCGCTGCCGCAGCGGACCAATGGTACAAGGGATCGTTGCACATGCATTCGTTATGGAGTGATGGTGATGCGGCCCCGGAAGTGGCCATCGCCTGGTATTTGGACCACGGGTGGGATTTCGTGTGCCTGACGGACCATAACGTGTTGCAGCAGGGCGAGCGTTTTTTCCCGATCAGCACGGACCGCACGCTGCGGGAGGAGCATGTGGCGGCGATTCGGGAGCGGTTCGGCGAGGATTGGGTGGAAATCCGCGAATCGGAACGCCGCGCCATGCGGCTGAAAACGATGGAGGAGTTGCAGGGACATTTCAATGCGCCGGGCAAATTTCTGGTCATGCAGGGCGAGGAGATCACCACCGGCGGCGGCAGTCCGCATGTGAACGGCATCAACCTTGTGGAGTTCATCGAACCGTCGCGCAAGAACGGCATGACAGAGATCATTCAACGCTATGTTGACGCGGTGGCCGCACAGGCCGGCGAACACGGCAGGCCGATGATTGCGATGCTCAACCATGTGAACTGGTCCGACGGGGTGACGGTGGAGGAATCGTTGGGGGTCAAAGGATTATATTTCTTCGAGGTATACAACGGCCATCCCACGGTGGCCAACTGGGGTCACGAGGGCAAAGGCTATCCGCCGACGGACCGGCACTGGGACGTCCTGCTGGCGATGAATATTCTGAAGGACCCGGATTCTGTCCTCTACGGCACGGCCACGGATGACGCGCACAATTACCATGAGTTCCACAGCAGGAACGCCAACCCCGGCCGGGGTTGGGTGATGGTGCGCGCATCGGAACTGGCGCCGAACACGCTGGCAGAGGCGCTGAAGCGCGGCGATTTCTACGCGAGCACCGGCGTCGTGATCAATGAGATTCGGCGCGAGGCCCGCGCGCTGAGTTTCGACATTGCGGCGGCGCCGGGCGTCACCTACACCACGCAGTTCATCGGCACGCTGAAGGGCTTTGACACCGCCTCCGAGGAAGTGCTGGACGCCGAAGGCAACGCGAAGCCGCGCGGCAGCCGCCGCTACAGTCCGACCATCGGCCAGGTGCTGAAGGAAACCACCGACCTGTCGCCGTCCTACGCATTCACCGGCGAAGAACTGTACGTGCGCGCGCGCGTTGTGTCCGATAAGCAGCAACCAAACCCGTTCAAAGAGGGCGACACCGAGATGGCGTGGGTGCAGCCGGTACTGGTGAAATGAGAGGCATTGAAATGCGTGCAAAAAGGCTGACTGTCCCCGGCGCAGCGCGCCGAAGGCCTGGCGTTGTGGGATTGTTTCCGTTCTTGCTCTTCATACGCATGGCTGCGGGATGTATTCCGCTCCTGCTGGCGGCCCTGGCCGCCGCCGATGTGGAACCCGCCTTCCGTCTGTCGCTTCGCGAGGCGCAGGAACTGCCATGCGCCGATTGCGACGGCATCGCACTGGGCGACATCAGCGGCAACGGCAGAATGGACATTCTCGCGTCGAGCGGAAAACATGGCGAAACCTTCTGGTTCGAGCAGGGTGAAACGTATCGCGACTGGACCCGCCATTTCATCCATCGCCTGCCCCCGCCGGGCGGCGAGATCGAAGGCAACGACCTCGGCGATTTCAACGGCGACGGCCGCCTGGAGGCGGTGTCGCTCGACCAGCCCAACGGCGTGATCTACCTCCATGCGCCCGTGGCCGACCCGCGCGGCGAATGGCGCAGCGCCGCCATTCAGCGCGATCGCCCCTTCCTGCAAGCGACGCTTGTGGCGGATATTGACGGCGACGGCGTCGCAGACCTCGTCTATTCCTGGGAAGGCGATGCGCCGGGGCGCGGCGGCATCCACCGGCTGAGATGCGCCGGGGGCGATCCGCTCAATCCGGCGCATTGGATTGACCAGCCGCTGGTCCAGCATGAGAGCGCGTGGTGGATCGCGCCGCTGCGCGCGGACCTCGGCGGCGACGGCGGCCCCGGAGATATCGTCTTCACCGCGCGCAACATGCCCAACCGCAATCCCGGCACGCGCCCCGGCCTGTTCCGGCTCGAAGCGCCGCAGGAGCCGCCGCAGCCCTGGCGGCGGCTTGTCATTGACGACAGGCCGAGACATCCGCTCCAGGTGGATTTCGGCAATCTGGCGGGCGAAGGCCACGGCCTCGACCTTGTGATCGGCGGTTTTGACACCGATGTCGTCTATTGGTATGCGTTCAAGAACGGCTGGAAACGCAGCGAACTGCCCGTTCCCGCCGCTACGGAAGACAATCCGACAGCCCGCGTCTGGAACGTGAAAACGCTGCGCAGCGGCGGGCCGCGCGACGCGATCCTCGTCGCCGCCACCGGCGACAAACGCGGCGGCGCCCTCTGGTGCTTCGAGTATGTGGAGGGCGCCTATCGGCCTTGGAAGGTGATGGACATCGGCTATGCGCATCCCATGGATGACCGCATCCTGCTGCACGACCTTGACGGCGACGGCGTGGACGAGGTCTTCATCCCGGACTCCGGCGTCGGCGTCAATCTACTGCGCATTCTGCACTTCGACCGAAGGGAACCGTGACTGAGCGAAAGCAGCGGCAGGGGCCGCTGCATCACTTCCTTCAAAGAGAAAAGACCAAGCCAAATCTGGCTTTCATGTCGAATCTGACCGCCAGCGAAGGGACCCGGCCGCTGGCCGTGAATTTCATATGCAGGCAGCCGTTCCCGCTCTGGTTCAAAAGCGCGTCCGCGAGATCGATCGGGGTTTCAGGTTCCAACAGGAAGTTATCGCCCAGGCCGTGGGGCGATTCCGCTTCGCCGATCAGAATCTCCTTATCCCCCGTTACCAGCCAGACGCCCACCCGTGTGAGCGATGAAAAATCGCCCCCCCCCTCTTTCGCGTCGAACTCCAAATGATAGAGCAGCACCCGCGCCAGGCGCGCGCGCCGCGCGATGCGTTCGCCGACATATTGGCTGAGTCTGTCGAAGATTTCCTCTTCGGTGGGGAAGCCGCAGATGTCCGGAAGTTCCACCGACGCATCCGCCGGGATGGGCATGCCCGCCGCCGGACCCAGGTGGGGCAACTCGCGGACACTCAGCAGTTTCACCTCAAACTCGATGGGGGGAATTCTGATGCAGCCGCCGATGCACCCCGACAGGAACAGTCCAACGGCCAGGGCAATCATCACCACAGGTGCGACCGCGCGCGCATGCGAGGGGAAAGCCATTTTCATGATGATCTTCCTTTCTGCGTAATACTGATACGCCATGACGGTCAATCATTGTTGCCATGTTTCCAGTATATATTATCTGTCGCGATGGGGATAATTGGCATAATCCCGCCGGCGATGCGCGGAAAACGGGGATCATCACTGATTGTCTCGGAAATTGCTGGGCGGGCCGCATCGGCGGGGGAAGCCGGTTCATTGCCGGAGCAGTCCGACATGTCGGACTTGTCGGACCGGTCGGGCCAGGCATTGAAAAAGCGCGATGAGGGGCATCCCTGCCGCACATTGCACTGAAGCCTGCGGGCAAGGTAGAGTTAAGGCGGTTATGGCGCGAATTTCCACGAAAACCCGGAATGAACCGGCGTTCTTTCAGCCTGCATCGGATATCCAGGAAACGCAACGCCTTGAGACGATGCTGGTCTTCGAGCGGCGCCTCGCGGCGCAGGGATTTCGATGTGTGGCCGGTGTGGACGAGGCGGGCCGCGGGCCGCTGGCCGGGCCGATCGTGGCGGCCGCGGTGGTCTTGGCGTGGCCGCTGGCGGGCCTGGACGACTCGAAGCGCCTTTCGCCGGCGCGGCGCGAGGAATTGTTTGCGGCGCTGTATGCCGGAGGACATGGCATCGGTGTGGCGGCGGCAACGGCGGCGGAGATTGATCGCGACGGCATCCAGGCGGCGAACTACCGCGTGATGCAGGTGGCGGTGGCGCGGCTGCCGGTGCGGCCGGATTTTCTGCTGGTGGACGGATACAACCTGCCGGGCGCCGAGCCGCCGCGACAGCGCCTGGTGAAGGGTGATATGCGGTCGCTGTCCATTGCGGCGGCGAGCATCGTGGCGAAAGTGACCAGGGATCGGATGATGGCGGACCTGGACAGACAATACCCCGGCTACGGGTTTGCGGCCCACAAAGGCTACGGCACCCGCGCGCATCTGGATGCGCTGCGTCGGCTCGGTCCCTGCCCGGAACACCGGCGCAGTTTTGCGCCGCTGGCGCGGATTTGGTCCGACACCCCGCTGTTGTATGCGATAGATAGGGCGAAACCTTCATGCGAGTGATGCATTTCATGACTGCGACTTTGTTGTTTTCCGTGGCGACCGGCGTGCTCGCGGGATGCGTGTCTATGCCCACCGACGAGTGGGCGCATGTGCGCCAGTGGGGCTGGCCGGTGCAGGGCGGCCCCCAGGCGAAGGCCATTTCGCATTACTTGGCGTCGGTGGTCTATGAACGACGGGGCGACCAGGAAAAGGCGATTGCCGAATTGAGCGAGGTCGCCCGTCACGACCCCGACGCGGTGACTCCGACCCTCCGCCTGATACGAAACCACCTGCGCGACCAGGATTATGAGCAGGCGCTCGCAATGTGCGAGCGCGCGGTGCGTCAGGCGCCCGATCGCCCGAACCTCTGGGTCGTACTCGGCGAAATCTATCATCATTTCAAACGCTACGATGACGCCGCGGATGCGTTCAAGAAAGCCATCGAACTCAACCCGGAAAACATGCTCGGCTACGGGGCGCTGGTGGAACTCCAGGAAAGCACCAACGATCTCGTCGCCGCGATTGACGTCTATCAACGGCTTATCGAACTCAATCCCGAACTCCCCGGATTGCACTATCAACTGGGCATCAACCTCGCCCGCATCAAGGATGTCGCCGCCGCGCGTGAGGCGCTCAACCGCGCCCTGGAACTGAACCCCAACCTGCTTCAGGCCCGCTACACCCTCGGCATCCTCTGTCTCGAGGCGGGCGACAACGAGGAAAGCGTCGCCCATCTGCAGCATTATCTTCGCTGGCGGATGGACGACATTACGGCGATGGAGCATCTCGCGGGTGCGCTGACCCGGCTGGGCCGCTACGATGACGCCTTCAATCTTTTCAGCGCCATTCTTGCCGGCGACCAGGTGAAGCCGCAGCACCACATCCAAACCATGTACTCCCTGCTGCGCGCCGAACGCCCCGACCTCGCGGAAAAGGCCGCGCCCCCGGCCGGCGCGCCCATCTTCGGCACCTTTTTCGCCGCCCTTGCCCGTCAGGACAAACAGGAACCTTATCTGACACTTATCGAATCGCTGACTGACATCGAAGGTGACCTCGACGAGGAATGCAACGAGCACCTCAATGCGGTGCTGTATCTCTTCGGAAAAGACGCCGCCGGCGACTGGCTGCTTGAACGTATCGGCCGCATCCGCGCCGAATACGACAGCCGCATCCTCGGCATCATCCAGGGCCGCATTCTCATGAGCCTGGAACGGCATGAGGACGCCGTTGCGACACTGCTCCCCCTCGTCGGCGTCGAAACGCACGCCCAATGGGTGCATTATTATCTCGCGATCTGCTTCGAGAAACTGGACCGTTTCGAGGACACGGAAGCGCATCTCGAACAGTTTCTCCAGCACAACCCCGATGATGCGGAAGCGCTCAATTTCCTGGGGTACCTCTACGCGGAGAAGGGGGTGAAACTCGACAAGGCCGAGGCGCTCCTGCAACGCGCCCTCGAACTCAGCCCGGAGAATCCGTATTACCTCGACAGCCTCGGCTGGGTCTATTACAAACAGGGCCGGGCCGATGAGGCCCTTGACCTCATCCGCCGCGCCATCTATGGGATGGACACCGACGACGCCATCCTCCGCGACCATCTCGGCGATGTGTATCTGCTCAAAGGCGACATCCCCCGCGCGGTCGCCGAATGGGAACGCGCCCGCCGCCTCGATCCCACCCTTGAAGGCGTTCAGGAAAAGATCGAACGCCACAAGGACCAGTCTCCCACGGAACAGCAGAAGAAAAAACGGCGATGACCCAAAAGCGGCCGGTGATTTGATGTTTTCGCCTGCCGTCAAATCCGCTTCCGAACGTGACCAATATGCGCATGGCATCCTTTTTCGCGTATGGGTGCGCAAGTATGCCCGGCGTCATGCAAAACAGCGCATGATTCCTTTTGGAATGGCGGTGTTTTCGGGCGAATTCGTTCGCAGTATGCGCTGGAACATATGACGCTGTGTATGGACGCCCGTATTTGCTACAATGGCGGTATGAAACCACGGGAATTCTGGAAAGCATACGCGGGCGATGTCGCACCGGCCGATTTTCTGTGCCGGTATCAGTCGCGTGATCCGAGGCGTTGCGCGGAGCGCTATGTGTCGCGTCTTCCTGCATTTCTGGGGATTGCGCGCCGCGGGTCCTGGAAGGCGACTTTCACCGCGCCCAGGCAGTACAGCCGCGATGAAGTCATCGCGGGATTGACCGCTTACCTGGAGGAAACACGCCCGATGTGGGAGCCGGTGGTGGCGGCGCGCGATGAACAGGGGCGCATCGAGTGCGAGCAGGCCGAATGGGAACGCGCCGAGCAGGAGCGTCTGGAACAGGAGCAGGCCGAATGGGAACGCGCCCATGCGCCCGAGCCCGCCGCGGCACCTGCGCCCGCGCCGTCCCCGGAAACGAAACCTGAAACGCAAGCGGGATCGGAATCCGAGGGCTCTGTTGAGACATCGGCGGGCGTCGCCGAGACGCCATCCCTGCGAGAGGATTCTCCGGCGGGCGTCGCCGAGACGCCATCCCTGCAAGAGGATTCTCCGGCGGACGCCGACCGGGAAAGCGCAGTTCCCGGCGGATGACGCGGCCGCCCACACCCTGCTGCGCGCCGCAGGCGCACGAAACATGCCGAACAAGCAACGACATCGTGGACGTCACCCCGGCGATGATGCATGCTTCGCCGCGCGGTGCATCCCCGTCCTGCGCGCGGCGGTGAACGATCTCTCCTGGCTGCACACCCGGGGCTACAGCGAAAAGGCGGCGCTCAAAATCGTTGGCGACCGCTATCAACTCACCGTGCGCCAGCGCATGGCGGTGCAGCGCGCCGCCTGCGGCGATGACGCGCTGGCGCGCCGCCGCCGGCATTGTGTCCCGCCGGAGCGGCTGGCGGGCCGGACGGTGGTCATTGACGGCTACAACCTGATTATCACCGTGGAAAACGCGCTCTCCGGCGGCATTCTCTTCCATTGCCGCGACGGCTGTCTGCGCGACATCGCAAGCCTGCACGGGTCCTATCACCGCGTCGAGGAAACCCTCCCCGCCATCCGGCGCATCGGCGCGGCCATGGAAGCGTTGCGTATCGCCGGCGCCCGATGGCTCTTCGACGCGCCCGTGTCCAACAGCGGCCGCCTTTGCGCCCTGCTGATGGACGAGGCGGCGCGCCACGGCTGGCCTTGGACCGCCGAGTGTCACCCCAATACCGACGCTGCGCTGATTGCCGCCGATGACGTCGTGGTCAGCGCCGACAGCGCTGTGATTGACCATGCCCCCCGCTGGACCAACCTCGCCCCCATTATCCTCGACGGCATCCAGCCTCCGCCGCTATGCCTCCGCATCTGTCCGGAGACCTGATGTTTCTTCGCGCTGAATGCTCAGGCCCGGGGATTTCCAAAAATGTTCTTCATGGAATCTTCCGGAGAACGCGAAGAAAAATGGCTTCCAGTATTGCCCCGGGAGACGAGATCAGGTCTCCGGGAGACATCCGAAGACCCTTGTTTTCAATTATCGGGCACTCTTGGAAATCCCCGCCCTTGGGGATGAAAACAGCACGGAGAGAGGCGTGTTCAGCGTCCACGCCTGGGGCGTCGGCGCGACCTCCAATCCCTGGCGCAAGCGGTGCAGATAGACGCGGCGCGGGATGAGGCGTCCGCCCAGCCGGTGCAGGTGCGGGGTGGACATCTGGCAGTCAATCATCGTGATGCCCCACGCGAGCGCCATGCGCGCGAGCGCCGCCAGCGCGACCTTCGAGGCGTCGGCGACACGAGAAAACATGGACTCGCCGCAGAAACATGCGCCCACATGTACGCCATAGAGGCCGCCGGCCAGCGCGCCATCCCGCCAGGTTTCCACCGAATGCGCATGGCCCGCACGGTGCAGGGCAATGTATGCCTCCTGCATTTCCGGTGTGATCCACGTGCCGTGTTGGCGCGGGCGCGGGATTCGGGCGCACTCCCGGATGATCCGATCGAACGCCGTGTCCACGGTGACCCGGAATACGTCGGATTTGAGTGTGCGCAGCAGGCGGCGTGAACAATGGAACTCTTCCGGAAAGATGACCATGCGCGGGTCGGGCGACCACCACAGAATCGGCGAATCCTCCTCGTACCAAGGAAAGATGCCGTTGCGATAGGCCGACAAAAGCCGATCCAGCGACAGGTCGCCGCCTGTCGCAATCAAATCATCCCGGGCTTTGTCCGGCGATGGGAAGGGCATTTGCTCTGTCAACCAGGGAATTCGCATCCCATGATTCTAGCCCCAGTCGGATGCGGGCGCAATCGTGGCTGCGCCGCCCGATGCCGATGCGGTATGCTGACTGCGCCGCAACATGACGGAGCACTCACGATGACGAATGCCGGAACGATTCTGTGGTTTCGCCAGGACCTGCGCATCGCGGACAACCCCGCACTCGTTGCCGCCGTGCGCCGGGGCGGGCCTGTCACCCCTGTGTACATCGGGACCCCGGACGAAGAAGGCGCATGGCCGCCGGGCGCGGCGAGCCGGTGGTGGCTGCATCAATCGCTGGCGGCGCTGGATGCGGCCCTGCGGGCGCGGGGCAATCGCCTGATATTGCGGCGCGGGCCGTCGCTGGAAACGATTCGCGCCATGGGCCGCGAGACGGGATGCCGCGCCATATGCTGGAACCGCCGTTACGAACCGGCGGCCGTCGCACGCGACGCCGCCGTAGCGCGCGCGCTGAAGGATGAAGGATGGGACGTCGTCATCTCCAACGGCTCGCTCCTCGTGGAACCCGAGGGGGTCCTCACGGGACAGGGAAGGCCCTATCAGGTCTTCACGCCGTTCTGGAAGGCTGTGCGCGACCGCGATGTCGGCGAAACCCTGTCCGCCCCGGACATCATTCCCGCGCCGCGCCCACTACCGGCTTCCGCAGCATTGGCTGCACTCGCGCTGGAGCCGACCGTAGATTGGGCGGAAGGGTTGCGTGAGACCTGGACCCCGGGACCGGACGGGGCGAATGCCGCGCTGCGGTTGTTTTTGGAAGAGGCCGTTGCGGACTATCCCGAAAAGCGCGATATCCCGGGCGAACGGGGCACTGCGCGCCTCTCGCCGCATCTTCATTTCGGCGAAATCAGTCCGCGCGCGGTACTGCATGCCATTCAACAACACGCGGCGCTGGACAGCGCGCCCGGCGTGCTGCGGGGCGCCGAAGCGGTGCTGCGCCAACTCTATTGGCGCGAATTCGCCCACTATCTTCTGTATCATTTTCCGCATACGCCCGAACGGCCGCTCCGCCCGGAATTCGCCCGCTTTCCCTGGCGGAAGGACCCGGCAGCCTTGCGCGCGTGGCAGCGCGGCCGGACCGGCTATCCGCTGGTGGATGCGGGCATGCGTGAACTCCGGCGCACCGGCTGGATGCACAACCGCGTCCGGATGGCTGCGGCCTCGTTCCTGGTGAAGCACCTGCTCATTTCCTGGCTGGAGGGGGCGCGGTGGTTCTGGGATACGCTCGTGGATGCCGACCTCGCCAACAACACCTTCGGCTGGCAGTGGACGGCGGGATGCGGCGCCGACGCCGCGCCGTACTTCCGCATCTTCAACCCTGTCCTCCAGGGCAGGCGTTTCGACCCGGACGGCGCATACGTCCGCAAGTGGCTGCCCGAACTGGCCGGGCTGCCGCAACGCTTCCTGCACGAACCCTGGTCAGCGCCGCCCGACCAGCGCGCCGCCGCATATCCGCCGCCCATCGTGGAACACGCCGCCGCACGACACCGCGCACTCGAGGCCTACGCCGCGATGCGCACCCTCTGACCCGGGCACTGCAAATGCGGAATGCGGAATGCGGAATGTGGAATGTGAAATGCGGAATATGGATTTGAGAAGGAAGAATCGGCGGGGCGAAGCCCAAAAAGTGAAAGGCGTTTCTGTGCCTTTTGCGCTTCTTGTGGCCGTTGCTGTGGATGGAACGCGAAGCGGACGAGGGGAATTAAGCGCAAAATCGCTTTTCACGCATTTCCCGTCTTTTTCCTGAAGCATGAAAGGAACCATGAATATGCGGGCAAACAAAGGCTGTTCTGCGCCCGCGGCCCAATCGTCACCGGTTACAGGGGTACAAAATCAGTCCGACAGCACTTTATAGATTTCAACTGTTTCGAGTCCTTCGCCCCGAAGACGCGGCAGGTGCATGGCCTGCACCAGCCGGAAGTGCGCGGGATCGGTTCGCCAGGCGTGGAAGAGCGGCGTCAGGTCGGCATGCGCGGGCGATTCACGCACGAAGTCCACCGGCATCAGCACGTATTTGATGCGGTGTGCGCGCAGCCAGTCGCGCTGCGCATCCGGTGTCATCGCCGGCAGGCGCTTCATGGTCGCGGGGTTTTGAAACGCCGGCGGATCGAGAAAATAGGTACGCGGATCCACCGTGAGGACGACTCCGCCGTCGTTGCAGAAGCGGTTGACATACCGAAACGCCTCGTAGCGCTCCACGCGCCGCCGAAGGTGCTCCTCTTTGGTTTCCATGCCGAGCACCACGGAAATTCTGTCCTGAATGACGAGGGTGTGCAGCGTCAGTCCGTAGAGAAAAGCCGCCAGCAGCAGCGCGGCAATCGGCCGCGAGAGCGGCCGCAGGCGCACGGCGGCAAAGCCCGCCAGGGCCATCATGGGGATGAAAAAGGGGAGCAAAAACCGCGCCAGGCGCATGAAGAAGAAAAAGAACATGCCGCCGGCGACGGCGTACAGCCCGACCGCGCGCGCGCGGCGTCTGCCGACCAGAAAGCCGGGAATACCCAACGCCAGCACCAGCACGCCCGGCGATTGCGACCAGCCGTCGTAGCGGCCCGGGCGCATGACAATGTCCCACGGGAAGCGAATGAATTCCACAAGGCGCAGGCCGCCGCTGCGTACAATGGATTCGTGCGCGCCCGGCCCGGCGGGCGCGACGTGATCCAGGGACTGCGTGGGAAACAAGCCGGTGAAAAGCGGAAAGAGCGGGTTGCCGACCACCAATGCGCTGCGCAGCAGCCAGGGCGCGGCGGCGAGTGCGGCCGTCCCCAGAAACAGGGCGGCCGCGCGTCCGCGCGCCGCCGCGCTGCCCGTCAGCATGCCGATCCCCAGCAATGCGCAGACCAGCAGCCCCGTATGCCGGATGCCGCAGGAACTTCCCGCCAGCAGCGCCGCAGCGATCAGCCAGCCGCGACGTTGCGTATCAAGATGCGCCAGCAGCGCGCTCAATGCGGCGGTCGCCATCGCCGCGAAGGCGAGGTCAATGGAGACATTGCCGGCCTGGTTCAGGAAAATCGGCGCGGTGGCGAGGATGGCCGCTGTAATCATCCCGCAGCGCCGTCCTCCCAGACGCGCGCCGAGACCATATGCCGCGCCGCATGCCAGGACGGCGAAACACCAGTTCAACAGCGTGACGGGTTTCTCGCCGCCTTCGTAATACGCTGCGGCATAAAGCGCTTGCATCAGGTGGGGATGGCCGGACCAGACGTTGCCGGGTTGCAGGGCGATGCGCCCCGCGCGCGCGTAATCGGCGGGCAGCGCGATGTGCGCCGCTGCAGCCTCCCATGAGGTCACCGGGGCCAGCGCGCCAACAAGCGCCAAGATAAGCGCCAGGCCCGCCGCCGCCAGACACGTCCCCTCGAACCAGTTCAACGGCGCCGCGGGCGCGTCATGCGATCCTGTCTCCGGCGGGCGCGCGCGACGCGAATACAAAAACAACTCCCAGATAAGGCCGCCCAGCGCCAGCGCGCCCAGCGCGGTTTGCGCCCATGCCAGCGACGCGCTCCCCAGATTCAATACGATGACGGCGCAACCGGACATGCCGACCAGGAAAGCGCAGGTCCACGCCTCGGGACCGCGCCCGATGCGCAGGCGCTGCATGATGAGCCTGCCCAGCACCCCCGCCGCCACAATAATCAACACCAGCGACATGGATTTTCTCACCATGCAGGCGGGAGGCCTGCGCTGCTTTCTGCGGGCGGAATACCTGCGCTATTGTGGGCGGGGCGCCTGCGCTCCCAGGCGGCTTGGGTTTTTCCATGTGCACCCGTGCCCGTCCGTGCCGGTCCGTGTTGCATTCAGCGCCGCGCGGCGGCGTCTTCGGCTTCCTTCTGCGCCGACAGATTGCGCAGCATCGTGCGGATGTCAATGGCGCCCCGAACCCCGACGTAAAAGGTCATCACGACATACCAGACGACACAGGCCATCGCCACCACCCACCAGAACCAATGCAGCAATATCACGCGCCTCTCCCAACCCTTTGTTTATCATCCAGCATTGATTGCCCGAATCCGTCGCGTCGGACATCTCATGCGTATGACAATATACAGGGGCGCTGTGGGGATGCAAATACTTGCCCGTCCATTGAAAGCGCGCGACGGAAAAGACTATCGTGATGAAAAAAGGAGAACCCCATGAAATCCTTGCTAACGGCAATGGTTTTTCCTCTGATGGCGGCGCTCGCATGCACCTGTGCGCAAGGGGAGGACGGTCCCACACTGCACGCGGCCATCGAAGACCATCAGGTGGTGGTGAAGGCGGGGGATGCGCTGTTCACGGCGTATCAGTTCGCGCCGGACAACAAGTATCCACATTTCTGGCCGGTGAACGGCCCGGTGTCCGGCAAGTCCGTCACCACGCGCTACACGGAACCCTACCCGCACCACCGCTCACTTTTTTTCGGATGCGACAAGGTGAACGGCGGCAATTACTGGCAGGAGGGCAACGATCGGGGACAGATTGTGTCGCAGGGTCCGGAAATCGTCAAGGAATCCGGCGAACAGGTGGAATTTCGGGATACCTGCCTGTGGCGCATACCGGGAGAAGACCCCATCATCCGCGACACGCGCCGCGTCGGCATCGCCGCGCCCCTGGCGGACATCCGCCTGATTGATTTTGAAATCACCCTGGAGGCGCTGTGCGATGTCGTGATCGAACGCAGCAACCATTCGTTGTTCGCGGCGCGCATGGACCCGGCGCTGAGCGTGCAGGGCGGTGGCGTGCTGGTGAACGCCGAAGGCAAGACCGGTGAGGCGGGCACCTTCGGCGAGCGGTCCGCCTGGTGCGACTCCTCCGGCGCGCGCGACGGCGTCACCGAAGGGCTGGCCATCCTCCAGCACCCGGAGAACCGCTGGCACCCCGCCCCGTGGTTCACCCGCGATTACGGCTTCTTCTCGCCCACCCCCATGTACTGGATCGAAGAAGGGCGCTTTGAACTTCCCCAAGGCGAACGCCTCACCCTGCGCTACCGCGTGGTCGTGCACGCCGGCGACGCCCAGCAAGCGAACATCACGGCGCTCTATGCGGCATACAAATGAAACGATGTACTTGAAAGGAAACAGGATAAAGCCGGCACCATTCAAAGAAGTCTCCTTGATCCGGGACATTCCCGGGGCCGGGCTGTACCGGCGATGTGGCGACTTTGGTTGATTATGCGCCGCACCCGGCGGGCGACGAAGAAGGGGCGGTCCTCGAACTGTGCAATCCCGTCGGCGAATCCATCGCCGTCACCGTCGTGCCTGTTTCCGCTATCGCCCCGCTCCAGCCCGACCAGGCGCACGCCGTCCGCCAATCGGGTTGGTAGGCGTTCATGAGAAATCAGTGCTGTCCAGAATATTCCTGGCGTTGAGAATAACCTTCGATTATGTTGACCTTCCCCCTCACCCCACCCCTCTCCCGGAGGGAGATGGAGAGGGAGCGACAGCATTCCTCGGGTTTTGTCATATACACCCTCTCCCTCTGGGAGAGGGATGGGGTGAGGGGGAACAAAACAGGCCCCCCTGGTACACGGGTCAATGATGCCTCAGAAATCCCACGGGGAGGTTTGTGTATGGGATAAGCCCACCACATCATAGTGATTCAACAGGATTTTCCAAGGGTTTTGGGCATGGCCTTTCATCTTAATAATCTGTTTTGGTCAACCCTGAGGAGGAATGAAGCAACTGGAGCGCAAAAATGGATCTTGAGTTTTTGACGCATGCTGAGCAGGAAATGAAGCGTCGCGGAATCGCTCGGGTTCTTGCGGAAATGCCATTGTCAGGCGCCTGATCAAAAAGTTTCCGGACACGGCAGTGTGGTATGCTATCAATCTAAGGTTGAGATTAACCGGAATACTTACCTTGTGCGGGTTATGGGAAACGAATCAGGCATCCCGCCGAAAGTGGTGACCGCATATCGAACAAGCAAGGTGGATAAATACTGGGAGGCGGCCCGATGAAAGTGATTTACGACCCTGAAGTTGATGTGCGGCGCATTCTGTTTCGCGATGTTGCGGTTGAGGAGAGTGACGAAGACAAACCTGGCGTGATTCTTGACTGTGACATGGATGGCAATATCTTGGGAATGGAGGTGCTCAACGCCTCCCAGCGTGTGGAGAACCCGCGCGGGGTGGAGTATGCCATTACGTTGTGGCAGGACGTCGCGTTTCGTTCTCATTTCTCGTCTTCCTGCGGGCAATATGTGACGTGTTTCCAAGAATTGCCTGGAAACGAGGGCGATGATGAACCGATGTATCCACCTCTTCGGGCAGGGCAAGTGGAGCGCTGGTGAACGCGGAAAGCAAGACCAGTAAAGAATGATGCCGTTCAGCGCCGCGCATCAGGGTCTGATCGCGGAATGCGAAACACAGCGTGGAAGGGAACAAGAATGGTGAACATGCGCGTGGGTGTTATAATGGATGCAAAAAGGAGATTCCGGTCATGAGTGGCGGGACGCAATCGCTGTTTGACGAGGCCTTGGCCTTGCCCCCTGTCGAGCGTGCAGCGCTTATTGAAGCGTTGCCGGCAAGTTTTGACCCAAACAGGCGACGCCCGGTTGACAGGCAATGGGCTGTGGAATCGAAGAAACGTCTGGATGCCTGTGATCGGGGGGAAATGAACGCCCGCCCGCTGGAAGATGTCGTCAGAATGATTAAGCGACAATGAAGATAATCTTTCTTGATGCGGCGTTGAAGGAATTCACAGACGCTGTGGCTTACTACAATGGGGAAAGTCCGGGGGGCGGCTACGAATTCGCGATGAAGTCTTTCGGGCTGTCGAACGCATCGCAGCAATGCCCAACGCATGGCCGATGCTGTCCAAAAGAACCAGAAGATGCATCACACGTCGTTTCCCATACGGGATTGTTTATCAACAACGGGAGGAGGCGTTGATTATCGTTTCCATCATGCATCTTCGCAGACATCCTGATTCGTGGAAAAACAACCTTAGGGATGCATGAGCAGGTTAAATGATGTCTTCTTTTCGGATGGCGTTTCCAGGTATCGCTTGGAAACGAGGGCGATGATGAACCGATTTATCTACCTCTTCGAGCAGGGCGGCTGGCTGGCGCGCCGGTGGCTGGCGGCGCATGGTGCGGAAGCGCCGGTAACGCTGATCTGTGATGCGGAGACAAAACCCATGGCGGAAGCGCTCCGCGCGCAGCATCCGTCGGTGACGGTGGTGCATGCATTGGATGCGGCGGATGCGGCGATCACGCCGTCCAGCCCGCCGCGCGTGGTCCTGCCTGTTTCCTGCGATATGGTCCCCCTGCGTTACAATCCGCCGGTGCAGATGCCGGACGTCGCGCCGCTTTATCCCGTCATCCGGCGATTGTGGCGGGCGGGGTTCCGCGAATTTGAACTGTTCAGTCTGGCGGGCAGCCGCACCCTCGCCGTGCCGCACCTGCTCGATGCGTTCCGGAACCGCCACCAGGGGCGGCGCTGTTTTGTGGTGGGCAACGGTCCCAGCCTCAACGCGATTGACATGACGCGGCTCAAGGACGAGTTGACCTTGGGGGCCAATCGCGGGTATCTGGGTTTCCCGGACTGGGGGTTCGCGTTCACCTACTGGGGTGTCTATGACCCACTGCAAATCGAGGCGTATCACGGGGAATACGAGGCGCAGGTCCCGCCGGATATCGTGAAATTCTTTCCGTTTCAATATCTCCCGCTGTTGGATGTGGCGAACGGCTGCCCGGTCTTCATGGACTGGCCGCGCGCCACCGCGCGTCAGTTTGCCGACACGCCCGAAACCCTCTATGTCGGCTATTCCGTGGTGTACATGCTGCTGCAGATCGCCGCGGTGATGGGCTGCGACCCGATTGTGCTGGTCGGCATGGACCACCGATACCACATTCCAAGGCGCAACCGCCTCAGCCGCATGGTGCGGCTCGCGGGCAAGTGGGTGGCGCGGCATTATGATCACACGGCGTGGTACAAGGCGGGGCGCGCGGCCGCGCGCGAGATCATGAAGTCCCGCGCCACGAAGGAACTGCCGCCCTCACGGATGTGGCAGGCCGATGACGCCGCCGGGCCGACCCATTTCGATGCGAGGTACACCCAGGAGCGGCGGCGCTTTCTTATGCCGCGCCCCGAAGACGCCGAACGCGACTACGCCTGCGCGGCGCAGTGGGCCGCCGCGCGCGGCGTCCGTATTCTCAATGCAACGCCGGATTCCGCATTGACCGCATTCCCTATAGTTGCCTATGACAGTTTATTCTAATTCGCCGCAGGAGGCAAAACGTGGCGCCGTACGTGGCGATCCCCGCCCTTTCTTGATGGATGACAACGTGGAAATCGGTATGGTAGCATCGGGGCATGGCGAAGCGTCCGGCAAAGCGTTACAAGCAACCTGTGTGGCCGCGTCCGCGATTCCCCTGGGAGGGTTGGAATCGGCCTGCATGGTTGATCTTGAATCCAGTGACTCTGGCGCCGCCGGGCGGCGTTCTGTTCGCCATGTTGGCCTTGTCCTATTATCTGCTGCTCCAATGGCTCGGTTACTCCATGTCGCCGCAGGATGTATTGGTGGGCGTGGCGCTTGTATTTGTGGCGGGTTACGCCGCCACGGGGATTTTTGTCTGGTACGTGCTGCGGGTGGCGTGGCGGGAATTGCCGGATTTTCTCAAAGGCCGCCGGCCAAGCGTAACGCCTGCGCCAAGCGCGTCTGAATCGTCCAAAGCGGAAGCGTCTGCGACATCCGCGGAATCGGAAGAACCGCAGCACGCATGACACCGGTGGGATATCAGGGAATGAAACTGACACATTGCTTTTTCTGGGCGGCGGTTGCGCTGGCGGCGGTCTCGGCCTCGGCCCAGGCGCCGGACCTGAGCCGCATGGACATCGTGCAGCGGTCCGTGCCGGACGGGCCGGTGGCCATGGTGGACGGGTCCCCCGTGTCCAGCGACGATTTCCTCTACCTGTATCACAGCCAATTGGCCCTCGTGACCGGCGGCGGGCAGCAGCCCGCAGATGACAGGACCCGCGTGGAGATTGCGCTGCACGCCCTGCGCGAACTGCTCCAGCGCGAAGTGCTCTACAAGGAGGCGCTGCGGCGCGGCCTCACCGTCACCGAGGAAGCGCTGGACGCCAATTACGCGCGGCGCCTGAGCGCATTGCAGGAACGGTGGGCGGCCCAGGGCGAAGCACCGCCGACGGAAGCGGATATATTGGCGGAATCGGGCCAGACCCGCGAGGAAGCCCGCGCATCCATGCGCAAATTGATGCTGGTAAACCAGGTTTTTGACGCCATCATCCGGGAGAGCGACATTGAGGTTGGCGATGCAGAGGTGGAAGCCTTCTACCGCACGCGCATGGAACTTTTCAAGCGCCCGAACCGGGTGCATCTCCGGCAGATTTTTGTGCGACCGAAGACGGCGGGCCGCGAACCGGACGACGCCGCATGGGAAGAAGCCCGCGCCCGCATGGATCGCGCGCGCGCGCGCATCCGCGCCGGCGAGAGTTTTGAAACCGTGGCGCGCAGCGCCTCCGACGCCGCCGACCGGGAACACGGCGGCGATATGGGGCCGGTGCCCACCGATGCGCTGCCCCCGTTTTACATGGAGCCGGCGCTTCGGATGAATCCCGGCGAGATCAGCGACATTATCCGAAGTCCGCACGGATTCCACATCATTCAACTGGTCGCCCGCGAAGAAAGCGACACGGCCCCGCTGGAGGAAGTACGCGAAGATATCCGGCGCATCCTGCGCGAAAACAAAGCGGATGAAATCCTGGCGCGTTTCTGTGAGCCAATATTGAGCGATTCGCGTCGCACCCGCGTATTTCTTCATCTGGATCCCACACTCCTGGCTGTCGTCAACCCTTCCCCTGCGTCGGACGCCGCCGGCGAAACCAACGCGGCCCCCGCCGGCAAACAGGCCGCGCCCAAGAGCAACCGAAGCCAATCGGGATCAAAGAAAAGGTAGCGGCGGGTGAGGGTTGCATGCGTGATATGGCTCGCGGTTGCGGGGCCGGCTTTCGCCGAGCCCTATCACTGGCCGCTCGACCTGCCGCGCGAAATCACCTCCAGTTTCGGCGAATACCGCACCGGCCGCTTCCACGCCGGCATTGACCTGCGCACCAGCGGCATCGGCCGCGATGTGCGCGCCGCAGACGACGGCCATGTCAGCCGCGTGCGCTGTTCGCCCTTCGGCTACGGCAAGGCTGTCTATCTGCTCCTGCGCGACGGGCGCAGCGTCGTCTATGCGCACCTCGACGACTATTACGACGAACTGCGCGACTATGTGCGCCAGGGGCAGCACGCCGCCAGAAGTTACACCGTGGACCTGTTCCCCGAACCCGGTCGCTTTCCCGTGAAACGCGGCCAGATCATCGCAAAAAGCGGCCAGACCGGTACCGGCGCGCCACATCTGCATTACGAAATCCGCGACCCTGCGGAGCGCCCCATCCACCCGCGCCTCCTTGGCGTTGTCTGGCCCGACCAGCGACGCCCGGAAATCCAGCGCATCCTGATCGCGCCCGACGGCCCGGCATCCGCCGTGAATGGTTCCGTCCTGCCTGCGATCCTGGATGTCGAGCACCTGGGCGGCGGCCGATACCGCAGCGCGCCGGTGCGCGTGCGCGGCGGCGCGGGTTTCGGCGCGGACGTGGTGGACCCCGCGCCGGGCGGCAGCCGGCTCGGCATATACCGCATGCGCCTGCTGGAAGGGGAAAAGGAACACTTCCGCCTTCAGCATGATGTGATTTCCTACGACGACAACCACAACGCGGCGGTGGCGTATCATCCGTTCTATCTGGGCGAGGGACGTTTCCTGCTGCTCTGGCGCTGGCCGGGCAACCAGAGCGCGAGTTACGCGCACAGTCCCGGCGACGGCTGGCTGCGCGCGCCGACCGAGCGCACCGAAGTCGTCATCGCGGCGGAGGACTGCGCCGACAACGCCGCGTCGGTCGTCATCCCCATCATCCCCGACGACGACGCGCCGGAACCGGCCGTCACCGGCGGCGGCAATGGCACGGGCGCGGCGGAACTGCGTTGCGTGGGCACGATGCTGGCGCTGATCATCACCTTCACGGAACCGGAACCCGAAGCGCCGATGGTCACCGTGGATGCGGGTGTGGAAGCCCTGGTCCCCTGCCGGCGGGTTGACGACCGGCATTTTGAAGCGGCCTTTGCGCCGCGTCGCGCCGGCGCACATGCACTGCGCGCCGCGCATCCGCGCATGAAACCCTTTGAGCACGTCTTCAAGGTCGCCTTGCGCGGCGAAGCGGAAACCCGCTTTGCGCTGACCGACGATGTGCTGCTGGAAACCAGACCCAATTCGCCCTACGGCGTGATATTCGCCTGGGCGGACCAGGTCGGCGAATCGCCTGCGTCGCCCGCCCGGCGGCTCAGCCCCGTCTGGCGCATCCACCCGGCGGAAACGCCGATTGACGCGCCGGTCACGCTGTCCTTCCCCGCGCCTTCCGGGGTGGATCGCCCGGAGCGGGTGCATGTCTATCGTCTGCGCGGCGGTGGGTGGTCCTGTCTGGACACCACCCGCGACGGCGGGCGCTTCCGCATCGCCACCCGCGCCTTCGGCGCCTATGCGCTCCTGGAAGACGACACGCCGCCCGCCATCGCCAACATCAGCCCGCCGCAACAATACCAGGCGAAGACGAAGCGTCCGATCATCGCAGCGACCATCACCGATGCGGCCAGCGGCATCGCCGCCTATGAAGTGACTGCCGGCGGCGTCTGGCTGCTTACCGCCTATGATCCCGATCAAAACCGCATCACTTGGGAACGCGACCACGATCTGCCGTCAGGACCGCAGGAAATCGTATTTCGGGTGACGGACAAGGCCGGCAATGTCGCTGCGGCGAAAAGGACGGTGATTATTCCGCAGTGAAGGGGAAAACGGGCAGGAAGGACGGCAAGGGCAACAAGGAAGGCGGGCACAACAGAGACGGCAGGGATAAAAGGAACTGTGAATTCAGGGCGTGCTTCTTTGATTTCTCCCGTTCCCGCGTGCTCCGTCCATGCCGTCCATCTCGTCCCCCTGTCCGCCTCGTCCGCCCCGTCCGACAAACGCACCGGCGTCTCCGCTTTGCGATCACCCCGAAAAAGACCGCAAAACAACCACACCGCAGTCAATCATTCTCCGGCAAAGCATTGATAAGGTATTTCGCGGCCACCGCCTGCAGCGTGTACGCCGCAGGCGCTCCCTTCGCGATGGCCTGCACCACTTCCAGGTCCGACTGCCAGACTATCTCGCCCGGCGCCATCAACAGCGTGCTGCCGACTTCATGCTCGGTGAACAGCCGGTCGTCTTTGAAGTAGAAGTGCTCCTGGCAAAGCACCGCCGGATAGATGCGCATCAGCGGCGGAATGTCCACCGGACGAAACCATAACTTGATTTCACGCTCCGCCTCCGCCGGCGTCGCCGACGCGTGAATGAGATTGTCCAGCCGATCCGCGATGATTTTGCCGGATTCATCCATTACCGGCACGACTGTGCCCAGCGCGCGGATGCAGCCGGGGCGCGTGTCCCGCGCTTTGTGCGGATTCGTCGGCCCCGCGATGTCGCGCACTTTACGGATGGCGTCCAGCCCGTGATAGACCAGTGCAATCACCCGCCGCTTGTCCGGGGCATCGGGATAATGCACTTTGCCGCGAATATAATCGCTGAGCGCAAAGAAAAACGGCTTGTCCCGGTGCTCTACGTAGTGCTCCTCGGCCAGCATGCGCGTCACATTGACGATCTTTGCGCCGGCAAACCGCAGGCCTGTGTGAAATTCCGAGTATTGCGAAAGAACATAGCCGGTGAGCGAATTTTTCAACGCATCCGGCTTGATGAGCACCAGTGTCTGTTCCAATTTCGGTTCCGTCATTGAAAACACCTTCCTACGTCTGGCTGAAAAACGAACGCGAGTATAACACTATCCGCCTCATGCATTCCGCATTCCGCATTCCGCATTCGGCATTTCGCATTACAGTCCGGTATGGCCGAAACCGCCCGCGCCTCGGGATGTTTCGTCCAGCGTGTCCACGGGCATCCACGTTGCGCGGGCAACGGGCGCGATCACCATCTGCGCGATGCGGTCACCGCGCCGGACGGTGAAGGGTTCCTGTCCCATATTGATGAGGATGATGCGGATTTCACCCCGATAATCCGCGTCAATGGTGCCCGGCGTGTTGACCATGGTGACGCCGTGGCGGACAGCGAGGCCGCTCCGCGGCCGGATTTGGGCCTCGTGGCCCGGGGGCAGCGCGATGCGCAGGCCGGTGGGAATGAGGGCGCGCGCGCCGGGTTCCAGCACGACGGGTTCGCGGACGGCGGCGCGGAGGTCCATACCGGCGGCGTGGTCGGTGGCGTAGTCGGGCAGGGGGATATCTTCGCAGTCCGGGTCGCGCACGATGGCGATGCGAACAGGGTCCGTCACAGGGCGATCTCTCCCACTTTGCAGCCGTTCAGGGAATGCAGAATGACCGCCGCGCAGTTTTCCTTCGTGAACACGCGGCGCGCGCACGCCATCACGTCCTCGGCGGTGACGGCGTCCACCTTCCGCACAATCTCCTCCACCGGCACCATGCGCCCATGGTACATCATGCTCTTGGCCATGCGCGACATGCGGGTCGAAGTGTTCTCCATGGCCATGAGCAGATTGCCCTTGATCTGTTCCCGGTTCATTTCCATTTCCCGGTCCGAGACCGGCTCTTCACGGATGCGCCGGAGTTCCCCGAAGATCAGGTCCATCGCCCGCGCACATTGTTGCGGGGCCACGCCCGCATACACGCCCATCATCCCCGCGTGCGTGTGGAAGGAATGGAAACTGTAGATGGCGTAGGCGAGGCCTTCCTGTTCGCGGATGCGCTCGAAGAGACGCGACGTGGACCCGCCGCCGATGATGCTGCTGAGCAGGTCGCAGACATAGCGCGCGTCATCCTGCAGCGTGGGCGCGGGGAAACCGAGACAGATGTGCGCCTGCGCAATGTCGCGCGCAACCAGGCGCAGACCGCTCTGACAGGGCGGCGCCCCCGTATCACCGGGCGGCATCGTCGCTGGAATCGGTTCAAACGCCGTGCGAATCTGGTCCAGCACAGCCGCTTCATCAAAATTGCCCGCAACGGAGACAAACATGTTCTCCGGCACGTAGCATCGCTCGAAGAATTTCTGTACGTCGTCCCGCGTGATCGCGGACACGGAGGCTTGCGTGCCGGAGATCGGCCGTCCCAGCGGATGATCCGGCCACTGATGCGCAGCCAGCAGGTCGTGGATCAGTTCATCGGGCGTGTCCTCAATCGAGGCGATCTCTTCGAGAATGACGTTGCGCTCCTTTTCCATGTCGCAAAAGAGTGAATTGCTCAGGATGTCAGCGAGGATTTCGATGCCGACGCCGACGTGGTGCGACAGCATCCTGACGTAGAGGCAGGTGTGTTCCCTGGAAGTGAAGGCGTTGATCTGTCCCCCGCGCCCCTCAATCGCCTCCATGATTTCCCGCACGTTGCGGTTCTTCGTGCCCTTGAAAAACAGATGCTCCAGAAAATGCGCCAGGCCGTTTTCCTGCGGCGCTTCATTCGCGGAACCGGCCCGCACCCACACCCCGACGCTCGCCGAGTGCAGATGCGGCAACCGCTCCAAGGTCACGGTAATGCCGTTCGCCAGACGATGTATGCTCACCATTTCGGAAGTCAGGGGATTCTTGTTCACCATGCATTTCCTGCAAAGAAGCGGGAGGCGCTTCCTCGTGGAAGCGCCCCGCCGGTTGATTGTACCGTTGCGGATTAACGGCGGTTGTCGCGCCCGCGGTCGCGTCCGCCGCGATCCCGGCCACCCCGGTCGCGGTCGCGTCCGCCGCGGTCGCGGTCGCGCCCGCCGCGGTCGCGGTCACGTCCGCCCCGGTCATAGTCGCGTCCGCCGCGGTCGCGGTCACGTCCGCCGCGGTCGCCCGAAGCCTTGGGGTGCACTTCTTCGGCGGGGACGCGGCCCAATGCGACGTCGGCCTGCACCTTGGACAGGTTGATGCGGCCCATCTTGTCCACCTCGATGACCTTCACGTCCACTTCGTCGCCGACATCCACGACATCCGTCACTTCGGCGACGCGGCCGGGCGCGAGTTCGGAGATATGAATCAGCCCTTCCTTGCTGCCGGGAAGCGAACAGAACGCGCCGAAGTTCATGATGCGGGTGATCATGCCGCGATAAACGGCGCCGACTTCGATTTCGGCCGTGATCTCGCGGATCATTTCGATGGCGGCCTGGGCGCTTTCCTGGTCCACGGCGGCGACGTGGATCGTGCCGTCGTCCTGGATGTCAATTTCCGCGCCGGTGCTGCTTTGAATCTCGCGCACCACCTTGCCGCCCGGCCCGATGACTTCCCGAATCTTTTCGGGGTCAATCTTGATGGTGTAAATGCGCGGCGCATACGGCGAGATTTCAGGCCGCGGCGCGGGCATTGCCTCGCGCATCTTTGCAAGGATATATTCCCGGCCCACGCGCGCCTGATCCAGCGCCTGCTGCATCACTTCGCGGGAGATGCCCTTGATTTTGGTGTCCATCTGAAACGCGGTGATGCCCTTCTCCGTGCCGCAGACCTTGAAATCCATGTCGCCGAGGTGATCTTCGTCGCCGAGGATATCGCTCAGGACCCGGACTTCCTCGCCTTCCTTGATCAGCCCCATGGCGATGCCCGCGACGGGCGCTTTGATGGGCACTCCCGCATCCATCAGGCTGAGTGTGCCGCCGCAGACCGTGGCCATTGAACTCGACCCGTTGCTTTCGGTGATGTCGGACACGATGCGGACGGTGTAGGGAAACTCCTCTTCGGGGTCCACGGTCTCCGGCTTCGCTTCAAGGCCGTTGTTTTCCACCTCAAACGGCAGCACGTTCTGCAGGGCGCGTTCCGCGAGTTTTCCATGGCCCACTTCCCGCCGGCCAGGCCCCATAATCCGGCGCACTTCGCCCACCGACCATGCAGGGAAATTGTAGTGCAGGAAGAAACGGCGGAAGGCGTCGCCGGTCAACTCGTCGAGCCGCTGTTCGTCGCGGCTGGTGCCGAGCGTGGTGGTGACGAGCGCCTGGGTTTCACCGCGCGTGAACAGGGCCGAGCCATGCGCGCGCGGCAAGATGCCGACCTCAATCGTGATCGGGCGGATTTCATCGAGAGTGCGCCCGTCTATGCGGCGGTTGGTGCGCACGACCATGCTGCGCAGCAGTCGTTTTTCCAGGGCGTCGAAGGCTTCGCCGATAAGCGGCTCACACTCGGCGAAGCGCTCCTCGCCGTACTGCGCCGCGAGTTTCTCGCGCACTTCCGTTTTCAATGCCTCAACCGCTTCGTGACGGTCCTGTTTCCCCGTGATTTGCAGCGCTTCTTCCAGCCGGGCGGCGGCCAGCGCCTCCACGTCGGCGGTGACTTGCGGGTCTTCGGCGGGCGGCGGCACCGGCATTTTCTCCACGCCGCAGCGCGCCCGCAACTCCTCGATGCAGGCCACAATATCTCGGATATGCTTGTGGCCGAATTCCAGCGCCTCCAGCATGAGCGATTCGGACACCTCGTCAGCCTGGCCTTCGACCATGCATATCGCGTCCCGTGTGCCCGCCATGACAATGTCAATCTCGCTTGCCGCCATGTCTGCCATCGGCGGATTCACCACGAGTTGGCCCTCAATATAACCGACACGCACCGCGCCGATGGGTTCCAGCAGCGGAATCTTGGAGATGTGCAGCGCCGCCGACGCGGCATTGATGGACAAGACGTCGGGGTTGTGGGTGTTGTCCGCCGAAAGCACCGTCTGACACACCTGGATTTCATTGAGAAACGATTTCGGAAAGAGCGGCCGAAGGGGCCGGTCGGTCAAGCGGCAGACCAGAATCTCCCGCTCGGAAGGGCGCGCTTCGCGCCGGAAAAAATTGCCCGGAATCTGCCCCACGGAATAAAACTTTTCGCGATAGTCCACGGTCAGCGGGAAAAACCCCTGGCCGGGCTTGGGCGTGGGTTCGACGCAGACCGCGGAAAGCACCATCGTGTCCCCGCTTCTGCAGATGACGGCCCCATGGGCCTGCTTGGCGATGCGGCCGGTCTCAAATTCAATTTCGTCCGCGCCGACTTGCACTGTTAAGCGTTCTACCATTGATTCATTTGCTCCCAGGCGGCCGCGCATTGACAGCGCCGCCGCGTGCGCCTTTCCATTTCTTCTTTGCGGAAAGGCTTTCTACCAAGGAACGACTCCCACATCATTCCGAAATTCTTGTCCATTATTTGATGCGGGAAAAATCCCGCAACGCAGGCATCCTGCCTGCCTGTATGGTGCGTTCTGCCGTAACAGGCCATGGTCCATAAGAATGCGGGGCGGCTCGAAAGCCGCCCCGGCATGGTTACTTGCGGAGGCCGAGTTCGGCGATCAATGCACGATACCGTTCCAGATTCGTCGCGCGCAGGTAATTCAGCAGATTCCGCCGCTGCCCCACCAGTTTCAGCAGCCCGCGCCGTCCCGCGAAATCCTTGCCGTGCGTCTTGAAATGCTCTGTGAGTTGGTTGATCCGCTCCGTCAGCAGCGCAATCTGCACCTCCGGCGATCCGGTATCGTTTTCGTTCTGGCCGAACTTCCCGATAATCTCCTGTTTGCGTTCTTTTGTCAGGGGCATGACTCATCCTTTCCTGTCCGCCCGCCGCCCAGTTCGCCGCTGCGCGCCTGCGCCGCGCGCGACCGAGCCGCGGGTACCTTGTATCCTGTCAACTGCAGCGACAGCCGCAGCCGCATTGCGCATTCTTGTCCGTCAGGGCGACCAGCCCCGGCAGCGCCTTGCCTTCGAGCATCTCCAGGGATGCGCCGCCGCCTGTCGAAACGTGCGACATTTTATCCGCCAGGCCAAACTGCGCGATGGCCGCCGCGCTGTCGCCGCCGCCGATGATGCTCACCGCATCGCCTGCGGCCAGCGCCTCAGCGATGGCGCGCGTTCCCTTGGCGAAATTGGGCAACTCGAACGCGCCCACCGGGCCGTTCCACACGACCATCTTAGCCTTCCGGATTTCATCGCAATACCTGGCGACCGCCTTGGGGCCGATGTCAAGACCGATCCACCCGGGTTCCATTTCCCCGGCGGCGACCACCTTGCGCTCTGCGTCGTTGTCAAATGCCTTGGCCACGACCACATCTTCGGGCAAGAGCAGCGGCACGCCTTTTTCCTGGGCAAGGGCGAGGATTTTCGAGGCGACTTCGATGCCGTCCTTGTCCAGCAGCGAATCGCCGATTTCCAGACCCTGCGCTTTCATGAATGTAAACATCATGGCCCCGCCGATGAGCAGGGAATCCACCAGGTTGAGCAGATTCTCAATCACGAGGATTTTGTCGCCGACCTTCTTGCCGCCAAGGATGGCCACCAGTGGACGGTCGGGGTTGCTGAGCACCCTGGTGAAGTACGCCATTTCCTTCGCCACCAGGAAACCCGCCGCGCTGACCGGCACATATTTGGTCACACCCTCCGTGGAGGCATGTGCGCGGTGCACCGTACCGAACGCGTCGCTCACATAAACATCTGCGAGTTTCGCCAGTTGCTGCGCCAATTCCGGGTCGTTCTTTTCCTCGCCCTTTTCAAACCGGGTGTTTTCCAGCAGAATGATCTCGCCCGGCTGCATGGCGGCGACCGCCGCCTCCACTTCCGGTCCCACCACCTGGTCCAATTTGGTCACCTTGGCGTTGACCAGCCCGCGCAGGCAATCGGCCACGGGGTCCATTTTCAACCGGGCCAGTCCCGCCGTGTCGCCCGACTTGAGATAGTCCTTCGGGCGCCCCAGGTGAGACATGAGAATGAGTTTCGCGCCGTGCGCGAGGGCGTAATTGATGCTGGGCAGGGCGGCCCGGATGCGCGTGTCGTCGCGCACTGTTCCATCCTCATTCTGCGGGACATTGAAATCCACGCGCATGAGCACGCGTTTGCCCTTCAGGTCCACATCCTCAATGGTGATTTTGTTCATAATGCTTATTCCACAACAGGTCAGGCCATCAGGCGGAACAAGTCCACGCAGCGCATCGAGTAGCCCCATTCATTATCATACCACGACACGACCTTGATGAAATTGCCCTTGCCGCCGCCCAGGACCGTGGTGGAATCGGCGTCGAAGACGCTCGAATGCGGATTCCCGATCACGTCGCAAGAGACGATGGGATCTTCGCAATATTCCAGAATGCCCTTGAGCGGACCTTCCGCCGCCGCTTTGATCGCTGCGTTGATTTCTTCCTTGGTGGCTTCCTTCTCCAACTCCGCCACCAGGTCCACCACCGACCCGTCAATGACCGGAACGCGCATCGCCATGCCGTCGAGTTTGCCGTTGAGCGCCGGGAGCACCTTGCCCACCGCGCGGGCCGCGCCGGTCGTGGTCGGAATGATGGCCGCCGCCGCCGCGCGCGCGCGCCGGAGGTCCTTGTGCGGCATGTCGAGCACGCGCTGGTCGTTGGTGTAGGCGTGCACGGTGGTCATCAGGCCGCGCTTGATGCCGAAGGTTTCATGCAGCACCTTCGCCACCGGCGCAAGGCAGTTGGTCGTGCAACTCGCGTTGGAAATAATCTGATGTTCCGGCTTCAGCGTGTCGTCATTCACCCCCATCACAACAATGGCGTCCACGGCGTCCTTCGGCGGCACGCTCAACAGCACCTTCTTCGCGCCCGCCTGAACATGCAGCATGCACTGCTCTTTGGAGCGGAACACGCCCGTGGACTCCAGAACCAAGTCCACCCCCATTGCTTTCCAGGGCAAGTCGGCCGGGTTTTTCACCGACAAGACCTTGATCTCTTTGCCGTTCACCACCATCGCCCCCTCCTTCGCCGTCACCGTGCCCTTGAAGCGCCCGCTCACGCTGTCATATTTCAGCAAATGCGCCAGGGTCGGGGCATCGGTCAGATCGTTGACCGCCGCCACCTCAAAGTCCTTCGTCTCCATCAAGAGTTTGAATACATTGCGCCCGATGCGGCCGAATCCGTTGATCCCAATCTTCGTAGCCATTCGATTCTTCCTTTCGCTTTGTTGTCTGTTTCCGCTGTTGGTTGATCTTCACCCCTGCCGAACCGTTTTCCGGCACGCTGCGAGAGCGCCGCACCGGAAGGCCCCGGCGATGGATCTCTCCCCCGGCATGTCCTGGCGCAGGGAAAATTCACTTACAGTGACGCGGTTAGAAGTGCAGAAAGGCTGTTTCGGCAGTGCCGTCACCTGCGGACGACGCTGGCGGGGGGATTCAGGGAGTCCGTAATCACCCACCCCGGCCTCACGCCAAGGGCATTACCCCCTTCTTGGGGCACTTCTTTTCCACATGCTCACTTGCGCAAAGTATGCCATAGCCCGGAACAACTTGTCAATTTTCACACCACGAAACAGAGGACCGCGGAAAAATTGATCTGGTATGCCCGGTTTGCTAGCATTTCAGCGCGTTGGAAGTCCATTCTTTTTCTGCAGGGCGCATTGTGAACAGGATTGAAATTGATATTGAGCGGTGTAAGGGGTGTTATCTTTGCATCGAAGCGTGTCCCCGGCATTTGATCGCGGCGGGAGACCGGCCGAATGCATCGGGGTACTATCCCGCCCATTTCACTGGAAACGGCGAATGCACGGCCTGCGCGTTGTGCGCTACGGTCTGTCCGGATGTGGGAATCGCCGTGTACAAGAACGAAAAATCGTAGCGGGTTCCCCGGGAACGAGGGGGGATTCCGATGCCGGCCCCGCCGCATGGAAACGCTACCCTGAACCTTTTACCACAACACAATGCGGCATGTCCGCCGTAATGTTCGTCGGGGCGGCGGGGTCGGGGTGTCGGGGAACACACGGGGTCAGACGCATCGGCCGGAAACATTGACTTGATTGTAGTGCGCGGGCACAATAGGCGGCGCATGCGGTATCTGGCGGAGAGAGCGGGCGTATTTGTCCGGGCCTTGCGGGTGTACCAGTGGACGAAGAATCTGCTGGTGGTCGCGGCCCTGATATTTGCGCGGCAATTGGGGGAACCGGAGCAGGTGCTCCGGAGCCTGGGCGCGTTCATCGCCTTCTGCATGGCGGCGAGCGCCACCTATCTCTTCAATGACCTGATTGACATGGAGAAGGACCGGGCGCACCCGGAGAAGCGGCTGCGCCCGCTGCCCAGCGGGGAAATCCGCCCGGAAACGGCGGCCATCCTGTCGGCGCTGTTGCTTTTGGGCGCGATAGCGCTGGCATGGGCGGTGCGGCCCATGTTTCTGCTGGCGATGCTGTTCTACCTGACGCTGACCATCTCGTATTCGATCGCGCTCAAGCATTTCCTGATCATTGATGTGCTGGCGATTGCGCTGGGATTCGTAACCCGCGCACTGGCGGGCGCAATCGCGCTGGATGTGAAGTTCTCGAACTGGCTGGTGGTCTGCACGCTGTTCCTGGCGATGTTTCTGGGGCTGAACAAGCGCCGGCACGAAATCACCCTGCTGGAGGAAGATGCGCTGAGCCACCGGCGGGTGCTGCACCAGTACAGCGTGCATTACTTGGACCAACTCATCCTGATCATGGCGGGCGGCGCGCTGATCACCTACACGATCTACACGTGCTCCCCCGAGGTGGTGGAACGGCTCGGCACGGACAAACTGTACCTCACGATTCCGTTTGTGGTCTATGGGCTGTTCCGCTATCTCTACTTGGTGCATCGGCATGCCGAGGGGGGGGACCCCGGCAGCACGCTGCTCAAAGACGCGCCCCTGGCGGTCAATGTGGCGCTTTGGGCGGGCGCGTGCGCCGCCATTCTGTACCTGCTCTGAGGGCGCGCGGAAGTTCGGCGCCATGCTTCCCGCGCCCCATCCCTCCGTCTCTCTTCCGCGTTGAAAAAGGGTTTTACACGCCGGCGGCGGTGATGCTCTCGATCATGGACACGATGGGGTAGAACAGCGCGATGAAGAGCGACATGACCACGATGCCGATGATGATGGTGAAGACGGGCTGAAGGATTTCTCCCAGGCTGGAGACGGCGATTTTCACCTCCTCTTCGTAAACATCGGCGATCTGCTCGGCGACGGCGTCCACCCGGCCGGATTCCTCGCCCGTTACGAACATGTCGGCCACCACCGGCGGAATCACGTCGGATGCGGCGCGCAGCGGCGCTTCGAGGCCGCCGCCCTGCTCCACCGAATCGCGCAATCCCTGCAGGCTTTCCGCGACGGCGCGGTTGTGGATCGCTTTGCGGGTCAGGTTCAGGGTGGCCATCATGGACAGGCCGCTGCGCAGCAGCAGGGCCATCGTGCGGGTCATCTCCACAATGGCGTTCTTGTGAAGAATGGGGCCGATGATGGGTATCTTGAGTTTGAAGCGGTCGGCGGCAAGCCGGCGCACTTCGTTCTGGATGAACCAGAAGCGATACGCGAGCCACAGGGCGACCACGACGACGATCGGCGTCCACCACCATTGACCAAACAGGTTGGACCCCCAGATGAACCATTCGGTGGTGGCGGGCAGCGCGATATTCTGCTGTTGGAACATGGCCTGGAATTCCGGCACTACGAAACGGGTGATGAGCAGCATGACGCCGATGCAGACCAGCACCAGCACGACCGGGTAAGCCATCGCTCCGCGTACGCGCTTGCGCAACATTTCGCGGTTTTCCCGGTATTCCACCAGACGCCGAAGCACCGTCGTCAACGTGCCGCTTGCTTCGCTCGCCTTGATGAGGTTCACAAAAACTTCATCGAAGTACCGTGGCATCCGGTCAAAACACTGCCAGAGCGCATTGCCCGCTTCAACATATTGGGCGATGTCGGCGACCATGGCGCGCAGTGCGGGGTTGTTGCCGCGCTGGGCAAGGGTTTTGAGCGATTTGAGGATGGGCGTGCCCGCCTCCAGGAGCATGATCAACTGGCGCAAGAACACGGTGACATCCGAGTGGCGCACCGTGCCGCGCTTCAGCGCGCCCCACAGCGTGGCCGCGCCGGCGTCTTCGTCCCGCAGGACGACATCTTCTTCCCGGCGTTCGGCGACAACCGTCGTGGTCTTTTTCTTGGCGCCGCGCCGCGTGCGTCCGACCGGGCCGCCTGTATTCTCGGTATTGTTGGCCATGGGACGATTCCCTCCTCTGGGGCGCAGGCGCAGTCCCTACGCGCCGCGCCGCGCGTTCCATTTCACAATTTCATATCCACCGTCCGGCGGGAAATATACAATCGCATCCACCCGCGCATGCACCTTGTCGTACTCCTGTTTGCCCGCCACATTGGCGCATACCGCTTCGCTGACAATCTGAAAGCACCGGGATTCAAAGGCGAGCGGCGCGGGCAGCGACGATGGGTTGTTGGGATCGGGCCGAATGTTGAAAGTGGCGGGGTCTTTGCCCGCAGCGGCAGCCAGGGCCGCCAGCGTCCGGAACGGCCTGCGGGTGATGACTTTTCCTGCATCTTTTACGGACATGTCGAGCACCGCCGCCATCACCTCTGCCGGTGCGGTGTTGATATTGATGAATCCAACGGGATTGTCATGGTCCGGCACCGTGTACGTGGTCACATGCTCCCGATTGACGGCGTCAAACTGCTCAGGGGTGATCAGGCCGCGCGCCACCAGGTCGCCCGGCTCCAGCAGCCATTGCCGGTGCGCCTCCTCATCGCTCTCGGAAAAAGCCGCGCCGTCACGCGGCAGGCTGGCGGCAATGGCGCGCGCCGTCGCGCCGTCCACACCAAGAATCATCTGCAACACACTGGCCGGCGCATGATTCAGGTTCACCTTTGCGTTCTCGTCGGCAATGATGACGTCGGCGTAAGCGCGGCGTCGGTCGGAGGCCTCGCGGGTGGGCGTGCCGTCGGCGAGCGCGCCGGAATACACCGGAAAATCATACCGCTTCGGCTTGCCGACCACCTGATGGCTCTGCCGGTTCTCCAAGGCGCGTTCGAGTTCGGCGAGCGCGGCCTGGAACCCCGCTGTGGCGGCCTGGCGCGCGCGGGCTTCCGCGAGCAGCATGTCGGCCCGGGCGATTTCCAGGTTCATCCGCCGCACGTAGAGCATGCCGAGCGTGCTGAAAAGCGCCAAGAGGGAGATGGCGATCACCAGCGCCATGCCCCGACGCCGGACGCGTTCGCTTCGATATTTCCGCAAGATCATGGTCATGGCACAAACAGGTCAAAGACCGCCTTTCGCGCAACTTGTTCCCAAGGGCGATCCGGGTGCATCACGGCCAGGCTGATCCGCACCGCCTTGGGCATTTCCGGCCGGTCCCAGCCGGTATGCCAGTTTTCGCCGTCATGGAATTCGGCGCGCATGGCCGCCACGCCTTCAGCGATTACCTGACGCGCGCCGGCAGGCGCGGGTTCGCCCAGCGGCCCGAGGGTCCGCACCAGCGCGGGCACCGTCCCGCTCCGGTCAATGTGATACATCACGGCATATCGTTCCGGCAGGCCGCTCTGCGGGTCCACCCCCTCCACCGGCGCTATGATGACATCACTCTCCAGGCGTTGCACACCGAAACGAGGGTGCGCGCCGGAGACAGGCTTTTCCTCATAGCGCTCTTCGCCGCGCAGAGGCGCGCCGCCGCGCCTGCTTGCGATCACCCGCCCGAAATCCTGCCGCATGGCAGCAAAGGCATTGTCCGCCGTGCGGCTCAAATCCAACCGTAGATTCGCCACCCGCCATTGGTCGCCCACGCTGAAAAAAAGGCTGATGCCGATGGTGGTCAAGACGGAAAGCACCGCCAGCACCGTCAGCAGTTCAATCAGGGTGAAACCGTAAACGCCGCGCGTGCGTTTCATGATGCCTGCGCCTCCATCGCCTGCGCCGGAGGCGTTTCTGGCGACGCCGCCGCCACGGGGCGCACCCGCATACGCGGTACGCACGATGTGATGGACAGCATCTGCGGCCGGGCGGCATGCGTCCAGTGAATGGACACCGTTACCTCAAAGTAGGCCGCATTCGGGTCGGGCAAGCGCCCCTCCGCCCGCCACCGAAACTGCTCATAGACCACCGATTCCCGGCGATGCGGACCTTCCAGTGTGGGCATCGCCTTCGGCGTTCCGCACGGCACGCCCGCCCGCGGGTCGTCCGGCCCAGCGGTCACCGGGAAGCGTTGTCCATCCGGCGAGGCCGGCACATGCCACAGATACTTCTCCGGGGACCGGATGATATCCGCCAGTTGCTCCTCCGCCAATTGCGTCGCTACCGTGCGGTCCCGGGCTGTCTTTGCCAATTGCACACTGGAACCGTACATGGAAAGGAAAACCGTGCCCGCGACGCTGACCACCCCCAGCGCCACAATAAGTTCCACCAGTGAAAAACCGCGCCTGTGCTCCCGATGCGCGGCTCCATAATGGCGGCACTCAAGACCCATCGCAATCCTTCCTGATGCGACCACCCCATGCCAGGCATTCCCAGAAGCCACCCCAGATGGCTTCCGGCATGCCTCCTTCCACGGCCTTATCGTACCCCGAAACGCATGGATTGTCAACTGTCAAAAACACCCTTCGCGACAAGTTCCGGAGTACAATCTTCAGCCTGCCGGAGTTCTGTAGTACAGGCTTCAGCCTGCCGGGGAGAGAAGCGGGGCCTGAGTTTTGCCGTCGGACATGTCGGACTTTGTGGCCCGGGTGTGCCCGCCTTCGCCGAGGCTTCGGCGTGACAAGGCCGCCTGTACGCCCGACAGGCCAACGCCTGTGCTCCAGAACTCCGGCGTAAACCAATCGCCGCGACAGGCGGTCAAAAAAAATGTTTGGTAATTCGCGAAAATCTCAACGGAAAGGAACCCTTATGCGGCGAATGCTCCGATTGACGATAGCCTTGGCGTTGTTGTGGACGCCCATGACAGGCGCGGCGGCGGAATTGCGGACGCTGCTGATCCTGCACACGAACGACCTGCATGATCATCTCCGGCCCGGCTATGACGGACTCGGCGGCATGCCCTATGTGGCGGGTTATGTGCGGCAGGTGCGCGCGGAGCGCGGCGACGTGCTGCTGCTCGACGCGGGGGATGTAATGGAAAAGGGCGACATGGCCGCCTATCGAACTCAAAGCCGCCTCATGTACGAGGCGATGGGCCGCATCGGCTACCATGCGTCCACGGTGGGCAACCACGATCTGGCCTACGGCCTGGATCATCTTCGCGACTGCGCGGCCCTCGCGGGCGACATGGCGATGCTCTGTCTCAACTACCTGCGCCCGGACGGCGCGCGCCATTTCGACGCGTCGCGGGTCTTCACGGTGAACGAGATCAGGGTCGGGGTCATCGGCATGACCATCCCCAAAGGTGGCGAACTGATGACGCCGGACGCTGCGGGCGACGCGCTGCAGAACGAAGCCGTGCGTCTCAAAGAAGAAGCGCATCTCGTGGTGGCGATCTGCCATTTCAGCACGCGGGACTGCGCCGCCATGTCGGCGCGCGCGCCCGCCGTGGATGTATTTATCGCCGGGCACAGCCACGAGATCACGCGCGACCCGGTGCGACTTGAAGACACCGGCGCGCTGATCACGCAGGCCGGCTATTACGCGCGTTATGTGGGCCGGCTCGATCTTGTCGTGGACCTCGACGCGCGGCGCGTCGCCGACGCAACGGGGGAAATCGTGGACATGCGCCATGACGCCGTCCCCTGCGACGAGGCGCTACTCGCATGGGTTAGGGCACAGGAAGCGGCGGTTGCACCGGAAGCGGGGCGCATCGTGGCGCGCGCTGAGCGCGCGCTCAATGGCAAAGCCGCCGCCATCCTCGCGGCGGCGGCGCTGCATCGGCAGACCGGCGCAGACATCGCTTTCTGCCATCCCGGGCAAATCATCCGCAGCGGCCTCCCCGCCGGGGAACTCGACGTGAACGCCTTTTTCCGCACCGGCGGCCAGCGCGGCAAGCAAATCATCGCGGTCACGATGACCGGCCGCCAGATTGAGGACTATCTCAGCGGCCTGGTCACCTGGCGCTACGGCAACACCGAATGGAGCGGATTCCGCGCAATGCTGCGCCGCAGCCCCGACGGCAACGGGTGGACCGCCGATACCGATCTCGATCCCGACCGCGCCTACCGCGTCGTCATGCCCGAACTGGAATGGCGCACCCGCTGCCAGAAGGTATTCGAGCGGATCGTTCGCGCCGGCGACGCCACCGCCGCCGACCTCCCAAAGCCCGCTCCGCTGGACATCACCTTCACCGACGCCATCGCCGCATACCTCGACGCTGTCATGGACGCCGCCGCGCCCCTCGACGCCCACGTCCGCGCCCTCGCCGACGCCATCGGAGAAGATGAACCCCTCGCCGACACCACCCCCGAACCCGAATACGCCGATGTCGGGGAGTGAATGCGAACTATCGTGTTGACGGCTTTTTCACTGTGAGACCTTCGGTCGTCACTTGTTCAGGTTGATAGACAACATTCAGGGTTAACGTAAACAAGAAAGCGAAAGTGGAAGCATGGCTTCCGCACTCCAAAGCCACCGGATTACGGAAGCGCCGGAGGATCAACAGCCCCGTGATCAGTGCATTATTGCCCCAAATGGGTCTTTGAAGAGCAAATCGGACAGGGGAACCCGGATGCGGGGTTTGGGGATCAATACTGTAAGTTTTCTGATTTCATAGGTTTGTGCGGGAATTTGGGTCTTGGCACGGATTGTGCCTGTTGCTTACACGGGAGCGCTGGAACCGCCAGTCGGGGGCGCAATGTGCGTCCCTTGGGCGGTATCGGTCCCATTTCCAATCGAAAGGAGCATTTCCTATGCTGAAAAACACAAAACCATTCCTGCGGGCGATGGCGTTCGGCGCGGCGTTGTTGGGCGTGGCAGTCGTGGCGGCGATGCTCGCAGCGCCGCGCCCCGATGCGGCGCATGCGGCCCGGAACACGGCGGAAGAACTGAGCGATGCGTTCATCCGTATCGCGGAAACCGCGTCGCCGTCCGTGGTGTTTATTGAGGTCATTAAAGAAGTGAGTGTGCGGCGTGGTCCGATGCTCGGACCGCGCGGGCTGATGCCGGAGGACCTCTTCGATTTCTTCTTCGGTCCGGGGATGCCGGAATGGCCGGGGCGCCGTTGGGACCAGCGTCGCGAACAACAGCCGGAAACGCGCCGGCAGGTGCCCATAGGCCAGGGGTCCGGGTTTATTATCTCAACCGACGGTTACATCGTCACGAATCACCACGTGGTCGGCGATGCGGACAAGGTGCGGGTGAAATTGTCCGACAACCGCGAATTTGAGGCATCCATCGTGGGCACGGACCCGCAGACGGAGATCGCGCTCATCAAGATTGACGCCCAGAACCTCCCCGCGCTGCCACTGGGCGATTCCGACCAAATCCGGGTGGGCGAATGGGTGGTCGCCATCGGCAATCCCTTCGGGCTGACGCATACGGTCACATCCGGCATTGTCAGCGCCAAGGGTCGCGGCAATGTCGGCATCGTGGACTATGCCGACTTCATCCAGACCGACGCCGCCATCAACCCCGGCAATTCCGGCGGACCGCTCTTGAACCTCCGCGGCGAGGTGATCGGCATGAACACGGCGATAATCAGCCGCACCGGCGGCTCGCTGGGCATCGGCTTCGCCATCCCGGTGAATATGATCAAATACGTCGAAGCGCAACTACGCGACACGGGCAGCGTCGAACGCGGCTATCTCGGCGTCAGCATCCAGAACCTGTCGTCGGATTTGGCGCAGTCCTTCGGCGTCGAGGAAAACCGAGGCGTGCTGGTGGGCGATGTCCAGCCGGACTCCCCGGCGGCCAAGGCCGGCCTCAAGCGCGGTGACATCATTATCGAATATGACGGCTTCCCCGTTCAGGAGATCGGATCGTTCCGCAGCCGCGTGGCGACGACCTCGCCCGGCAAGCGGGTGAACATGGTGATTCTGCGCGACGGCAAGCGGCAGACGGTCAGCGCGGTGGTCGGCACCTTGTCCGGAGAAGAAGCCGGTGCGCCCGCGACCCCCTCCAAGCCTGGCGAACGCACGGAACTGGGCCTGACTGTGCAGAACCTCACGGATGATCTCGCGCAACGTTACGGCTATGAGGGCGACTACGGCGTGATTGTCACCGATGTCGCGCCGGGTTCCGCCGCCGCCATGGCCGGCATCACGCCCGGCATGCTGATTCAGGAAATCAACCGCAAGCGCATCAACAACACCCGCGATTTCGACGCGGCGGTCCGGGAAAGCAAGACAGCCAAGACCATTCTGTTGCTCATCAAAGACGGCCAATACACGCGCTATGTCGCCATAAAGACCGAATGATCCACAGGCGGCGCGGCGCGTGATGCCAGGGCGCGCCGGAAGGGTGGGCACACTCTTCCGGCGCGCGCCTGTCAGCATTGGCGCTTGACCAATTCCCTGGTTCTCGGTATTTCGGGACCTCCACTGCGGCTGCGCGGGCGGGTGATGTGCCGGTTCATGAGGATGTACAGATGTACAGGAGGGAATCTTTTGTTTGGTGACATCATGTCCTGAATCCCCATAAAGGAGACTGAATGATGCGCCATGGACTTTATCTTTGCGCTGTGCTGCGTTTTATGTCTTGGCATGTGGCGAATGCCGGCGAACCGGTTTTCCCCGTTGGCAATAAATGGACGTCCCGCATGCGCCATTGTTGTATCCTCGAATTTGACGCCCGCTGCGCGCCCGGCGGCGCTGTAACTTGCGTTTCATATCTTCAAGATCACGGGCGCGGAATTGCCCATCCGCACGGATAATGAACCCGTCACCGGGCCGTGCGTGCTCGTCGGGGACAGCGAAGCCACACGCGCCATCGGCTACAAGGGGACCGATTTTGTGTCGCAGGAATACCTCATCGCGTTTCGTCCGGACGCGATCATTCTTGTCGGACGCGACTGGTAAGACACAGAGGCCGGCGGGGCGGCATTCGGACGCCCGATGAGTCGCCGCGATACGCTGGAAGTGACGCGACACCGCATGGATTACCAGGCGACCGTCGGCCATCCCGAACGCAGCGCCGGCGAAATGGAATTGCCGGGCGTGTGCGACGATCAGGGCACGTGCTGCGCGGCTCATCGCTTCCTCGAACACTTCTGCAACGTCCGGTCAGGCGTGAGGGTGGGCGGCGCGGTAGGCTTCCTTGAGCCGGTCAATGCTGACGTGGGTGTAGATTTGCGTGCTGGAGAGGCTTTCGTGGCCCAAGAGTTCCTGCACGACGCGCAGGTCCGCCCCCGCATCCAGCATGTGCGTGGCGAAGGTATGGCGCAGCGTGTGCGGGGAAATCTCGCGGCGGCCCGGCAAGACTTGGCGCACATATTTCTCCACAATCCGCTGGATGCTGCGCGTGGTGAGCGGACCGCCGCGCGCATTGACGAAAAGCCTTGCGTGCGCGGGCGCGCCGAGTTGCGGTCGAACGGCCAGGTACGCCGTGATCGCCCGCACCGCGTAGGAACCCAGGTGCGCAATGCGTTCCTTCTTCCGTTTTCCCAGCACCCGCATGACACCCTGATCCAGGTCCAGGTCGTGCAGAGAAAGCCCGGCAAGTTCTGCGGCGCGCACGCCGCTCGAGTAGAGCGTTTCCAGGATGGCGCGGTCACGCACGCCCAGCGGGTCGCCCGCATCCGGCGCTTCCAGCAGCGCGGTCACTTCGGGAATGGACAGCACATCGGGCAAGTCGCGCGGCAGTTTGGGCGCGCGCACGCTCAGCGCGGGATTCTCATCCAGCAAGCCGGTGCGCGTAAAATAGCGGAACGCGGCGCGGATGGCGGCGAGTTTGCGCGCGGCGGTGCGGGGCGTGCCGCCGGTGGTGCGCACATGCGCGAGAAAGGCGCGCACGTCGTGCTTGGCGGCGCGCCGGAGCAGGTCGAGCGAGGCGCGGATTCGGGCCTCCTGCCCACTGCGTTGAAACGCGGCGGGACCGTTCTCCAGAAAATCACAGAACTGGTCCAAATCGCGCAGATAGGCCCGCAAGGTGTGGGCGGAGCAGCCCCGCTCCACCTTCAGGTGATTCACGAAGTGCAGGATATCAATGGCCGACATCGCGCCGCCTCAGTTGCCGCCATGTGTGCGGCGGCCGCTTAATCGTTCTCGTTATCCGGCAGGGACTCTTCCGGGAGTTGTTCTTCGTAACCGCAGCCGGGGACGGGACAATGCCGCACCTGCGGCTTGTTGCGCGGTTTGGTGATATAGGTCCAGGAATTAGCGCATTTTGGGCATGGCGTCGCCTTGTCCAACTGGCCGAAGACCGCGAAGTCGCACTGGGGATGCCGGTTGCACCCGACGAAGCGGCGGCCCCGCGCCACCTTGCTCACCAGGTCCCCGTCACAACCCGGTCGTAAGCATTTCAAACCCAATTCCATCGGCCTGGTGAATTTACACTTGGGGTACTTCTCGCAACCGTAGAACGGTTCGCCGCGCCGGTTCTTGCGAATCAGCAGGAAAGCGCCGCAATCCGGGCACCGCTGGTCGGTTTTCTGCGGCGGTTCCTTGGGCGCGCGCACCACCCTGTTCCCGTCTTTGTCCAGGCTATAGGTGTTCTTACATTTGGGGTACGTGGAACATGACATGAACGGACCGAAGCGTCCCTGGCGCAGCAGCATGGGCGCGCCGCATTGTTCGCATTTCTGATCCGTCTCCTGGGCGGCCGTCTTGGTGACGCGGCGGGTGCCCTTGCACTTGGGATAGTCCACGCATGCGATGAACATACCGAACCGGCCTTCGCGCATTTCCATGCCTTTTCCGCAGATCGGGCAGGTCGCATCCTCTTCCAGAAGGCTGCTGACGAGGCGGCGCTGCGCCTCCGTGAGATCTTTCTCAAAGGCGGCGTAAAAGTCGCGCAGCAGTTCGTGCCATTCGCGGCGGCCCTCCTCCACGTGGTCCAAGTCCTCCTCCATGCGCGCCGTGAACTGGATGTCGAGGATGTCGGGAAAGTGTTCCACGAGGAGTTTGTTGACCTTTTCGCCGAGGTCCGTGGGTTTCAGGCGGCCCTTTTCGCGTTCCACATAGCCCCGCTCCGTGATGGTGTTGATGATGGGGGCGTAGGTGCTGGGGCGGCCGATGCCGTTTTCCTCCAGCGCGCGGATAAGCCCCGCTTCTGTGTATCTGGCGGGCGGCTTGGTGAAATGCTGTTCCGGCTGCAAGCCTTCCTCGCCCAGAATTTCGTCCTGGAAGACCTCCGGCAACCGGTTTTGCTGCGACTTGTCCGGGTCCCCGCCGTTTTCCTCGACGCTTTCCTCATAGAGTTTCGTGAATCCGGGGAATTTCATGACCGACCCGGTGGCCCGGAAATTGTGTTCGCGCGCCAGCGTGTCAATGGTCGTCTGGTCCAGCACGGCGGGGGTCATCTGCGATGCCACGAACCGTTGCCAGATAAGCAGATACAGATTGTACTGGTCATTGTCGAGATAGGCGCGGATACTGTCCGGGGTGCGCGCCGTGGCGGTGGGTCGGATAGCCTCATGCGCGTCCTGCGCATCTTTCTTGCCCTTGTAGAAATTAGGCTGTTCGGGGAGCATGGCCGGCTCGAAGTTGGCGCGAATGTAGGCGCGCACGTCGTCCAATGCCTCCGGGTCAATCCGCGTGGAGTCGGTGCGCATGTAGGTGATGACACCCACGCGCCCCTCTTCGCCCAGATCCACGCCCTCATACAACTGCTGGGCGATGCGCATGGTCTGGCGCGGGCGGAGCCGCAGTTTGCGCAGGGCTTCCTGTTGCAGCGTGCTGGTGATGAAGGGCGGATAGGGACGGCGGCGGACTTCCTTGCGCTCGACCGACGCGACGCGGTATTCCGCGCCTTCCAGCGCGCGGAGAATGGCCTGGGCCGTTTCCGCGTCGGGGATGACCGCCTTTTCGCCGCGAATCTGATTGAGCCGGGCGATGAAGATGTCCCCCCGGGGCGTGCGCAGCGTGACGTCAATGGTCCAGTATTCCTCGGCGACAAAGCGGCGGATTTCATCCTCGCGGTCGCAGACCATGCGCACGGCGACCGACTGCACGCGGCCCGCGCTCAGCCCCCGCTGCACGCTCCCCTGGAGCAGCGGACTGAGTTTGTAGCCCACCAGCCGGTCCAGCACCCGTCGCGCCTGCTGCGCGTTCACCAGATTCTCATTGATGGGCCGGGGGTGTTTGGCCGCTTCGAGCACGCTGCGCTTGGTGATCGCGTTGAATACGATGCGCTCGATGGGTTTTTTCTCGCGTTCGAGCAGGGCCGCCACATGCCAGCCGATGGCCTCGCCCTCGCGGTCGGGGTCCGAGGCGACGAGAATGCGCTCGACCTTCTTCGCGGCGTCACGCAAGCCCTGGATGGCCTTCCTCGCTTCCGGCAGCCCCACATACTTCGGCGCGAAATCGTTTGCGATGTCAACGCCGAGTTCGTTCTTCGGCAGGTCGCGCACATGGCCGTTGCTTGCCCGAACAATATAACTGGGTCCCAAGAACTTGTTAATGGTGCGCGCCTTCGCCGGCGACTCCACCACAACCAGATATTTTGCCATGGAAATACATTCCCCTATACGCGAATCACGCCCACTCCCTGCGGAATGGGCGTGCAAAAACCCTGTTTGTCCGCCATTCAGTGAAGCGCCTGTCGGTTGCCCTCAAGCACATGGTAAATCGTCTGCTGGGACTCCACGTCCCGGACCGAGCAGGTCAGCCACGACAACAGATAATCCAAATCCTCCATGCCGACCTCGCCCTCAAATTGCGCCAGCCGGTCCAGCAGCAATTCCCGCTCATGCGGCTGAATCAATTCAAACAATTCCAGCCGCGCCAGCGCATTGCGGGCCTCCGGCGACAGTTTGCAGGCCTCATAGACCGACAATTGCCGCACCGACCCCGGCGTGCAAGACACGGCCGCGTTTTCCGCGTTCAGGCGCGGACGCAACTTCTTGAATGCGGCATCAATATCGCCCTTGCGATACCCCTGCTGTATGAGCCATGAACGCATCCCGTCCACCGAGGGGGGGACGCCGCCATTCTCGGCCACCCGCTGCAGGATGACATTCACCAGTTCCACCACTGTGGGTTTCATGAATACTCCCTGAACAAAATGCCGGGCATTATCCCGGCGCCAATCTGACAATATTGTAAGTTCGCCGTCGCCCTATGTCAACCCGCCGACTCCTTCCGTCCGCCGGACAGGTGGTATCACGGCCGCAGTATCCCCCTTCTGCGTCCACCGTCAATCGGCTCGACAGGCGCGCGATTCTCCTCAGGCGATCCGCTTGCCGCGGACGCGGTCGGCGCACGCTGCCCGGCTTGTCGGATACGCCGTGGCGGCGCTGGTCCACCAGGCGAATGGCAGCCGTTTTTCAGAAAATACTGGCCGCAATGGCGAGTTCCTGGGTCACCGGGGCCTTCTTTCCAGGATAGCGCATGAATTCCACATGCCCGTCCATAAACAGCACATTGCCGCCGCCGGGGACGTGGTTGAAAGACTGAATCTTCGCGGAAACAATGTCCCACATGATCGGGAGCGTGCTTTGCGCCTGCGCGCTTGCTGCGGGATTGTTGATGTCGGTGATGAGGAAACGCTCGATGCCTTCGCGCAGGCGATAGACCGTGTCACCGCCGGCGTTGCCATGCGGTGCAAGGCCGGTCGTATCGTTTTCATATGGCGGAAAGGGGCCATACCAGTTGTAGGGCATCGCCCCCAGAGGCGCCGGCGGGGAAGTGTTGGCCGTATCTACCAGCATGATTTTCAACCACTGGCTTTGAAACTGCGCCGGCGCCTTTTGGCCCGGCGGAATCACGACATCAGGCGCAACAGCCGCCAGAAGAACCGCCAGACTCGGATCCACATCCACCAAGTATTCCGGAATGCTGTCACAGCGATCATAAACGAATCCGAAGTACATATACGACCATGACGCTTTCCACCAGTCGTTATAGGTCTGGTCGCCGTGCTGCCCGCGGAATTGCAGAATGGGCGTGCCGTCGCCATAGTACATGTCGCTTATGGAATGGGATGCGCTGGAGGGGCACACATAGATGTTCGGATCTGTGGCATATTCCGGGTACACCGCCGAGCAGAGGGGTGTCGGCAGAACGCCTGGACACGCCGGGCTGCATACCGGCTGATGTTGCGCCGGGGGATATTTCCCGCCCGGCGATTCATTCGAGTACATCTTGAGCACCAGGCCGAATTGCTTGAGATTGTTCTGGCAACTCGAACGGCGCGCAGCCTCCCGCGCCCGCGCCAGCGCCGGCAGCAATATCGCCGCCAGGATGCCGATGATGGCGATCACCACCAGCAGTTCAATGAGGGTGAAGCCGATTTTTTTCCGTGTGCGTTTCATGACATGAACTCCTTGGGTTGTTTGGGAAAATTCAACGCTAACACATATATATGTGTATGACTGATAAAACCCGACAAGAAATTGCGGAAAACCTGAGCATGTTCTCTTCCTCCAAGCCCCACAGGTCATCTATGTCCTATGGGACCCCTCGTTCCCGCGAACTTCCGCATTCCCGCCCAGGCAACGAATCCATTATACCTTATTCTCAACGCCGGCGTCGCAGGCAAACAAACGCCGCGCCTGCCAGCAAGCCGACCGCGCCCAGCAGACCGGGGATGCCCGCGGCGGGCATCGCGCCGCCGACCCGCACGTCAATGGGGCCATAGACGGCGGGCTGCGGCGGCGCGCCGTAGAAGGCCACCGGCTTGAGGTAGGCGCAGGTGTAGCGGCCGGTGTCCTCCTCCAGGGCGTGCAGAATATCCAGGGTGCGGCTGGTCGCGCCCACGATG
>CALEDJ010000044.1 GCA_937951485.1 uncultured bacterium
CCGCCGAGGATTTCGATGCGTTTTCCGAAGCGGGACCCGATGCGGTTGCCGATGAGCATGCCGGTTATGGTGACGAGTCCGGTGACGACACCGATGATGACGACGGCGGACCAGATGTGGACGTCGAGCACGGCGAAACTGATGCCCACGGCGAGCGCGTCAATGCTGGTGGCGAAGGACAGGACAATGAGGCTCAGGCCGCGCGTGGGGTCGGCGGTCTGGGATGTGTTTTCTTCGGATCGGAACGCGCCCGCGATGGCCCTGACGCCGATGAAGGAGAGCAGGCCGAAGGCCACCCAGTGGTCCCAGGCCTTGATCCACTGCTCGAAGGACAAGCCCGCACCCCAGCCGATGATCGGCATGATCGTCTGGAACATGCCGAAATGGAATGCGAAGCGGAAAATCTGCCGGGGAGACGTCCCGCCCAGCATCACGCTGGCGGCAATGGCCACGGCGAAGGTGTCCATCGCCAAACCCAGGGCGATGGCGACAATCATGGGCAGACTCATTGCAGCAACCTCGGTGGTTGTGGTGAAGGAGACGGTGTTCAGGCAGTCATTTTAAGCAAAGACACGGTGGTTTCTAAAGGATATCATGTACCGCAGGGTCAACAGGCAAACAAGAAACCAACAGAACACACGGGGCGCAAGGGACGTGAAGCACCCTACGCTTGCTGAGGAAAATCCGGACAGAAGCTTGCGGCGCCATGTGAATGCCATGTTTCCATGAACTGAACGCGGCCCGATGATCGTGTTCTTTGTTCCTCAGCGGATGCGCTGGACGGGCCGTCCCTGATAGACGAGTTGATCGCCCCGGATTTCACATGCGATAGTCTGGGTCTGGCCGAATGCGCTGACGGTTGCAGTCACCTGCCGGCCCGCCACGCGCCAGTTCCCCGTCACCTGCCCGACCATGGGATGCGTGGCGACCAATTGGCCGCCCGGCTCGAGAAAAATCTGGACCGTGCCGTAGGGGGTGTTCACCTGCCAGCCCGTGCCCGTCAGAGAATTGGCGTCGAACTGAAACGGCGCGGCATGTTGCGGCGGGGGCGTATATAAAGGCTGTTGCACCTGAGGCGGGGGGGCTTGCGGCGGGGGTGTCGGGAGCGCCGCAGGCGCGTCGTCGGGCGGTCTGGGGGTGGATGATTCCTGCGGCGCGGGCGGCGGCGCGCCTGCCAGACCGGCGATCAACGGCACCGCCAGCACCAACGCCAGCACTGCCGCAAAGACAATCAACACTTTCTTGTTCATGGTAAATTGCCTTTCCGGCGGATGTGTGGAAACATCGCTCCAGGCCGCGTCTGCACCGCGCCCGGCGCAGGACAACGCGTGGTTCGCGCTCGAACGCGGAAATCAGCGAACCTTTTTGATTTCAACGTCGCCGGCAAAGATGCGCTCGCCGATGATGTCGCAGGCCACTTCGTTCTTCTTTCCCTGGAACTCCACCGACGCAATCAATTTTGCGCCCTCCACCCGCCAGTTGCCTGTCAGGGTGTCCGTGCCGATCATCTGGCGCGCGATGGGCGCGAACATCGCGGGCACGGTGGCCACGGCCTGCCCGCCGGAATTCAGCGTGATCGTGACGGCCACCGGCAATTCCTTGGTCTTGACTTCCCATGCGGTGCCGACGAGGTTGGTCGCATTCCACTTGGGCGGCTCCGGGGGCGGCTTTTGCACCGGCTGCGGCGACGCGCCGCCCATGCCACCCGCCAGTTGGCCCGCAATCGGCACAATGACCAACACCGCCAACACGACGCCGAACCCAATCAGCAGTTTCTTGTTCACTGCAAAGTGTCTCCTCGCAACGGATGAGATTCCCGATGACGCCGCTTCACAACTCAAATGACGCGGACCCATAGCGTACCCTCTTCGCGGGAATTGGGTCAACTTCGTGACAACCCCGGGCATTGGCGAAATGGGCGTTTCGGACCTCAGTTCCGTCAAGAGTCCCAGACATTTCGTGTTCTTAAACGCAAAAACAGTCCATTTCGCAAATGCCTCAACCCCGGGCATTGGCCAACGGAACGATCCGTCAGCCGTTTCGCTTCAGGAACTCGATAAGAATGGGGTTGACGATATCCGGAACCTCGTAGTTGACCGTGTGACAGGCCCCGGCGACGGCGTGAAACTCGATGTGGGGTATGGCTTGAATGACTTGCGCATGATGGGCGTATGGCACCACATGGTCATGATCGCCCCAGATGAGAAGGCCGGGATGCGGTTTCTGTCCGGCGCGCTCATATACCGGACGGAGCGTAAGCAGCGGATTGTGGCGCAGCGTGGACAGAAGCGCGCGCTTGTAGCCTTTGTACCGCATGGGTTCGGTGTAGAGCGCGACAAAGGCGGCGGCTTCGTCGGGATTACTCTGAAAAGGTTGCGCGATGTTGCGGATCAGAGTATGGTCGCCCATGAGTTTCAGCAGCCATTCGCCGAAGAGGGGCCATTGCACCGCGCGGTAACGCAGCGGCACATCCACAGGGAAACCCGCCGGCGCAATGAGCGCGTAGCGCCGCACACGCTCCGGATGCCGGTCGAGAAAGTGCATGGCGATCGCCCCGCCCATGGACAGCCCCACGAGATCCACCGGCCCGACCGCACCGAACGCACCGAGCAGTTCAACGAGTTGCCGGTCAAAGAGGTCTGCGTCGTAGCGGATACGGGGACGGTCCGAATAGCCGCGTCCATAGAGGTCATAGCGCAGCACCCGGAGACCCGCGTCCGCCAACGCGTTTATCTGTCGGTCCCAGATGAACGCCCCCCCGGAAAAACCGTGCACCAGCACGACCACCGGCCCGTCTTCCGGCCCGGCCCATTCATAGTGCGTGACGCCATCGGACAGCCGGATGAAATGGCAGTCAGGCATTTTGGCGCGCAGCGCATCATCGAGCACAAGCGTCTCCATATCCCCCACGACAAAGGGATACGCCCCCGCCACCGCCAGCAGCACGACGATCGCCGCCGCCATCCCGATCAGAATCTTCCCGCGCCCGCTCATGATTTCCCCCGTGTTTTCGGTTGTGATGCATCATAGCACACCGCGGCGTCCCAAACGCGAGCGCCAAAAAAGCCCATGCCGCGAATGCCGGAGTCTCCCTGAAAACAGACAACCGGCGGGCCGGTTTTCAGACCGGACCCGCCGTGCATTGTTCTGGTAGCGGCGGACGGGATCGAACCGCCGACACGCGGATTATGATTCCGCTGCTCTACCAACTGAGCTACGCCGCCTTGAGATTTATGATCATAGCAGACGGACGATGTTTTGTCCAGTTTTTCGCGACGTTTGAGCCAAGCCCCACCCGTGGGTGCGCCGGGTTCGGCAGGATCAAACGTGCGGAGTGGATGGGGCGGGGCAGGGGCGTCATGCGCCTGTCGTGGTTGTGCGGCGCGGGAGGCGTTTCCTATAATCGAAGCACAAGTGTTTAACCACAGGCGCGGATGCGGCGGCCAGTCCGCCGAAAGGAGAAGAAGCCATGAGCAATTTCAAGTTGGGGTTTATCGGGGCGGGGTTCATCGCAAAATTCCAGGCCAGGGCGTTGAGGGGCGTGCGGGATGTCAGCCTGGCCGGGGTCCATGCGCTGAAGGGCGCGGAGGAACTCGCCGCGACCGCCAATGAGACAGGCGTAGGGCCGTGCAAGGTGTATCCAGACGTGGCGGAGTTGTGCAAGCATGTGGACGCCGTGGCGATTTTCGCGCCGAACTACGCCCGCATCGAATTGATGGAACAAATCCGCGACGCGGTGAAGGCGGGTGCGGGACTCAAGGGCATCATCTGCGAGAAGCCCCTGGGCCGGACCGTGGCCGAAGCGCAGCGGCTGGTGGACATCGCCGGGGAAACGGGCCTGCCGACCGCCTATTTCGAGAACCAGATTCACATGAAGGGCATCCGCGCGCAGATGCAGCAGTTACTGCCGCAGCAGCGGGCCATGGGGCCGCTGGGGCTGGCGCGCAGCGCCGAGGAACACAGCGGACCGCATGAAGGCTGGTTCTGGGACCCCACGCGCCAGGGTGGCGGCGTGCTCTGCGACATGGGCTGCCACAGCATCGCCTGCTGCTGGTTCGTGCTGACGCCCGCCGGCAAGCCGGTGACTTTTCTGGAGCCGGTGGACGTGTCGGCGGAGACGGCCCTGCTCAAGTGGGGCCTGCCGCCATGGCGCAAGCGCCTGCTCGACCGCATGGGCGTGGACTATGGCAAGACGCCCGCCGAGGACTTCGCCACCGGCATCGTCTCCTTCCGCAACCCGGAGACCGGCCAGATCGTCAAAGGCCAATTCACCAATTCGTGGATGTACGACAAGCAGGGCCTGCGCCTCATGATGGACGGCCTGGGGCCGGGCTACGCCTTCGAGTTCAACTCGCTCCAGTCCTCGCTCCAAATCTTCATCGGCGATGACGCCGCCGAGGCGGTCGCCGACGCGGAAGCCGCGCTCGAAAAGTCCACCGCGTCCCGCGGCCTGCTCATCGTCGAGCCGAACGAAGCGGACCTTTACGGTTATGTGGACGAAATCGAAGACGCCGTCGCCGCATTCAAGCAGGGCAAAGACGGCTTCCTCAACTTCGCGTACGGCCTCGAAATCACCAAACTCTGCCAGGCCGCCTACATGGCCGCCGAACGCGGTGTCCGCATTGACCTGACCGATAAAAAGATTCAGAACGAATTGAAAACCTACACTTCCCTCATCGCCCAAGGGCGCGGCGCGGAAGTGCTGATGAAATAAGCGGCGGATTTTGCATTTGCACAGTGCACGCAGCACTGCGGACCCCGCTTTTTTTCCTCGATGGCCTGCGTGCTGTGTTCCGTTGCGCTGTATATCATTTCAGCCACTTCACATGCTTTGGAGATGATGCGTATGGGGGTGGGGGCAGTGAGGACAAGAAAACATTGTAAAGCGCCAAGTATTGGTAGTGTTTTTCCGGGTTTTTCTGGTCAATTCCTCCCCTTTCTGGTATCCTGTAAGACATGGATACGACAAAAACAACCGAAAAGCGGCCGCGCTGGCGGCGATGGGCAGTCGTGGCACTGGCGGTGGTGGTGCTGGTGGCCGGCGGCTGGCAGGGCGTGAAATGGATCGTCCGGGTGGATCGCTACCTGCCGATGATCACCGGGCTGGTGGAACGATACACAGGCTTGCCGGCGACGGTGGGCGGCGCAACGCTGCGGCTTTTGCCGTCGCCCCGCCTGACGGCGCGGGACATCGCAGTGGGCGCGGGCGATTTCCAGGCGACGGCGGCGCGGGCGGACGTGCAGGTGGATGTCTTCGGCCTGTTGCGGCGGCGGGTGGATGTGACCGGGGTGCAGTTGCGGGACGTGACGGTCACGCTGCCGGACAGCAACGACGCACTGCTGGAACGCATCAACGCGGTGCGCGAACACTTTGCCGGAAAAACCGACGGCGAGGACGCCGAAACGCCGGGACGTGCGTCCAGGGGCGAACGGGATGCGCTGCGTGTTGCGGGCTTCGCCATTCGGGTGGCCGAGGTGCGCGCGCGCGATGTGACGGTGCGTCGGGGCGACGTGGTGTGGCTGCGCGGCAACGCAATGGCGCGCGATGTTCTCGCGTCACGGATTCCGGCGGCGGTGGAAGCGGCGCTTCCGTTCCTGGGGGGCGACGCGGCGCTGACCGCGGGGGTGACGACGGACCTTTCGGGGGCATCGCCGCGCATTGACGGCACGGCATCCATCCGACAACTGGATATCGAGGATTTGGCGGGGGACCCGCGTATCCCGCACACGCGGATCACGCTCGACGCCAAGGTCCAGGGCGCTGTGACCGAAGAAATCACCGTGGAACTCTCCGGCGATATGCGCACGGCGGTTTCGGATGCGTTTTCCGGGCGCATCGGCGCGATGGCCGCGTACCGCGACGGCGTGCTGACGGTGCGCGACGCGCGCCTGGATTCCGCGGGACTGGAAGCGCTGGCCGAAGCGGAAATCGCGGCGGACGCCATGACGTTCCGCGTGCCCAAGGCCACCGCGTCCGGGGAAGGGTTGCAGGTCCTGCTGGCGATGATTCCGATGGCAGGCATGCGCCTCGTTCCCCGCTCGGACGCCCGCTTCGCCATCATGGATTTTCATATCGGCGCGCTGCCGTCGGGGACGCTGGGGGTGCTTTCGGGCGACATCGCGCTGGACGGGATAGACCTCACGCTGGCGGACGGTACTGCGGCGTTTCCCGCCATTGCGGGGCGCATCGGGGTAAAGGACAACGCATTTCATATTCAGTCCCTGAAAAGCGAGGGCTTCGAGATTCGCGGCGCGATCAGCCCCGACCTCGACACCTTGACGGCGGCGGTGAAACTTTCGGGCGAGGCGGAACTCAGCCGCGAGAAACTCGCCATGTTCCTCCCGCTGGACAGCGTGAAGCGTCTGATCGGCGGCGTCACGCTCAAACGTCTCAGCGGTGTCTTCGGGCCGGGGCGGCCCATGCCGCCGGAGGATTTGGTCGCGGAGGCGACCCTACGAAACGTATCCGCCGCAATCATCCTGCCGGACCGGGCCGCGCCTTTGGAAATTGAGCAATTGCAGGGCGGGGTCGCGTTTCGCGAGGGCGCGGTGCATCTGGAAGGACTCAAGGCGCAAGGCATCGGCGTCAATGGAAAACTGCGCCCGGACCTCAAGACCGGCGCGGTGGCGGTGGACCTGTCGGCGGACCTCGATCTCGCCGCAGCGCTGGTGCAGGCCTTTCTGCCGGAGAATATGGTTTCGGGCGTAGCGGGCACGTTGTCCTGCAAGCGCATCGCCGCGACGATCGTCCCCGGCGAGGGGCTTCCGAAGGATTTGGCCATCGAAGGCGCAGTGCGCGATGGGCGCGCGACCGTGCAAACCCCGGCATTCACCGACCGTCTTTCCGGCATTGCCGCCACGTTCACCAGCGATTTGCAGCGCGTCAGGGCGAAAATCAGCGCAACCTCCGAAACGACGGGCGTGTTGCAGTTTGACGGACAATACGTGCTGGCCGATCAATCGGTGCGCGGGGTCGTGATCGCCGACATCGCGCGCGCCGCGAAGCCCTTCCTGCCCGAAGGCGCGGCGACGGAATACGGCCTGCCGGTGCTGTCCGTCTATGGCGCCTCCAGTTTCGACGTGGAAGTGCGGCTGCCGCAGCCCGGCGCGCCGGAGGGATTTGTCCATGCCGTCCGACAGGGTTCGCCCGCGCTCGACGCGCGCGTCAATCTTGCGCTGAAGGATAATGCCATCGCCCCTGCGACCGTGCAGGCCACAGCGTCCTTCCCGACGGCGGCGCTGGCCAAGGCCCTGCCCGCACAGGTGATCGCGGAGGGCCCGGTGAATGTCGAGGCGTCGGTGGATTTCCCGGCCCAGTCGTTCCAGGCCGTCGCGGCGCTGAACGATGCGGTGGTGCGCATAGGTGATTACTTGCACAAACGCAAGGGCGTGCCGTTGCAGGTGCAGGCGCGCGGGGGGGCGCCCCAGAAGCCCTTTGCGCCGCAGTCCGTGCGAATCGGCATCAATGGTGAACAGATTGACGTGGACTTGCGCGGCGACGCGCCCCGGATTCCGGAATTGGACCTTAATTTGCAGCCCTTGTCGGCGTTGTTGGTGGAAGGCGCGTCCGCGCGGGGCCGCGTGCGCGGTTCGGTGGACCTCACCCCGATGACGGTTTCCCTGCAACTGGAAAACGTGGGCTTGACGCTGTCGCCGGAAGTGGCCGTTGACAATGTGACCGGTCTGGTGTCGTACCGTCCCGATGCGATTCAACTCGACCATGTTCACATCCGGGGCGCGGACAGCGACTGCACCATCAACGCGGTCACACGCGATGGCATGTGGCACGCCACCGTGGAAGGCCCGAAACTCAACCTGAACGCCGTGGAGGCGATGTACCAGGCGGTGACGACCATGATGGCGGACAAGAACGGCGCCGGAACCGTTTCGCCGCGGCCCCGCGATGCGCCCGGCGAAATGACGGTATCCGCGCCCGGCGGCATGCCGGGCAAGGCCCGGGTGCAATTGCAGTCGGTCTATTACCGGCGAGGCCGGATGGACGACGTGCGCGCTGACATTGATGTGACGCCCGAAGGCGTCAGAATCAGCAACCTCACGTTCAAACCCTATGCCGGCGATGTGACGGGGCGGGCCGAAATGATTTACGGCAAGGACGGCGCGCCCGCCACCATCGTGACGAATCTGAAGTTGAACGCGATGGACTTGCGCTTTCTCGATGATGTCACCTTCGAGCAACCGCGCGGCATCACCGGTCTGGCAACCGGCGTGGTGGACATGCGTTTCCCCGCCGCCAGCGGCATGCCGCTGTACAGGGGACTTAACGGGACGATAGACATTACGGCGGAAAAGGGCGGGTTGGGAAAACTGGGATACGCCACCAAAATCCTCGCCGTGCTGCGCACCACCGAAATCCTGCGGCTGAGCGTTCCCTCGCTGCGCGATGAAGGGTTGACCTTTCGTTCGGCCAAACTGAAACTCGACATGACCAATGGAACGATAAGGGTGCATGACGTTGCGTTAACCGAAAAGTCTTATGCCCTGGATGGGGCCGGGCTGGTGAACCTGCCCGGCGAAAGCATGGAGGTGGACCTCGGTTTCAATGTCCTGGAATCCGTCACGGGCATCGTGGACCGTGTGCCGCTGGTGGGCGACGCTGTGGGGATGCTGCGCGAAGGCATGGGGTTTCGCATCCGTATGAGGGGTTCTCCTTTTGACCCCAACGTTCGGCTGGACGCCGGGGTCATCCCCATCCGCAAGGATGAACGCCGCGAGGGCGTTGTCGGCACGGTGGTGGACGGCGTCGGCACGGTCGTGGAGGGCGTCACATCCCCCGTAGTGGGCGGTGTGACCGGCGTGGTCGGCGGCGTCGTAGGCGGGGTCGTGGGTGGCGTGCGGGGCGTGCTTGGTCGCGACCGCCGCGGCGGAAATGCCGCCGAGAAAGCCCCCGCAGAAGGGGAAGCACCGCCCGAGGGAGTGGAAGAAACGCCCGATGAATCCGTCTTGGAGGAAGAACCCGCGCCGACACCGCCCGCAGAATCCGAGCCCGCGCCTGAATCGCCATAATAGAAATCACGTTACGTTATGGCGGAGTGACCTGCAGCGGGAAATGTTGTGTTCTTTCTACATCCCCCGGCGCTTCGCGCCACCCCCCT